>NZ_JBVHXA010000013.1:202922-234132 GCF_055563935.1 Streptomyces sp. NPDC029169
TGGCCGGAGGAGGCAGGATAAAGAAGCAAAAAACACCACCCGCCCACCCCCCCCCCCCCCCCCCCCCCCCCCCCCCCCCCCCCCCCCCCCCCCCCCCCCCCCCCCCCCCCCCCCCGCCCTTGTGCGCGTTCACGCGCACAGCGGCGCCACGTGTGATGCCTGCACCGGTCACCCCACCGTGGCCGCGAGGAGCTTGCGCAGCAGGTCCGCCAGTTGCTGCGCCTCCTCGGGCGTGAGCCCGGCCTCCAGGGCCTCCCGTTGCTGTGCGAGTCCGGCGCCCACCGCCTGGTCCACCAGCTCGCGCCCGCGCTCGCTGAGGGTCACCCGCAGCCCGCGCCGGTCGTTCGGGTCGGGGCTGCGGCTGAGCAGCCCCGCCTTCTCCAGCTTGTCCAGCCGGCCCGTCATCCCGCCCGTGGTGATCATCAGGGTCGCGGTGAGCTCGCGCGGGGAGAGGGTGTAGGGCTCACCCGAGCGGCGCAGGGTCGCCAGGACGTCGAACTCCCCAAGTGACATGCCCCCGTAGGGGGAGTACGCCTTGTCGACCCGGCCGCGCATCGCCGCGGCCAGCCGGTAGATCCGCCCGAAGACGGCCATCGGGAGCGTGTCCAGGTCGGGGCGGACCGCCGCCCACTGATCGGTGATGGCGTCGACGGCGTCGTGCGCGGGAGGTTCGGTGCTGTCCATGGCGGAAGTCTCCTGTTCGGTCGACTCGACGGCAAGTAAGTGACTGGAAAGCAAGACGCTTAGGAGAAAGCCTCTTGCAAATAAGTAGCTTAGAGCTAAGCTACTTGTCAGCAAGCCACTCGGACCGCCCACTCCGAACCAAGGGGGGACCTGTCATGTCCCGCAAGGCCGCCGTCGTCGCCCTGACCGCGCTCGCCCCGATCTCCTGGGGCTCCACCTACTTCGTCACCACCGAGTTCCTGCCGCCCGACCGGCCGCTCTTCACCGGCCTGATGCGCGCGCTGCCCGCCGGACTGCTGCTGCTCGCCGTCACCCGCAAGCTTCCGCAGGGCGCCTGGTGGTGGAAGTCCGCTGTCCTGGGGGCCCTCAATATCGGCGCCTTCTTCCCGCTGCTCTTCCTCGCCGCGTACCGGCTGCCCGGCGGTGTCGCGGCCGTCGTCGGCTCCGCCGGTCCGCTCTTCGTGGTCGGCCTGGCCGCGCTGCTCCTCGGCGACCGGCCCACCGTGCGGTCCCTGCTCACCGCCGTCGCCGCCGCCTTCGGCGTCAGTCTCGTCGTCCTGAAGGCGGGCGCCGCCTTCGACCTGATCGGTGTGGGCGCGGGCCTCCTGTCGGCGCTCTCGATGTCGGCCGGCACCGTCCTCACCAAGCGCTGGGGCAGGCCTGAGGGGGTCGGGGCGCTGGCGCTCACCGGCTGGCAGCTCACCGCCGGCGGCCTGGTCATCCTGCCGATCGCCGCCCTGATCGAGGGCGCCCCGCCGGCCCTGGACTCCACCAACCTGCTCGGCTACGCCTACCTCGCCTTCGGCAACACCGCGATCTCCTACTTCCTCTGGTTCCGCGGCATCGAGCGGCTGAGCGCCTCCTCGGTGACGCTCCTCGGTCCGCTGTCCCCGATCACCGCGGCCGTCGTCGGCTGGGTGGCGCTCGGCCAGGCGCTCGGTCCGGTGCAGCTCGTCGGCATGGCGGTCGCCTTCGGCGCCACCCTGGCCGGCCAGCTGAGCTCCCGTACATCTTTCAGTTCTGCTGAACGAAAGTCTCAGAAAGTTTCGATGGACCTGGAGGTTTCTGCGGTGCGACGGTAGAGGCCACACCGACAGAAGGGACCACCGTGGCACTCCTGGCCCGCGACCGCACCGCCGAGCCCACCGCCCCGTCCACCCCGACCGCCGCCCCGCGCACCCTCGCGCGGGGCGCTTCCGTCGGTCTGCTCCTCGCGCTCGTCGCCACGGTCGTCTGGTCCGGCAGCTTCGTCGCCTCCCGCGCCCTGCACGACTCCGTCCCGCCCGTCCAGGCCGCGTTCTGGCGCTGGATCGTCGCGATCCTCGCCGTCGCCCCCTTCGCGGCCCGCGAGGCCTGGCGGCAGCGCCGGCTGATCCGCCGTCACCTCGGTTTCGTCACCCTCGCCGCGCTGCTCGGCGTCACCGTCTACAACACGCTGGTCAACCAGGCCGGACTCACCACCTCCGCCGGCAACATGGGCATGATCATGGCCGCGTCCCCGGTCCTCATGGCGGTGTACGAGCGGCTCGGGGGCGCCCGGCTCGGCGCCCGCCGGGTGACCGGCATGCTGATCGCCTGCGCCGGCGTGCTGCTCCTGGTCGGCGAGGGCGCGCTCCCCACCCGGCTCTCGGCGGGCGACCTGTGGATGCTGGGGGCCGCGGTCAGCTTCGCCTCGTACAGCGCCCTGCTCAGGCGCCGCCCGGCCGAACTGGGCGGGCTGGCCTTCCTCTTCACCACCTTCGTGCTCGGTGCGCTGATGCTGCTCCCGGTGTACGGCGTCAGCCTCGCCGCGCAGGGCGGCTTCGAGCCCACGGCCGGCACGGTCGGGCCCCTGGTCTACGTCGGCGTCTTCTCCTCCGCCGTCGCCTTCTTCGCCTGGAACAAGGCCATCGCCCTGATCGGCGCCGCCCGCGCCGGAGTCGTCTACTACCTCCAGCCGGTCTGCGTGGCCCTGCTCTCGTACGCCCTCCTTGGCGAGGAACTGGGGCTCCTGGGCGGCGCGTGCATGGCCCTGATCCTGGGCGGCGTGGCGCTCGCCAGCGCCCGTGCCCGCGCCTGAGCGGTGCCGGTAGGTTGCGCCCATGACCGAGTGGGACATCAAGAAGCTCCAGATCCTCCGTACCCTCCGTGACCGCGGGACCGTCACCGCGACCGCGGAGGCGCTGCTCATGACTCCCTCGGCCGTCTCTCAGCAGCTCACCAACCTCGCCAAGCAGCTCGGCGTCCAGCTTCTGGAGGCGCACGGGCGGCGGGTGCGGCTCACCGACGCCGCGCAGCTCGTGCTCCGGCACGCCGAGGTCGTCTTCGCCCAACTGGAGCGCGCCGACGCCGAGCTGGACGGGTATCTGCGGGGCGAGGCCGGGCAGGTGCGGGTGGCCGCGTTCTCCACGGCCGTGCCCGCCCTCGTCGTCCCCGCCGTGCAGCACCTCCGTACCGCCCACCCCGGGCTCGACGTCAGGATCCGCGAGGCCGAGGCGGCGGAGGCGTACGAACTGCTCGGCTCCGGCGACGTCGACCTGGCGCTCTCGCTCGCCGCCCACGCCCCCTCCGCGCGCGACCCCAAGTTCAGCCGCGTCCCGCTCCTCGCCGACCCCCTCGACGTCGCCCTGCCCGCCGGGCACCCGCTCGCCGACGCGCCCGGGCTCCGGCTCGCCGACCTCTCCGCCGAGCCCTGGATCTTCGGCGGCTCCGGGCCCTGGTCCGAGATCACCACCGCCGCCTGCGAGGCCGCCGGGTTCGTGCCCGAACAGGCCCACAGCGCCGCCGGCTGGACCGCGATCCTCGCCATGGTCGAGGCAGGGATGGGCGTCGCCCTGGTGCCCCGGATGGCCTCCGCCGAGCGGCGCGGCGAGCGCGGGATCGTCATGCGGGTCCTCGCCGCCGACCAGCCGCGCCGCCATGTCGTCGCGGCGGTACGGCGCGGGGCCGAGGAGGGCCCGGCCGTGGCCCGGGTGCTCGCCGCGCTCCGGCAGGCGGCCGTCCAGCGCGAGACCGTTCAGTAGAACTGAAGACATCTGTCGAAAACATTCGATGGACCCGGTGCTCCCGGACCCGGCAGAGTCGAGGCATGAGCTTCGACGAGAACGCCATGACCGCCGACCCGCACGCCAACGACGCCGCCCCCTACTCCGGCGGCGACCCGTACGCCGACTACCGCACCGGCGACTTCCCGTTCACCGAGCTGGTCGACCTGGCCGACCGCCGCCTCGGCGCCGGTGTCGTCGCCGCCAACGACGAGTTCTTCGCCGAGCGCGAGAACCTCCTCGTCCGCGAGCGCGCCGTCTTCGACCCGGAGCACTTCGGCCACAAGGGCAAGATCATGGACGGCTGGGAGACCCGCCGTCGCCGCGGCGCCGACGCAGAGAACGTCTTCCCCGCCCCCGAGGACCACGACTGGGCGATAGTCCGCCTCGGCGCCCCCGGCGTGATCCGCGGCATCATCGTCGACACCGCCCACTTCCGCGGCAACTACCCGCAGCGTGTGTCGATCCAGGCCGCCGCCGTCGAGGGATCGCCCAGCCCCGAGCAGCTGCTCGCCGACGACGTGAAGTGGGAGGAGCTCGTCCCGCCCACCCCCGTCCGCGGCCACGCCGCCAACGGCTTCGCGATCGACGCCGAGCGCCGCTTCACCCACGTACGGGTCTGCCAGCACCCCGACGGCGGCATCGCCCGCCTGCGCGTCCACGGCGAGGTCGTGCCGGACCCCGAGTGGCTGGACTTGCTCGGCACCCTCGACCTGATCTCCGTACTCAACGGAGGCGTGTACGAGGACGCGTCGGACAGGTTCTACTCCTCGCCGACCCAGATCATCCTGCCCGGCACCTCCCGCAAGATGGACGACGGCTGGGAGAACCGCCGCCGCCGGGTCCGCGGCACCAACGACTGGGTCCGCTTCCGGCTCGCCGCGCAGGGTGCCGTACGGGCCGTCGAGATCGACATCGCGTACCTCAAGGGCAATTCGGCCGGCTGGATCGCGCTCCAGGGCCGCGACGGCGACACGGGCGAGTGGTTCGAGATCATCCCCCGGACCAGGCTCCAGCCCGACACCCTGCACCGCTTCAAGCTCCCGGCGCAGGCCGTCGTCACCCACGTCCGCCTCGACGCCTTCCCCGACGGCGGCATCGCCCGGATGCGCCTGCACGGCGCGCTCACGGAACAGGGCGCGGCCGACCTGCGCGCCCGCCACGCGGCGCTCGGCGGCTGAAACGCCCGACAGCTTCCGCCCGGTGGCGCGGTGCGCGCCGCCGCCTGCCCACCGGGCGGACCTCAAGCACGACGAAGGGGCACCCCGCGGGGGAGGGTGCCCCTTCGTCGTCCCTGCCCCCCAGCCCTCTTTCCCGGCTCCGGCCGTCGGCGTCTGCGAAGATCATCCGGCTCGCCACCATCACCGACTCCCTGGGGGACGCATTGAACAGACTCCGATTCCGAAGAGCGTGGAGAACCGGGACCGCCCGCCTGGTCGCCTCGCTGGCCCTGATCGTGGCCGCCACCGGCCTCACCGCGACCCCGGCCGTCGCGGACACGGTCGACCCGGCCACCGCCCCGCCGGTGCGCACGATCTCGTACAACGTCTGCGGCGCGTACACCTGTCAGAGCGACGTCGACCTGCCCACCTGGACGGCCCAGCTCCGTGACCAGACCCTGGCCTGGGACGCGGACGCCGTCATGCTCCAGGAGCTGTGCTTCGGGCAATGGGCCGCCCTGCGCCAGGCCCTCCCCGACTACAGCGCCGTCTGGACGTCCACGACGACCGCCTCCGGCTGCGCCAAGTGGTCCTCCGACACCCGCTTCGGCCTCGGCGTCTTCGTCAAGGCCCCGGCCGTGGAACGGTACGCGGCGAACCTGACCGTCCCGGCGGGCGAAGAGGCCCGCTCCGTGCTCTGCGCCCGCGGACCCGTCGACGGGCGCACGACCCTCGTGTGCAACACCCACCTCGCCCAGTACATCCTCCCGGACAACGGTTCCTCCCAGGTGCTCGCCCACATCGACACCTGGGCCGCCGGCGTCCCAGTGATCCTCGGCGGCGACTTCAACGCAGGCCCCGGCCCGACCTATGACGCCGCCCTGAACCCGGTACGGCAGGGACTGCCCGGCACCGGCCCCTTCGCCGAGGCGGACGAGAACGACCGGGACTGGTTCACCGCCCAGTGTCTCGCCGACGGCGTCGGCTCCTGCCACTCCGGCGAGCCGACGATCGCCACCGGCAAGAAGTTCGACCATGTCTTCCTGACCGCGGGCGACTTCCACACCGTGCGGGCCGACGCCCTCGAACCCGAGTCGGCGGGCACGAAGCCGCTCTCCGACCATCTGCTGCTCCGCGCCGCGGCCCACCCCGAGACCCGCGCGGGATCCGGCGTCGGCGGCGACCTGACCGGCGACGGCCGCCCCGACTTCCTGGCCGTGAAGGACGACGGAAACCTGCGTCTGTACTCCGGGACCGGCGGCGGCAACCTCGGCGTCCAGCGGCAGATCGGCACCGGCGGCTGGGCTGGCGCCGCCGTCAGCCACCGCGGCGACTGGACCGGCGACGGCCGGGAGGACGTGGTCGCCCGCATCGGCGACAACCTCTGGGTCTACCCCAACACCGGAAGCGGCGAGCTCGGCACCCGTATCGCCATGGGGGGTCGGCCCACCGGCTGGACCGGCGCCACGCCGCTCGCCGCGGGCGACGTCGACGGCGACGGACTGCCCGATGTGCTCGCCCGCAGCGTCACCGGCCTCTGGCTGCACCGCGGCGGCGCCCCCGTCGACGGACAGCCCACCTTCGCGGCCAGGGCCGCCGTCAACATCGGTGGCCCCGAGTGGGCCGGATACGACGTGATCCTGCCCGGCGACGCCGACCACGACGGCCGCGCCGATGTCTGGGGCCGGGACCGCGCGACCGGCGAGATCAAGCAGTACGCGAGCCAGGCCGCCCAGCCCCTCGGCACCCCCCGCGTGCTCGACGGCGGCCCGTCGACCGTCGCCGACCGGAGGCTCCTGGTGAGCGCCGGCGACGCGAACGGCGACGGCATCCCCGACCTGTGGGCCACCCGCACCGCGGGCACCGTCGAGAACCTGGAGTTCTCACCGGGCACGGCCACCGGCTTCGCCCCTGCCGTGACCATCGGCAGCGGCGGCTGGCAGTGGATCGACTCCCTGGGCTGACCCCGTACGGCCGAAGGGCCCCCGGACCATCGGTCCGGGGGCCCTTCTCACCTCACTTGCCGTCAGACAGCGGCAGCGGCAGCCGCGTCCGCCGCCTGCGCCTTCAGCGCGCGCTCGACGCCCGCACGGCACTCCGTCACCAGGCGCCGCAGCGCCGGGGCCGGGTCGTTCGCCGCGATCCAGGCGTCCGTGGCGTCCAGGGTCTCCTGGGAGACCTGGATGGTCGGGTAGAGCCTGACCACGATCAGCTGGATGATCTCGTGGCTGCGGGTCTCCGAGATGCCCTTGATCGAGGCGAAGTACTTCGCCGTGTACGGGGCGAGCAGCTCACGCTGGTCGGTCTGCACGAAGCCCCCGATGACCGCCTCCTGCACGGCGTTCGCCAGCTTGTCGGACTCGATGACCGACGCCCAGGCCTCCGCCTTCGCCGCCTCGGTCGGCCGGGCCGCCCGCGCCGTCGCCGCGTGCCGCTCGCCCGCCGCCGTACGGTCCCGCTCCAGCTCGGCCGCGATCTCCGGCTCCTCGAAACGCCCGGTCGCCGCGAGCCGCTGCACGAACGTCCAGCGCAGCTCGGTGTCCACGGCAAGACCCTCGATGACCTCGCTGCCGTCCAGCAGACCGGCCAGCAGGTCGAGGGCCGCGTCCGTACGGGCCGTCGCCGCGAACGCCCGCGCCCACGCCAGCTGGTGGTCGCTCGACGGCACCGCCGTCCGCAGCTGATCCAGCGCCGCCTGCCCCCAGCGGGCCAGGCCCGTGTCCCGCCACTCCGGCGCCGCGTACAGGTCGAGGGCCGCCTTCACCTGGCCCTGGAGCGACTGCACCACGCCGATGTCGGTCTCCTTGCCGATGCCGGAGAGCACCAGGTCCAGGTAGTCGCGGGTGGCCAGCTCGCCGTCCCGCGTCATGTCCCAGGCCGAGGCCCAGCACAGCGCGCGCGGCAGCGACTCGGTGAAGTCGCCGAGGTGCGCGGTCACGTTCTTCAGCGACACCTCGTCCAGGCGGACCTTCGCGTACGACAGGTCGTCGTCGTTGAGCAGCACGACCGTCGGGCGGGCCTTGCCCGCCAGCTGCGGTACGGCCGTCAGCTCGGCCGCCTCGACGTCCAGCTCGATCCGGTCCGTACGGACCAGCTTCCCGACCGCGTCCAGGTTGTAGAAGCCGATCGCGATCCGATGCGGGCGCAGGATCGACTCGCCCTTGGCGCCGGCCGGAAGCGCCGGGGCCTCCTGCTTCACAGCGAAGGAGGTGATCGTCCCGTTCTCGTCGGTCTCGATCTCCGGGCGCAGGATGTTGATGCCGGCGGTCTCCAGCCACGCCCTCGACCAGGCCTTCAGATCACGGCCGGAGGTCTCCTCCAGCGCGCCCAGCAGGTCCGACAGACGGGTGTTGCCGAAAGCATGGCGCCTGAAGTACGCCTGCACACCCTTGAAGAACTCGTCCTGACCGACGTACGCGACCAGTTGCTTGAGGACCGAGGCCCCCTTGGCGTAGGTGATGCCGTCGAAGTTGACCAGCACGTCCTCGAGATCGTTGATCTCGGCCATGATCGGGTGCGTGGACGGCAGCTGGTCCTGGCGGTACGCCCAGGTCTTCTCCGCGTTGGCGAAGGTGGTCCAGGCGTTCGGCCAGCGGGTGCCGGCCACGGAGGCCTGGCAGGCGACCGAGGTGAACGTCGCGAACGACTCGTTCAGCCACAGGTCGTTCCACCACTCCATGGTGACCAGGTCGCCGAACCACATGTGCGCGAGCTCGTGCAGGATCGTCTCGGCCCGGCGCTCGTACGCCGCGTCCGTCACCTTCGAGCGGAAGACGTACTGGTCGCGGATGGTGACCGCGCCCGCGTTCTCCATCGCGCCCGCGTTGAACTCCGGCACGAAGAGCTGGTCGTACTTGGCGAAGGGGTAGTCGTACGCGAACTTCTCCTGGAACCAGTCGAAGCCCTGGCGCGTGACGTCGAAGATGTGGTCCGAGTCCAGGTACTGGGCCAGCGACGGACGGCAGTAGATGCCGAGCGGAACGGTCTGCCCGTCCTTCTCGTACGAGGAGTGCACCGAGTGGTACGGGCCCACGATCAGCGCCGTGATGTACGTCGAGATGCGCGGGGTGGGCTCGAACACCCACACGTCGTCCTTGGGCTCCGGCGTCGGCGAGTTGGAGATCACCGTCCAGCCGCTCGGCGCCTTCACGGTGAACTGGAAGGTCGCCTTGAGGTCGGGCTGTTCGAAGGAGGCGAAGACGCGGCGGGCGTCCGGCACCTCGAACTGGGTGTAGAGGTACGCCTGGTCGTCGACCGGGTCGACGAACCGGTGCAGACCCTCGCCGGTGTTCGTGTACGCGCAGTCGGCGACGACCCTGAGCTCGTTCCGGCCCTGCTGGAGGCCGGCCAGCGCGATCCGCGAGTCCCGGAAGACGGCGGCCACGTCGAGCGCGTCGCCGTTGAGCACGACCTCGTGCACGGCGGGGGCGACGAGGTCGATGAAGGTCTCCGCGCCGGCCTCGGCGGAATCGAAGCGGACGGTGGTGACGGACCGGTAGGTGCCGCCCTCCTGCGCACCGGAGAGGTCCAGTTCGACCTCGTACGCGTCCACGGTCAGCAGCTTCGCCCGCTGCTGCGCCTCTTCACGGGTCAGGTTTGTGCCAGGCACCCGGTCAACTCCTCGGTTTCGTGACGTTTGGCCCATCCTTCCACGCCGTGCCTCAGCGTCGCACGGCACATTTCCAAGGTCCGTCGCCGCTGATCCGCAACAGCCCGGGGCCGGGCACGGGCACGCCCTCGACATGGCTGTCGAAGCGGCGGGCGTGGGCGAGGGGGAGGACCCGCAGGGTCCAGGGGGTGTCCGCCTCGACCCGCAGGGTCAGCGGCCGGTCCGGCGGGACGAGGGCGACGGTGCGGGCGCGGACGTCGACTGCGGCGTACGCAGGGGCCACCGCACTCTGCCACGATCGGGTGACGGCTGGTAGCGCTTTAGTAGCCACCTCGGTAGCATGAGGGTATGAAGATTAGTGTGAGCCTCCCGCAGGAGGATCTCGAGTTTGTCGACGAGTACGCCGTCGAGACATCGGCAGAGTCTCGGTCCGCGGTGATACACGCAGCCATCGAGCTCCTGCGTGCCTCCCGCCTGGAAGCGGACTACGAGGCAGCGTTCGCCGAGTGGGACGCCAGCGGAGACGCCGCGTTCTGGGACCAGTTCTCTGCGGATGGGCTGACCGATGAGGCGCGGTGAGATCTACCTGGTCGACTACGAGCCTGTACGGGGCAGCGAGGCCAACAAGGCACGCCCTTCCGTCATCGTCTCGAACGACGGCGCAAACACGGCGGTCGACCGGACCAAGGTCGGTGTCATCACCGTCGTACCTCTGACCTCGAACGTGTCTCGTGTCTACCCGTTCCAGGTTCTGCTGCCAGCGGCAGAGTGCGGGCTGGTAAAGGACTCCAAGGCGCAGTGCGAGCAGGTACGTGCCATGGCCCACGAGCGCTTCCTGCGGCGCATCGGCTCCGTTCCGCGGCAGCGCATGGCCGAGATCGATGTGGCACTGCGGCGGCACCTCGCCGTTTGAAACGCCGAAGGGGCGGCCACCCTCCCAGGTGGCCGCCCCTTCGCGTACGACTCCGGCGTCAGCCGCGCAGCTCCGCCGCGACCAGCTCCGCGATCTGCACCGCGTTCAGCGCCGCGCCCTTGCGCAGGTTGTCGTTGGACACGAACAGCGCCAGGCCGTTCTCGACGGTCTCGTCCACGCGGATGCGGCCCACGTACGAGGCGTCCTTGCCGGCCGCCTGGAGCGGGGTCGGGATCTCGGAGAGCTCGACGCCCTCGGCGTCCCTGAGCAGCTCGTACGCGCGCTCGACGCTGATCGGACGCTCGAAGCGGGCGTTGACCTGGAGCGAGTGGCCGGAGAAGACCGGGACGCGGACGCACGTGCCGGAGACCTTCAGCTCGGGGATCTCCAGGATCTTGCGGGACTCGTTGCGGAGCTTCTGCTCCTCGTCGGTCTCGTGGAGGCCGTCGTCGACCAGGTTGCCCGCCAGCGGGATGACGTTGAAGGCGATGTTCCGCCGGTAGACGCTGGGCTCCGGGAAGGCCACGGCCTCGCCGTTGTGGGTCAGCTCGGTCGCGCGCTCGGCGACGGCCTTGACCTGGCCGTCCAGCTCCGCGACGCCCGCGACGCCCGAGCCGGAGACGGCCTGGTAGGTCGTGGCGACGAGCGCGGTGAGGCCGGCCTCCTGGTGGAGCGGCTTGAGGACCGGCATGGCGGCCATCGTGGTGCAGTTCGGGTTGGCGATGATCCCCTTGGGGCGGTCCTTGACCGCGTGCGGGTTGACCTCGGAGACGACCAGCGGGACCTCGGGATCGCGGCGCCAGGCGGAGGAGTTGTCGATCACGACCGCGCCCTGGGAGGCGACCTTCTCGGCGAGGGCCTTGGAGGTGGCGCCACCGGCGGAGAACAGGACGATGTCCAGGCCGGTGTAGTCGGCGGTGGCGGCGTCCTCGACCGTGACCCCGTCCAGGACGGTGCCGGCGGAGCGGGCGGAGGCGAAGAGCCGCAGCTCGTCGACCGGGAACTGCCGCTCGGCCAGGATCCTGCGCATGACTGTGCCGACCTGACCGGTGGCTCCGACGATTCCGACCTTCACGGGGACTCCTCCGTACGTTTGTGCAGGCTGCTGCCGTCCATGATGCGTATGTCCCGGCCCGCCTTGTCCAATCCATTGTCCGAGGGGCGGGATGGAAGTCGGGACGGACACGGAGACGCGAAAGGGGCGGGCACCGGTTTCGGCACCCGCCCCTCACTCGCCCAGCGGTGTTACGGAGTGACCTTGCCGATCACGACGCTGCCGGCGCCCGCGGCCGTGCCGCGCGCGTTCAGCAGCTGGACCTCGCCGAAGAACTGCCGGCCCTCGGGCGCGGCACCGGCGACCAGGACCTCGGCGGCGACCTTGGCGGTCGCGCCGTTGGCCAGCGGGTAGGTCGTGGTGTCGTCGACCCGGACGCTGCCGAGCGCGGCGGAGTAGTACACGTCCCGGTAGTCGTAGGTCGTGCCACCCGCGGCCTGCACGGAGTAGCCCTCGATCTCGATCGTGTAGGTACCCGGCGCCGGCTTGACCAGCGACACCGACTCCTCGGAGTCGCCGTCGGCGGCCTGGCCCACCGTCTTGCCGTTGAGCTTGACCGTCAGGTCGAGGTCGGCGGCCTTGTCGGAGGTGTTGCCGATCGCCACGTCGAGCCGCTCGACACCCTCACCGATGGTGACGGTCTTCGTCTGCTTCTCGTGGTGCTGGATGGTCGGGGTCTCGACCTTGGCCGAGCCCAGCGAGCCGCCCTTCAGCTTGCCGTCGATGGCGGCGAACTTGTTGGTGACGGTCCACTCGACGGCGGCCGGGGTGCCGACCTTCGCCTCGGCGACGGTCTGCACGGCCGGGTCGAAGTCGGCGCCGAGCACCGAGACGTCCAGCTTGTACGGGTTGTCCAGGTCGGGCGAGGTGCGACGCGACTCGACCTCGATCTCCCAGACGCCCGGCGTCGGGTTGGCGTACGAACGCAGGTCCGGACGGCAGGTGTTGGCCGGGTTGTAGTGCGGGTAGCACACGTTGGACGCGGTCGACTCGATGGCCACGCCGTACGGGTGGATCGCGATGAACCGGGTCTGGCTCTTCGCCTTCAGACCGCCGATGGCGACCTCGAGGGACTTGGCGCCCGCCGGGACCTTCACGAAGTACGACGTGTGGCTGTTGCGCTGGACCGAGCCGGAGGCCGAGAAGCCGTAGCCGGGCGCGGCCAGGTCGCTCGCGACGACCGAGGTGGCGAGGATCTGCTTGTCGACGCCCTCGGTGTCCTCGTCGTCCGCCTCCAGGATCACGCTGTGCACACCGGCGGTGGCCGGCCGGGCCTGGACCTTGACGGTGACCGGCTTGTTCAGCGGCAGGTCGATCTCGTCGTCGCCGAGGATCCGGAAGGTGCCGTCGTTGTACTTCAGCTCCAGCTCGTGCTCGACGGCCCGGTCCGGGCCGCTCGTGCGCGTGATGGTGACGTCGTAGACCTTCTTCTGGCCGACCTTGAGGCCGCCCTCGCGGTCGTACACACCGGTGCCGGTGTGCGGGGCCGGGAAGATGGCGGTGTCGACCGGGGCCTCGACCTTGTAGTCGTGCGCCGTGGCGCCGTCCTCGATCGACTCCCAGGCCTCGTTGATGTCGATCAGACCCGAGCCCTGCTCGTGCGCCTTGACACCGTAGATCCGCTTCGCGGTCGAGGTGAGCGCGGTGCGCAGGGTGACCGGGGAGAGCTCCACGCCCTTCTGCTTCGCGGCCGAGAGCAGCAGCGCGCTCGCGCCCGCGACCTGCGGGGAGGACATCGAGGTGCCGTTGAGCATCCCGTAACCGGCGGGCAGCGTGTAGCCGGCCTCCGGCACGCCGGAGCCGGCCTGCCAGGTCGGGATGGTGTTCACGGCCGAGCCCGGACCGGTGATGGTCGGGGTGAAGCCGCCGTCCTCACGCGGGCCGCGCGAGGAGAAGGGGAACATGGCGTACGGCTTGACCACGGCGGAGCCGTAGTTGGACGCCCAGGTCGACTGCGAGATCGCCGCGCCGACCGAGACGACCTTGTCGGCCAGGCCGGGGTCGCCGATCGTGTTGATGCCCGGACCGGAGTTGCCGGCCGAGATCACCAGCTGCACGCCGTACTGGTCGATCAGACGGGTGTAGAGGCGGGCGCGGACATTGTCGCCGTCGTTCTGCGCGGGCAGGCCGCCGATCGACATGTTGACGATGTCGACGCCACGGTTGACGACGAGGTCCGTCATGCCCTCGGTGAGGGCGGTGTTGGTGCAGCCGCCGGTCCAGGTGCAGGCGCGCGAGGAGACGATCTTCGCACCGGGGGCCGCGCCGTTCATCTTGCCGCCGAACAGGCTGTGGGCGGCGGTGATGCCGGCGACGTGCGTGCCGTGCGAGGACTCGACGAGACCGACGTTGACGAAGTCGCGCTTCTGGCCGACCCACCCGCCGCCGAGCGGGTCCATCACGACATCCTTGCGGATCTCGATGACGAAGGGGGTCTTCTCGACGACCTCGGTGGCCGGGTTGTCGGTACCGAAGTAGCCGATCTGGAACCCGTCCTTGTACGGCTTCATCGGCGCGTTGTCCGTGAAGTCGTTGTTCTGGTCGGCGTCCACGCGGACGGTCCCGGTGGCCGGGTCGTACAGCATGCCGAAGAAGTCGGCCGTGTCGCCGTCGCGGTTGATGTCACCTGCCGGGTCGCCGCCCGCGGTGATGGCCTCCTCGAAGCGGCTGAACTGGTAGGAGCCCTCGGGCGCCTTCCAGGACTGCGAGGCCGAGGTGAAGACCGGGCCCGCGACCGGGGCATTCTGCAGGCGCCAGGTCTTGTCGCCCTCGGTCAGCGGGTCGGTGGCCGTGACCCAGTCGACGATCTTGCGCTCGCCGGTGGTGGTCTTCTGCAGCGCCGGGTGACCGAGGTCGACACCGGAGTCGAGGATGCCGATGGTCACGCCGCGGCCGTCGGCCCGGGGGTTGTCCTCGACGAACTCGACGGCACCCGTCTCGTGGGACGGGTTGTACGGGTTCTTCGCCGGGGTGTTCTTGCCGGGGGCCGGGTACGTCGTGGTGACGGTCGTGCCCTCGACGGCGCCGGTGGTGCCCGCGTCCGGGGTCGGGTCGTCCAGCTTGATCTCGGCCTGGAGGTCGATCGACTGGACGGAGGAGAGCTTGGTGGCCGCCGCGATGGCGGCCTCCGCCTTCGCGGTCGGGATCGTGGCCCGGACGTAGCCGAGCTTGTCGTCCTGACGGCCGACGGATGCGCCCTGGACGGCGTCGAGCTGGCCTGCGACCTGCTCGGTGGCGCCGGGGGCGGTGGCCACGAGGATCGTGACGTTCTTCTCACCGGCCGACTCGGCCTCGGAGAGGCGCTGGGCGTCGGTCGGGCCGAGCTTGTCGGCGGAGTCCGAGGACTTGACCGGAGGTGTGGTCGCCGGGTCCTCGGCGGCCAGGACCGGAACAGCACCGGCCGCGATGAGCGCGGTCACAAGTCCGGCGGCGGCGGCGATACGGGCCGCGCGTCTGTGCCCGGGGGTCGAGCGCCCGGGTATGGAGCTCTGAGATTCGGGGGTGGTCATTTACATCCCTGTTTGTGAAAGAAGAGGGTCCGGATTTCGGTACCGGATGACCGCTCAGCCTTTCGCAAGGGACAGGGGTTTGTGGAGAGTTGACGGGTGGCGGAATGTGCCGATGGCGCACACCCGCCACTGCGGGACATGCGCCATCAGGAACGAATCACCTTCAACCGGGGCGATTCGGCTGGGTAGTTAGTTGTCCTTTGTACGGGCGTAATGGCGGGAGGCTTTGGCCCGGTTGCCGCAGACCGCCATCGAGCACCAGCGCCGGGTGCCGTTCCGCGAGGTGTCGAAGAAGTGCAGGATGCACGCCTCGTGGGCGCAGGACCGGATGCGGTCCGGCGCGGTGCGCAGCAGGTCGAGGTAGTCGCGGGCGGCCGTCCAGCCGGGGCCCCAGGCCGGGTCCGCGAACTCGGGCCGCTCGCCCGGGCCCTCGGTGGTGAGGGTGGCGCGGATGCGGCCGTGGTCGAGGACGGCGTCGACGCGGGCGATGGCGGCGGGGTCGCCGGGCCGGTCGACGAGGCCGGCGAGGGCGTCGCGGGCGGCGAGCGTGTGGCGGAGGGTGGCCGCGTCGGCGGTGAAGCGCTCGTCGAGTCCGTTGGCGGCGAGCCAGACGGTCAGGCCCTCGGTGTCCGTGAGCAGGTCCTGGCGGGCGCCGTCCAGCATCCAGCGGGTGTTGAGCAGGTCGAGGGAGACGGGCTCGCCGACCAGGGGCCGCGGGTCGGAAACGGTCATGGCGGGCACCCTCCTCGGGAGAACTAACCCCTCAAGGTTACGTGACCGGTTGCGCGGTCGCTGTCTAACCACTAATGTCACTTTCAGAGGTTATAACTCGGCTCTGAGAGGGGAACCGCCATGTCGGCGATCGGAACGCTGGTCACCAACCACGTCGGGCTCAACGTCACGGACCTGGAGCGCTCACTCGACTTCTACGGGGGCGTCCTGGGCTTCGAGGTGCTCGGCGAGGGCAAGGAGGAAGGGCGGCGCTACGCGTTCCTGGGCCAGGGCGGAAAGCTCGTCGTCACGCTCTGGCAGCAGGCGGAGGGCGCGTACGACTCCGGCCGCGCGGGCCTGCACCACCTCGCGTTCGAGGCCGAGTCGATCGAGCGGGTCAAGGCGGCGGAGTGGGCCCTGAAGGAGCGCGGCACCCCCTTCGCGTACGAGGGCGTGGTCCCCCACTCCGAGGGCGGCTCCTCGGGCGGCATCTTCTTCCACGACCCGGACGGCACCCGCCTGGAAATCTTCGCCCCGACCGGCGCGGAAGGCACGGAGGCCCCGACGGAGGGCGCCCCGACCTGCGGTTTCTTCTAGGTCGCCCAGGCTGTGGGCAATCGTTCCGCAGGGCGGAACGGGTGGGCACAGCCACGAACGCGCTCACTGCGCCAAGGTCCCGTACCCCGACCCCCGGACCCGCACACGAAAGGCCACAAGGACATGGACCCGTACAACGAGGGCTCCCGAGCCGTGCAGGAGCGGGTCGGGGTCCGCGCGGTGGCCGACCACGTCGGCCGCTCCATCGCCCCCGGCATCCGCCCCATCGCCGCCGCCTTCCTAGAACTCCAGCCCATGCTGGTGCTCGCGGCGGCGGACGGCGAAGGCGACATCTGGAGCACCCTCCTGACCGGCACCCCCGGGTTCGTCCGGGCGACCGGCCCGCACACGATCTCCGTCGCGGCCCCGCCCCCCGCCCCCGGGCCCGCCCCCGTGGGGACGATCGCCCTCGACCCCCGCACCCGCCGCCGCATGCGCCTCAACGGCATCGCCCGTCCCAGCGCCCGTGGCTTCACCGTCGAGGCGGAGGAGGTCTTCTCCAACTGCCCGAAGTACCTCCAGAAGCGCGAGCTGTACGCGCCCGACCCCACCACCCCGCCCGGCACCCCGCTCCACGGCACCGCGCTCACCCCCGCGCAGGAGCGGTTCGTCCGCGCCGCCGACACCTTCTTCATCGCGACCTCCGCCCCCGACGGCGTGGACGCGAGCCACCGCGGCGGCAACCCCGGCTTCGTCCAGGTCGACACGCCCACCGAGCTGAGCTGGCCGGACTATCCCGGCAACGCGATGTTCCTGACCCTCGGCAACCTGGAGACCGACGGCCGCGCAGGGCTGCTCTTCCTCGACTGGAAGACCGGCACCACGCTCCAGCTCTCCGGTACGGCCCACACCGTGTACGGCCCCGACGGCAGTCGCACCACCCGGTTCCGTATCCGGCGAACCGTCGAGACCCCGTCCGCGAGCCCCCTGCGCTGGTCGGACCCGGAGTACTCGCCCGCCAACCCGCCCCTTCCCCAGGACCAGGACCCCGCATGACGACGGCAGCCCCTGCCCGCCCTCACCCCCGGGCCGTGGCCCTGGCCACCACCGTCAGCGTCACCGCGCTGCTCGCCCTGGTCGCGCTCGGCACCGTCCTCCACCAGCCCCTGCTGATCCCGCCCCTGGCGGCCAGCATGGCGCTGGTGGCGGGCGCCCCCGACCTGCCGCTCTCCCAGCCCCGCTCGGTCGTCGGAGGCCAGCTGCTCTCCGCGCTCACCGGCTACGCCGTCCTCCTCGCCACCGGCCCGACCCTCTGGGGCGCCGCCCTCGCCGGCGGCCTCGCGCTCGGCGTGATGATGGCGGCGCGCACCCCGCACTCGCCCGCCGCCGCCACGGCCGTGATCGTCACGCTCCAGAATCCGCCGTTCTGGACCTTCCTCGCCCTGCTCGCCCTCGCGTGCGTCCTGCTCGTCGCCGTCGGCCTCGCGGGCGCCCGTGCCACCGGGCGGACATACCCCTCGTACTGGTTCTGACGCTCTAACCTCACTCCATGAAACAGGAGTTGAGGGTGGCGGCCTACGCCGTGTGTGTCCGTGACGACGCGATACTTCTCGCCCGTTGGGTAGACAGCGCCGGGGCCAGGCGGTGGACGCTGCCCGGCGGCGGGATGGACCACGGTGAGGAACCGGTCGACACCGTCGTCCGCGAGGTGGAGGAGGAGACGGGGTATCTCGCAGAGCCGGTCGCCCTGCTCGGCATCGACTCCATCCGCCGGAACTGGCTGCGTAAGTTCGCAGGTCCCGGCGACTTCCAGGGCCTGCGGATCATCTACGAGGCCCGGATCACCGGCGGTTCCCTGCGCAACGAGGACCACGGCTCCACCGACCTCGCCGCCTGGCATCCCCTCGCCTCCGTTCCCGGCCTGACCCGTGTCGAACTCGTCGACATCGGGCTGCAGTTGTGGCGCGAACGGCCCCCGGTCGGCCGCTCCCGCCTCGCCGATCCGGCGAACGGCTGAATCCCGCTCAACCTGAGCAGCCCGCTCAACCATGCCCGCACGCCCCGGGTCCCCTCCCGTGACCGTAGTACGCACACCACACCAGGGGAACCCGCATGACTTCCGTACGCGTCGCCCGTACCGTCCTCGCCGCCACCGCCGCCACCGCCGTGGCCGCCCTCACCGCCGGAGCGCTCGCCGCGCCCGCCGTCGCCGCCACCGCGCCGAAGCAGCCCGACCACACCGCAACCCAGCGGGCCCTCGACGCGGCGGTCGAGGAAGGCGTGCCCGGCGCCGTGGCCCAGGCCCGGACCGGTCGGGGCGGCGGCTGGACGGGGACGGCCGGCGAGCGCGGGGGCAAGGACCGCTACCGGGTCGGCTCCATCACCAAGACCTTCGTGGCCACGGTCCTCCTCCAGCTCCAGGCCGAGGGCCGCCTCGACCTCGACGACCCGGTCGAGAAGTGGCTGCCCGGCGTGGTCCGCGGCAACGGCCACGACGGCCGGAAGGTCACCGTCCGCCAGCTCCTCAACCACACCAGCGGCATCTACAGCGTCACCTCCGACCCCGGCTTCCAGCAGAAGGTCTTCGGCCCGGCCTTCCTGGAGCACCGCTACGACACCTGGACCCCGGAGCAGCTCGTCGCGATCGCGATGACCCACGAGCCGGACTTCGCCCCCGGCACCGCCTGGACCTACTCCAACACCAACTACGTCCTGGCGGGCATGGTGATCGAGAAGGCGACCGGCCGCCCGTACGGCAAGGAGGTCGAGCGGCGGATCATCAAGCCGCTGAAGCTGCGCGCCACCAGCGTTCCCGGCACGAACGCGGCGATGCCGGCGCCGAGTTCACGCGCGTACTCGAAGCTCTCGATCGACGAGAACGCGACGACGATCCACGACGTCACGGAGCTGAACCCGTCCCTCGCCTACGCGGCGGGCGAGATGATCTCCGACTCCAACGATCTGCAGACGTTCTACCGGGCGCTGTTCAAGGGGAAGCTGCTGCCGAAGGGTGAGCTCCGCGAGATGACGCAGGCCGTGCCCGTCAGCGCCGAGAACCCCGAGTTCTTCTACGGTCTCGGACTGATGCAGCTGAAGCTGAGCTGTGGCAAGGAGGTCTGGGGCCACGGTGGCGGCATCCACGGCTCCTCCTCGCAGGCAGTCGCCACCCGGGACGGCGAGCACTCGCTCGCCATGAACTTCAACGCCGACTGGACGGGTGACAGCCAGACGGTCATCGAGGCCGAGTTCTGCGGGAAGGCCTAACGGGGCAGGACGACGACGTACGCGGCGGGCTGCCGGTCCGTCGCGGCCATCAGGGCCGTACGGACCACGGTGGCCTGCTGGTCCATCGCCTCGCGCAGCTTGCGCGGGGTGATGTGGACGACCGTGATGCCGAGCCGCTCCAGGTGCTCGCGCTTACGGGTGTACTCCGACCACAGCGCGTCGTCGTCCTGCCGGGGCGCCCGGGTGTCCAGCTCCACCGCCACCGCCTGGTCGGGCCAGTAGGCGTCCAGACCGCCGAGGTACGGGCCGCCGGGCAGCCGCAGGTCCACGTTCCACAGCGGGTCGGGCAGGGCGAACTCCCGCACCATCTCGTACAGCCGCTCCTCGGCGATGCTCCGGCCCTCCGCGAGCAGCGAGTCGACGGCGTCCACCACGTGCGGCCGGTTGAGCAGCCGGGCCCGGTTCAACTCCCGTACGACGGCGCCGGGTTCGCAGTGGCCTCCGCGTACGGCCTCGGTGAGCAGCCGGCGTACGACGCCCGCGTCGGTCAGACCGGCCACCGCGTCGGCGAGGGCCCGGGCGACGGGCGCGACGGGCAGCCCGGTGATCTCCAGGGGCTCGGGCATGTCCTGGGCGCGCACGACCCGGACCCAGCCGGTGGAGCGCAGTCTGCGGGTGCGGGGGACCAGCAGGTCGATCCGGTCCAGGGAGATCAGCGGGGGAGCGGACGAGAAGCGGTGCAGGGCGAGCGCGGCGAGCCCGGTGATCATCGAATCGGGGCGGCGGGCGTACAGGAGCGCGGCGTGCAGCCGGTCCTCACTGGTGGGCTGCCCGGGGTGGAGGAGGAAGACGCCGGGCAGGATCTGCTGCCCGGACAGTCCCTGAGCGCGCAACTGGTCGGCGGACACGACTCGTTGCCGGTTGTCGGCGAGGGAGGGGAGCGGGAGGGGGCGGGGGGTGATGGGGGTGTTGTGGTTCATGCCGGGGGTCTTCCGCGCCCCGGCCGTCCACTAACCGCTGTTACACGCTCGTCGACATTTAGGGACAACCTCGCCCTAAAGTACGCACGTTCGACTGCCGATGAGGCTGCCCGTTGTGGGCAACTGTTCCGCTGGGGCGGAACGGGTGGGCACAACGGAACGGCGCCCCAAGCGGCGCCGTCCGCCCATGTGCCCCTACGCACCGGGGTGCGGCGCCCAATCAAGAGCGCCGCACCCCGGAAAGGCCGCACAGCGGCTACGCGCCCGCGTCACACGCCTGCGCCCGCAGCGCCCGCGCCAAGTCGTCCCGGCCCTCCAGGACGAGGCGTCGCAGTGCCGGTGCGGACGACTCGTGTGTGGCGAGCCACGCGTCCGTCGCGGCCAGGGCCGACTCGCCCTGGAGGCCCGGGAACAGCCCGCGCACCACGTCCATGCCGATCTGGATCGAACGGTCCGCCCACACCCGCTCGATCGCCGCGAAGTACTTCTCCGCGTACGGCGCGATCAGCTCCCGCTGCGACGGCTGGACGAAGCCCGCGATCGTCGCCTCCACCAGCGCGTTCGACAGCGTGTCCGACTCGACGACCTGCGCCCACGCCTGCGCCTTGACCGCCGCCGAGGGCCGGGCCGCCAGACAGCGGACCTGGTGGCGCTTGCCGGTCGCCGTGTCGTCGAGCGCCAGCTCCTCGCCGATCCGGGCCTCGTCCGCCCGGCCGTGCGCGGCCAGCGGCTCCAGGAACGACCAGCGCAGCTCCTGGTCGACATCGAGACCGTCGATCTTCGCCGTACCGTCGAGCAGCCCCTCGAGGAGCTGGAAGTCCGCGTCGGCGTCGGCGACGGCCGCGAAGAACCGCGCCCAGGTCAGCTGGTGCTCGCTGCCCGGTGCGGCCACCCGCAGCTCGCGCAGCCCGCCCTCGGCGAGCAGCCGGCCGCCCTCCGGGCGCCATGTGGGCGCGGCGTAGTGCGTGACCGCCGACCGCGCCCAGGCGTGCACCATCTGGAGCACGCCGATGTCCGTCTCACGGCCCGCGAAGTCCAGCGCGACCGCGACGAAGTCCCGCGCCGGCATCAGGCCGTCCCGGGTCAGGTTCCACAGCGCCGACCAGCACAGCGCCCGCGCCAGCGGGTCCGTGATGTCGCCCAGGTGCGCCCGGAGCGTCTCGAGCGAACCCTCGTCGAAGCGGACCTTGCAGTACGTCAGGTCGTCGTCGTTGACGAGCACCAGGTCGGGCCGGGCCGACCCGGCCAGCTCGGCCACGACCGTCCGCGCCCCGTCCACGTCCGCCTCGGCCCGCGCGTACCGCACGAGCTCGCCCTCCACCGACAGCTTGTACAGGCCGACCGCCGCCCGGTGCGGACGCAGCTCGTCCCCGGACTGGACGACGGCCAGCTCGGTGATCCGGCCCTCCGCGTCGTACGTCACCTCCGGCGTCAGCGTGTTGACGCCCGAGGTCTGCAGCCAGGACCGCGACCACGCCTTCATGTCGCGCCCGGAGGTCTCCTCCAGTACCGACAGCAGATCGGTCAGGCGCGTGTTCCCGTACGCGTGGCGCTTGAAGTAGCGGCGCGCGCCCTCCAGGAACGCGTCCCGTCCCGCGTACGCCACCAGCTGCTTCAGGACGGACGCGCCCTTGGCGTACGTGATGCCGTCGAAGTTCAGCTTGGCGTCCTCCAGGTCACGGATGTCGGCCGTGATCGGGTGGGTGGACGGCAGCTGGTCGGCGCGGTACGCCCACGACTTGCGGTTGTTGGCGAAGGTCACCCAGCTGTTGGTGAAGCGGGTCGCCTCGGCCAGCGAGAAGGAGCCCATGAAGTCGGCGAAGGACTCCTTCAGCCACAGGTCGTCCCACCACACCATGGTGACCAGGTCGCCGAACCACATGTGCGCCATCTCGTGCAGGATGACGTTGGCCCGGCGCTCGTAGGCGGCCTGGGTGACCTTGCCCCGGTAGATGTACTCCTCGCGGAACGTCACCATGCCCGGGTTCTCCATCGCGCCGAGGTTGTACTCGGGGACGAAGGCCTGGTCGTACTTCCCGAAGGGGTACGGGTAGTCGAAGTTGTCGTGGAAGAAGTCGAAGCCCTGCTTGGTGATCAGGAAGACGTCGTCCGCGTCGAGGTGCTTCGCCAGCCCCTTGCGGCACATCGCGCCGAGCGGGATCTCCACGTCCCCACGCCGGTACGTGTCCGTCACGTAGTGGTACGGACCGGCGACCACGCAGGTGATGTACGTCGAGATGGGCGCCGTCTCGGCGAACCGCCACACCCCGTCGGCGTCCTGCTCCCCGGCGCCGTTGCTCCACACCGTCCAGCCCGCGGGCGCGGTCACCGAGAAGCGGTGCGGGGCCTTCAGGTCGGGCTGCTCGAACGTGGCGTACACGCGGCGGGCGTCGGCCGGCTCGTACTGCGTGTAGAGGTAGACCTCGCCGTCCTCGGGGTCGACGAAGCGGTGCATGCCCTCGCCGGTCCGGCTGTAGGCGCACTGGGCGTCGACCACCAGGACGTTGTCGTCCGCCAGACCGTCCAGCGCGATCCGCGCGCCGTCGAAGACGGCGGCCGGGTCGAGCGCGCGGCCGTTCAGCTCGACCGAGGTCACGGCGGGGGCGATCAGATCCACGAAGGTGGCGGAGCCCGTGCCCGTACGACGGAACCGGATGGTCGTCACCGAGCGGAAGGTGCGTACCCCTTCCCCCTCCCCCCACTCGCCGACCGCCGAGCGCAGATCGAGGGCGACCTCGTACCCGTCGACGGACAGCAGCGCGGCCCGCTCGCGGGCCTCGTCGCGGGACAGATTCTCACCGGGCACGGTCACTCCTTCGTGGCTCGTTCGAAACAGCACCGATCTTCCCACGAGGGCCCGAAGCATGCGCTTTCCCCCCTTCGGTCGTCTCCAGCCGGAGTCCACCGGCGTTCCAGCACGGGCGGCGAACCTCTCGTGACATGGCGATAGACGCGCAGGATTTCCGGAGGTTCTTCGGCTCGTTCCCGACCGCGGTCTCGGTCGTGACCACGGTGGACGATCGCGGTGAGCCGCGGGGATTCACCTGCAGCGCCGTCTCGGAGGTCTCCATGGAGCCCCCGCTGCTGCTGATCTGCGTCGGCAAGGGCTCGCACACGCTCCCGGCGCTCCACTCGCACGGAGCCTTCGTGGTCCATGTACTCGCGGAGGGCGGCGAGGAGCTGGCCACGGCCTTCGCGAGCCGTTCGCGGGAGAAGTTCGCGGGCCGCGCGTGGCGGCCGTCCCGGGCCGCGGCGGGCGCCCCTGTCCTGCGGGACGGGGTGCTCGGGTACGCGGCGTGCACCGTGACCCGGGCGGTGGAGGCCGGGGACCACTGGATCTTCCTGGGCCGGGTCGACGAGGCGGAGCTGCGCAAGAACCGGGCGCTGCTCTACCACCGTGGGTCGTTCGGCTTCTGGGAGCCCGCCGCCGAGTACGCCCGCTCGGCAGGCTGAACGGAATGAGGAGGCGGCCGGGCGCCCGGCCACCTCCTCCGCGCCCCCGAGGCGTCAGGCGTGGCAGGCCGGAAGCCCGCCGTGGAACGTGATCATCTCGGCGAACAGGGGACCGATGTCCATCGGCGCTCCCGGCTCCGCTCCCTTCTCCTCCGCGAAGGCGCGGTGCAGGTTGGGGACGAGCCGCTCACTGTCCAGCAGCTCCGCGTACGGCCCCAGGTCGGTGGACCGGGCCACGTCGAGCGGTGTCGCGCCGGCGGCCACCCCCTCCTTCGCCAGTCCCTGCAGCCAGCGCAGATAGCCCTCGGTGACGTCGAGGATCTCCGGCCCGCTCACCGGGCCGTGCCCGGGAACCACCGTGTGCGCGCCGAGCGCGCGCAGCCGGTCGAGGACGCTCAGCGAGCCGGCGACGGACCCCATCGGGCAGAACGGCGTGACGCCCGCCATGACCAGGTCGCCGGTGAACAGCACACCGCGCTCGGGGACCCACACCACGACGTCGTTGCTGGTGTGGGCCGGGCCGAGGTGGAGCAGCTCGGCCCGCAGGTCGCCGACGTGGAGGGTGAGCGACCGGTCGAAGGTCAGCTGGGGCAGGGCCAGTTCCAGATCGCCCCAGCACACGTCGGGCCACAGCCCGGTCAGATGGAGCCCGGTCTCGTGCATCTCCGAGCGGGTGCGCTCGTGGCCGACGACGACGGCTTCGGGGAAGAGGTAGTTGCCGAAGGTGTGGTCGCCGTGGAAGTGCGTGTTGACGAGCGTGCGGGGGGCCCTGCCGCCGCTCGCGCCCAGGACCGCGCCGCGCAGCAGACGGGTGCGGTTTTCCGTCGCCGCCGTGTCGATCAGGGCGGCGTCGCCGGAGTCCAGGAGCAGTCCGGCGTTGTTCAGGCACCACCCGCCGTCCGGCTGGACATAGGCGAGGACGCCGTCGGCGACCTCCTCCAGGCGAGCCTGCGTGGCCTGCGGTTGCGCTGTCATGAGCCTCTCCATGTCCGGTGCCGCCCCCAAGGGAGGGGCTGCCCGGATTCTGGCGCCCGTTCCTCGAGCGGCGGTGGAACGCACCGCCGTGAAATCACCGGGGAAGGGATTTATCTGGCCAGTAGCATGGTTGAGGGGCACGGCCGAGACAGGGCCTTCAGTACGGGGAACGGGGGCGAATGCGTGATACGCGTCTTGATAGCCGAGGACATGCACATGGTCCGTGGGGCGCTGGTGGCACTCCTGCAGCTGGAGTCGGACATCGACGTGGTGGCGGAGGTGGAGCGGGGCGACGCCATCGTGGAGACGGCGCTGGACTCCAAGCCGGACGTCGCGCTCATCGACATCGATCTGCCGGGGCTCGACGGCCTCAGCGCCGCCTCTCAGTTGAAGGAGAGACTTCCGGAGTGCAGGACGCTGATCCTGACCAGCCTGCACCGGCCCGGAGCGTTACGGCGTGCGCTGTCCGTGCAGGTCGCGGGGTATCTGCTGAAGGACGCGCCTCCGGCGAAACTGGCAGCGGCGATCCGTACGGTGGCGGCCAACGGCCGGGTGATCGACCGTCAGCTGGCGCTGGACGTATGGCAGTACGAGGAGAATCCGCTCACCGGCCGGGAGGCGGAGGTGCTGAGGCTGGCCGCGACCGGAGCCGGACCGAAGGAGATCGCCGCCCAGGTTCATCTGTCGGTCGGCACCGTTCGCAACTATCTGACGTCCGCCGTCGCGAAGATCAACGCACGGAATCGGCATGACGCGATTCGGATCGCCTCGGAGTCGGGCTGGATCTGACGGCCCCGCGGATCGGACCGGCCGGACACCGGGCGTCCAGGCGGAACCAGCCTTCCGGACCCTCGTCGAAGGTCAGGGAACCGTTGATCCGGCTGAGCCGGAGCGCGAGGTTCTCCAGGCCGGTCCCCTCCCGCTCGGGGGTTTCGGCGGCCGCCGCCGGAACCCCGTCGTTGTCCAGCCTGAGGCGGACCCAGCCGCTCTCCTCGGTGAGCGAGATCCGGCAGTGCCGTGCCTTGCTGTGCCGCAGCAGATTGGTCACGCCCTCCCGCAGCACGGTGGCGAGCACCGTCTCCGTGTGACTGCCGAGCGGGCCGGTCGACTGGCGGACGTAGGTGCTGATGCCGGCGGCCTTGAGCATGAGCTCCGCCGAGGCGAGTTCGTCCGAGAGAGACAGCTCCCGGTAGCCGTCGGCCACCGCGCGGACGTCCGCGAGGGCCTGCCGCGAGATGCTCAGCACGTCCGTCAGCTCCTGCCGGGCCCGCTCGTCGTGCGAGCCGATGAGCCGGCTGATCAGCTCGCTCTTGAGCGTGATGGAGGAGAGGCTGTAGCCCAGCAGGTCGTGCAGATCACGGGCGAACCTCAACCGCTCCCGGGCGACGGCGAATTCGGCGAGATCGTGGCGCCGCGCATAGGACTCGGCGAGGAGTTCGGTGAGCCGGGTGACGCTGTAGACGAACAGGCCCGTCATCATCGTCGCCAGCGTCAGATAGGTGATGTCGAGGCCGGACATGCGCATCCAGGCCGCGATGCCCGCCATCGTGGCGACGGCCAGTCCGTACAGGGCCACCGACAGCGGGGCCGGGGCCAGGAGCAGGCACGAGCCCGCGACGAAACCGGCCATGCCGCCCCAGGCGATCCCGAACGCGAGCACCGGCACGACGGTGCACACGGCCTGGAGGCCGAGGGTCCACAGGCCGTACCGCGAGCGGAACCTCTGGGTCTGGGGCAGGCAGTGCGTGAGCTGGAGGGCGAAGACCGCGAGGAAGGCGGCGGAGCAGCCGAGGAGTTCGGCGTGCGTGGGACGGCGGGCCAGCAGGTTGAGGAACCCCATCACCCCGAACCCGCACTGCACCAGGGCGATGAGCAGAGTGGCCACCATCGGGGAGATGGACCGCTCGCACACGCGGGCCTGTTTACCGTCCAGCCATGGCAGATCGTCCGGCCTCTTGTCGGTCATGGTTCCCCTCGTTACGACAGTGCTACCGGTGTCACGTCGACGTGATACGTGATCAGGAAGGCGTGAGCGCGGCCCCGCCGCTGTCGCTCTCGGAGGGCCCCCGCCGCCCGCCCGGCAGGGCGCTGAGCAGGCTCGCCCCACCGATGTAGCCGATGATCTCATGGGCCAGTCCCGGAGCGATCGGGAGCTGCGCGAGCACCTGGTCCACGCTGACCGGATGCGTGACGGCCATGGCGGTCCAGATCGCCTCCGGGCGGTGCAGGACCAGCAGGAAGGGCCCGTCGGGCGTGTGCAGCTTCAGCCCCTTGCCCCGGGTACAGAGTTCGAGCACGGCGTCGGGGGCCAGCGAGACCGGCACCCCGGCGGCCACCTCGTAGCGGCGGAACACCGCGTCGGCCGAGACGGGGACGGCGGAGAGGATCGGACCGTACTGGTCGTCGGCGCCCAGCGAGCGCACCAGGAGGTGCCGCAGCCGGCGCAGCGCCGCCCACAGCGCGGGGTGGTCCGCGTCCGGCCCGAGGTGGCCGCGCGGGACGTCGAAGACATTCTCGAGCGAGATGGGGCCGAGGGTCATCCGGTCGAGCGCGGTGCGCAGCAGCTGGTCGGGCCGCCGCAGCCGTACCTCTCCGTACAGGCTGTGGACGATCAGATCGCGTCCCCGGCCGCCCGGTTCGAGCTCGACGTCGTCCCGCAGCGACCACAGGACGAAGGTGCTGGGCACGTGGTCGAGGGTCCGCGGGGAGTCGGTGGATTCGGGCGTGGATCGTGCGGCTCCGCCGGTCGTGGCTCCGGTCACTGCGGTCCCGGTCAGACGAAGAGGGGGACGGGGTTGAGATCGGCGTACGGCGTCGGCTCGGCCAGCCGCCCGAGCCGCACCGGCACGTCGTACAGCCGGCCCGGGCCGAACCGTGCCCAGAAGTGGCGCATGCCCGGGACGATCACCTTGACCACGGGGAGCCCGATGTCGGGCCGGGTCTGGTCGAGCACGAGCAGCTCCATGCCCCGCTCCCGGACCAGCGCCTCGGCGGCCCGCACATCGTCGAGGAGATCGGCGCGGGGACGGTACGAGAAGTCCGCCGGGTTGCGCGGCGCCGTACGCGGATCGGGCAGCAGGTAGGGCTGGTTGGCCGTCGTCGCCCGCAGCCACCAGCCGAGCGGCTCGGGGTCGCGGACGGCGTAACCCTCGCCGTCCGCGCGGGCCCCGGCCACCGCCGGCACCAGCTGGTTCATCTCGGTGAGCGCCCGTCGTAGCGCAGCCCGCGGGTCGAAGTGGGCCCCGAACCCGAACATGATGTCCTCGGCGTCCTTGTCGGTGCGCCGGGAGAGCGCGGCGAACACCGGAATGCCGAAGTCCGAGGTGAGGTCGAGCGCCCAGAGCTCACGGTTCATGCCCGCGTAGACCCGGCGCAGTTCGGCCGTCCAGGCGTCCTCGAAGCCGTCGAGGTCGACGCCGGGCTGCCGGGTGCGGTTGTACCACCACAGGGCGACCGCGTCCCGCTCCACCAGCTCCAGGAAGCCCTGGACGATCGCGTCCTCGACGCTGCTGCCCGCCGCGCTGCCGTTGGAGTCGGCCCGCGCGAACCGGCTTCCGGCCACGGGATCGGTGCCCCGGCCGAAGTACAGCATCGCCGTCGGCAGCAGGCGCCGCCGCTGGTGGGTGAGCGACCACACCGGGGTCCAGTCCACCGGGACGTCCGGGTCGAACTCCGCACTCACCTGCTGGAAGAGCGAGTTGCGGGCGTTCCAGGACGCGCGGTCTCGGAACTGCCGGGAGTCGAAGAGCTGACAGTCGTTCGGGTGCACGGCACTGTCGCCGAGACGGCGGTACGAGTCCCGGATACGCGGCTCGTCGCCGTGCAGGCTGCCCGAGTACCGCTCCAGGGCCTCGCACAGGGCGCTGACCCGGGCGTCGAGCTCGGTGACCCCCTTGCCTCCGCTGAGACTCCGCAGCCCGGCCCGCAGCCCGTTCAGTGTGGTGTCGCCGCCCACGGCGAGATTGCGGCCGGAGGTGAAGCAGTGGAGCGGCTCGGGGGCCCGCGTGTCGCGCCGCAACTCCGCGACCACACCGGTCAGCGGGTCGACGAGCGAGCCGTACCGCTCGATCATCTGCCGGGACGTCAGAGCGCGGTCGTTGGCGCCCGAGCCCGCCACCTTGAGACGCGAGACCGGCACCACGGGGCGCTCGGTCCGCTCGGCCACAAGGCCCGGGTCGCCGCAGGCGGGGCACTGGGGCCGGCGCCGTACCGGATGGTGGCGGCCGGCGAAGGAGAGGCTGTCCAGGGTGAACAGCGCGGACTGGCCCTCGTACCGGTGCCCCGCGCACCACTTCACGGCTTCGAGGGCCGCCAGGTGCAGCGCCGCGGAGCGGGCGGCGCCCAGGGTCACGGACGGCCGGGCGACCGGCCCGGAGAGCCCTCGGGCCCGGCGGACGGGCAGCTCGGAGGCGCGGTGGGCGTCCAGCCGGTGCGCCAGGCAGTGCCAGCAGGCCCCTTCCGGCCGGAAGACCGGGCCGATCCAGGCGGTGACCCCGGCGGGCCTGACCGGCAGCCAACTGCGCCCGGCGGAACGCAGGGAGTCGGCGGCCTCGCGCAGCCGGGGGGAGAGATAGTCGGCGCAGAGAACGATCGTGAGGTCGGCGGGCGCGGGGTCCTCGACCACGTCGAGTCCGGCCTCGCGGCAGGCCGCGACGGCCGGTGCGACCGGCAGCCCGTCCACGGCGCGCACGCACACCCGGCCGGCCGCGACCCGCGCCCGCGCGTCCGGGCCGTCGAGACCCGCGGCCTCCCAGTACGCGGTCTCCTCCCGCAGCGCCGGGTCGGCCGGCGGCGGGGTCCCGCGCCGGGCAAGCAACCCGGCCGTGTCCAGCGCGCCGAGCAGCTCGTCGAGGCCGTCGGCCACGGCCGACGGGACCGCGCGGCGGATCGCCGCACGGTCCCGTGTGCCGTCGAGCAGCGGGGCGACCGACTCGATGCCCCGGCCCTGCAGCGCCGTCACGCCGTCTTCGGAGAAGAGGTACGCGGCGTCGTCCGCCACGACCTCCACCCGCAGGTGGCCCTTGAACCCGATGCGGTCGCCCGCACCGGGCTCGGTCCCCCCGGCCCTGGTCGTCATCGTTCGGCCGGGTTCTCCAGCGGGAGGCTGCCATAGGTGAGGGTGAACAGCGCGACGGCGTCCGAGGGCGCGTCGAGGTTCTCGATGAGCAGCCCGGTGGGGCTGGTGGCCGCGGTCTGGGCGGCGAGCGGGACTGTGGAGGTGGCTTCCATCGTTTCCGTACCTTCGCTTGCTTGGAGAAGGGGCGTTCGATCAGCAGGAATCCTGCCTCGGCGCTCCGAGGGGGGACCAGTGACTCCGTCACGACTCCGTCATGTTTTTCTCATGCAGGAGTTCGTGACAGGTTCACTGGGGCCGGTCTCTTGACGCGTGTGATGCTCGGGACGCAGCGCCTCATGCCGGGTCGATACGGGGGTCCGGCCTGCGTACGTCATAGGAGGATTCCGAGTGGACATCCAACTGCTGGGGCCGATCTCGATCCGGACACATGGTGAATCGATCGTTCCCAGTGCTGGAAAGCCGCGTCAGATTCTCGCGCTCCTCGCGATCCGGGCGGGTCACGTGGTGCCCGTACCGACCCTGATGGAAGAGGTGTGGGGGGAGCGCCCGCCGCGCAGCGCGGCGACCACACTGCAGACCTACATTCTCCAGCTGCGGCGCAGGATCGCCTCGGCGGGGCCGGGCGAAGGGGAACGCTCCGCGAAGTCCGTCCTGTCCACCAGCTTCGGCGGCTACCGGCTCGATGTCCCGCCGGACACCAGCGACTGGAGCGAGTTCGAGCGTCTCGCGGCCCGGGGAACGACCGCCCTCGACGCCGGCGACCCGCTCGCCGCGACGGCCGCGTTCGGCCGGGCGCTCGCGCTGTGGCGCGGTCCCGCGCTGGTGGACGTACCGAAGGGGCAGGTGCTCGCCGCGGAGGTCCTCGGTCACGAGGAGGCCCGGATGCGGGTCCTCGAGCAGCGCATCGAGGCCGAGCTCCGGCTCGGGCGGCACGCGGCGCTCGTCGCCGAACTGCGGGTGCTGTACGCCAAGAACCCGCTGCACGAGACCCTCGCGGGCTATCTGATGGTGGCCTGCTACCGCTCGGGCAACACCTGGCGGGCCCTGGAGGTCTTCCAGCAGCTGCGCAGGACCCTCATCGAGGAGCTCGGCGTCGAGCCCTCGCCGCGGCTCCAGCGGCTCCACCAGGCGGTCCTGGCCTGCGACCCCGAGCTCGACCTGGCCGGCGACCCCTGGCGGGTGCCGGTGCGCCAGGCCGGCTGAGGAGGCGGGGGGGGGGGGGGGGTGCCCCGGGCCCCCACTTTCGCCGGGCCCGGGGGGGTGGGGCAAAAGGGGGGACCGAGGGCGGGGCCGGGGTGAA
>NZ_JBVHXA010000014.1:0-61957 GCF_055563935.1 Streptomyces sp. NPDC029169
TCAACTAATCTGGCGTTGATTTTTGGCACGCTGTTGAGTTCTCAAGGAACGGACGCTTCCTTCGTACTCACCCTCTCGGGCTTTCCTCCGGGCTTTTCCCTTCGGTCTTGCGTTTCCGACTCTATCAGATCTTTCCGATCCGATTTCCTCGGTGCTTTCCGGCTTCTCGGGTTTTTGTTTCCCGATCCGCTTTCCGGCGTTGATCCGACTTTATCAGAAGTTCTGAGTCGGATTTCCCGCCCCCGTCCGGTCAGCTGTTCAGGCACACGAACGTGCCGGGCTTCCCTCGTTGGCGGAGCCGTAAACGTACTGGAGCGGGGCGCCCCGATGCAAATCGAGGCGCCCCGCTCGCAGTTGACGCTGGTCAGACCTCCACGACCACCGGGAGGATCATCGGGCGCCGGCGGTAGGTGTCCGAGACCCACTTGCCGACCGAACGGCGGATCAGCTGCTGGAGCTGGTGGGGTTCGACCACGCCGTCCTGGAAGGACTTGTTCAGGGCCTGCTCGACCTTCGGGATCACGGTGTCGAACGCCGAGTCCTCGATGCCGGAGCCCCGGGCGTGGATGTTCGGACCGCTGACGATCTTGCCGGTCGAGGCGTCCACGACCACGAAGACCGAGATGATGCCCTCGTCGCCGAGGATGCGGCGGTCCTTGAGGTGGACTTCGGTCACGTCGCCGACCGAGAGGCCGTCGACGTACACGTAACCGGCCTGGACCTTGCCGACGATCCTCGCCTTGCCGTCGATCAGGTCGACGACGACGCCGTCCTCGGCGATGACGATGTGGTCCTTGGGGACACCCGTCATCGCGCCGAGCTCGGCGTTGGCGCGCAGGTGGCGCCATTCGCCGTGGACCGGCATCAGGTTCTTCGGCTTGCAGATGTTGTAGAAGTACAGCAGCTCGCCGGCCGAGGCGTGGCCCGAGACGTGGACCTTGGCGTTGCCCTTGTGGATGACGTTGGCACCCCAGCGGGTCAGGCCGTTGATCACGCGGTAGACCGCGTTCTCGTTGCCCGGGATGAGCGACGACGCCAGGATCACGGTGTCGCCCTGGACGATCCGGATCTGGTGATCGCGGTTGGCCATCCGGGACAGGGCCGCCATCGGCTCGCCCTGCGAGCCCGTACAGACCAGCACGACCTCGTCGTCCGGCAGGTCGTCCAGCGTCTTCACATCGACGACCAGGCCGGCCGGGACGCGGAGGTAGCCCAGGTCACGGGCGATGCCCATGTTGCGGACCATCGAGCGGCCGACGAAGGCCACGCGGCGGCCGTACTCGTGCGCCGCGTCGAGGATCTGCTGGATGCGGTGCACGTGGCTGGCGAAGCTGGCCACGATGATGCGCTTCTGGGCGTTCGCGAAGACGTTCCGCAGGACGTTGGAGATGTCCTTCTCCGGCGGGACGAAGCCCGGGACCTCGGCGTTCGTCGAGTCGGACAGCAGGAGGTCGATGCCCTCCTCGCTGAGCCGCGCGAACGCGTGCAGGTCGGTGAGCCGGCCGTCCATCGGGAGCTGGTCCATCTTGAAGTCGCCGGTGGCGACCGCCATGCCCGCGGGGGTGCGGATGGCGACGGCCAGCGCGTCGGGGATGGAGTGGTTGACCGCGATGAACTCGCAGTCGAACGGGCCCAGGTTCTCCCGGTCGCCCTCCGTCACCTCGAGGGTGTAGGGGCGGATGCGGTGCTCCTGGAGCTTGGCCTCGATCAGGGCGAGGGTCAGCTTGGAGCCGATGAGCGGGATGTCCGGCTTGAGCCGGAGGAGGTACGGGACGGCGCCGATGTGGTCTTCGTGGCCGTGCGTGAGCACGATGCCCTCGACCTGATCGAGGCGGTCCCTGATGGTGGTGAAGTCGGGCAGGATCAGGTCGATGCCCGGCTGCTCCTCCTCGGGGAAGAGGACGCCACAGTCGACGATCAGCAGCCGGCCGTCGAACTCGAAGACCGTCATGTTGCGGCCGATCTCGCCGAGCCCGCCGAGCGGGGTGACGCGGAGGCCGCCCTTGGGCAGCTTCGGCGGGGCGCCGAGTTCAGGATGCGGATGACTCAAAAGACTCTCCTCACCACACGCGCCACGTACCGCTTGGGCACGTGGCGCGCATGACATTCGTGCACTTGCTGTTGTCAGTCGATCGTTCGCCGATCGGATATTCAGTTGTGAAGTCTGTAGTCAGAGCTCTACCCCGCCGGCGGCCAGATCGATCTTGAGCTGGGCCGTCTCCTCGGGCGACAGCTCGACGAGGGGCAGACGCAGGGGGCCGGCCGGGAGGCCCTGGAGGGCGAGGGCGGCCTTGGTGGTCATGACGCCCTGGGTGCGGAACATACCGGTGTAGATCGGCAGGAGCCGCTGGTGGATCTCGGTGGCCTTCTGGACCTCGCCGTTCAGGTGGGCGTCGAGAAGGGCCCGGAGCTCCGGCGTGACGACGTGGCTGACGACGGAGACGAAGCCGCAGGCGCCCACGGAGAGCAGCGGCAGGTTGAGCATGTCGTCGCCGGAGTACCAGGCCAGGCCCGATCGGGCGATGGCCCAGCTGGCGCGGCCGAGGTCGCCCTTGGCGTCCTTGTTGGCGACGATCCGGGGGTGCTCGGCGAGCCGGACGATCGTCTCGGTGTCGATGGGGACGCCGCTGCGGCCGGGGATGTCGTAGAGCATCACTGGGAGGCCGGTGGCGTCGGCGATGGCCGAGAAGTGCCGGTACAGGCCCTCCTGCGGGGGCTTGTTGTAGTACGGCGTGACGGCGAGCAGGCCGTGCGCGCCGTCGCGCTCGGCGGTGCGGGCCAGCTCGATGGAGTGGTGGGTGTCGTTGGTGCCGATGCCGGCGACGACGTGGGCGCGGTCGCCGACCGCTTCCAGTACCGCCCGTACCAGCTCCGATTTCTCCGCGTCGCTGGTGGTCGGGGACTCGCCGGTGGTGCCGTTGATGACGAGGCCGTCGTTGCCCGCGTCCACCAGATGGGCGGCGAGTCGCTGGGCACCGTCGAGGTCGAGTGCGCCGTCAGCCGTGAAGGGCGTGACCATGGCGGTGAGGACCCGCCCGAAGGGGGTCTGCGGAGTGGAGATCGGAGCCATGGGTAACACGCTACTCGCTGCTCATCGCCCGGTGTCCCCTCGGGGGACGTGTGAAAGGGAGCCCGGCACTGCCTGCTCGGGGGTTCAAGCAGTGCCGGGTCCGTTTGATCAGCCTAGATGAACTTCGTGAAACGTCGCAATACGGACACTTCGCGTGACGTGGTCGTACGTATGTGCTTTATGGGGCCACACGGCCGTTCTTGTTGAACGCGTCATAGGTCAGCGGCATGAGCTGGGCCCAGTGCTGCTCCATCTTCTCGCCGACCATCTCGATCTCCCGCTGCGGGAAGGACGGCACCCTGGCCAGCTCGTGCTGGGTGCGCAGGCCGAGGAAGTGCATCAGCGAGCGCGCGTTGCACGTGGCGTACATCGAGGAGAAAAGACCGACGGGCAGGACCGAGCGGGCGACCTCGCGGGCCACACCCGCCGCGAGCATCTCCTGGTACGCCGCGTACGCCTGAATGTACGAGTCCTCCATGACGCGGCCGGTCAGCTCCTGCTGGGCCTTGGTGCCCTCGACGAAGACGTACTTGCCGGGGCGGCCCTCCTGGACGAGCTTCCGGGAGGCGTCCGGGACGTAGAAGACCGGCTCCAGCTCCCTGTAGCGGCCCGACTCCTCGTTGTACGACCAGCCGACGCGGTGGCGCATGAACTCGCGGAACACGAAGATCGGGGCGCTGATGAAGAAGGTCATCGAGTTGTGCTCGAACGGGCTGCCGTGCCGGTCCCGCATCAGGTAGTTGATGAGCCCCTTGGACCGCTCGGGGTCCTTCTGCAGCTCTTCGAGTGACTGCTCCCCCGCGGTGGAGACGCGGGCCGCCCACAGCACGTCCGAGTCGGCGGCGCTGTGCTTCACCAGCTCGACGGTCACATCGCTGCGGAAGCTGGGCTTGAGATCTGCTGCGGGGGTGTCGCTCACCGGCGGGGTCCTTCCAAAGTGCGTCGCTCGGGCGGCGCCCACTCTACGGGGAGCCACTGACAACAGGTCCCCACACCCACCCGGACCACATTCTTTGGCCAATTCGGGGAAATCGGGCACCGAATGGTGACTTCGCTCGTCTGTACCTGTGACACCGCACCCCACAGAGCTCCGAGGAGAGTGGCCCCATGTCCGGCCGGCGAGAGGCTGTCCCGTTCACGTTCGTCGCTGAGGCGGACAGCTTCCGCAGTAACGTCACTCCGCCGCCCAGGGAGCGCCTCAGTGCCTCCCAGCTCGCGGGCCGTACGCTGATCGGGCTGACCGTCGTGGCCGGTCTCGTCGGGTCGCTGCTCTTCGGAATGCCGTCCATGCAGTCGGGTGCGGCCGAGGGTCACCGGCAGCAGTCCGAAGCCTCGGACGGCCGCTGAGCAGTACGGCCCCCTGAGGTGGCCCGGTCGAGACCGCCTGGGTAGCCTCACCGGGCACAGCCCCCTTCGAGCGTGCTTGTGAGTGAGGATCAGTCGTGCCCCTGCCCTTTCTGACGGCCGACCGCGCCTATGACGCGACCGACGACGTCGCGCTTCCGTTCGACGACCACGACCAGTGGCGTCGCCCCTACCGGCCCGGTCCCTGGCGCGTGGGGGCGGCGGCGCTCGCCCTGCTGCTCGCGTCGTTCGTGCTGTTCGCCGCGGTGATCATCTCCGTCGCCGGGGCGATGGGCGGTGCCGTCCTCACGTTCGGTCTGGCCGCCCTGATCATCGTCGCCGCGCTGCGGATGCTGCGGGTGGGCACCTGGGTGAGCCGTCAGGGCGTGCGCCGGGTCGGCTTCCTCTCCACCACGACCGTGGCGTGGACCCGGGTGACGCAGGTGCGCACGGTGCAGCAGCCCGTGCGGTGGCTGGGGCTCCCCCGCACGGTGCAGGGTCAGGCGCTGATTCTCGTACGGCAGGGTGGTGAGCAGATCTCCCTGCTCACCGACCACAACGCCGACTTCCTCTCCCGCGTCGAGGCGTTCGACCGCGCGGCCGACACGGTCGAGGCGTGGAACGCCGAGTACGGCTCGGCTGTCACGCACTGACCGTGCGGCGCTGTCACACGCTGACCGTGCGCCCCGCGCGCAGGGCGATCGCGCGCTGCATCGCCTTGCGGGCGCGCGGGGTGTCGCGGGCGTCGTGATAGGCGACCGCGAGCCGGAACCAGCAGCGCCAGTCGTCCGGGGAGTCCTCCGTCTCGGCGCGCCGCCTGGCGAACACCTCGTCGGCCGACTCCCGGTCGATCCGGCCGCCGGCGGTGCGCTTCAACTCGTCCACCGGCAGGCCGCCTTCGGCCTCCAGCTCGCGGGCGAGCCGCTGCGCGTTCCGCGCGAAGGCGGTGTTCTTCCAGAGGAACCAGCCGCCCACGCAAGGCAGCAGGAAGGCCACCGCGCCCATGCCCATGGCGACCGGTTCGCCGGTCAGCAGGAGCAGCGCGCCCTCCATGGCCACCACGCCGAAGACGAGGACGAGGACGGTGGCGAGGAAGACGTACGTGATCTTTCCGCCCATGACCTCAGCCCAGGTCCATGAAGTGCTCCAGGCCGAAGGTGAGGCCCGGGGTCGTGACGACACGGCGGGCGCCCAGGAGGATGCCCGGCATGAAGCTGGAGTGGTGCAGCGAGTCGTGACGGATCGTCAGGGTCTCGCCCTCGCCGCCGAGCAGCACCTCCTGGTGGGCCAGGAGACCCGCAAGGCGTACGGCGTGGACCCGGACACCGTCCACGTCCGCGCCGCGGGCGCCCTCGATGCCGTGGGCGGTGTTGTCCGGCTGGGCGCCGAGGCCGGCCTCGGCGCGGGCCGCGGCGATCAGCTGGGCAGTGCGCGTGGCGGTGCCGCTGGGCGCGTCGACCTTGTGCGGGTGGTGCAGCTCGACGACCTCGACGGACTCGAAGTACGGGGCCGCGATCTGGGCGAACTTCATGGTCAGCACGGCGCCGATGGAGAAGTTCGGGGCGATCAGGACGCCGGTCTCCGGAGAGGCGGCGAGCCAGGTGTTCAGCCGCGCGAGGCGCTCCTCGTTCCAGCCGGTGGTGCCGACGACCGCGTGGATGCCGTGACGTACGCAGAAGTCGAGGTTGTCCATCACGGAGGCCGGGGTGGTCAGTTCGACCGCGACCTGGGCGCCCGCGTCGGTGAGCGTCTCCAGCTTGTCGCCGCGGCCGAGCGCCGCGACCAGTTCCATGTCCTCGGCGGCCTCGACGGCCCGTACCGCCTCGGAGCCGATACGGCCCTGGGCTCCGAGGACCGCCACGCGCAGCTTGCTCATAGCTCTGTGAACTCTCTCTAGGCGACGGATTCGTGCAGGCGTGCCGCCTGCTTGTCCTTCAGCGGTCCTATCGCGGACAGCGAGGGGCGCTGTCCGAGCACATCACGGGCGACCTCGCGGACGTCGTCCGGGGTGACGGCGGCGATCCGCGCGAGCATGTCGTCGACCGACATCTGGGTGCCCCAGCACAGCTCGCTCTTGCCGATGCGGTTCATCAGCGCGCCGGTGTCCTCCAGGCCGAGGACGGTGGAGCCGGAGAGCTGGCCGATGGCGCGGGCGATCTCGTCGTCGGTCAGGCCGTCGGTGGCCACCTTGTCGAGCTCGTCGCGGCAGAGCTTCAGCACGTCGTGGACCTGGCTGGGGCGGCAGCCCGCGTACACCCCGAAGAGGCCGCAGTCGGCGAAGCCGGAGGTGTACGAGTACACGCTGTAGGCCAGGCCGCGCTTCTCGCGGACCTCCTGGAAGAGGCGGGAGGACATGCCGCCGCCGAGGGCCGTGTTCAGCACCCCGAGGGCCCAGCGGCGCTCGTCGGTGCGGGCCAGGCCCGGCATGCCGAGGACCACGTGGGCCTGCTCGGTCTTGCGGCCCAGTATCTCGACGGCGCCGGCGGTGCGGATCGTGCGGCTGCCGTCGCGCGGGGCGACGGGGACGGCGTCCGTACGGGAGAGGGCGCCTGCCTTGTCGAAGGCGCGGCGGACCTGGCGTACGACCGTCGCGTGGTCGATGTTGCCCGCGGCGGCGACGACCAGGTGGGTCGGGTCGTAGTGCTTCTTGTAGAAGCGGGCGATCCGGCCGCGGTCGAGGGCGTTGATGGTGTCGACCGTGCCGAGGACCGGGCGGCCCAGCGGGGTGTCGCCGAACATGGTGTGCGCGAACAGGTCGTGCACGACGTCGCCCGGGTCGTCCTCGGTCATCGCGATCTCTTCGAGGATGACACCGCGCTCGGCGTCCACGTCCTCCTCGAGGATCAGCGAGCCGGTCAGCATGTCGCAGACCACGTCGATCGCGAGCGGCAGGTCGGTGTCGAGGACCCGCGCGTAGTAGCAGGTGTACTCCTTCGCCGTGAAGGCGTTCATCTCTCCGCCGACCGCGTCGAGCGCGGAGGAGATGTCGAGGGCACTGCGCTGCTTGGTGCCCTTGAAGAGGAGGTGCTCCAGGTAGTGCGTGGCGCCGTTGAGCGTGGGCGTCTCGTCGCGGGAGCCGACGTGCGCCCAGATGCCAAAGGTGGCGGAGCGCACGGAGGGCAGGGTCTCGGTGACGATCCGCAGGCCGCCGGGGAGGGTGGTGCGGCGGACCGTGCCGATGCCGTCCTTGCCCGGGAGAAGCGTTTGGGTACGGGCGACGGCCCGCCCCTCCGAAGAGGGGCGGGCCGTCACACGGGAACTACGGGACGTCACTGGTCGGTGTCGTCCTTGTCGCCCTCGGCGGCAGCGTCCTCGTCCGCGATCACGGGGATCAGGGAGAGCTTGCCGCGCTGGTCGATCTCGGCGATCTCGACCTGGACCTTGGAGCCGACCGCGAGCACGTCCTCGACGTTCTCCACGCGCTTGCCACCGGCGAGCTTGCGGATCTGCGAGATGTGCAGCAGGCCGTCCTTGCCCGGGAGCAGGGACACGAACGCACCGAAGGTGGTGGTCTTGACGACCGTACCCAGGTAGCGCTCGCCGACCTCCGGCATGGTCGGGTTGGCGATGCTGTTGATCGTGGCGCGGGCGGCCTCGGCCTGCGAGCCCTGCTGGGCACCGATGTAGATGGTGCCGTCGTCCTCGATCGTGATGTCGGCGCCGGTGTCCTCCTGGATCTGGTTGATCATCTTGCCCTTGGGGCCGATGACCTCACCGATCTTGTCCACCGGGATCTTGACGGTGATGATGCGCGGCGCGTTCGGGGACATCTCGTCCGGAACGTCGATCGCCTCGTTCATCACGTCGAGGATGTGCAGACGCGCGTCACGGGCCTGCTTCAGCGCGGCGGCCAGGACCGAGGCAGGGATGCCGTCGAGCTTGGTGTCGAGCTGGAGCGCGGTGACGAAGGTCTTCGTACCGGCGACCTTGAAGTCCATGTCGCCGAAGGCGTCCTCCGCACCGAGGATGTCGGTGAGGGCGACGTAGTGGGTCTTGCCGTCGATCTCCTCGGAGATCAGACCCATGGCGATGCCGGCGACCGGGGCCTTCAGCGGCACACCGGCGTTCATCAGCGACATGGTGGAGGCGCAGACCGAACCCATGGACGTCGAGCCGTTGGAGCCGAGAGCCTCGGACACCTGACGGATCGCGTACGGGAACTCCTCGCGCGTCGGAAGGACCGGCACGATGGCGCGCTCGGCGAGCGCGCCGTGGCCGATCTCGCGGCGCTTGGGCGAGCCCACGCGGCCGGTCTCACCGACGGAGTACGGCGGGAAGTTGTAGTTGTGCATGTAGCGCTTGCGGGTCACCGGGGAGAGGGTGTCCAGCTGCTGCTCCATACGGAGCATGTTGAGGGTGGTGACGCCCAGGATCTGGGTCTCGCCACGCTCGAAGAGCGCCGAGCCGTGCACGCGCGGGATGGCCTCGACCTCGGCGGCGAGCGTACGGATGTCCGTGAGCCCGCGGCCGTCGATGCGGACCTTGTCCTTGATGATGCGCTCGCGGACCAGCTTCTTGGTCAGCGCACGGTAGGCACCGGAGATCTCCTTCTCGCGGCCCTCGAAGGCCGGGAGAAGCTTCTCGGCGGCGAGCTCCTTGACGCGGTCGAGCTCGGCCTCGCGCTCCTGCTTGCCGGCGATGGTGAGCGCCTGCGCGAGGTCGTTCTTGACGGCGGCGGTGAGCGCCTCCAGGACGTCGTCCTGGTAGTCGAGGAAGACCGGGAACTCGCCGGTGGGCTTGGCGGCCTTGGCGGCGAGGTCCGACTGGGCCTTGCAGAGGACCTTGATGAAGGGCTTCGCGGCCTCGAGACCGGCGGCGACGATCTCCTCGGTCGGCGCCTCGGCGCCGCCCTTGACGAGCTCGATCGTCTTCTCGGTGGCCTCGGCCTCGACCATCATGATCGCGACGTCGCCGTCCTCCAGGACGCGACCGGCGACGACCATGTCGAAGACGGCGTCCTCGAGCTCGGTGTGCGTCGGGAACGCGACCCACTGGCCCTTGATCAGGGCGACACGGGTGCCGCCGATCGGGCCGGAGAAGGGCAGGCCGGCCAGCTGCGTGGAGCAGGAGGCGGCGTTGATCGCGACCACGTCGTAGAGGTGGTCGGGGTTGAGCGCCATGATCGTCTCGACGATCTGGATCTCGTTGCGCAGGCCCTTCTTGAAGGAGGGGCGCAGCGGGCGGTCGATCAGGCGGCAGGTGAGGACGGCGTCCTCGGAGGGCCGGCCCTCCCGGCGGAAGAAGGAGCCGGGGATCTTGCCGGCCGAGTACATCCGCTCCTCGACGTCCACCGTGAGGGGGAAGAAGTCGAGCTGGTCCTTGGGCTTCTTGGACGCGGTGGTCGCGGAAAGGACCATCGTGTCGTCGTCCAGGTACGCGACGGCGGAGCCGGCGGCCTGCTTGGCCAGGCGGCCCGTCTCGAAGCGGATGGTGCGGGTGCCGAAGGTTCCGTTGTCGATGACGGCCTCGGCGTAGTGGGTCTCGTTCTCCACTAGCGGTTTCTCCTACGTGTTCGTCTTTTCGTCCGTCGGCCCGTGTGGCCGGGGACGGTGATGGAGGAGAAGCGCGCCTTCGGATGCGGGCCGGTCTTCGATCGAAGCACCCGGGGATTGTGGGGTCCGGGGGCCACTACCGAGGACCGGCGGCGTGCCGGCGGCCTCTCGCTCGTGATGTGGCGTTGTGCGACCAGACTAAGTGCCGGTCGGCACATTGCGCACGTACAGCAAAGGGAGCGGCCCCCTAAAAGTGGGAACCGCTCCCTTCACGGCGTCCTTACTTGGCACCGCCGGCCGCGCCACGGCGGATGCCGAGGCGGTCGACCAGGGCGCGGAAGCGCTGGATGTCCTTCTTGGCCAGGTACTGCAGCAGGCGGCGACGCTGGCCGACCAGGATCAGCAGACCACGACGGGAGTGGTGGTCGTGCTTGTGCTGCTTGAGGTGCTCGGTCAGGTCCGAGATGCGGCGGGAGAGCATCGCGACCTGCACCTCGGGGGAGCCGGTGTCGCCCTCCTTGGTGCCGAACTCGGCCATGATCTGCTTCTTCGTAGCGGCGTCGAGAGACACTCGGTACTCCTCTTGGTGTTCGTGCGCCCACGAGTGCCCCTGGTCTTGTTCTCAGGGGAGCTTCCGTGACTCGGAGGCGAAGGTCCGATGAGCGCAGCTCCCAGAGAATCCGGATCATCCAGAGATTCTGGGGATTCCGGTGCTTCCGGGAGCGCGTACACAAACGGCCGTCACCCACAGTACCAGGGCGCCCGGGACGCTCAGGACGTCAGCGCCCGGATGGAGTGGTAGACGTCGAAGACCGCCAGGCAGAGCGGCAGCAGCGTGAGCAGGACGAACGTCTCGGCGATTTCGAGGAAGCGGCCCCAGAACGGCGTGACGCCCTTGCGCGGGACGATCAGGCCGATGGCGGTGATCAGCGCGGCGACGCCGGCGATGGCGGCGGAGAGCCAGATCGTACGGATGTCCAGGCCGGTGCCGTCGCCCTTGACCGCCTCCATGATCAGCTCCACGGGCGGGTTGAGGGAGAGCCCGAGGCCGAGCAGGACCAGTGCGCCGAGGCCCGCGCCGAGGGCGCAGCCGACCTGGGCGGTGTAGCGGAAGAGGTGGGCGCGCATCAGCATGGCGATGCCGGTGGCGAGCGCGAGCAGCTGGCCCCAGATGTTCTCGGAGAAGCCCAGGACGGCGGAGGCGGCCACGGCGACGAGGGCGCAGCCGCCGACGAGGCCGACGAGCAGTTCGTGGCCGCGGCGGGCCTGCGCGGCGATCCGGACGGCGTCCACCGGGCCCTGGGGCTCGGGCTCGGAGCCGTAACCGCCGACGCTGGTCCTGGGCGGCTCGAAGCCGATCGGGAGGCGGGCGAAGCGGGTGGAGAGGCCGGGCAGGAAGGCGAGGGCGCCGACGGAGAGCGGCGCGCAGACGGCGGCGGTCTCGGCCGGCTCCAGCTGCGTGAGGATGGCGACGAAGGTCACCAGAAGTCCGACGGCAGAGGCGAAGACGAACGCGACGAAGGGGCCGTCGCCGCCCGGGGAGACGATCGTCAGGATCACGGCACAGACGAGGACGGCGGCGCAGGCGAGCAGGAACTGGAGCTTGCCGTTGCCCTGCCCCGCGGCCGGCGACAGCAGACCGGAACCGGCGACGGCGGCGTTCGCCATCGCGCCCATGCCCAGGGCCACGGCGGAGCCGCGGTCGTCGTACACCCGGGCGCGGACGCCGGCGAGCGCCAGGAGCAGGACGGCGGTGACCGCGGCGAGGATGCCCGGAAGGCCGTGCATGTCGTGCCGGGGGTCGGCGGTCCACAGGACGAAGGCGAGCAGGAGCAGCAGGACCGAGCCGCCGAAGAGGCCCGCGCCGCGCATCAGCGCGTCGGACCACAGCGTGCGGTCGCGGGCGACGGCGGAGGCGACGGCGTCGGAGACGTCGTCGAAGACCGCCGGCGGCAGGGACTCGGCGAAGGGCCGCAGCGACAGCAGCTCACCGTCGAGGATGCGCTGGGCCGCGAGCGAGCGGCCGCCGTCGAGGACGGTGCCGTCCCGGCGCACCAGGTGGTAGCCGACCGGGGCGCCCGGTGCGGGGGTCTGACCGGAGAGGCGGAGGACCTCCGGGTAGAGGTCGGCGACCGCGATGTCCTCGGGCAGAGCGACGTCGACGCGGCCGTCGGGCGCGACGACCGTGACCCGGCAGAAGCCGGTGCCACCGTGGAACACGGTCGCGGGGGCCGACTGGCCCGCTCCGTTGGCCGTGGCTGGGGCCGTCATACTCACCTGCTGCTTCCCCTCGTGGTGATCCTGGCCGGCAGGCCTGACATCGCGCACCCGGTGCGCCGGCCTGACATCGCGCACCCGGTGCGCCGGACGCTCCGGACAATGCGCTCCGAATGACCCGTTTTTTTGCGATAGTTCATGGGCGCGCAAACATGTCGGGCCACCCTACCGCCCACCCCTGACTCCACACCAAAGTAGGATCCCTCCCCGCGGATGGATCCCGTCGCCACGGGGGCGTCTAGAGGAACTTTCCGTCCGGCAACGGAAATTGGTGAGCTGTGAGTCAGATCGTCGTCAAGCGCCCACCACGGGCTCTGCCGTCCGAAGTGCCCGGCGAGCAGGTGCAGTTGCAACCTCCGCCGGAGCTTCCCCGCGGGCAGCAGGAGGGCGCCCTGATGCAGCTCCTGCCGATGCTCGGCATGGGTGGTTCGGTCGTCTTCTTCTTCATGACGCCGAACCCGATCATGCGGATCATGGGCATGGTGATGATCGCGTCCACGGTCGCGATGGCCATCGCGATGCTGGTCCGCTACCGGCGCGGTACGCAGGGGCAGCTCGCCGATCTGCGGCGCGACTATCTGAAGTACCTGACCCAGACACGGCGCGCCGTCCTCAGGACCGCCCACCTCCAGCGTGACGCGCAGTTCTACCTGCACCCGTCCCCCGAGCAGCTGTGGGCGCTCGTCGCCGAGGGCAGCCGGGTCTGGGAACGGCGCATCGGCGACGACGACTTCGCGCAGGTACGCGTCGGTCTGGGCAGCCAGCAGCTCGCCACGCCCCTGATCGCCCCCGAAACCGCTCCCGTGGACGAGCTCGAGCCGCTGACCGCCGGCGCGATGCAGCAGTTCCTCACCGCGCACAGCACGCTCGACGGCCTTCCCATGGCCGTCTCCCTGCGCGCCTTCTATCACCTCACCGTGAGCGGGGACGCGGACTCCGCCCGTTCCACCACGCGCGCCATGGTCGGCTCACTCGCGGCGCTGCACTCCCCCGAGGACCTGGTCATCGCCATCGCCGCGGGCGACGGCGCGGCGCCCGCCTGGGAGTGGGCGAAGTGGCTGCCGCACGTCCAGGCGTCGGGGCCCGGCGACGGCGCGGGCAGCCGGCGGCTGATCACCACGGACGCGCGTGAGCTGCAGGACATGCTCGGCGCCCGCCTGGAGGGGCGTCCCCGTTTCCAGGGCGTCAACCACCCGCTGCTCGATCACCCGCACCTGGTCGTGGTGCTCGACGGCCAGTCGATCCCGCAGGCCTCGGCGCTCGCCACGCCCGAGGGCCTCCAGGGCGTGACGATCATCGAGGTCGTGCAGGGCCGGGTCACCGGCGCCCGCGGCGACCTGTCCGTGATCGTGGAGCCCGACTCGCTGCGGCTGGAGTCCGGTCACGGGCTCGTGTACGACGGCAGCCCCGACCGGCTGAGCCTCGACGCGGCGGAGGCGCTCGCCCGCCAGCTCGCTCCGCTGCGGGTCGGGTCGGGTTCGGACGACGACGAGCCGCTGCTCGCCAACCTCGACTTCACCGATCTGCTGAACCTCGGCGACGCGGCCTCGGTCGACGTCAGCCGCACCTGGCGCCCCCGGTCCCAGTCCGAGCGGCTGCGGGTCCCGATCGGCGTGGGCGAGGACGGCATCCCGGTGATGCTGGACCTCAAGGAGGCGGCGCAGGAGGGCATGGGTCCGCACGGCCTGTGCGTCGGCGCCACCGGTTCCGGAAAGTCGGAGCTGCTGCGCACGCTGGTCCTCGGTCTCGCGGTGACGCACTCCTCGGAGACGCTGAACTTCGTCCTCGCGGACTTCAAGGGCGGTGCCACCTTCGCCGGCATGTCCCAGATGCCGCACGTCGCCGCGGTGATCACCAACCTCGCGGACGACCTCACGCTCGTGGACCGCATGGGCGACTCCATCCGCGGTGAGCTGAACCGCCGCCAGGAGATGCTGCGCGACGCGGGCAACTACGCGAACATCCACGACTACGAGAAGGCGCGCGCCGCGGGCGCCCCGCTCCAGCCCATCCCGTCGCTCGTGCTCGTGATCGACGAGTTCAGCGAGCTCCTCACGGCCATGCCGGACTTCATCGAGATGTTCGTGCAGATCGGCCGTATCGGCCGTTCGCTCGGTGTGCATCTGCTGCTTGCCTCGCAGCGCCTGGAGGAGGGCCGGCTGCGCGGCCTGGAGACGTACCTCTCGTACCGGATCGGTCTGCGGACCTTCTCCGCCGCCGAGTCCCGCGCGGCGATCGGTGTGCCCGACGCCTACTCGCTGCCGAACGTCCCGGGCTCCGGGTACCTCAAGTACGGCACCGACGAGATGGTGCGCTTCAAGGCCGCGTACGTCTCCGGTGTGTACCGCACGACGACACAGCACGCGGCCGTGCCGGGCGGGCCGCTGCCCGTGGACCGCCGGCCGGTTCCGTTCACCGCGGCCCACGTCCCGGTGCGCTACCTCGAACCGACCGCCCAGGGCCAGGTTCCCGAGGCCCGGACGCCGGAGGACGACGCGCTGGCCGACTCGGTGCTCGACGTGATCGTGCGCCGGCTGGAGGGGCGCGGTGTCGAGGCGCACCAGGTGTGGCTGCCGCCTCTGGACAACCCGCCGCCGCTCGACGCGATCCTGCCCGGCCTCGCCGGTGTGGAGGGGCGCGGGCTGACGCAGCCCGGGTACGAGGGGGCCGGCAGGCTCGTCGTACCGCTGGGTGTGGTGGACAAGCCGTACGAGCAGCGCCGCGACACGCTCTACCGGGACTTCTCGGGCGCCGCGGGCCACATGCAGATCGTCGGCGGTCCGCAGTCCGGCAAGTCGACGCTGCTGCGGACGATCATCTCGGCCTTCGCGCTGACCCACACCCCGCACGAGGTGCAGTTCTACGGCCTCGACTTCGGTGGTGGCGGTATGTCGTCGGTCGCGGGGCTGCCGCACGTCGGCGGCGTGGCGTCCCGTCTCGACCCCGAGCGGGTGCGCCGTACGGTCGCCGAGGTCTACGGCATCCTCGCCCGGCGCGAGGAGTACTTCCGCAGCTCGGGCATCGACTCCATCTCGACGTACCGCAGGCTCCGGGCCCGTGGCGACATCTCGGTGACGGACCAGCCGTGGGGCGACGTCTTCCTGATGATCGACGGCTGGGGCAACTTCCGTACCGAGTACGAGGGTCTGGAGGCCGCCGTCGTCGACATCGCCGCGCGCGGACTCGGTTACGGCATCCACGTGATCATCACGGCGTCGCGCTCGATGGAGGTCCGCGCCAACCTCAAGGACCACCTGATGAACCGCCTGGAGCTGCGGCTGGGCGACACGATGGACTCCGAGCTGGACCGCAAGATCGCGGCCAACGTGCCGACGGGTGTTCCGGGCCGTGGTCTGACGCCGGAGAAGCTGCACTTCATGGCGGCCGTCCCGCGCATCGACGGCATCAACTCCGACAGCGACCTGTCCGAGGCGACGGCGGCGATGACGCAGGAGGTCACCCGCCACTGGACGGCGCCGGGCGCGCCGGAGGTCCGGCTGCTGCCGCGCGAACTCGACGCGCACGCCCTGCCCGCCGGTCACGCGGAGCCGCAGCGCGGTGTCGCGTTCGCCATCGACGAGAACAACCTGGAGCCGGTCTTCGTCAACTTCGACCGAGACCCGTTCTTCCTGGTGTTCGGCGAGAGCGAGTCGGGCAAGTCGAACCTCCTGCGCCTGCTCATCAAGCAGATCACGGAGCGGTACGACGGGAACTCCGCGAAGTTCTTCGTGATCGACAACCGGCGCGCGCTGCTCGACGTCACTCCGGCGAGCCACCTGGCGGAGTACGTGCCCATGTCGAACAACATGGACCACCACGTGGACGCGCTGGCCGACCTGATGCAGCGCCGCTCTCCGTCGGCGGAGGTCACGGCCCAGCAGCTGCGGGACCGCAGCTGGTGGCAGGGCCCGTCCGTGTACGTGGTCGTCGACGACTACGACCTGGTGTCCACGTCCAGCGGCAACCCGCTGTCGAAGCTGACGGAGCTCCTGCCGTTCGCCCGCGACGTGGGCGTCCGCTTCATCATCGCCCGCAGCGCGGCGGGCGCGAGCCGGGCCGCGTACGAGTCGTTCATGCAGCGGATGATGGAGCTCGGCGCGCAGGGCGTCCTGCTCTCCGGCGACCCGCAGGAGGGCGACGTACTCGGCGGCGTCCGCATGCGTCCGATGCCGGCGGGGCGGGGCATCTACGTGTCGCGGCAGCGGGGGAACCCGCTGATTCAGACGGGGCTGATGCCGGAGGTGTAGGCCCTCCGGCACGGGGTGACGGTCGTGTCCTGGGGGCCGGCCGTCGCCCTCACCGCGGTCCATCGGTAGGCACGGGGATCGGTAGGCACGGGGAAGGATCCACGGAATGTCGCGGAACGAGTGGCGGCGCGTCCTGGGCGCCCGGCGCGAGGCGGGGCGGCTGCGATGATCGGAGCGGCGGTATTCGCCGGGGTGTTCGCGGTGGCGTTCGTCGCGTTCGGCCTGTTCGTCGACGCGCGGGGGTTGTGGTGGCGTTTCCGGGCGCCGCGTTTCGAGAACCCGGAGGCGCATGAACCGTCGTCGGCGTCGTTCACGACGCGACGGATGGTCATGGTCGCCTTGGGCCTCTTCCTGGCGTACGAGAGCTTCAGCATGCTGCGCCTGGCCGGCGTCTTCGAGTCGGGCGCCGATCACGCCGAGATCCTCGAGCGCGTGAAGGACGTCGCCGAGGACCTCGAGACGGAGGACGGCGCGGGCCGGTACAAGCTGTCGGGCATCGAGGGCTCGTGGGGCGCCTTCATCAACCCGGGGCTGAAGGGGCCGGAGCGCGAGGATCCTGTGGCGACGTTGGTGGAGGACGAGGCTTCTGGCGTGTCGGGCGGGGGCGGGGAATCCGCGCCTGACGTCAAGGGCCAGTTCGTGGAGCGCTACGAGGTCGACGGCATCTGCCTGACGGTGACGGCGACGCCGCTGCCGGGGCAGTCCGAGAGGGACCGCGCGTTGGACATCCTGATGTACGGGATCCGTACGGATGTGGTGGACAGAGCATGCGTCTGAGACCCCCGCCCGCCGCTTGTGTGCGGGGTGACGCCACGCGTCACGTGTTGGTTGACTTTGACACGCCTACAGGGCGGCGAATACCGAGAGCCTCGGGCATTCCTCCCTCGGGCATTCCTCCCTCGGGCATTCCTCAATGAACGTCCCCGAATCAGTTCCAACTAGTCAAAATCCGTAAGGAGATGTGACGTCCATGGCATGGGACGAGTGGGAGCAGCTGAAAGCCTCGGCGGCCGAGAAGGATTCGGCACGGATGCAGCTGAACGGGCTGCCGCCCGAGGACCGGCCCAATGCGGGCAACCCGGCCGGCGGCTTCCTCGCCGTTGACCAGCAGGACCTGGCCGCGATCGGCGACGAGGCCTTCAAGCTGTACAACCGGCTGTGGAAGGAAGCACGGGTCACCTCCACGGACTCGGCCGCGACCGACCTCTCGACCCAGGGCTTCGCACTCGGCAGCGCGCTGTCGCACGTCTCACTGCGCTGGGACAAGCAGCTGGGTTCGGTGATGGACGCCTGCGCCCTCATCTCGAACCACATGGAATTCTCGAAGAAGACACACGCCGAAGACGACACCTTCATCGAGCGGCACGTCAGCAGCATCCAGACACTGGACGCGGGCTTCGACGAGGCATGGGCGGAGCCGGGCAAGAAGAACGCGGTGTACGGCGAGAAGGCCAAGAAGGACGAGGACTAAGGGGATATCTGATGGATTTCGAAGCCCTTCACTCGGCCAACTTCAAGCTGCTCGACGACACGGTCAGCGACTGGAAGAACATGCTGACCAAGCTGGAAGCACTGAAGAAGGACGCGCACGACGGACTCCGCGGCAAGGCCATCAAGGCCAACTGGGCGGGCGAGAACGCGGTCATCACACGCGAATTCGTAGGCAAGACCGCCGGCGAGTTCGGCGACGCCCTGACCCAGGCGACGTCGATCCACAACATCATGCTCGACACCCGGGACGAGCTGAAGACGCAGCAGCGCCTCCTGAAGGAGGCCATCGAACGCGGCCGCGGCAAGAACCTCACCGTTACGACGAGCGGCGACGGTTTCACGGTCCGGGAGAACCCAGACAAGAAGGCCCCCAACGGCCAGACCGACGTCGACGCACTGCGGGACGAGCTCCAGGGAATCCTCAACAAGGCCACCGAGATCGACAGCACGGCCTCCACCAGCCTCAAGGCCCTGGTCGACCTCACCGACCACGGCTTCTCCGACGCGGTCTACAAGAACCGCGACGAAGCGGCGGCCGCCGTCAAGGAAGCCGAGAAGCTGGCGGCGATCGCGAAGAAGAAGCCCGAGGACCTCACCACGGCGGACTTCGACGCGCTCAACGCCGGCCTCAAGAAGTACTCCGGCGACCAGATCTTCGCCGAACACTTCGCCACCACCCTCGGCCCCAAGGAGACCCTCAACTTCTGGGCAGGCCTCAACGACCCCCACCAGGCGTACAAGGTGGGCCGCGAACGTGTCGACCAGTACGACGACCTCCAGAAGAACCTGAGCCTCACGCTCGCCACAGCGACCCAGGCGGACTCCCCCGAGATGTCGCGCTGGAAGTACGACATGGTCAGCCTGGGCGACCAGCCCATCTCCAAGAACAGCACCACCCAGGGCTTCCAGGTGATGAGCAACCTGATGCGCTGGGGCAACTTCGATGACCAGTTCCTCAAGGACTACGGCACGAAGCTGATCGACACGGAGAAGAAGCTCTCGGACAACGGCCGCCATGTGCCGATCGGGTGGCAGCGCATGGGCATGGACCCGTACCTCAACCGCACCGGCAGCGACTCCGGCTCGGACCCCATGACCGGCTTCCTGAGGGCGCTCTCAAACAGCCCGGACGCGGCGACGGACTTCTTCAGCGCGGACTTCGTCACGAAGGACGAGGACCACGACTTCGAGCGCGATACGGATGGGGACGACAAGAAGGGGAAGGTCGGCCTGAGCAACTTCCAGTATCTCTTCGAGGAGCGGGACTGGCCTCAGGAGATGGATGACGAGGGCGAAGACAGCATCGAGGGCCGCAACAACCTGGCCATGGCACTGGAGGCCGCTACGACAGGGCATCCGGCTGGGGAGATGCCGACCATCGATACACCAGCGCACAATGATGAGCAGGCTCAGCTCGTCGAAGACATCTTCCACTCGGTATCGGAAAATCCTGAGCGGCTCACGAAGAACGGCTTCATGTCCGACAGCATGGGACAGATCGCCGCCGAGTACATGCCGGACGTTCACCGAGGCCTGCACCCCGGCAAGGAGAACGTAGCTGATCTCTTCCCCGTGGCAGGTAGCTCGGCCGCACTCAGCGAGCAGGACATCACTCGCTTCCTCTACACCGTGGGACAGAACCCCGACGGTTACGCAGCCATCAACGCAGGACAACACAGCTACACCACCTCGGTGATGGAGTATCACTTCGCCAACCCGGAAGCCCACTTGGCGGACAAGAACTTCAGCGTGAACGACAACCTCAAGAAGTCGATCGAGGACATCGCCCGGGTTTCCGGCGAAATCGAGGGAACCATCGGCGCCGCTCGCGCCTACGCCAACGAGGTCGAGGGGGGCAACAAGGACGCAGAGTTCAACGATTCCATCGAAACCGCCAGCACATGGGTCAGCAGTGGCGTCGGGATCGGCGTCGGACTGGTCACGGCACCTGCAGTTGGGCCTGGCGGAATCGTCGCTGGAGGCCTTGCCGGTACTGCAGCGGATGAAATCATCGGAGCCCTCACCGAAGGATTGATGAAGGACAGCACCGACGAGGTCATCTACCGCAACGGCAAGGAGATCAACGACACCAAGGAATCCACCTACAAGCTCATCGAGGAAGCAGCCCAAAAGGCTGGCGAGAACGCGAAGAACCCCTCCCCGCATATCGTTTCAGCTGCAGCAACAGCCGCCGAGTCGGGGTTCACCAACGCCCAGGCCATGGTCACGGACTACTGCAATGGACAGGGAGTCCCGAAGCAGCTGGAAAAGGACAAGTAGCACCGTGAACATCAAATCCAAGAGGCTCATCCTTCCCATCTCAGCTGTAGTCGCTGCCGCGGGCCTGGCCGCGGGCACTGCGTACGTGCTGGAGCTTCCTCCGTTCGAGGGACGCGGAATAATCAGCTCCGAGAACGTCTGCGCCTCGCTGGGTGATCCGGAAAAGTCGATCCCGGCACTCGACGAAGCCCTGCCGAGCAAGCCCAAGTATTCATTCGACGACCGGATCGCCGGCCAGAATGTCGCTCAAGGCGGGTCGACCTACACAGCCAACTGCTTTGTGTGGGGCGAGGGCGACGTGCTGCTCAGTGTCCGTACGCAGATGATGGTTGCCGCTCCGTCGAAGAGCTGGGTGGCAGAGGCCATCGGCGAGAAGCAAGCGTCCAGGGCCCAGGAGTTCGAGGCGGGCGCCATGGGTGTCGTCGATTTTCCGGGTCTCAAGGCGGCAGTCTTGGTGCCTTGTTCAGCTCCGGGAACGGTTGTGGGCGGAAGCTACAGCCTCAGCACCGTGGTGGATCTGAGACGGCACGAAGGGGCGGACGACCCGAAGGTCGAGCAGCAGCTGGTGGACCTGGCAGTGAGTGCCGCGCGCTTTGCCCACAGCGACGCCAAGTGCGATCTGCCGTCCAAGATCCCGGCCGATGCACCTCACGTCGGTGCAGATTCGTCTGGGTGACGGCTGGCCACATCCAGGCCTTGGGAGGGTCGACCCGGGCATGGGCGCGTACATCCCGAAAGTACGGCAGCAGGTCCAACAGCAAGGGGCAGTGAGTTCGGACTGGCACGTACGACAGGAGTCCGGCGGATCGCCTGGACAGCGGGGGTCCTGATCCTGGGGCTCCTGGCGGCGCGGATCTGGTGGCGGGAGAGCGACACGGGAGTCCGATACCGCTTCCAGAAGACCATGGAGACCTTCTGCGGGGGTGTGCTGGCTCACGAGCAGAGCCCTCTGTTCGAGGGTCTGTACCACCGCTGCCTCACGCCTCGCCCGCCCCACAGCGGTCAACCCGCCGCCATCCGCATACCGCATGATGACGACATAGCACCGCCAACCCCGCTGTCACCCCACCCTTTCAACCTCAGCGTCCACTCTCCGGTGACCCACAGGAGGGCGACGTGCTCGGCGGGGTCGGATGCGGTCGATGCCGGCGGGCCGGGGCATCTACGTGTCGCGGCAGCGGGGGAACCCGCTGATCCAGACGGGGCTGATGCCGACGGATCTGCACGGTGATCGGCGCCCTCTGCGGTGCTCTCGGGCCGGCTTTCTCGCCGCCGCGTGCGTGAACTGGCGGACGCCGGAGCAGCGCTTCCGACCCGGCCGCTCCGGAAACCCCGGAGGGGCCCGGGTCGAGGGGCCGCCGTCATCTGGATCGTCAGGGCCGTCTTGCCCCGGAACCCGCACACCCGGGTTTCTGCCGGTGCTGCCCCGACCTGGGGTACTTCGTGACCGGAATCCTCACCGGGTGCGGGGCAGCCGCCGTCAGTGCGCCAGACTCCCGTCAAGTCCGGTTGCTAAAGTCAATATTTCGAGTGGCAGATCGAATCGACTTATCCAACACGGCGGAGCAACAGGACGCACGGGGGAAGGGGTCTGATGGCCTGGGACGAGTGGGAGCGGCTCAAGACGGAGGCCGCCGAGAAGAACTCGACGGCGATGCAGCTGAACCGGGTGCCGGACGAGGACCCCGGCGCCGCGCCCCCGGGGGGCGATCTGAAAGCAGACCAACAGGATCTCGCCGCTGTCGGAGACTCCGCGTTCAAGCTCTTCGACCAGCTCGGCAAATACGGCCGCGACGCCTGGTCCATCAGCCAGACGGCCGCCAAGGACCTGAGCACCCAGGGCTTCGCGCTGGGGGGTGCGCTCGACCATGTGCAGGACCGCTGGGAGAAGCAGCTCAAGACCTTGCTGGACGCCTGCGCGCACATCTCCAACCACATGGACTTCACCCAGGGCGCGCACGCCGGTGACGAGTACTACATCTACGGCGTCGTGAGCAGCATCGCGACGCTGGACGACGGATTCACCGAGAGGACGCAGCGCTGATGGACCTCGAAACGCTGCGCTTCTGCGAGTTCGGCAAGCTCAGCCAGGCCATCACGGCCTGGAAGGGAGTGGCCGACAAGCTCAAGACGCTGGAGACGGACGCACGGGACGATCTGAAGGCGAAGGCCGACAAGGCCAACTGGGCCGGTGTGAACGCCACGGTCTCCCGTGGGTTCATCACCAAGACGGCCGGCGAGTTCACGGACGCCCACACCCAGGCGACGACGATCCACGACATCCTCAAGGACACCCACGACGAGCTGGTGAGCTACAAGGAGCAGCTGGAGCAGGCTCTTGAGCGGGGTCGTAAGAAGAACCTCACGGTGACCCCCATCGCCGGCGGTGGCTTCACCGTGACGATGCTCATCCACCCGGACCGCGCCGCCAAGGGCCATGACGTCCCGGACCACTCTCCCCAGGACGCGGAGCACCTGCGGGACGACGTGCAGCGGATCCTGAACCGGGCGACGGAGAGCGACACGACGGCGGCGACCGTCCTGCGCGCGATCGTCGACCAGGCCGAGACCGGCTTCTCGGGTGCGAAGTACGGCGACCGCGACTCCGCGATCGAAGCCGTACGCAACGCGGAGGAAGCGGCCAAGCTGATCAAGGAGAAGGGCGACGAGATGTCGCCAGAGGAGTTCCAGCGACTGAACGGGCTGCTCGCCTCGAACAAGAACGACCCGCTGTTCCAGGAGCGGTTCACCACGCAGGTGGGCCCGAAGGGGATGCTGGAGTTCTGGGCGGACCTGTCGAGCCCGGACACCACCAAGGACCTCACCCAGACGCAGCTCAACCAGCTCGGCGAGTTCCAGAAGAACCTGGGCTACGTCCTGGGCGGAGCCACGCAGTCGGACAGTCCCGCCATGCGGCAGTGGGAGAACGACATGCTGCGACTCTCGGGCGAGCGGTACAACACCCGCCACGGCGATGTCTGGGGCTACCAGATCATGAGCAACCTCATGCGCACGGGCGACTACGACGACCAGTTCCTCAACAAGTACGGCAACGATCTGGTCGCCAGGGAAAAGGAGATGAAGGTCCCGGACCGCTATTGGAACAGCCAGCCGAAGCCGAAGATGAACTTCATCGGTGACGATGAGTTCGGCCGCGACCCCATGACCGGCTTCCTCACGGCACTCTCCAACAGCCCGGACGCCTCAACGGACTTCTTCAACACGAAGGAGCCACAGGACAACGCACAGTGGGTGCTCAAGGACCGCCCGTACTTCGACGACTCGCCCCTGGACGACGGCCCGAACGAGGCCAAGGACGCGGCCGGCAAGGCCATGTTCGCGGCCGTGTCGGGCGTCACCGACCCGGAGGCGCCGGGGGCGAAGTACGAGGAGCACACGCCGGAGCAGCGGGAGGCCATGAAGCGCTCTCTGAGCATCCTGGCGAGCACCGGCAACGACTTCCCGCCGGAGATGCGCGACAGCATGGCGTACGCAATGGGCAACCACGGCGACTGGGTCCACAAGGCGATGAGCGACCCGGTCGGGCGGCACGAACTGGACGCCGGCCAGCTCATGGAGGTCAGCAAGCAGATCTCGCGCAATAGGGACGACTACCAGGCCCTCACCCAGGTCATGCACCAGTCGGTCGTGGCCGACATCATGACCGAGAAGGGCCACCCCGAGGACAGCCTCGACCGCGCGGGTCGCACGATCGGTTTCCTGGAGGAGGCCCGCTACCAGGCGACCAACACCGACAAGGGCGAAGCCCTCGCCGATGCCTCGTGGGAGAAGTCGTGGAGGTACCACATCGTGGGTGGCCTCGTCACGCCGTGGCATCCGGCAGGTGACGCCGTACAGCGTGGCGTGGACCTGATCACCGCCAAGATGCTCGAGGACGAACAGAACAGGATCAACGCCCAGGCCACCGCCGATCACACCAAGACGTACGAGAGCCGCAGCGAGGAGCTGCGGGGCCTCGCAGACGTCTGGTACCAGCAGAACAAGGAGTGGGCGGAGGACCCGACGCACGAGGGCTACTCCAAGGACCACGGCATCTACTCGCAGATCGAGGGCGCTGCCAACGACGGCAACAAGAAGGCCGAGGGGGTAGGGGGCGTCCAATGACAATGGCACTGCGCCGTACGGCCGTCTCCGCCCTCACCGCCTGCCTCGCGCTGTCCCTCGCCGCGTGCGGCGGCGGACGGGAGTACGCCGTTCCGAAGGAGGCGTGCGGGATCGCGGTCAACGAGAAGACACTCGACCCGTTCCTCGTCGACGGCGAGAAGCTCGCGGTCGTGGGCGATTCCGTGATCGAGACCGGCTCGGACACCTCGGGGTCGTGCGAGATCCGGGTGGACGGGAAGCGGGGGGTCCGCTTTCAGGTCGACAAGGTGGACAAAATCTACGACCCGATGGCCGAGCTGGACGCGTTCCGTTTCACCAACCGGGAGAAGATGAAGAACCTGCCGTTCTCCGGCCTTGGGGCACTGGGTGACTCCACCTCCATGGTCAGTACGGGCTGCTCCGGCCCGAAGGCGGACTTCCTCGTCGCGTACGTCAGTGTCGACGGCCAGGCCGGCGGCGACGTCGCCGAACGCCGTAAGAACATTGAGGCCTTCACCCTCGACCTCGTGCCGAAGGTGAAGAAGGCTCTGGCCTGCACGGCCTGATGCGGGCACGAGCCCACATCCAGCCGCGCCCGGGCGTCGTCCGTCCGGGCGCGGCCTGCCGAACTTTGAGGTGGACATCATGACGTGGGGAGACCGCGAGCCACTGTTCCTGCGCACCGAACGCGGGAGAGGCCGCTATGTCCACAACTACGTCTACAACCCGAGAAATCGCCTGGGCTTGGTGCTGATCATCGCGACTGTTGTCGGCATGATCGGCTACTTCTACCACGAGTTCGCCGCACTCCGGTGGAGCGAGACGGAACTGCGCCACGCCGTTCACGAAGCTGCCCGCGATCTTGAGGCCCGACCGCAGGAGGTGAGCCTGTACTCCACGTACGAGAACCTGGTGGAGGATGCCATCTGGGCGACGGGCGAGGGCCCGGAGCACGGCGTCATCCACCTCACGCGCCGCACGGATGAGAACGCAGGAAGCGGTGAGGCCAACAAGCGGGCAGAGGACAGCTTCGAGATCCGAACGGACGACACCGTAGAGACCTACTGCATGACTATCACTCCTCCCGAGCCGAGCACTGGGCCGGAGACCATCACCGTTCGTCTGACCGTGCGTGTGGCACAGGGGCCTTGCTGAAGTCTCCGATTAGTCGCAGGGCAGGGACAGGCGATAACGTCACCCACCCGAATTCGCCACAATGTGGCCCAGAGACTCATGACAGCGAGGCATGACGAAGGAGACAGCCGACATCACGTCGGCGGGGGTGTCGGGGCTGAAGAGGACCTCTTCGACCTGTGGTGAGAGAGTCAGGGGATCTTCCTCTTCGGGACCCTCGTACGGGTCGGCCCCGTCCCTTACTCTCCGCGCTCCCGCAGCTCTCGCATGACCGTGGACGCCGGGCGGCCAGGAGCGGTACGCGCCTTCACCGCGGCGGCGGTGCGAGCGGTCTGAGGGGCGCCTACCACCTGGACGAGGAGCCACCAGTTCGTCAGGACGTGCCCGATCGTCGCCGGGGTGGCTTCGCCCATCTCGCGGTAGAACTCCATGCGCTGCGCTGGGGGCAGAGAAGCGGCGACGGCGTTCTGCGTGCGCGGGATCGGCTGTGCGCTCACGGTGGCCTCCAGGGTGGGCCCCGCCAGCGTATCGATATCCGGCGGGGCGTGGACGCTTCAGCTCCTCGGGCTCAGGAGCGCGTGAGCCCGCGCGGCCGGACCGGGGCGTGGCCGAACGCAGGCACGGTCACCGTTGGTCGTGCGGTCACTCGGCACCGTCCCGGTACCGGCGATGCCCGCCCTCGAGGAGGTCGAGCGCATCAGGCAGCGGCGGGAAGTGCGGTGCGCACTCCGGGCACGCGTACACGTTGAACCCGGGACCGGAGTTCTGGTGCACCTCGGAGACGAGCACGGGAGCGTCCGTGATGTGGTTGCAGCACACGCACATTCGGACGGGCTTCCGCCTCGGCGTGCCTGAGGTCGGCTCGCTCACCAGGCCACCCCCGTCGCGTGCACGTTCCGGATGTCCAGGTCGATGCCGAAGTCCGCCGCCATGACGAGGGTGAGGCACCGCCGCCGCTGGCGGGCGCGCTCCTCCTGCCGCTCGTACGCGACCAGGTAGGGGCGGATGAGGGCCGTGTCCTCCCCGCCGAGCGTTTCCCCGAGCCCATACGGGGACCTGGGCCGCGCGGTCCATCCCTGAGTTGGACCGCACCGCTCGCATTGCCCCTGTCGGGCAGGGGCATCGGTCGGGCGGGCCGCCCTCGTGCGCCCGGCGGAAGGCGGGGCGGCGGGGCGGATACCAGCCCGGCGCCGCCCGGAACCGGGCGCGAACACGCCCAGCAAGAAGTGTAGGAAGGCATGGATAATGCCCACTGTCATCAACCTCCAGGGGTTGGTGGCCACACCCCCGGGCCGCTCCAACGGCTGCGGGGGTCACATTGCGATGTACCACGGTACGCCATGGTCGCCCCCGGTGCACCATGGGCTAGCGATGTGGATCCCGGTGCACCGCGCGAAGCTGAATGCATGGCTGAGTACGAGTGGCAGCGGATCGCACGCACCATCGAGGAAGAGATCCGGTCGGGACGCATCCCGCCTGGCGGAGCACTGTCCAGCATCACGCGGCTGGCCGAGACTCACGGCGTCGCCGACCGGACGATCAGGCGTGCCCTACGCGACCTCCGCGAGCGAGGATTGATCGAGACGTTGCCGCATAAGGGCTCGTACGTCGTAGACGTACTGCCGCCCGTCGGCGAACCCGAGGACGACAAGTCCGCCGACTGACACCCTCCGCGCGTCCGACCTCGGAGGGGCGGGGGTGTCCGCATCCCCGGCCTCCGCACATTCGGGATCACCGGCGATGAATACGCGGCTGCATACCTGCTCGTGAGCATCGCAGCGAGCGAGCGGCCCGCTCCTTGCCGCATCGCAGCCTCTCGATAGGCTCCGGTGGTTGTTCACTTTCACGGGGGATTCGCGGATGGAACCAGGGCGTACCGAGCAGCAAAGCGGCGGCGGCCGCCGCCGTGTCGGCCCGTACCAGCTGATCACCCGGCTCGACCCGTCCAGTCCCGGCTTCCCGCCCATGCCCGAGCGCCGGTTCGTCGCGCGCAGCGCGGACGGTGAGCGTACGGTCCTGGTCAGCACGCCGCTCAACGGCGTCGACCCCGGCCGCTTCCTCATCGAGGCGCAGGCGGCGGGCGCACTCGCCGGGCGCTGGGTGCTGCCGGTGTCGGAGGTGTCGCCGGAGCCGTCGGACCCCTGGTACGCCACGCCCTACCTGCCGGTGCTGCCCTTGCCCGTCGCGCTCGCCGTGCACGGCGGCCCGTTGCCGGAGCACACCGTAAAGGCCATCGGGACGGCCCTCGCCGAGACCCTCGCCGACGCGCACGCCGCGGGCGTCACCCACGCGGGCCTGTCCCCCGCCGCGGTGTTGCTGGCCTGGGACGGGCCGCGCCTGACCTGCTACGGCTCCGTGCGCGCGGCGGCGCCCGACGGCGAGCAGCGCGGCGGTCGTCCTGGGCAGGAGCCGGGCAGCTTGGCGCCCGAAGCGGCGGCCGGCGGGCGCCCGCGCCCCGCAGGCGACATCCACGGGCTCGGCGCCGTGCTGGCGTATGCCGCCACCGGGCACACGATCCCGGACCGCTCCGAACTCCCCGAGTCCCTGCGCCCTTTGATCTCCCGCTGCCTGTCGCGCGACGCGGCGGCCCGGCCGACTGCCGCCGATTTGCTGGTCGCCCTCCCGTCGGCCTCGTCCTCACCGTCGGCGACGGTTCTGGACTCGTCGGCGTCGCTGCTGTCCCCCGGCTGGCTGCCCGGGCGTGTGGTCGCAGCACTCGCCCGCCAGTCGGCCCAGCTGCTCGCGGCCGAACTCCGTGTCCCATCGACCGCCACCTGGACCTGACGACGATGCTTGCGCCCCTGACCCACGACGACCCGGCCGAGATCGGCGGCCACCGCCTGCTCGCCCGCCTCGGCCACGGCGGCATGGGCACCGTCTACCTCGCCCGCACCGCCGGCGGGCGCACCCTCGCCCTCAAGACGATGCACGCCCGCATCGCCGCCGACCCCGCCGCCCGTACCCGCTTCCACCTGGAGACCGACGCGGCCCGCATCATCGGAGGCCACCACGGCGCCACCGTCGTCGCCGCCGACCCCGGCGCCGAAACCCCCTGGCTCGCCACGGAATACGTCCTCGGCCCGCCCCTGGACGACGCCGTCGCCCTCTGCGGCCCGCTGCCCGAGGCGTCGGTACGGGCCCTGGGCGCGGCCCTCGCCGGCGCTCTCGCCCAGCTCCACGCCTCCGACGTGGTCCACCGCGACCTGAAGCCCTCCAACATCATGATCACGGCCCATGGCCCCAAGGTCATCGACTTCGGCATCGCCCGCGCCGCCGGCGACGACCGCCTCACTCGTACCGGCACCGCCGCGGGCACCCCCGCCTTCATGTCTCCGGAGCAGGCCACGGGCCAGGAACACACGCCCGCGGGCGACGTGTTCGCCCTCGCCGGGGTCCTCGTCTTCGCCGCCGCCGGCCACGGCCCCTTCGGCACCGGCCAAGCGGCCGACCTCCTCTACCGCGTTCGCTACGCCGACCCAGACCTGTCGGGAGTCCCGGCGGGACTGGCGTCGATCCTCAGCCGCTGCCTGGCGAAGGACCCCGCGCAACGCGCTACGCCCCAACAACTGGCTGCTGAACTGCACGACGGTCGCGGCGAGTTCGCTGATCACCTGCCGACGCCGCTGCTCACGGACATCGGGCGCCGCGCGACAGAGGTCTGGCAGTACCAGGCGTACCGGCTGCCGCCCCCGTCCGAGAGCCCGTACGCACCCCCGCCCTCGGGCCGGCCGGGCATGTCTCGGCGCAAGCTGCTGTCGGTGGCCGGCGGTTCGCTGGTGGGGGTGGGCGCGGCGGGGGCGGGGGCGTGGGTGTGGGCCGGGAGGAAGGCGACGGGCGAGGACCTGTCTTCACTCCCCGCCGACAACGCACCCCAACGCCTTTGGCGCGCCGATGCCGGCCACGTGGGGACAGAGCCGTTCCTGATGACGATGGGCGATACAGTGGCCACTTGGGGGAACAGGCAGGTCGTCGGCCTGGACGCGAAAAGCGGCAAACACCGCTGGTCGTCCAGCGTGTTTATGGATCCGAGCGACATGACGACCGACGGCAGAGTGATCTACGGTTTCATCCCGGAGCAGGGGGGAATAGACGCACTTTCCCTTCACGCCTTCACCCCGGGTACCGGAGTGACGCAGCGACGCATCGCCCTGATCCCCGGGTTCGCGGGCTCCCATGGGCAGGCGGAAGTGCTCCTCGCGGCGGCGGACTTGCTCTTCATCGCGGCGCGGAAGGTTGTGCCCGGCCACGACGAATCCGAGCAGGCAGATGACTGGCACCTGCTGGCGGTCGACATCCGTACCGGCGAGAAGCGGTGGCAGAAGACCACGTCGTACTTCAATCCGGGGGATACGTCGGTGGCCATCAGCGTGAAGGTCACCGGAAACCGCCTAGTCTTCTGCCGCAGAATCATCTCCAGTGAGGGGGATGACGATTTCGGCCCGCATTTCTACGTCGCAGCCGCCGACATCCGCACGGGCGAGCGCCTCTGGGCATGGAAGATCCCCCGACAGGCCGACGACAATTCGCACATCATCCCAGGCAGCCTCGCCTTGGACAAGCAGCATGTCTACGTCGCCAGCGGCCATGTCTGGGCGCTGCGGCTCTCCGATGGTGAGGTCGCCTGGAAGTTCGGCGACGACCGGAACTACGGTGGCATTCCAGAAAAATCACGCCGCTATGGAACGCCAGCCGTCAGGGACGGTGTCGTGTACGCGGCCGAGGGAATCCGGGGCATCGTGGCCCTGGACGCCTCGACGGGAAATCTCCTCTGGGAAGAATCCGAGAACCTGACGGAGGATGTGGCCCCTGTCCTCGACCCGCCTCCCGTCATCGGCAGAAAATTCGTCTACGTCATGGTCGGCAACGGCATCAGCGCCGTCGACATGCGAACCCACAAGTCCGCTTGGACATACGGGACTTCTTCTGTGGTCTTCGCTGCGAATGAGGAAGCCAAGCGGCTCATCTGCGTCGACGTCGACTCCGCATTCGCCCTGCCTTTCGAATGAAAGCGGCAACCTCGCAATGAACCCTCTCAGCATTGGCGATCCCCTGCGGCTCGGCCCGTACCGGCTTCTCGGCGTCCTGGGTGAGGGCGGGATGGGAAAGGTCTACTTCGGGCGGGACAGCGCGGGCCACACCGCGGCGGTCAAGGTCCTGCGCCCCGAGCTCTCCCACGACCCGCACCTGGCTCAGCGCTTCGTACGGGAGGCCGTCACCGCGCAGGCCGTGACCAGCCGCGGCGTGGCGCGGGTCCTCGGCGCGCAGTTGGAGGGCGGCCGTCCCTGGATCGCCGCGGAGTTCCTGGCGGGCCCGACGCTCGACGACGCGATCAACGCGTACGGACCGCTGGACGAGGCCGGACTGCGCTCCCTCGCGACGGCTCTCGCCCGTACGCTCGGGGACATTCACGCGGCCGGTCTCGTCCATCGCGACCTCAAGCCGTCCAACATCGTTCTGACCTCGGCCGGTCCGCGCGTCATCGACTTCGGCATCGCCCGTCCCGAGCACGGACTGACCCTGACCACGACTGGCCAGATCCCGGTCACCCCGGGGTACGGCGCACCGGAGCAGGTGCTCGGGCAGCGCGTCGGACCGGCGGCCGATGTCTTCTCTCTGGGCGCCCTGCTCGCATACGCGGCGAGCGGAGTCCGTGCCTACGACGGCCCGCATGTGGCAGGCGTGCAGTACCAGGTCGTGCACGGCGAGCCGGACCTGCGACACGTCCCCGACGGAATCCGGGCCCTGCTGCTCCCCTGCCTGGCGAAGGACCCGGCCCATCGCCCCCTCCCCTCGCAGATCGCGGAGGCTTTCACGCCGCCGCGGGGAGCGAACAGACTGTGGCACCAGGGTGACTTGGCCGAGGACATCCGACGGCGTGAGAAGGCTGCCGCGGTCATGACCGCGGCCTTCCCTTCAGCCGGAGAGGCCAAGCCGTCCCGTCGGCGACTTCTCATGGCGCTCGCGGGGGGAGGCGCCGCACTCGGCCTCGGCGGCGTGGGGGCGGCCTGGTGGCTCCCGGACGACCCCGAGTCCGCGAACGTTCCGGTGGTCATCCCAGCGGCCGCGGAGCGGCCGGTGGCCGCCGTACTCAAGCCGGATGAACAACTGACTCCTCTGTGGGGGCCCATGACAGGAACGGACGCCACAACGCTGCCGCCCCTCCCTGTCCGGGACGTCGTGGTGGTCGGCTCGGCCGACGGCGGACTGGCCGCCTACCGGGTGACTGACGGACAGCGGAAGTGGACGGCCCCGAAAGTGATGGCGTCCGCCGGCCGGCTCACCGCGGCCGATCGGCTCGTCCTTGCGGCGGATATTGCGGGATCCCTGTACGCGTTCATCGCCTCGACGGGCGAACAGGTGTGGTCGGTCCCCGTCTCCGCCGATAGGCTTCTGGCCTCGGACGGCCGCGCCGTGTACGTGATGACCGAGGAGCGGCAGTTGCGGGCAGTCGGCGTCGCGACCGGCACAGTGCTCTGGTCGGTGCCCACGCCTGTGCGGACGTCGAGCTCGAAGCCTCCGGCGGCGGCCGTGAACAATGGCCGACTGGTCCTGTTCCCGTCCGACGGCAATGTCGTCACTCTGGACACGGCCACAGGCAAGGCCGCCTGGGGTCTCGACGACCAGGGGACGTCGGCGGTCATGCCCGCCGTGGTCGGCGACAAGGTGTACCTCGGCGGCCGTACGCTCACATGCCGGTCGCTCACCGACGGAAAGGAGTTGTGGAGCGTTCCCGCCGAGTTCGGGGCATGGGGACCTCCGGCCGTCCGCGGTAACGAGGTGTACGCCGTCGACCACGACCTCCGCCGCCTCCGGGCGGGCGACGGCAAGGAAGAGTGGGATCTCTACGGAGCAACCAGCTACGGCAGCAAGCTGCCGCCTGTCGTCCAGGGAGGCACGGTGTGGGTCGCGAAGAGTGACGACGGATATCTGATCGCCGTCGACACCCGCTCCGGTGAGCAGATCTTCGATTACTCGGACGAGGGCATCGGCGGGTACGCGTACGCCGGAGACGGCAATCGCGTCTTCGTCGGGCACGCCGACTCGATCTCCGCCCTACCGGTCAGGCCCTGAGGGAACGCGAGCAGAAGAACAGGGTGGGCGCCTCCCGCGCGCGCCCACCCTGTGTGCTGTTCGGCCGTGGCTTAGAAGTAGCCCGCGGCCCTCTTGTCGCCGGCCTGGTAGGCCGGGGCGGCCTGGCGGACCGCCTTGGCGATGCCCTGCAGCGCCGTGTGGATCGCGCGGGTCTCCTTGTCCCACTTGAGGTGCGCGCCGTCCGCGGCGGTCTTCGCCTCACCTTCCCAGGTGTTGGAGACCGAGCGGATCTTCGTCTGGATCGCCTCCAGAGCGTCGTCCAGACGCTTCGCCTGCGCCTCGATCGTGTTCGCCGCGTCATCGAGCGAGGCGTATGTGACGAGCATGACGCCGTCGTTCTTGGTCGACATGGTCCCTCCGGGTGCCGATGGTGTGTACAGGTTGGCTGGTGCGGTTTCCGACGCGAACGTCAGAGGCCGGCGATGTTGGACGTGGCCCGCTTCTCTGCCCCGGCGTCGCCCGAGAACCCCGCGGTCACGTCGACGCCCTTCAGGGCCGCCTCGACCTCGTCATCGGTGTTGCCGGAGGTCGTACGGGTGACCTGGATGGCTTCCTGGAAGTTGAGCATCAGCTTGGCGATGCGCACCATGCCCTGGTTGATCTCGTTCTGCTTGACGTCGAAGGCGCCGGCGCCGATGCCCTTCCAGCGGCCCTCGAGGCTGTCGATGACGCCCTGGAGGGACTTCAGCTGTCCCTTGACGTCCTCGAACTTGACGGTGAGTTCGTCCTGGAATTCCTTGAGACTCTGATCGCCAACCTTCAAGACTGACATGTTTCGCTCTCCCCTTCTGGGTTCTCATTGAGGCTGCGTCCGCCGGTTCACGCGCACGCAGGTTGGTCTGTGTGGTCGACTCCGCTACCGCCCGGCAGCCGTCAGGCGGTGCGCCGCCGTCGCGCGATCACGAAGGCCACCCCCGCGACGACAACCACGACTGCGGCGCCGCCGATGATGAGCCCCAACTGGCTGTTATTTTCGGTGCTCTTGCTGGAGCCTGCCACAACGGCGTCGGATGTCGGCTTGCTCTCGGGGGCTTGTGCCGAAGCTGATGCAGACGGTGCGGTCGAGGGGGACGAACCGTTCGTGCCGCCGACCTTCTGGTTGGTCAGGGGGTTGATGTTCGGGTCACCCGGCTTGCCGATGCCGAGGTTGATGTGGGCGCCGGGACTGACAATGCCGTGGCCGAGGTACCGGCTCACAGTGCCCGGCTTCCAGTCCTCGCTGCGGCCGGCGGACTCGAGCATGACGCGGAGGACCTGGTTCGCGGTCCAGTCGGGGTGGGCGGACCAGATGAGGGCGGCGGAGGCGGAGGCGATTGCGGTGGCGGCACTGGTTCCGCCGTCGCCGTCGCAGTAGCGGGTGAAGCTCGCGTCGCACCACCTTGGGATGTCATTGGCCGGGGCGGCAAGGTCTACGAAGTCGCCGTGCGAAGAGTAGTCGGCCACTTGGCCTTCCCGATCGATTGCTGCGACTGCGATCGCCTCGGGGTAGGCGGCCGGAAAGTGCTCCTTGTTCCCCTTCTTGGCATCGTTGCCTGTTGCTGCGAAGAACAGCTTGCCCTTCGACTGAGCGTATTTGACGGCGTCTCGAACGGCCGTCGCGTAGTACTCGTTGCCGAACGACATGTTGATGATCTTGGCTTCACTGTCCGCGGCAGCCCTGATCGCCTCTTCCTCGTCGAAGGCGTTTACCTTCTGATTGTTCTGCAACTCCGTGTCGCTGACCCGATAAGGAATGATCTTTGCTCCAGGCGCCAGCCCTTTGAGGCCCCCGCCTGCTCCCGTGCCGGCGATGAGCTCAGCCATCGTCGTCCCGTGGCCTCTGTAGTCGTCGGTTTCGTCGCCCTTAGCCTCTGAGGCGTCCATCCCCTTCAGCACTTGCCCCTTGAGGGAAGGAGTGGACGGATTGACTCCGGTGTCGATGACGGCAACCTTGATGCCTTCGCCTGTCGAGGTCTTCCAGATCTCCTCGGCATTCATGGCATCCAAGTACCACTGCTTCGACTGGACATCGGCAGCAACCGCCGCGGGGGCAGCGCCGACGAAGCCAGCCGTCAGCACCGCCATCGCAGCAACCGTGCTGAGCATCCCTCGCCGAAGCCTGCGCGCCTCAATCATTCCTGCCGTCATCCTGACTTCCGAACCTTCCCAGTGGTTAGTCGATCACCGGCGGTACAGCACCGCGCCGACGGTTCGTCCATGTTTCTTCGTCTTCGGTCAGGTAGTCGGGGCGCGAAGAGCCCTCGCGGTCCTGCTCATCACGTGCAGGGCGCTGGTTGCCACGGCCGCCGCCGACGGGTCCGCCGGCGCCACGAGGGGTTCCGACGACGCCGTTGGTGCTGGGAGAGCCGCGGCCGACGGGGCGTGCGGCCTTGTTGGCGGGTTGGGCACCCACCACGCCCGCCTGGCTGGGCCGCGCTGCGGACGTACGGCCCGCAGCCGGGCCATCACTGCCGACGACCGTGCCCTTGGGAATCCGCGATCCGGTGTTCCCGCCCGAGGAGCGCTGCGGTGTTCCACCGACGATGGGGTTGGACCGCCCGGTGCCGGGACCGGTGCTCGTGCGCCCGGTCACAGGCTGTCCCGTACCACCGGGCCGGCCCACGACCGGAGACTGCGCACGCGTCGCGCCGGCTCCCTGACGCTGCGTCGTGCCTCCGGGCATGCCCGGCCCGCCCGGACGGCCGACCTGCGGCGTCGCGCGCCCGGTCTGCGTGGACTGAGCGGTGGCCGGCGGCCCTCCCGCCTTCCCCACAGGTCCACCCGGTCGTCCCACGGCCGGGGAGGTCGTCGGCCCGCCCGGTCGGCCCACGGCGGTCGGGCCGGTCGTGGTGCGCGGAACACCGGGCATGCCGGTGGCCCGAGGACCTCCGGTGCGCGGCGGGGTGCCGAGCGAGACTGTAGGAGGCAGCACGGGGCCCGTCGGATTCGGCATTCCCGTGGTCGTGGTCGGGGGTGTCACGGTCGGCGTGGTCGGCGGCGCCGGCGGGGTCTTCACACTGTCGATCTGGATCGACGTGTCCGGGTCCCGAATCGGTTCAACCCTGCCGGGAGATTCGGTTCGGGTTCGGGGCGAGGTCTCGTTCGTGCCCGTCTCACCCTCGATGGCACGACGGGGAGGGGACTGGGACAGGTCCTCACGAGACGTGGCGGAGTCAGCGTTCGCGTAGGGATCGAACCGCCCCTTAGGCCGCGGCACCGCCGCCTTGTACGACTTCGGCGGCGGCGGCATCTCCTGGCTTGCCAGCGTCGACTGCGACACCACGTAGTACGACCCCAGGCGGTTCATCTGGTTGATGGCCTCCTGCCGGTCCTTCTCGACCTGCAGCGCCTTCTGGTACTCCGGGTTGTCCGGCCTTGCTCCCTCGGCCTTGAGCTTCTCCGGTCGCTTCTGGTCAGCAAGGGCACGGTCATCGCGCGGCGGCATCGCGTTGCGCACCGAGGTGAGGCCCGTGCTGGCGACCTTCATTTGGGCGCCGAAAGCGTTGGCCACTCCCGCGATGTCGTACGCGTAACCGACGACCCCCTGGCCGTACTCCTGGAAGGCGGTGGCTCCCTCGCCCTCCCATTCAGTCGTCCTGACGAACTCGTTCAGCTCTTTGGCCGCCTTGTTGATGGCGATCGTCGCCCTCTCCAGCGCCTCACTGGCGTTCTCCAGATCGGCGGGCCTGGCCTTCTCCACGAAGTCGATCAGTGGGTTGAGCTCCATGTTGTCGAAGGCAGTCTTGCCCAGGGCGATGTAGCCCGCACCCGGGCCGAAGATGTCGACGAGGTCCGACACGCGCTCCGTCATGTCGATGACGGCGTACTTCCCCTGGATCTGGGCGTCGTCCTGCTGCTGCTTCTGCTCCGGGGTCAGCTTCGGCTTCTCAGTCGTCGGCTGCTTATCTTCGCTCATCGGATCACCCCGCTCTTGGCGCCCTGGACCGGCTTCGCAGGCTGGGCGGGATCACCCTTCCGCTCCTGCTCCTTGCGCTCCTTGAGGTCTTCCGCCTCTTCCCGCTCCTTGTCCAGGCGCGCCTGGATCTCGTGGAAGCGGCGACGCTGCTCGTCTTCCACGTTGTCGTAGCCGACGTCGGCCGCGTGGACGCCGATGGTCAGCATTTCGATCTGGTCGCTGAGGTTCTTCGACAACAAGACGAGCGCCTGGTGGACGCGGTTGTACTGCTCATAGAAGCCATCGGCCTCGTGGAACTTGAAGGTAACGTCGCCGAACGACGCGCGTGTCACCCGCTCCATGCCCACCTTGGCGGCGCCGCCGTCGCCGCCCTCCAGGTCCGTCAGTACGGCATCGACCTGGTTACGGAATTTCTTCAGCGCGCCGACTCCGGTCTCGAGGTTACTCACTGCCGCCCCCGTCACCCACTACCTCAAGCACGAGCCATTCCTCCCCGTTTGCTACTGCTGTCCTACATTGCGATCGTGGCGGCTCGCCGTCCACGGATTGCATCGGATACCACTGTAATCACTGCGACTGACAGGCCCAAGTATCTTATCCGTCACGAGACTTCTACAGTTCGGTACGCCAACGCCCTGTGCGGCTGCAATCGTCAACGCATGCCGATCCGCCGACTCCTCCGCCGGTGGTCCCGCAGCGCCACCGCTGCGCCGGCGATCGCCGCCACCAGGACCCCGCCGCCCACGACCACGTAGGTCGCCAGGCGGGCCGAGCGTTGTTCCGGGGTCTCGCCCAGGTGGAGGGCGGCCGGTGTCGGGGCCTCGGCGGCCGTTACGCCCTCGTGGGCGACCGGCTTCTCCAGGGGCTTGTCGTCCTCCGTCAGGGCTCGCACCGGGTCGACGACGCCCCAGCCGACGAGGCGGTCGTGGCCCGCGATCGAGCGTTCCGCGGTCTGCTGGATCTGGGCGACGATCTGCTCCTGCGTCCAGTTGCGGTGCTTGGCCTTGATGAGGGCGGCCAGGCCGGCGACGTAAGGGGCGGAGAAGCTGGTGCCGTTGTCGGCGCAGTGGCCGCCGCCCGGCACCGTGGAGACCATGTCGACCCCGGGCGCGGCCACGCCCACGAAGTCGCCGGACTGGGAGAACTGCGCGCGTTCGTTGTTGCGGTCCGAGGAGGCGACGGCCAGGACGCCGGGGTACGAGGCGGGGTACGTGGACTTCACGTTGCCGCCCAGGCCGTCGTTGCCCGCCGACGCGACGACCACGATCTCCTTCGCCAGCGCCTCGTCGACGGCCTGCTTGAGCAGCGGCGTGGGCTCCACGGCGTTGGCCGTGTCCTGCGAGATGTTGATCACGTCCGCCTTCTTGGCGATCGCGTGCCGGATCGCCGCGGCGAGCGTCGTGGTCGTGCCGTGGCCTTCGGCGTCGTTCTGCTGGATGGGGATGATCGTGGCGTCCGGCGCCAGCCCGACGAACCCCGTGCCCTTGGCCGGGCGCGCGGCGATGATGCCGGCCACCTTGGTGCCATGGCCCACGGTGTCCGTGGTGCCGTTCTCCTTGCCCCGCTCGATCTTGTTCCCGTTGGCGTCCTTGATGTTCTTCGGGATCAGGTTCGCGCCGCTCTTGACGTCCACGGCCTTGGTCAGCTGCGGGTTCCTGACATCGACACCGGTGTCGATGACGGCGACCCGGACTCCCTTGCCCGTGGACTGCGACCACAGTTCGTCCAGCAGGACACGCTGGAGCGACCATGGGCGGCCCTCGTACCTCTTCCCGGGGAAGGTGCACTGGGAGCCGTCTTCCGCCGCCGCTGTGGACAGCGGTAGGCCGGTCAGGAGCACAGTTGTTGCCGTGAGCAGCAGCAGGCGTCGAGTGTTCCTCGTCATCGTCCCGCCCTCACGAACCCTGCGGCTGCCGCGCCGCGCCCGTCGACAGGCGTGGGCCCGTCGGCAGGAACGTCGACCATTCGGCGGGAACGGGCAGCGGAGCGACGTTCTTGTATCCCAGCCGGTTCTGCGCCTGTTGTGCCTCCGCCTGGCGCTGCTGCTTCTCCTCCTCCGAGCCGGACGAGCCGATGCCCGCGTCGTCGGTCGCGCTGTCCCCGTTCGACTGCATCGCGTACCGCAGTCCGGTGTCGGTGACGAGGAAGAGGAACCCGGTGCCGGTCTGGGATCCCTTGAACTGCCGGAAGAGCTGGCCCGATCCGGGAGTGACGTACGCGCTGCTGGAGCCGGTCGGCAGCGTGGCGGGGAAGTCGGTGCCCGCCCAAGTGCTCAGCGTGGTCGCCCCGTTGTCGGTGTCCACCTTGCGCAGGACGTTGCACACGGTGTTACGGCTGCCCTCGGCCGTGCTCGCCTCGTTGACGGGCACCGGGGCGGCCTGGGGCCACTTCTTGTCGTTGCCGAACGCCTGGCCCGGCTGGAAGGCGCCGCCGCTGACCGAGGTCGCCTGGCCCGCCTGCCCCGTGTCCACGAGCTGCTTGCTGTTGAGCAGGAGCTTGGCCGTGAAGTCCGAGACGGGGGCGACCGTTCCCTTGAGTACGACGTACATCTGCTTCCGCGTGCCGTCCGTGGCGGACAGGACCATGCCGATCTTGTCGACCTCGGGCGGGAGACCGCTCACACCGGCGGGGGAACCCGCCTGGCCGGGCACGCGCGGGAAGGAGATGGCGTCGCCCTTGTGGAGGGTGGCCAGCCAGGGGTCGGAGACCCGCTGGGCGACGCGGCCCTGGCCGACGAGCTGCCTCAGGAGCAGTTCGTCCTTGTCCACGGGGTAGGCGGTGCCCTGGGCGTCGACGACGTAGCGGGTCTTGTCGGGCCCTTCGACGTACAGCAGTTGGCCGCCGCTCAGCCGGTTCGCGCCGTCGGTCTTCTTCTCCTCGCGCTCGGCGAGGACGAACGCCGCCTTCTGGATCGCCCGGCCGCCCTCGCCCGGCCGCTCGCACACGGCCCAGCGCTTCGCGCCGCCGGCCTCCTTGTCGCTGGGGAGGCGGTCGGGGGCGTACGGGATGCCGAGCGTGGCGCCGTGCGGGATCTTGCCGCTGTCGAGCACCGACTCGTCGACGTTGATGACCTTGCCCTTGTCGGGGTTGAGCAGCAGCTTGGCCGACGACATGTTCAGGACCGGGTGGAGCTGGGTCTTGCCACCGGTCTTCAGCACCACGTAGCGCGTGGTCGACTTGCTCGCGATGATGACGTTCTCGCCCGGCTTGTCCCAGTCCTTGGGGGCGACGGGCTTGAACATGCCCCAGGCGCCGAAGATCGCGAGGATCACCACACCGACGATGGCTCCCGGCGCCACCGCGCGCAGCGGGCGCGGTGCGCCTTCCTCCGAGCCTGTCGCGTTCGGCTGTACGAACTGTGCAATCAGCCTCCGCTTCGCGAAGGTGTAGGCGTTCAGTTCATCCCGTCGTGATGCCATCTGTTCGCTTGTCCCTCTCCCCGATGGGCGACCAGGGTCCCACACTCATCGGGCCGGTCAGCCGCCCCGCAGCCCCCTACTATGCCTGTCGGCGCTTGCGTCTCACTGCTCAGGTAGGGTGATCGCCCAGTCAACGCCCATGGGAATTCGGCTATTACGGACACGAGGGGGCAACGCGGCGATGGGTACGGCGACGCGTGCGCGGAACGGGCGGACCACCGGCCGGACGCCCGGAACTTCCCGACGGCAACGCAGCAATGAGCGCGGCGAAGCTCGAACGACGCCTGCTCCGCGCGGTGTCCCCGCGACGACGACGCTGCGACCGCTGTCGCGCACCAGCCACGTGGGCCCCTTCCAGCTGCGCCAGCTGGTGCTCGTGGAGTCGGCGCTCGCGCTCGTCGCGGTCGGTCTCGCGTTGGGCGGCCTCTGGCTCGTGCCCACGTGCGTCGCGGCCGGCCTGCTGGTTGTGCTCGCGGCGATACGCCGCCGCGGCCAGGCCATGCAGGAGTGGCTGGGGACCGCGCTCGGGCTGCGTGCGCGGCAGCGCAACACCGCCCCGGCCGCGCCCGACTCGGACCCCTCCCTCGCTCCGGTGACCGAGAACGTGCCGGGCTTCCGTGCCTCGCCGTACGTCGACCGGAACCACCGCACCATCGGCATGCTGGGCGACGGCAGCTTCCTGACCGCCGTGCTGCGCGTCGAGGCGAGCGGCTCGGCGCTGCGCCCGGTGTTCGGCGCGCGCGCCTTCCCGCTGTCCCTTCTGGGCGACGCCCTCGAGGTCGACGACATCGTGGTGGAATCGGTGCAGCTGGTGCAGCAGGTACGGGCGGCCCCCGCGCCGCACCTTCCGCAGCAGTCCGTGGCGCGGCTCTCCTACGCCCCGCTGCAGGAGCGAACCGGCGCGCCCGCGCTGCGGCTGACCTGGGTGGCGGTGAAGCTGGACCCCGAGCTCTGCCGGGAGGCCGTGGAGGCCCGCGGCGGCGGCCTCGAGGGCGCTCAGCGGTGCCTCGTCCGGATCGCGGACCATCTGGCCAGCCGTATCACCGGTGCGGGCTTCCAGGCCGTCGTACTGGACCAGGAGGAGCTCAACTCCACCATGGCGACGGCGGCCTGTACGAGTCCGCGCGCCGCGGCCCGCGCCGGCCGGCCCGACACGGCGCCCCAGCGGCGTACGGCCGAGACGTCCCGGGTCTGGCGGTGCGACGACCGGTGGCACACCACGTACGCGATCGGCCGCTGGCCCGAGCTCGGACGGGGTGCGGCGCCGTTGCCGAGGCTGGTCTCGCTGCTGACCTCCGTACCCGCGTACGCCACGACGTTCAGCCTCACCGTCCGGCGCGGTACGCGCCAGGGAGCCATGGACGTCGGCGGCCATGTGCGGGTCACCGGCGGCTCCGACAACGAACTGGTCCGGGTCCGCCGGACCTTGGAGCAGGCGGCGCGCACCGCGAAGGTCGGCCTCTTGCGGCTGGACCGCGAACAGCTGCCGGGCGTGCTGGCGACGATGCCTCTGGGAGGTGCCCGGTGATGGCGATGGGGCGTGGCGGAACGTTGAAAGGGCTGCGGGGTCTGATCGGCCCGCGGCATGCGGGGCACACCATGCCCGCGGACCATCTCGGTGCGCTGTCCCTGCCCGTGGGCGACGACGGCGTGGTCATCGGGGAGGACGCCGAGGGGCGGTCGCAGCTGGTGGGCTTCCACCGCTCGACGCCGTACGACGTACTGCTCATCGGCGGCCTATGGACGGCGCAGGTCCTCGCGCTGCGCGCGGCCGGCACGGGAGCCCGGGTCGTGGTGGAGACCGGGCGACCCCACGAGTGGGTGGGCCTGGCGCAGGCGGCCGGAGCTGGTTTGGAGTGCATCACGCTCCATGACGTGGGGCGGGTGCCTCCGTTGGGCGCGAGCGTCGGCAGTCCCGTCGTCGTGGTGCGCGACTGCGGCATGCGGCCGCCGCGCGGGCGCGTCGTCTCGTCGCCGTGGCAGTCCGTACTGACCCTCCTGCCCTACCTCAGCCCGGTGGCGCCGCGGCTCATGCGGTCCGCGACGCTCGTGGGCGTGCAGCGGGTGTCTCCCCAGGAGGCACAGCAGATCGGGCGGATCCTGGGTCTCGCCCAGGGCGAGGTCGACGCGCTGCCGACGCTGGCGGACGGCGTCACGCTCTGGTGCGCGGGCGGCGACCGGCAGTGGGTGATGACGAGCGCCACGGACGCGGAGTCGGGTCTGCTCGGCATGGCCCGCCGGATGGACTGAGCCGCCGGGCGACTACGGGAGCCACCGGCGGCCACCCCCGAGTGAGCGGACGGCCGAAAGGCCCCCGCCAGTGTCCTGAGCTGCCTAGTATTCCCCTGGTGACGTCGAGCGACGCCGGACGGCTCGGCGCCACGAGGCCCTTGGGCCGTCACCCGGCCGTGAACGAAAGGAACTCCCATGGGGAGCGCACAGGAAAAGGACGAGCTGTACGCCCTCGACATCTCGGACGTCGAGTGGCAAGGCGCCCCCGGTACGAGCCCGGACGAGGAGCGCGTCGAGATCGCCCATCTGCCGGGCGGTGCCGTCGCCATGCGCTCCTCGCTCGACCCCGACACCGTGCTGCGGTACACCGAGGCCGAGTGGACGGCGTTCGTTCTCGGCGCGCGGGACGGGGAGTTCGACCTCCGCTGAGACGGGTGTCCGTGTTCTGTGTGTCGAGTCGGCGGCTGTGCGACCCCGGGAGGGGCGCATGGCCGCCGGTTTCGTCGTGAGGCGGACAGGCTTCGAGACCGGATTGTTGGGCTGCGTACGCCGGGTGGTCCGGCCGGGCCCGGACTCGTGCGTAGTTGTACTGTTTTGACCTGCCCGCTTCTTCACGCTCCGCCGTATCGGTGTCACCTGAGGGCACCGGGTGACGCAGGGGACTGCCGCCGGGGGCCGGTGGGCCTGCCGGAGCGGTGATGCGGGCGATTAGGGTGGGTCAGGGCGCGGCAGAAGAACCCTCGGGCTTGTTCGCCGTGTTCCAGGGGGAGAGCCGGGCCGATCGGAAGTGAACGGTGGCCCCCACCCACGACGGCACAAGGGTGCTCGACCACACCAGGAGGCAAAGTGAACGGCGATCGGGACGACATCCACGGGAACTGGAACCCTCCCGTCGACGAGTCCGACGCGGATCCCGCAGAGCTGACGGGTGAGTTCACCATCGACTACACGCCGCCTGCCTGGTACACGCAGAGCGCGGCGAGCGACGCCTCGGGCGGTGCCGCCGGTCAGCAGACCCCGCCCCCGCCGACGGGGGCACCGGTCGCCGTGCCCGGCCTGCCCGCCGGGAGCGGCTTCCAGCCGAACGTGCCGACGGCACCGCCTGTGGCTCCTTTGGCTCCTGTTGCGCCCGTTCCTGGGCCTGGCGCCCCGGAGCCCGGTCCGGCCGAGGCCTCCCCCTCGGACCCCTTCGGCAACGGCGATCTGGACAGTGGCGCGACGATGCGCTTCTCCCCCGCCGCGATGAAGCGCGAGATGGCGGAGCTCGCGGAACGCGCCGCGGCGAAGTCGGCCTCGGAGGACGAGGGTCCTTCGTCGTCCCCGGAGACGGCACCGGACGGCGACACGTCCGCGGAGCCTTCGGCGACTGCGGCTGCGGCTGCGGCTGCGGCCGACGGGGGGCAGGACGACGGCGCGACGGCGCCCGCGACCGTGACGGACGCTTCCGACGGTTCCGACGCCGATGGGGCCGACGGCGCGTCAGCGTCCGCCGAGCAGGACTCCGAGGGCGCCGACAGCTCGGCGCCCGGTACGGAGCTGGTCCTGCACTCCGAAGGCGGCGAGGCGACCGCCGACGCTCCCGCCCCCACGTCCGAGCAGCCGGAGCCCCAGGACGCTCCCCCGGCCGCGCTGCCGCCCGCGCTTCCTTCGGCGCCCGCGCCGCAGGACGGGACGGTACTGCCCCCGCTGCCGCCGTCGTTCCAGCCCGCGGCTCCCACCGCGGCACCGCAGTGGCCCGCTCCGGCGCCCACGGGCGACCAGTCGGCCCCGCCGGCCGCGCCGCTTCCCGCCGCCGCCTCCTGGCCCACCCCCGCGACTCCCATGCCGCCGCAGGCACAGGGCGGGTACGGCTTCCCGCACCCTGGTCAGGCCGAGCCCCAGGCTCCGAACGCCGCGGCCCCGCAGGGGGGTTACGGCTTCCCCCACCCCGGCCAGCCCCAGCCGCAGCCCGCGGCCCAGGCGCCCAACGCCCCCGCCCCGCAGGGGGGTTACGGCTTCCCCCAGCCCGCTCCCGTGCCCCCGCAGGCACAGGGCGGTTACGGCTTCCCGCACCCCGGTCAGGCCCAGCCCCAGCCGCAGCCCGCGCCGCAGGCTCCCCAGGCGTACCCCGACGCGCAGGTTCCGGCGCAGGGGCCCGTCGATCCGCGGACCGGCGGCGCCTGGCCCACGCCCGTCACGCACGATCAGCGTGAGCGGTCCGTGCCTGGCGCTCCGCTCGGGTACACCGCCGCCGTCGAGCTCTCCTCCGACCGGCTGCTGCGCAACAACAAGCAGAAGGCCAAGTCCAGCCGGAACCCCGGCGCCTCCGCCCGCTTCAAGATCGGCGGGAAGAAGGAGGAGGCCGAGCGGCAGCGCAAGCTCGACCTGATCCGTACGCCCGTCCTGTCCTGCTACCGGATCGCCGTCATCTCCCTCAAGGGCGGTGTCGGCAAGACCACGACGACCACCGCGCTCGGCGCGACCCTGGCCACGGAGCGGCAGGACAAGATCCTCGCCATCGACGCCAACCCCGACGCCGGCACGCTCGGCCGCCGGGTGCGGCGGGAGACCGGGGCCACCATCCGTGACCTCGTGCAGGCGATCCCGTACCTCAACTCGTACATGGACATCCGCCGCTTCACCTCGCAGGCGCCCTCCGGTCTGGAGATCATCGCCAACGACGTGGACCCGGCCGTCTCGACGACGTTCAACGACGAGGACTACCGGCGGGCGATCGACGTCCTGGGCAAGCAGTACCCGATCATCCTCACCGACTCCGGTACCGGTCTGCTCTACAGCGCGATGCGCGGTGTGCTCGACCTCGCCGACCAGCTGATCATCATCTCCACCCCGTCCGTCGACGGTGCCTCCAGCGCCTCGACGACGCTCGACTGGCTCTCCGCGCACGGGTACGCGGAGCTGGTGCAGCGCTCGATCACGGTCATCTCCGGGGTCCGGGAGACCGGCAAGATGATCAAGGTCGACGACATCGTGCAGCACTTCCAGACGCGCTGCCGCGGGGTGATCGTGGTGCCGTTCGACGAGCACCTGTCGGCCGGCGCCGAGGTCGACCTCGACATGATGCGGCCGAAGACCCGCGAGGCGTACTTCAACCTGTCGGCGATGGTCGCCGAGGACTTCATCAGGGCGCAGCAGGCGCAGGGGCTGTGGACCGGTGACGGCCAGGGCGGCCTGCCGCCGCACATGGCCCCGCCGATGCCAAGCGGCCAGCAGATGCCGGGCCAGGCCATGCCGGGCCAGGCCATCCCCGGTCAGCCGATGCCCGGTCAGCCGTACCCGCCCCAGCCCGGTCAGCCGTACCCGCCGCAGCAGGGACAGCCGTACGCGCCCCAGCCGTACCCCCAGGCGCAGCCCCAGCCGTACCCGCAGCAGCCCTACCCGCCGCAGCCCGGTCAGCCCGGTCAGCCCGGTGTGCCGCCCCAGGGCTGGCAGCAGCAGCCCCCGGCGCAGCCCGCGCCCCCGCAGGCGCAAGCGGATCCGAATGCTCCCGTGCCTCCCGCCGGGTGGCCGCAGCAGCCTCCGCAGGCGCCCCCGCAGGCTCCGCCAGCCCCTCAGCAGTAAGGCGTCACAGGAGTAGACCAATGAGGCCCCGCACCGGCTCCCCGGTGCGGGGTCTTCTTGTATTCCCGCAGCCCACAAGGGGTTTGAGTCATCGTTGACGACGTCGTCCACCGCTGATAGACCTTCGCTTCACCAGTTGGCGCCCAAGATCCACGACGCGAGGTACGTCCTATGGTCATGGTCACGAAGGTTCCGCCCCGCCCCGCCGCCCCCCGAAGACTCCCCCGGCTGCTCCTCGCCGCGGGCGTCACCGCCGCCACGCTCGTGGCCGTCCCCCAGGCCACCGCCCAGGCCGCCGAAGGGAACACCACCCTCACCGTCGCCGTCTCGCAGAGCGTCGACTCCCTGAGCCCCTTCCTCGCCCAGAAGCTCGTCTCGACCAGCATCCACCGGTTGGCGTACGAGTACCTGACCAACTACGACGCGAAGGACGCCAGGGCGATCCCGGGCCTGGCGACCGAGTGGACGTCCTCCCCCGACAAGCTGACCTGGACGTACACGATCCGCACGGACTCGAAGTGGTCCGACGGGAAGCAGGCCACCGCCGAGGACGCCGCCTGGACCTTCAACAAGATGATGACGGACGAGAACGCCGCCACCGCGAACGGCAGCTTCACGGCCAACTTCAAGAAGGTCACCGCGCCCGACCCGCGGACGCTCGTCATCGAGCTGAAGAAGCCGCAGGCCACGATGACGGCGCTCGACGTCCCGATCGTGCCCAAGCACGTCTGGGAGAAGGTCGGCGACTTCTCGAAGTTCAACAACGACCAGCAGTTCCCGATCGTCGGCAACGGCCCGTTCGTCATCACGGACTTCAAGGTCGACCAGTACATCAAGCTGAAGCCCAACAAGGGCTTCTGGCGCGGCGCACCCAAGTTCGACGAGCTGGTGTTCAAGTACTACAAGGACGGTGACGCCGCCGTCGCCGCGCTCCAGAAGGGCGAGGTGTCCTTCGTACCGAACCTGACGCCCGCTCAGGCGGCCGCCCTGAAGACGGCGAAGAACATCAAGGTCAACGACGCTCCCGGCCGGCGCTTCTTCGCCCTGGCCACCAACCCGGGCGCGAAGGCCAAGGACGGCAAGACCTTCGGTAACGGGCACAAGGCGCTGCTCGACCCGGCCGTCCGCAAGGCGCTCTTCCTCGCCGTCGACCGGGCCACGATCGTCGACAAGGTGTTCCAGGGCCACGCCGTCGAGGGCGAGGGCTACATCCCGCCGCGCTTCGGCACGTACTTCTGGAAGCCGGGCGCCGGACAGAAGCTGGCCTACGACCCCGCCAAGGCCGCGCAGCTCCTCGACCAGGCCGGGTACAAGAAGAACGGCGAGGGCAAGCGGGTCGGCAAGGACGGCAGGGCGCTGGACTTCCGGATCCTGTGCCACGCCACCGACCCGAACGACAAGGCCGTCGGCAAGTACCTCCAGGAGTGGTGGGGCGAGCTCGGCATCGGGCTGAAGGTGGAGTGCCTCGACAACGTCGGCGACCCGTGGACGAAGGGCGACTACGACCTCGCCTTCGACGGCTGGTCGGTCAACCCCGACCCCGACTACGTCCTGTCGATCCACACCTGCGGCACCCTGCCCGCGACCCCGAAGGACACCGGCGCCACCGACAACTTCATCTGCGACCGCCAGTTCGACGCGCTCTACGCGCAGCAGGCGGTGGAGTACGACGCCGCCAAGCGGGCGGATCTGGTCAAGCAGATGCAGTCCCGGCTGTACGACACGGGGTACATGAACATCATGGCCTACCCGAACGCCCTGGAGGCGTACCGCACGGACCAGATCAGGTCCATCACGACCATGCCGGCGGCCGCCGGCAACCTCTGGGGCCAGGACGGCTACTGGAGCTGGTGGTCGGCCGAGCCGGCCGTCGCCACCGCCGGCTCCGAAGCGGACGGCGGCTCGTCCACCGGCCTCGTCGTCGGTATCGGCGCGGCCGCGGTCGCCGTGGTCGGCATCGGCGTCTTCCTCGGCATCCGGCGCCGGTCCACCGCCGACGACCGCGAGTAGACGAGCAGAGTCGTGACGACAGCAAGCACCCCCGCCGACGTGGCGCGGACCGAGAAGATCCGCGCCACGGACGGCGCCTCCCGCACCGGTACGACCCTCCAGTACCTCCGCTACGTGGCCGGGAAGCTGGGCGGCGCGGCCGTCTCGCTCTTCGCCGTGCTGGTCACCAGCTTCTTCCTGTTCCGGATCATCCCCGGCGACCCGGTCAAGGCGATGACCCACGGAGTCCCCACCTCGGCCGAGCAGCTGGCGACGCTGCGCCGGCAGTTCGGGCTCGATCTGCCGCTGTGGCAGCAGTTCACCGACTACTGCGCCAAGGCGCTGAGCGGCGACCTCGGCACCTCGTACCAGTTCCATGCCCCGGTCGGCGACCTCATCGCGCAGAAGCTGCCGGCGACGCTGCTGCTCACCGGTGTCGCCGTGGTGCTCTACTCGGCGCTCGGGCTCTGGCTCGGCACCCGCTCCGCCTGGCGCCACGGCGGGCTCGGCGACAAGGTGAACACCGGAGTCGCGCTGACGCTGTGGTCGGTGCCCTCGTTCTGGCTCGGGCTGCTCCTGATCATCGTCTTCTCGGTCGGCATCGGACCGGTCCCGGGGCTCTTCCCGACGGGCGGCATGGAGTCGGGCACGGGCGAGACCGGCTTCGCGTACGTCATGGACGTCGCCCACCACATGGTGCTGCCCGTCGTCACCCTGGTGGCGGTCGGGTACGCGCAGACGCTGCTCGTCATGCGCTCCTCGCTGCTGGACGAGATGGGCAGCGACTATCTGACGACCGCCCGGGCGAAGGGGCTGCGCGACGACGCCGTACGGCACCGGCACGCCGTACCGAACGCGCTCCTGCCGACGGTGACCATGGTCTTCATCAACCTGGGGCATGTGGCGGCCGGTTCGATCCTGGTGGAGACGGTGTTCTCCTGGCCGGGCCTCGGCGGGCTGTTCTACCAGGCGCTCAGCGTGCCCGATCTGCCCCTGGTCCAGGGCCTGTTCGTGGTCTTCGCGGGCGCGATGATCGTGATGAACCTGATCGCCGATCTGCTCTATCCGCTGCTCGACCCCCGGGTGGGCCGATGACGACCTCTCTGTCCTGGCAACGCCGACGCGGTACGGTGGCCCGCTTCTGGAAGCAGTACCGGACCCACCGCGCCGGTCTCTACGGTCTGGCCGGGCTCGCCCTGATCGCGCTGCTCGCGCTCGCCGCCCCGCTGATCGTCGGCGCGGACGTGCAGTCGGTGACGAACGCGCCGGGTACCGCCCTGGAGTCCCCGAGTGCCGAATTCCCCCTCGGGACCGACCAGTTCGGGCGTTCGCTGCTCGGCCTGCTGATCTGGGGCGCGCGGATCTCGCTGCTGGTCGGGCTGCTCGCGGCGGCGCTCTCGGTCGCCATCGGCACCCTCGTCGGGATCATCGCCGGGCACTACGGCGGCTGGTTCTCGACGGTCGTCATGCGGATCACCGACTGGTTCCTCGTGATGCCGACGCTCGTCCTCGCGATCGTCCTCGCGACCGTGCTGTCCCGCTCGATGTGGACGGTGATCCTCGCGATCGGCGTCACCAGCTGGCCGACGACGGCCCGCCTCGTGCGCGCCCAGACGATCGCGGTGGAGTCCCGCCCGTACATCGAACGGGCCACGGCGCTCGGCGGCGGACACGGGCACATCATGAGCCGGCACGTGCTGCCCAACGTGATGCCGCTGGTGCTCGCGCAGACCACGCTCGGCATCTCGGCCGCGATCCTCACCGAGGCGACGCTGGCCTTCCTCGGCCTCGGCGATCCGACGGTGGTCTCCTGGGGCGGCATGCTCCAGGACGCCCGGGAGGCGGGCGCCGTGTCGTCCGGCCACTGGTGGTACCTCGCCCCGCCCGGGATCGCGATCGCGCTCGTCGCGCTCGCCTTCACGCTGTGCGGTCGGGCGGTCGAGTCCGTACTGAACCCGAAGCTGGGGGTGGGGCGATGAGCCTGCTCGAGGTACGGAATCTGCGTGTGACGTACGGGTCGGGGGCGAGCGCCGTCCCCGCCGTACGGGGCGTCGACCTCACCCTGGGCGCCGGGCAGAAGCTCGGGGTCGCGGGCGAGTCGGGCTGCGGGAAGTCGACGATGGCGCTGGCGTTGCTGCGCCTGCTGCCGCCGTCGGCCCGGCTGACCGGGGAGATCCTGCTCGACGGCGAGGACGTCCTCGCCATGACGTGGGGGCGGCTGCGGGCGGTGCGGTGGGCGGGGGCGTCGATCGTCTTCCAGGGCGCGATGCACTCGCTGAACGCGGTGCGGCGGATCGGCGACCAGATCGCCGAGCCGCTGCTCGTGCACGGGCATCCGACCCCGGCAGCGGCGCGGAAGCGGGTCGGGGAGCTGCTGGAGCACGTCGGTCTTCCGGCGGCGCGGGCGGCGGCCTATCCGCACGAGCTGTCCGGGGGGCAGCGGCAGCGGGTGATGATCGCGATGGCGCTGGCCTGCGATCCGCGGCTGATCGTGGCGGACGAGCCGACGACGGCGCTCGACGTGATGATCCAGGCGCAGATCCTGCGGCTGATCGAGCGTCTGGTGGCCGACGACGACATCAGCCTGCTGATGATCAGCCACGATCTGGCGGTCCTCGCCGACACCTGCGACCGGCTCGCGGTGATGTACGCGGGGCGGGTGGTGGAGGAGGGCCCGGCGCGGGCCGTGTACGACGCTGCGGAGCATCCGTACGGGCGGGCGCTGTCCTCGGCCTTCCCGAGGATCGGCGACCCGGCGTCCCGGCGGGCGCCGCGCGGCCTTCCGGGTGATCCGCCGGACCCCGCCGATCTGCCGGGCGGGTGCGCGTTCCATCCGCGCTGCCCGGTGGCGGTGGACGCCGTCTGCGGGGTGCGGGACCAGGAGTTGCGGGAGGCGGGCGCGGGGCGCCGGGCGGCCTGCGTACACGTGGGGAGTGGCTCATGAACCCGCTGACACCGGACGGGTCGTCCCCGGTGGGTCTGTCGGCAGGGGCGGGTGCGGGTGCGGCGACGGCCGTCGCGCCGCTGCTCTCGGCGAGCGGGCTGCACGTCGCCTTCCCGGGGCGGCGGGGGGCGCCGGCCGCGCGGGCCGTGGACGGGGTGGATCTGGACATCGGCGCCGGGGAGATCGTGGCGCTGGTCGGCGAGTCGGGGTGCGGCAAGACGACGCTGGCGCGGTCGCTGCTCGGACTGGTGCGGCCGTCGTCGGGCTCGGTCGCCTTCGCCGGTGAGCCGCTGTCGTACACCTCGCGCGCGCTCAAGGCGTACCGCAGGCGTGTCCAGCTGGTCCTCCAGGATCCCAGCGGATCGCTGAACCCGCGGCACACGGTGTACGACGCGGTGGCCGAGGGGCTGCGGATCCACGGGTACGAGGGGGACGAGCGGGCGGCCGTCGCGGAGGCGCTGTCGCGGGCCGGACTGCGCCCGCCGGAGCGCTTCTTCCTGCGCTACCCGCACGAGCTGTCGGGCGGTCAGCGCCAGCGCGTCGTCATCGCGGGCGCCCTGGTCCTCCAGCCCGAGCTGATCGTCGCGGACGAGCCGGTGGCCTCGCTGGACGCGTCGGTACGGGGCGAGATCCTGGCGCTGCTGCTACGGCTCCGGGACGAACTGGGGCTCTCGGCGCTGGTCGTGACGCACGACCTCGGTCTCGCGTGGAACATCGCGGACCGGGTGGCGGTGATGTACCTGGGGCGGATCGTGGAGACGGGGACGGTGGAGTCCGTACTGACCGCGCCTCAGCATCCGTACACGCGGGCGCTGCTGTCGGTGCTGCCGGAGTCCGAGGGTCCGCCGGTGGTACTGACCGGCGAGCCTCCGGACCCCGCCCGGATCCCGTCCGGGTGCCGTTTCCACGCCCGCTGCCAGGTTCTCGCCTCGGGCGAGGCGGCCCCGGTCGCGACCCGCTGCCGCACCGAGGACCTCCCGGTCCTCCCCGGCGGCGCCACGCGCGCGGTGGCCTGCCACTGGGTGACCGACGAGGCGGAGGCCCCGAGCCCGTGAAGGCCCCGGGGCCCCGCCGGAGTCCGTCCGACCGCCCCGGGTCCCTCGGCGGGGGTCACCGGGTGGCAGACCGCCCGGGGGGCGCGAGGCCGCTGAACCCCGGGGCCCTCGGCGGAGGCACGGGGGCGGACCACCCGAGGAGCCCACGAGGCCGCTGAACCCCTGGGCCCCTCGACGGAGGCACGGGGGCGGAACACCCGAGGAGCCCACGAGGCCGCTGAACCCCTGGGCCCCTCGGGGGAGGCACGGGCGGGCAGGCCGCCCGAGGGGCCCGCGACGGCGGCAGCTGCCGATGGCCACCGCGGGCCCCCGTGGCGTACGGCCCGTCAGTAGCCGTAGTCGGCCGCGTCCGCGGGCTCATCCGCAGACTCGGCCGCAGGGCCGGCCTCAGGCTTCGTCGCAGACTCGTCCGCAGCGTCAGCCGCGGGACCGGCCTCAGGCTTCGCCGCGGGCTCGGCCGCATACTCGGGCGCTACGTCAGCCGCGGGACCAGCCTCAGGCTTCGCCGCGGGGCCGGACCCGGGATTCGCCGCGGGCTCGGCAGGCTTGTCGGCCGGCTTCTCGGCCGGCTTCTCGCCCGGCTTCTCGGTCGGCTTCTCGGCCGGCTTCTCGGCCGGCTTCTCGGCCGGCTTCTCGGCCGGCTTCTCGGCCGGCTTCTCGGCCGGCTTCTCGGCCGGCTTCTCGGCCGGGCCGGAAGGGTTCGGGGGCTTCTGGTTGGTGCCCGCAGGGTCGGCCTTCGGGAGGATCTCGCAGCCGCTGATCGACGTCCGCGTCGAGACGGACTTCACCTTGCAGTCGTCCTTGCCGACGCCCGCGTCCACGCTCCCCCAGTGCTCGCCGACGATCAGGGTCGTGCCGTCCGGGCCGCTGATCTTGTCGTCGCCCGGGCCCGCCTGGATGAGGCCGCCGGACTCGGGGCCGAGGGCCTTCGCCTCGATGGTGTCGTTCTCGCTGCCGCCGAGGACCCGGGCGGAGAAGTCGATCGTGCCGACCTTGATGATGTCGACGCCGTCGTTGCCCGTCACGATGCCGCCACCCCGGTTGAACTTGCCGGGTGCGCCGGACACCGACCCGGTGGTGATCTTGTCGTTGCCGTCGTCGCCGTGGACGACGGCTCCCTTCTCCCCGTCCCCACTGACCGTGGCGACCTTGATGACGTCGTTGCCGCGGTTGCCGCGGACCATGCTGAAGCTGTTCTGGGGCACGAGGTGCTTGGCGCGGATGACGTCGTCGCCCTCCCCGCCGCTGATGGCGGAGTCGATGACGAGGCCGCGTACCTCGATCATGTCGTTGCCGTCGCCACCCCAGATGGTGACGTTCTCCAGGTCGCTGTCGCAGAAGATGTGGTCGTCCTTCTCGGTGCCGCTGACCAGCTCTCCGGGCGGCGCGGAGACGTCGTTCACCCAGCACTGGTGCATGGGCACCTTGCCCTTCGGCGCGACCGCCTGGGCGGGCGCGCCGGCAAGGGACGCCGCAGCGACCCCGGCGAGCAGTGCGGTGAGCGCGGCCGGGCCTCGGACGGCCCGACGGTGGGAGGGTGGCGTGACGGGCATGCGGGGTCTCCTTTGCGGAACAGGCATTGCGGAAACGTGCTTCGCCGAAGGGGCTTCGCGGTACTGGCTGGGTACTGGCTGGGTACTGGCTGGGTACTAACTGGGTACTAGCTCGGTGCGGTACTGGCCTCGTGCGGCCGGGCTCGCGGGCGTCAGGTCGTGGTCGGGGCCGGCTGGACAGGGGTCGGGCAGCCGACGATCCTGCGGGCGTTCAGGTCCGGCTCCAGGGAGGGGATGACGGCCGTCGTCCACCGGCCCAGGCACATCTCCGCGGTGATCCCCGGGCCGAAGCCGGCGATGATGCCGCGCGCCCCGTCCGGCAGACCGCCCGCGTCGAAGAGCCTGCGCACCGCGTCCAGGACGACGGCGCTGGCGATGTTGCCGTACTCCGTGAGAGTGGCCCGGCTGAACCGGAAGGACTCGGGCGGGACTTCGAGGAAGCGGCTGAGGTCGTCGAGGATGCGCGGTCCGCCCGCGTGGATGATGTAGAAGTCCAGGCCGCCCGCGTCCCAGCCGTGGTCGCCCGCGATCTCGCGGAGCGCGGGGGCCAGCGGCTCCATCGTGGTCGGCACCCGCTTGTCGAGCAGGAAGTGGAAGCCGGTCGCCCGGACGCTGTACGCGATCCAGTCCTCGGTGTCCGGGACCAGATGGGAGTTGTTGCGCTCCAGGGCGATCCCGGTGCCGCCCCTGCCCCGTACGACCGCCGCCGCGACCGCGTCGCCGAACAGGCCGTTGGAGAGCAGCGACCCCACGCCGAGGTCGGTGGGCTGGTAGCAGAGCGAGCAGAACTCGCAGGCCACGATGAGCACGTTGGCGTCGGGGTACGCCACGCAGAAGTCGTGCGCCCGGTTGATCGCCGCGCCGCCGGCCGCGCAGCCGAGCTGGGCGATGGGCAGCTGCCGGGTGTGGCTGGGGAAGCCCATCTGGTTGATCAGCCAGGCGGTGAGGGAGGGCATCATGAAGCCCGTGCACGACACGTAGACGATCATGTCGATGTCGGCGGGGCGCAGCCCTCCGTTGCGCAGGGCCTCCTCGATGACCTTCGGGACGCGGGCCTTGGCCTCCTTCTCGTAGAGGGCGTTGCGCTCCTCGAAGCCGGGGTGCTTCAGCGTCTCCTGGATGGGCTGGACGATGTGCCGCTGCGTCACGCCGGTGTTCTCGATCAGCCTGAGCGCCAGGGGCAGTTGGGGGTGATCGGCGTGGAGCGAGCGGGCGAGGGCGAGCGTCTCCTCCCTCGTGATCACGTACTCGGGTACGGACACCGCGGGTTTGCACAGAGTCACCACGACAGTCGCTCCTTCGTTCTCGTTCACCGCGAACTGGGCCCACACTCACCCCGTCCACCGCACCCCGCAACCGCGAGCGTCACCGGGGGGACGCGGAGGGTGATACGGAGCGTCACCGCCGTGCCCGGTGCCGTCCTCCGTCCGGGGGGCTGTGATCGCCCGGCGTGTCGGGGCGACCCCGGGCCGGGAACAGCCTTCCCATGACCTCCGAGATGACCTCAGAACCCGCGGGCGCCGCGACCCGGCCGGTCCCCGCCAAGCCGGTCCGTACCTGGGCGGTAGACGATCTCCCCGCGCTGGAGTTCGACCCCCTGCTCACCGAACTGCTCCACGAGGAGCCGGTGGCGCGCATCCGGCTGCCGTTCGCCGCCGAGAACGAGGCGTGGCTGGTCACGCGGTACGAGGACGTACGCTCCGTGACCTCCGATCCGCGTTTCAGCCGAACGGCCCTGCTCGACCACATGGTCACCAAGATGACCGGCCACATGGTCGCCTCGAAGGCGGCCCTGAACTACGCCGATCCGCCGTACCACACCCAGCTCCGCAAGGCCGTGACCAAGACGTTCACGGGTCAGAACGCCAAGCGGCTGCGTCCGCTGACGCAGGCGACCGCGGACCGGCTGCTCGACGCGATGGAGGAGGCCGGCCGGCCCGCCGACCTGATGCGCCATCTGCACGGCCCGCTGCCGATGGCCGTGGTCTGCGACCTGCTCGGCATCCCCGAGGAGGACCGCGCGGAGCTGGCCTCCTGGCCCGATCTGATCCTGTCCTCCGGGCCGGGCCCGGAGAGCAGCAGGGCGGCCAAGGCCCAGATCCACGGCTACATCAGCGGGCTGCTCGACCGGCGGCGCAAGGAGCCGCGCGAGGACCTGGCGGGGGAGCTCGCGGAGTCCCTGGCCGCGGGCCGGATCTCCATGGACGAGGCCGTGTCGCTGTCCATGGCGATCCTGATCAGCGGCGCGCACGCGGTCCGGAACAACAGCGCGAACATGGTGTATCTGCTGCTCACCCGGCCGGACCTGATGGACCGGCTGCGCGCGGAGCCGGAGCTGCTGCCGCAGGCCGTGGACGAGCTGCTGCGCTGGATCCCGCACCGCAACGGCGTCGGGCTACCGCGGATCGCCACGGAGGACGTGGAGGTCGGCGGGGTGCTGATCCGGGCGGGCGAGGCGGTGTACGCGTCCTACCTCGCCGCCAACCGCGACCCGTCGGTCTTCGAGAACCCGCACGAGGTCGACTTCGACCGGGAGGGCACGGGCCATGTCTCCTTCGGCCACGGGCCGCACCACTGCATGGGCGCGATGCTCACCCGGATGGAGTCCGAGGTGATGATCTCGACCCTGCTGCGGCGCTATCCGGAGCTGCGGCTCGCGGGCCCGGCCGAGGAGACGGTGTTCCAGTCCAAGGGGCTGATCCGCGGCCCGAAGGAGCTGATCGTCACCTGGTGACGAGGGGCTTCAGCGCTTCCGGCTCAGCGCTTCTTGCCTCAGCGCTTCTTGCCTCACGCTTCTTGCCTCAGCGCTTCTTGTCGTACGCCTCGGTGAGTTCGCGGCAGCGCTTCACGTCCCCCGCCATCGCTTCGAGCAGATCGTCGAGGGTGTCGAACTTGAGCATGCCGCGGACGTACGCCAGGAAGTCGACGGCCACGTGCAGGCCGTACAGGTCGAGGCCCTCGCGATCGATGGCGTACGCCTCGACCGTCCGCTCCGTGCCGTCGAACTGGGGGTTCGTGCCGACCGAGATCGCGGCCGGCATGCGCTCCCCGGCGGCGGTCAGCCAGCCGGCGTACACGCCGTCCGCCGGGATCGCGGTGTGCGGCAGGGTCTCGACGTTGGCGGTGGGGAAGCCGAGCTCCCGGCCGCGCTGGGCGCCGCGGACGACGATGCCCTCGACGCGGTGGGGGCGGCCGAGGATCTCGGCGGCGCCCTCCACGTCGCCCTCGGCGACGAGCCGGCGGGTGAGTGTGGAGGAGAACGGCTCGCCGCCGCCGGCCGTGCCGCTCACGAAGAGGTCGACGACCTCGACCTCGTAGTCGTAGGTGGCGCCGAGCTCCGCGAGGAAGTCGACGTTGCCGGCGGCGCGGTGGCCGAAGCGGAAGTTGGGGCCCTCGATGACGGCCTTCGCGTGCAGCTTGTCGACGAGGACCTTCACGATGAAGTCCGCCGGGGACAGCTGCGAGAACTCGGCCGTGAACGGCAGGACGAGGACCGCGTCCACGCCAAGATCCGCCATCAGCTCGGCGCGGCGGTGGTGCGGGGCGAGCAGCGGAGGGTGGCTGCCGGGCCGCACGACCTCGGAAGGGTGGGGTTCGAAGGTCACGACGACCGAGGGAACGCCCAGCTCGCGGGCGCGCTCCACAGCCCGCCCGATGATCAGCTGGTGCCCGCGGTGCACGCCGTCGTAGGAGCCGATGGTGACGACGCTGCGCCCCCAGTCCTGGGGGATGTCCTCCAAGCCACGCCAGCGCTGCACTGTGACCGCTCCTCGTCCGCCTGTTCGCCCTGTTCGCCTTTTACGCAGGTCTAAGACTGCCATGCCCACGGCCGTCGTCCCGCATCGGCATGGAACTGGCGATGCCCTGGACCGTGCGGCGGGTGCTGGGCCCGATCACGGCGGCCCAGTCGGCGGGGGCTTCGGCCGGCCAGCGGGCCAGCTGCGCGGCGAACGCGGGCACTTCGCGGGCGAGCTGGACGAGCCGTCGGTCGAAGCGGGTCGCTCCCTCGGGGGTGCGGACGAGGAGGAGGCCGGTGCGGTGGACGAGGGCGCGGGTGCGGACCTCGGGGCGCCGCTCGCAGCCGAGGGCGGCGGCCCGCAGCAGGGCGTCGAACACGGCGGGATCCCGTGCCTCGTAGCGTTCGTGGTCGCGGAGTACGTCGAGGAGTACGTCGAGTAGTTCGGTACGCAGGAGGCGGGACGCGCCGGTGCCGGGCGCGGCGAGCACGGGGGCGAGAGCGCTGCGGACCTGGTCGGACCGGCCCCGGAGCAGACCGGTGACCAGGGGGAAGAGGACGGCGCGAGCGGCGGGGCCGTGTTCGAGGCGGCGGTCGACGAAGGCGGCGGCGTGACCGGCGCCTTCGGGGTGGCGCTCGGCGTACGCGCGGACGAGGGCGGCGGCGCGCCGGGCGAGGGCGGGGGTGGTGACCTCGGCGAGCACCCGCAGGGTCTCTCCGGCGGCCTCCCCCGGCCCGTTCAGCCGCGCCTGGAAGGCGGCGAGGACGGGTTCGGGGTCGGTGGGGAGCGCGGTGGCGAGCGCGCTCGCGGGGACGCGGGGGTCGGTCAGGGCGCGGGGCAGGAAGCGGGAGCGGGTGTGCGGGTCGTGGAGGAGGAGGCCGAGAGCGGGGCCGTGCAGGGGGGCGTCGGCGGGGCGGGCGAGCAGGGCGAGGGCGGCGTAGCGGAGGAGTTCGCGGTCGGGGCGGGCCGTGACTGGTGCCGCGACCAGGCCGCCGTACGTGGCCGCGGCGGCGCGCCGTGCGGGCCGGCCGTCGTCGTGGGCCCAGCGGTCGACGGCCCGGCACACGGCGGACGGCTCGTCCTCGGTGAGCGCCAGGAGCAGGCCCTCGGCGAGCGGGTGGGCGGTGGCGACGAGCGCCTCGCACAGGTCGTCGACGGCCAGGTGCCGATGGGTGTGCAGCAGGGCCTGCGCGGCGGTGCCCACGGTGGCGTACGGCGCGGCGGCGAGGGCCCGCCCGTCGCCGAACCAGCGGCAGAGCAGCGGCTGCACGCCCCGGGGCTCGGCGACAAGCCGCTCGGCGACGACATCGAGAAACCGGGGCGCCGCGGTGGATCCCGGGGGCGGATCGGCAGGCACGAGCCGCCGCAACAGATCGATCCGCTCGTCCTCCCCGACCCGCAGGGCCCCCCAGAAGGCGGGCCCGAAGAGCTCGGGGACGGGGGCGGGGGGTAGGGGTTCGGGGGCGGGGACGGCGGGGTCGGGCCCGAGGGCGGGGGCCGGGGGGACGGGAGCCCAGGGGGCTGGGGCGGGGGCGGGGACAGAGGGCTCGGGACCGAGGGCCGGGGCCGGGACTACCCGGAACCCGGGGACGGGGTCGGGGGCCGGGACGGCCGGGGCCCAGGAGGCTGGGGCGGCGGGTGCGGCGGCCCGCTGCGCGGGTACGCATCCGGGCTCCACGCCGCCCGGCGGCGCGACCGGCGCGTGACGCGGGGGTAGGGGAATCCCGTCGCCCGGGAGCGGGGCCGGTGCGGGTCCGGAGCGCCTTCCGTCACCGTCCCCCGAGAACGGGGCCGGCGCAGGCCCCGGTTCGGCGCGGCTTCCGTCACCCGGAAACGGGCCCGGTCCGGGTCCGGAGCGCCTTCCGCCACCGTCCCCCGGGAACGAGACCGGGGACGGCCCGTGTAGGGGGCGGCATCCGCCACCGTCCCCCGGGAACGAAGCGAGGGCAGGCCCCGGTTCGGCGCGGCTTCCGTCGCCCGGGAACGGGGATGGTCCGGGTCCGGAGCGCCCGGGGGCGGGGCGCCTTTCGGATGCGGCGCCGGGGACTGTCCCCGGGCGCACGTACCCCGGGCGCACGTGCGGGTGCCGGTCGTTCCCGGGGGCGGCGGGCTCGTGGTGTGGCGCGGAAGGCGGGCCGCCGGGCGTGGTGTCCCGATCGGTCGGGGTCGGGCGGGTGCCCAGGCGGTCGGCGAGGTGGCGGAGGACCGGGAGGTAGGGCCGGGGGTCCGGGAGGCGGAGCAGGGTCTGGGCGAGGAGGCGGGAGGCCCACCACGCGGCGTCGGTGTCCGCCGGGCCGTCTGCGCGGTGCCGGTCCAGGGCCCCGGCCAGTCCGCTCAGGCGAAGCCCCAGCGCGTCGGAGCCGTGTTCGCGGTCCATCAAGAGCAGGGCCTGGACCACGGGGCCGATCCGGTGACGCGGTACGGGGAGGGGGTGCGGCGCCGGGGCCACGTGCGGGGAGCCGGGGCGGGCCGGGAGCCGCACCGGGGCGTCCGCGTCCCTGCCGTGCACGAGCGCGTGCAGGGCCCCGTCCACGTCCAGGTGGGCGCCCTGGATCCAGTCGGCGAGCTCCTCGTGGCCGAAGCGGTAGCCGGAACCGGCCGGAACGACGAGCCCCTCGGTCAGGACGGCCGAGGCCCAGCCGGTCCGCCACGGAAAGATCTCCTCGAAGGACGCCCGGTCCAGCTCGCCCTGCCCGGGCCCGAGGCACCTGCGGGCCGCCTCGTGGACCTGTCCGGCGACGCGCGCGGCGAGTCGGCGTACGGCCGTGCCGCGCGGCAACGGGCGGGTCCCGGCTGCGATCCGTACGGCGATCCGCAGGCACATCAGGTCCAGATGGGCGCCGAAGACCTCCTCCCGCCCGGGCCTCCCCGGCGCGCCCCCGGGCACGGCCTCCCGCACCTCGGCGAGCAGCCTCAACGTGAGCGGGTGCCGGGCGTCGTCGGCGGCGAGATCGGTGACGTCGAGGCCGTACCGCGCCCGGGCGAGCACCGCCTCGTCCTCGGCGAGATCACCGATCCGCACGGCGCCGGGCGTCACGCGGCAGGTCCGCCCCGCCGCCGCGGCGGGCGCGGCACCGGACGTCCGCGAAGCGGGGTGACGGTCGACGCGTACGGGTCCCCACGGGGCTCCCGGCTCACCGGGGCGCTCCTCGGCAGCGGCACGGCCGTGCAGGGACTCGGGGGCGTAGAGCAGGCAGGCCTGTTCCCAGTGTTCGGGGCGGCAGCCGAGCATCAGGCGGGTGCCGTGGGCGCGGAGCCAGGATTCCGTGCCCGCCGTCCAGGTGGGGAGGCGGTGGGCCAGGGCAGGGGGCATCTCCTCCGGACCGTCGAGGACGATGAGCAGCGGACGGCCGGCCTCGCGGGCGAGCGCGGCGGCCCGTTCGGGGGTGGCGGTCGTGGTGTCGCCGCGGGCGCCCGACGCGGTGACGATCCGGCCGGCCTGGCGCAGGACGCGGCCCACGGCGTCGGCGACCGAGGTGTCGTCCGCGCGCAGGTCCGCCCCGCGCAGCCAGACCGTGGGGGCGGGCTCGGCGCCCCGGGCGCGTTGGGCGCAGTACGCGGCAAGCGCGGTCGTACGGCCGCTGCCGGGGGCGCCGACGAGGGCGAGGACCAGGGCGTCGGACGCGGCGAAGGCGGCGAACTCCCGGGCGCAGTCGGCCCGTTCGACCGGCTCGGGCCACGTGCTCGCCGTGCCCACGGCTCCGCTGGAGGTGGCGGTGGCGGTGAGTTCCAGGACGGCCGCCAGATTGAGCTCCCGTCCGTAGCACGGCGCGGTCGCGGCGTTACGCCGCAGCAGCTCAGCTAGCGGCCCGCCCGCCGCGCCCTCGGGCGCCGGGCCCGGTACGAGGCCGTCAGGGACGAGGCTGCCAGGGACGAGGCCCGTCGGCCCGCAGCCCTCGGGCGCCGGGCCCAAGGGGGCGAGGCCCTCGGACGGGAGGCCCCCAGGGACGAGGCCCTCCGGCCCGGAGCCCGCACGCCTCGCGCCCTCGGACGCCGGGCCTGAAGGTGCGAGGCCCCCGGGAACGACGCCCGCCGACCCGCAGCCCTCAGGCGCCAAGCCCGACGGCGCCAGGCCCTCAGATACGAGGCCCCCGGGAACGAGGCCGTCAGGGCCCAGGCCTGTCGGCCCGCAGCCCTCGGGCGCCAAGCCCGAAGGTGCGAGGCCCTCAGGCACGTAGCCCCCGGCAACGAGGCCCTCAGGTCCCAGGCCCGCCGGCCCGCAGCCCACCGGCGCGAGCGGCAGCGCATATCCCGCGGCCCGGTGGTCGCCGTGCAGCGCCGTGCCGAGGACGGCCAGGACCGCTCCGGTCTCCGGGTCCACGACCGGGCCGCCCGTGGCCTGGCCGCCGAGGCGTAGGGCCTCCGCGCCCTCGGTGCCGATGGCGAGTTCCCAGGCGTGGCCGGGGACCCGGTGGCCGTCGAACGCGTACGTGACGGGTGCCGCGCCCAGGACCCGGGCCTCCCGCCAGCCGTGCGCCGCGATCCGTACGTACGTCCCGGGCTCGACCGCGGTCCGGGCCGCGACCGGCAGCGGACGGACGCCGAGCCCCTCGGTCCGTACGAGCGCGAGACCGCGCCCGGGCAGGACGGTGACCGCGTCGGCGCCGACCACGCAGCCGCGGTCGCCGGGGGCGCGCAGCACGATCCGTACGAGCCCTACGACGGCCTCGTGACTCGTGACGACCGTCCCCCGGTCGTCGGCCACGAACCCCGTTCCGCGCGGCCGACCCGCCGGATCGCAGATCCGTACCAGCGTTCCGAGGTCCCCGCGTCCCATGGTGTCGACGGTAGGTCGGCGGTGATCACTCCGAGAACCACTCAGGGCGAACGCGCCCCCCAGCGCTCCCCCGGTTCACTCCGAGCGCCTGCCCGAAGGGGTGAATACGTGGATCCGAGTGGATAGACACTCTCCCGGGGGGAGAGTGGAGGGGGGGGGGGGGGGGGGGGGGTTTCCCCAAAAGACGAAAAAGAGAAAAAAGAAGGGCCATCCCCAAAAACACCACACCCTTTCCTCTTTCTCTCTTTCCTCCCCCCCTCCCCA
>NZ_JBVHXA010000014.1:61967-210037 GCF_055563935.1 Streptomyces sp. NPDC029169
AAAACGCGCCCCCCATCGCTCCTCTGGTCCACTCAGAGCCCTTGCCGGAGGGGGGGAGTATGTGGATCCGGGGGGAGAGACCCTCTCCGGGGGGGAGGGGGGGGGGGGCACGGGTGCGTCCCCGCTCCACAAGAGCTAACAGAGATAACAGGGTCAGCGTCAGCCGAAGACCGCCAGGCTCTTGGCCTTGCCCTTCTGGTCCTCCACCAGCGCCAGCAGTCGCCCGTCCGGGCCGAAGACCGCCACCGGACCGGCCGGGTAGGACGGCATCTCCAGCCGGACGCCGTTTAGCAGCAGCCGCGCCCGCTTCTCGTCGACGTCCCAGCGGGGGAACGCCGCCGCGGCCGCGTCGGCGACCGGCATGACCGTCAGCTCCTCCTGGAGCTGGTCGAGCGTCCGCGCCGCGTCAAGGCCGTACGGCCCGACCCGGGTCCGCCGCAGCGCGGTCAGATGACCGCCCACGCCGAGCCCGGCGCCCAGGTCGCGGGCGAGCGCCCGGATGTACGTACCGGAGGAGCAGACGACCGAGACGACGAGGTCCACGACGGCCGTGCCGTCCTCGGCGACGGCCTCCCGGACGTCGTACACCTGGAAGGACGAGACCGTGACCGGCCGGGCCGGGATCTCGAACTCCTCACCGCCGCGCACCCGCGCGTACGACCGCTTGCCGTCGATCTTGATGGCGGAGACCTTCGACGGCACCTGCATGATCGCGCCGGTCAGCTCCGCCACACCCGCGTCGATCGCCTCGCGGGTCACCTTGGACGCGTCCACGGAGGCCGTGATCTCGCCCTCGGCGTCGTCGGTGACCGTCGTCTGGCCGAGGCGGATGGTGCCCAGGTACTCCTTCTCGGTCAGCGCGAGGTGACCGAGCAGCTTGGTCGCCCGCTCCACGCCGAGGACGAGGACGCCCGTCGCCATGGGGTCGAGCGTTCCGGCGTGGCCGACGCGACGGGTCTTGGCGATCCCGCGCATCTTGGCCACGACGTCGTGCGAAGTGAAGCCCGACGGCTTGTCGACGATGACAAGGCCGTCGGGCGTCTTGTGCTGCTGGCTCATTCGGAGGCGTCGTCCTCGTCCTCGCCCGGCTTGCGGTACGGGTCAGCCTCGCCGGCGTACTTCGCGCCCGAGGACGCCTCACGTACGGCCGCGTCGGAGGCCCGCGCCTTGTCGAGGAGGTCCTCGATCGTCTTGGCGGTCTCCGGGAGGGCGTCCGCGACGAAGGTCAGCGTCGGGGTGAACTTCGTCCCGGCCGCGGCACCCACGGCGGAGCGCAGGATGCCCTTGGCGCTCTCCAGGCCGGCGGCCGCGCTGGCCCGCTCCTCGTCGTCGCCGTAGACCGTGTAGAAGACCGTGGCCTCCCGCAGGTCACCGGTGACGCGGGTGTCCGTGATGGTCACGTGCGTACCCAGGCGCGGGTCCTTGATGCCGCGCTGCAGCTTCTCGGCGACCACCTCCCGGATGAGGTCCGCCAGCTTCTTCGCCCGCGCGTTGTCGGCCACTGGTCCTTCTCCTTCTTTGCCTTGCTCATTCAGTCTTCATCAGTGTGGAGCCGTCGTCTCACCGACAGCAGCTCCACCTCGGGCCGCGCCGCGACCAGTCGCTCACAGCGGTCGAGCACGTCCGATACGAACCCCTGGTCCCCGGACACCAGCGCGACGCCCAGCCGGGCCCTGCGGTGGAGGTCCTGGTCGCCCACCTCGGCCGCGCTCACGGCGAACTTGCGCTGGAGCTCGGCGACGATGGGCCGGACGACGGAGCGTTTCTCCTTCAGCGAATGAACGTCGCCGAGGAGCAGATCGAAGGACAGAGTCCCCACGTACATGTGGTGCCGGATGTCCCGCCGGTTCGGGTTCGATGGCCTGCCAGCCGTCGCTTGGCAGGAACACCAGAACCGTACACGCAACGGCCGGGGCCGATCGACGGAATAACCTCCGCCGACCGGCCCCGACCTACCGCTGCCGTCAGGCGCGCGGCTTCTCGCGCATCTCGTACGTCGCGATGACGTCGTCGATCTTGATGTCGTTGAAGTTTCCGAGGTTGATACCGCCCTCGAAGCCTTCGCGGATCTCGGTGACGTCGTCCTTGAAGCGGCGCAGACCCTCGATGTTGAGGTTCTCCGCGATGACCTTGCCGTCACGGATGAGGCGCGCCTTGGTGTTGCGCTTGACCTCGCCGGAGCGGATGAGGACACCGGCGATGTTGCCCAGCTTGGACGAGCGGAAGACCTCGCGGATCTCCGCCGTACCGAGCTCGACCTCTTCGTACTCCGGCTTGAGGAGGCCCTTGAGCGCCGCCTCGATCTCCTCGATGGCCTGGTAGATCACCGAGTAGTACCGGACGTCGACGCCCTCACGCTCCGCCATCTGCGCGGCACGGCCCGCAGCGCGGACGTTGTAGCCGATGACGATGGCGTCGGAGCCCATGGCCAGGTCGATGTCGGACTCGGTGACCGCACCCACACCGCGGTGCAGGACACGGATGTCGACCTCTTCACCGACGTCGAGCTGGAGCAGCGAGGACTCGAGAGCCTCGACCGCACCGGACGCGTCGCCCTTGATGATGAGGTTGAGTTCCTGGACCAGACCGGCCTTGAGCACCTTGTCGAGGTCCTCGAGGGACACCCGGCGGACGCGCTTGGCGAAGGCGGCGTTGCGCTCACGCGCAGCGCGCTTCTCGGCGATCTGACGGGCCGTACGGTCCTCGTCGACAACCAGGAAGTTGTCGCCGGCACCCGGGACGTTGGTGAGACCCAGGACCAGGACGGGAGTCGACGGGGTCGCAACCTCGACGTTGTTGCCCTTGTCGTCGAGCATCGCCCGGACACGGCCGTACGCGTCGCCGACGACCATCGTGTCGCCGATGCGCAGCGTTCCGCGCTGGACCAGGACGGTCGAGACGGCACCGCGGCCCTTGTCCAGGTGGGACTCGATCGCAATACCCTGCGCGTCCTGCTCCGGGTTGGCCCGCAGGTCGAGCGAGGCGTCGGCGGTGAGGACCACGGCCTCCAGCAGGGAGTCGATGTTCAGACCCTGCTTGGCGGAGATGTCGACGAACATCGTGTCGCCGCCGTACTCCTCGGCCACCAGACCGAACTCGGTCAGCTGACCACGGACCTTGGTCGGGTCCGCGCCCTCGACGTCGATCTTGTTGACCGCGACGACGATCGGGACACCGGCCGCCTTGGCGTGGTTCAGCGCCTCGATGGTCTGCGGCATGACACCGTCGTTGGCCGCCACCACGAGGATCGCGATGTCGGTCGACTTCGCACCACGGGCACGCATGGCGGTGAACGCCTCGTGACCCGGGGTGTCGATGAAGGTGATGCGGCGCTCTTCACCGTTGACCTCGGTACCCACCTGGTAGGCACCGATGTGCTGGGTGATGCCACCGGCCTCGCCCGCGACGACGTTCGTCTTGCGGATCGCGTCGAGCAGTCGGGTCTTTCCGTGGTCGACGTGACCCATGACGGTGACGACCGGCGGACGGGAGACCAGAGCCTCTTCGCCGCCCTCGTCCTCGCCGAACTCGATGTCGAAGGACTCGAGCAGCTCGCGGTCCTCCTCCTCGGGGGAGACGATCTGAACCGTGTAGTTCATCTCGTCGCCGAGGAGCTGCAGCGTCTCGTCGGAGACGGACTGCGTGGCCGTGACCATCTCGCCGAGGTTCATCATCACCGCGACGAGCGACGCCGGGTTGGCGTTGATCTTCTCGGCGAAGTCGGTGAGGGACGCACCGCGCGACAGGCGAATGGTCTCGCCGTTGCCGCGAGGCAGCATCACGCCGCCGACCGACGGGGCCTGCATGGCCTCGTACTCCTGGCGCCTCTGACGCTTCGACTTGCGACCGCGACGCGCGGGACCGCCGGGGCGACCGAAGGCGCCCTGCGTGCCACCACGGCCACCGGGGCCACCGGGACGGCCACCGAAGCCGCCGGGACGACCGCCGAAGCCGCCGCCACCGCCGCCGGGACCACCCGGACGACCGCCACCGCCGGGACCGGCCGGACGACCGGCGAAGCCGCCGCCGCCACCGCCGGGACCGGCCGGACGACCGGCGAAGCCGCCGCCACCGGGACGACCGCCGCCGCCACCAGGACGACCGCCGGGGCCACCGGGGCCACGACCGCCGCCGCCGGGGCCACCACCGGGACGCGGGCCGGCAGCGGGACGCTGCGGCATCATGCCGGGGTTCGGACGGTTACCGCCGGGCGCGCCGCCCGGACGGGGAGCCTGCGGACGCGGCATGCCACCGGGGGTGGGACGCGCGCCGCCCTGGCCCTGGGGACGCGGGGCGCCACCGGGGCCGCCCTGCGGACGCGGGGCACCCGGAACGGCACGGTCGCCGCCGGGACGCGGGGCACCGCCACCGGGACGGGGCGCCTGCGGGCGCGCCATTCCGGTGGAGCCACCCGAGGTGAAGGGATTGTTGCCCGGACGCGGACCGGCCGGACGGGCACCGCCCGGACGCGGAGCGCCCTGGCCCTGCGGACGCGGGGCACCCTGGCCCTGCGGACGCGGCGCGCCCTGACCCGGACGGGCGGGACGCTCGCCGGCGGGACGGGGTCCCTGGGCCGCGCCACCGGGACGCTGACCGGCGGCGGGAGCCGACGGAGGCGCGGTGAACTCGGGGGCGGCCGGAGCCGGCGTGACCGGCTTGGGCGCGGGCTTCGGGCCCGGGCGGGGGCCCGAGGCGGCCGGAGCCGGAGAGGGGGTGCTGCTCGCCGGGGCGACCGGAGTGACCGGGGCCACAGGCGCGGCGGGGGCCGGCTTGGGGGCCGGGGCGCCGGGCTTCGGGGCAGCGGGACGTGCCGCGGCGGCCGGAGACGGCGCCGCGGGCTTCGAGGGGGCGGCCTTACGAGGCGCGCCAGGCTTCGCTGCGGTCTTGCCGGCGCTACCGCCGGGACCCTGCAACGCATCAGTCAACTTGCGCACGACCGGCGCCTCGATAGTCGAGGACGCCGAACGGACGAATTCACCGAGTTCTTGGAGCTTGGCCATGACGACCTTGCTCTCCACACCGAACTCCTTGGCGAGTTCGTATACCCGGACCTTAGCCACTTCGCTCCTTTTAGGTCCGGTTACCGCCGGACCGTCGCTACTTCATGGGCGTACTCATCGCGTACTCATCGAGTGCTCATCGCAATCTCGACCTACTTCCAACTCGCGAGGTACCTGACCGCACGGTCTTCCGTGCCGTACTTCTTCTTACAAGTGTCGCTGCTCTAGCTGATAGCGGATTTCCGCCGTTTCGAGCTGCCCCTGGACCCTGAAGGCCCTCGGAAACGCCCGGCGGCGGACCGCCAGGTCGAAACAGACCGAGGCGGGGTGCAGATACGCACCCCGGCCGGGCAGCGTACCGCGATGATCGGGGACGCAAACGCCCTCGACCGCCACGATGCGCAGCAGATCGCTCTTGGCCGCTCGCTCCCGGCATCCCACACAGGTTCGCTCAGGGCACGCGCGGGCATGCGTCCGGCCAGACACGCTTAAGTCTACCTCCCCGTAACGACCTCACCCGTTTGGGGCAAAAATCGAACGGTCGTCTGTCGTGATCTCGCCATCGCACAACGTGACAGCGGCGGGATTCATTCCTTGGGTGGGACCCTTGGCTGGGGCGGGGATCCGCTCAGTCCCGGTCGCGTGAGTCCCGGTCGCGCGCGTCCTCCGAGGGGTGCTCGGTGTCCGGGCGGATGTCGATGCGCCAGCCGGTGAGGCGGGCGGCGAGCCGGGCGTTCTGCCCCTCCTTGCCGATCGCCAGCGACAGCTGGTAGTCCGGCACGGTCACCCGCGCCGAGCGGGCGGCCAGGTCGACGATCTCGACCTTGGAGACCCGGGCCGGGGAGAGCGCGTTGGCCACCATCTCGGCCGGGTCGTCCGACCAGTCGACGATGTCGATCTTCTCGCCGAGCAGCTCCGCCATGACATTGCGCACCCGGCTGCCCATGGGGCCGATGCAGGCGCCCTTGGCGTTCAGGCCCGAACGGGTGGACCGTACGGCGATCTTGGTGCGGTGACCAGCCTCACGGGCGATCGCCGCGATCTCGACCGAGCCGTCGGCGATCTCGGGGACCTCGAGGGCGAACAGCTTCTTCACCAGATTGGGGTGCGTACGCGAAAGGGTGACGGACGGACCGCGCACACCCTTGGCCACCCGGACCACGTACGTGCGCAGCCGCAGACCGTGCGTGTACTCCTCGCCCGGCACCTGCTCCTGCACCGGAAGGATGGCTTCCAGCTTGTCGTCCAGCCTGACGAGGACGTTCTTCGGGTCCTTGCCCTGCTGCACCATGCCGGCGACGATGTCGCCCTCGCGGCGGGCGTACTCGCCGAAGGTGACGTCGTTCTCGGCGTCGCGCAGCCGCTGCTGGATGACCTGACGGGCGGTGCTCGCCGCGATCCGGCCGAAGTCCGTCGGGGTGTCGTCGAACTCCTTGGGCTCCTGGCCCTCTTCCAGCTCGGCGGGGTCTTCCTTCGCCCACACCGTCACGTGACCGGTCTGCCGGTTCAGCTCCACGCGCGCGTGGCGGCGGGACGAGGGGGTGCGGTGGTAGGCGATGAGGAGGGCCGACTCGATCGCCTCGACCAGCAGGTCGAAGGAGATCTCCTTCTCTTGTGCCAAGCCCTTCAGGAGCTTCACATCGATGTCCACGGCTACGCCTCCTCTTCCTTCTTGTCCTTGCGGTTGAACTCGATCTCGACACGCGCCTTGGCGACGTCCGCGAACGCGACCCGGCGGGCGGTGGGCTTGCGCCCCTTCACGCCCGGCACTTCGAGGTCGATGCCGTCGTCGTCCACGTCGAGGATCCGCGCGACGAGCTCCGCGCCGTCGTTCAGCTGAAGCCTGACCAGGCGGCCGGTGGCGCGTACGTAGTGGCGGTGCTCCTTGAGCGGGCGCTCCGCGCCCGGGGTGCCGACCTCGAGGGTGTACTCCCCCTCGCCCATCGCGTCGGTCTCGTCCAGCGTCGCCGAGAGCGCGCGGCTCACATCGGCGACCTGGTCCAGATCGGCGCCCTCGTCGGAGTCGACGACCACGCGCAGCACCCGCTTGCGTCCCACGGAGGCCACCTCGATCTCTTCGAGGTCGAGTCCCTGCGAGGCGATGAGCGGCTCAAGGAGTGCTCGCAGCCTGTCGCTCTGGGTGGTGCTCATCCGGGTGACTCCTCGGCCGCGTGTGCTGTTGTGGGTTCGTCGCGTGTCAGACCAAAGGGTATCCGGTCGCGGGGGGTGTTGCCGTCCACGGGGCCGGGGGCCGCGGGTACGCTCGCCTGCGGTGATCTTCGATCCGGCCGAGGGAGTGAATGTGGGGCGCACGGGGACCGTAGGCAGGCGCGCGCTCCTGGCGGCCGGGGCGGTGACGCTGGCCGGCTGCACCTCCGAGGGCGGCGGTGAGCGGCCGAGGAAGCCGAGCGCGGCGGAACGGGCGGCGCTGGCCGAGGCGGCGCTGCGCCGCAGGTCGGCGTCGACGAGCCGCGCCCTGCTGGAACGTTACGACGCGGTGCTCGCCGCCCATCCCTCGCTGTCGGCGCGGCTGACCCCGCTGCGGGCGGCGGTGGCGGCGCAGGCGGCGGCGCTGGCGGAGGGCACGGCGGCGCCGAAGGCCCCCGAGGGCCGGGCCGGCGGCGTCGCGCCGAGCGACTCCCCGTTCGGCCGCGCGACCACGGCGCCCGGCTCGCCGGCGAAGGCCGCCCCTTCGGCCGACACCCGGTCGGCGGACACCGGCAGCGGCCGGGCGGCCGGCGCCTCGGGCGACGCCCCGTCCGCGGACACCGGCGACGGCCGGACGGCCGGTGCTTCGGGCGACACCCCGTCCGCGGACACCGGCAACGGCCGGGCCGCCGTTGCTTCGGGCGCGGCCGCTGCCGACGGCGGCGGGACGGGACGGCCCCAGGCGGGGACGCCCGGCACCGCCTCGGGCGCCGCGCCCTTTCCCGTACCGGCCGATCCGGGCGCCGCGCTGAAGGAGCTGGCGGCCGCCGCCCGGAAGACCGCCGACGCGCACGCGGCGGCGCTGCTCGGCGCGGAGCCCGAGTACGCGCGGCTGCTCGCCTCGGTGGCGGCCTCCGGTGCGGCGCACGCGTATCTGCTGACCGAAGGAGGCCGGGCATGAGCGCCCTCGACGCGGCGCGGGCCGCGCTCGCCGCCGAGCACGCGGCGGTGTACGGATACGGGGTCGTCGGCGGCCGGATCGGCGCCGAGCGGCGCGCGGAGGCCACGGCCGCGTACGAGGCGCACCGGGCCCGGCGCGACGGCCTGACCAGGACCGTACGGGACCTGGGCGGCGAGCCCGTGGCCTCGGCGGCCGGCTACGAGCTGCCGTTCCCGGTGCCGGACACGGCCGCCGCCGTACGGCTCGCGGCCGTCCTGGAGGACCGGGTGGCCGGGGTGTACTCCGATCTCGTACGGGCCACGGAGGGGCCGTTGCGGCGGGACGCGGCCGCCGCGTTGCGCGAGGCGGCGGTACGGGCCGTTCGCTGGCGCGGCACCGACGTAACCTTTCCTGGGCTCGCCGAGCGCGTGTGAGTCCGCCCCTGAGCAGAAGGAACAACGCACGTATGGGTTTCGAACCGCCGCAGCGACTGGTGCGGGCGCTCGGCGAGACGTACGGGGACGCTGTCGCGGCCGCGTGGCTGGAGAAGCTTCCCGAGCTCGCCCGTACCTCGCTGGAGCAGGCCTCGCTGACCGCCGAGCGGGTGGTGGCGCCCGGCGGGCGGAGCAGCCTGGTGGTGCTCGTACGGCGGACTGACGGCTCCCCCGCGGCGCTGAAGATCGCCCCCGAGGCCGCCCGGCCGGATCTGGAGCGGGACGCGCTGGCGCACTGGGACGGCTGGGGCGCGGTGCGGCTGCTCGACGCGCCGGAGGACGGGTCGCTGCTCCTTGAGCGACTGCACCCCGAGGTGTCGCTGCGGTCCCTGCCGGAGGCGAAGGCGCTGCTCGAAGCGGCGGGCACGGTCCGGAGGCTGTGGGTCGAGCCGCCCGCGGAGCACGGCTTCGAGTCGGTCGCCGAGCGGACGGCCCGGCAGGCGGCGGCCATGGAGTCCTACCGCGCCGACGCCGAGACCGGTGCGCTGACGGCCGCCGCGCTGGAGGCGTGCGAGGCGCTGGTCGCCCTCGCCCCGGAGACGCTGCTGCTGCACGGGAACTTCCGCCAGGGCAAGGTGCTCGCCGGTGACCGGGCGCCGTGGCTGGCCGTCGGCCCGGAGCCGCTGGTCGGCGAAAGAGCGTACGACCTGGCGCGGCTGGTACGGGACCGGGTCGAGGACCTGGTGGCGGCCTCGGCCGGGGCGTCGGCGGCCCGGCGGCGGGTCAACAAGCTGGCGGACTCGCTGGAGGTGGACCGGGACCGGCTGCGCGGCTGGACGCTGTTCCGGGCGGTCGAGTCGGGGACGCGGGCGCTCACGGCGGGCCGGCGGCGGGACGCGGAGCTGCTCCTCGAGTTCGCGGGCTGGCTGTAGGGGAATAACCTTGCTGTAACGCTCGGCTCGGACCTCAGGGGGCCGTGATGGTCGAGGAGCTTCTGGCAGCGGCGGCGGCGACCGGAACAGCGGTCGTGGTGTACGTGGGCGCGGCCGCGCGCGTGGTGAAGCAGTACGAACGGGGCGTGGTCTTCCGCTTCGGCCGGCTGATGGACGAGGTCCGCAAACCCGGGTTCACGATGATCGTGCCGATCGTCGACCGGCTGTACAAGGTGAACCTCCAGATCGTGACGCTGCCGGTGCCCGCGCAGGAGGGCATCACGCGGGACAACGTGACGGTGCGGGTGGACGCGGTCGTGTACTTCAAGGTGATCGACGCGGCGGACGCGCTGGTGCGGGTGGAGGACTACCGGTTCGCGGTGTCGCAGATGGCGCAGACGTCGCTGCGGTCGATCATCGGCAAGAGCGACCTCGACGACCTGCTGTCGAACCGCGAGAAGCTCAATCAGGGCCTTGAGCTGATGCTCGACAGTCCGGCCATGGGCTGGGGTGTCGCGATCGACCGGGTCGAGATCAAGGACGTCTCGCTGCCGGAGACGATGAAGCGGTCGATGGCGCGGCAGGCGGAGGCGGACCGGGAGCGGCGGGCCCGGGTGATCAACGCGGACGCGGAGCTGCAGGCGTCGAAGAAGCTGGCGGAGGCGGCCGGGGTGATGTCGACGCAGCCGGCGGCGCTGCAGCTGAGGCTGTTGCAGACGGTGATGGCGGTGTCGGCGGAGAAGAACTCGACGCTGGTGCTGCCGATTCCGGTGGAGCTGCTGAGGTTCCTGGAGCGGGCGGCTCCGGCGCCGAAGCCTGCGGCGCCTCCGGGGGTCGTCCAGGAGCCCCTCCCGGGCGTCGAGGACGTCCCACTCCCAGAGCCCCCGCTCCCCCTGAACGACACGCTCACGGGCGCCCCGGTGGAACCGATGCCCCGGGACGAGGCGGCCTGAACCCCCTCCCCGGGTTGTGGGCAATCGTCCCGCAGGGCGGGACGGGTGGGCACAACCCCACGACGGCGCTGCACCCGTGGGCACAGCAGGCACGGGGAGCCTGGGCCCGGCAAGGGCGCCGTCCGTTGTGCCCACCCGTTCCGCCCCAGCGGAACGAATGCCCACAACGGGAGGGTTACGCGCTGAGGCGGTCGATTGCCTCGGCTACCGTCAGTTCCTCTCGGTCGCCCGTCCGGCGGTCCTTCAGTTCCAGGACGCCTTCCGCCGAGCGGCGGCCGGCGACGAGGATCTTGGGGACGCCGATCAGCTCCGCGTCGGTGAACTTGACGCCCGGGGAGACGCCCGCGCGGTCGTCGACCAGGACGCGGAGGCCCGCCGCCGAGAGCTTCTCCGAGACCTCCAGGGCCAGCTCGGTCTGGAGCGCCTTGCCGGCGGCGACGACGTGGACGTCGGCCGGGGCGACCTCGGCCGGCCAGCACAGGCCCTTGTCGTCGGCGCTCTGCTCCGCCAGCGCGGCGACCGCGCGCGAGACGCCGATGCCGTACGAGCCCATCGTCACGCGGACCGGCTTGCCGTTCTGGCCCAGGACGTCCAGCTTCAGCGCGTCGGCGTACTTGCGGCCCAGCTGGAAGATGTGACCGATCTCGATCGCGCGGTCCAGCTTCAAGCCGGTGCCGCACTTCGGGCAGGGGTCGCCCTCCTGGACGACCACGACGTCGACGTACTCGTCGACCTCGAAGTCCCGGCCCGCGACCACGTTCTTCGCGTGCATGCCCTCCTTGTTGGCGCCCGTGATCCACGCCGTGCCCGGCGCGACACGGGGGTCGGCCACGTACGTCACCTTCTCGCCCCGGCCCTGCGGACCGACATAGCCGCGGACCAGGTCCGGGCGGTCCGCGAAGTCCGTCTCCGTGACCATCTCGACGACCGCAGGCGCGAAGTGCGCCTCGACCTTGCCCATGTCGACCTCGCGGTCGCCGGGCACGCCCACGGCGACGATCTCGCCGTCGACCTTCACCAGCAGGTTCTTCAGCGTCGCGGAGGCCGGCACGCCGAGCGAGGCGGCGAGGGTCTCGATGGTGGGGGTGTCGGGCGTCGGGATGTCCTCGGCGGCCGCCACCGCGGAGCCGTCCACCGGCTTCAGCTCGTACGAGATCGCCTCGGTGTTCGCGGCGAAGTCGCAGTTCGGGCAGTCGGCGAAGGTGTCCTCGCCGGCCTCGGCCGGGGCGAGGAACTCCTCGGACTTCGAGCCGCCCATCGCGCCCGCGGTCGCGGCGCAGATGCGGTAGTCGAGGCCGAGGCGCTCGAAGACGCGCTGGTAGGCCTGGCGGTGCAGGGCGTAGGACTGGGCGAGGCCCTCGTCCTCCGTGTCGAAGGAGTACGAGTCCTTCATCAGGAACTCGCGGCCGCGCAGGATGCCGGCCCGCGGGCGGGCCTCGTCGCGGAACTTCGTCTGGATCTGGTACAGGATGACCGGCAGGTCCTTGTAGGACGAGCACTGGTCCTTCACCAGGAGCGTGAAGATCTCCTCGTGGGTCGGGCCGAGCAGGTAGTCGCCGCCCTTGCGGTCCTGGAGGCGGAAGAGCTCGGCGCCGTACTCGTCCCAGCGGCCGGTCGCCTCGTAGGGCTCACGCGGCAGCAGCGCGGGGAGCGACACCTCCTGCGCGCCGATGGTGTCCATCTCCTCGCGGACGATGCGCTCGACGTTGGCGAGGACCCTCTTGCCCAGCGGCAGCCAGCTCCAGATGCCCGCGGCGGTGCGGCGGACGTAGCCGGCGCGGACGAGGAGCTTGTGGCTGAGGACCTCGGCGTCCGCCGGGTCGTCGCGCAGCGTCTTCGCCATCAACTGGGACATGCGCTGGACCGGTGCGTTGGCCATGGTTCTCGTACTCCTGCCAGGAAAAGGTGATGGCTAGGAGATTAGCCGGGCGGCCCGCGCGGGCGGAAATCAGTTCCGGCGCGGCAGCGGCAGCGGGGCGCCCATCACGGCGTACGGGCGGGGTGCGCTGGGGAAGTGGACCTGCCGGGCGAGGTCGACGTAGCCGAGGGAGCGGTAGAGAGCGCGGGCCGGGCTCTCGGTGTCGATCGCGGAGAGGATCGAGCGCGGCAGCTTCGACTGGTCGGTGATGGTGGTGATCAGCTCCCGGCCGAAGCCCCGCCCCTGGTAGCCGGGGAGGACGTGGAGTTCGGTGATCACGAAGGAGTCGTCGAGCCACTCGTCGTTGCCTGCGGCGCGGAGGTACGGCTGCACGACGGTGGACCACCAGTGGGTGCGGTCGTTGGGCATCCCGTACACGAAGCCGACCAGCCGGCCCGAGTCGGTGATCGCGCCGTACGCGAGGGCGCCGGGGCTGAGCAGATGGCGCAGCACGATGGCGCGGCGTACGACGACCTCGTCCTCGCTCAGTCCGAAGGCGATGGCCTGTACGGCGAGGGCTTCGTCGACCCGCGCGGCGAGGTCGACCGGTCCGATCGTGACGTCAGCGTCATCCATGCGCCGCACCTTACAAGCGCCTCAGAACAGCACGCTCATGAAGGCGCCGACCTCGCGGAATCCGACGCGGCGGTACGCGGCCCTGGCCGGGGTGTTGTAGTCGTTGACGTACAGGCTGACCACGGGCGCGACGTCGGCGAGGGCGAAGCGGAGGACGGCGGCCATGCCGGTCTCGGAGAGGCCGCGGCCGCGGTACTCGGGGGCGACCCAGACGCCCTGGATCTGGCAGGCCTGGCGGGTGGCGGCGCCGATCTCCGCCTTGAAGACGACCTTGCCGTCCTCGATGCGGGCGAAGGAGCGGCCGGCTCCGACGAGTTCGGCGACGCGGGCCTGGTAGAGCAGTCCGCCGTCGCCGGCCATCGGCGAGATGCCGACCTCCTCGGTGAACATGGCCACGCACGCGGGCATGATCACTTCCATCTCGTCCTTGCGGATGCGGCGGACGAGCGGGTCGGCCTCGACGGTGGCGGAGGGCTGGTCGGTGACCATCAGCGGCTGGTGGGCCCTGACGTCGCGGGCCGGGCCCCAGCTGGGCTCCAGGAGGCTCCAGAGCTGGGCGGTGGGCTCGGCGGGGCCGACGATGGAGGAGCAGCGGCGGCCCGTCCTGCGGGCGCGGTCGGCGAAGGCGCGAATGGCGTCGGGGGTGGCGCAGAGGGGGACGAGATTGGCGCCGGAGTAGCACAGGGAGCGCAGCCGTCCGTCGGTGTACCAACCCCACATCTCGCCGCCGAGACGCCAGGGGTCGAGTCCGGCGGCCTGGACGCGTGCGGTCACGAAGGCGTTCTCGACGGGGGCGCTCTCGAGGACGGCGAGCGCGGCGCCGAGGTCGGCGGGTTCGAGGACCCTGGTGGTGGTCTGCGTCAACACGGGGGCGCCTCACGGTGCGGTCTGCTGATCTCCGCACTTTACCTGGCCCACCGGCCGGGTGTCGGGTGGGTTGGCAGGGACAGCGCGAGGCCCCGGCGCGCGCGGCGCCGGGGCCTCGTGGCGTACGTACGCGCTCAGACGCCGATGGCGACCGTCGGCTCGCCGGACATCACGCCGTCCTTCTCCATCTGCTCGGCGATCTTCATCGCCTCCTCGATGAGGGTCTCGACGATCTTCGACTCGGGGACGGTCTTGATGACCTCGCCCTTGACGAAGATCTGGCCCTTGCCGTTGCCGGAGGCGACGCCCAGGTCGGCCTCGCGGGCCTCGCCGGGGCCGTTGACGACGCAGCCCATGACGGCGACGCGCAGCGGGACCTCCATGCCTTCGAGGCCGGCGGTGACCTCTTCGGCGAGCTTGTACACGTCGACCTGGGCACGGCCGCAGGACGGGCAGGAGACGATCTCCAGGCGGCGCGGCTTGAGGTTCAGCGACTCCAGGATCTGGATGCCGACCTTGACCTCCTCGACCGGCGGCGCGGAGAGGGAGACGCGGATGGTGTCGCCGATGCCCTCGGAGAGCAGCGCGCCGAAGGCGACGGCGGACTTGATGGTGCCCTGGAAGGCGGGGCCGGCCTCGGTGACGCCGAGGTGCAGCGGGTAGTCGCACTGGGCGGCGAGCTGGCGGTAGGCGTTGACCATCACGACCGGGTCGTTGTGCTTGACCGAGATCTTGATGTCGCCGAAGCCGTGCTCCTCGAAGAGGGACGCCTCCCAGAGGGCGGACTCGACGAGCGCCTCGGGGGTGGCCTTGCCGTACTTCGCCAGCAGACGCGCGTCGAGCGAGCCCGCGTTGACGCCGATCCGGATCGGAGTGCCCGCGTCCTTGGCGGCGTGGGCGATCTCCTTGACCTTGTCGTCGAACTGCTTGATGTTGCCCGGGTTGACGCGGACGGCCGCACAGCCGGCGTCGATGGCGGCGAAGACGTACTTCGGCTGGAAGTGGATGTCGGCGATCACCGGGATCTGCGACTTCTTCGCGATCGTCGCGAGCGCGTCGGCGTCGTCCTGCGTGGGGCAGGCGACCCGGACGATCTGGCAGCCGGAGGCGGTCAGCTCGGCGATCTGCTGGAGCGTGGCGCCGATGTCGGAGGTACGGGTCGTCGTCATGGACTGGACCGAGACGGGTGCGTCGCCGCCGACGGCCACGGTACCGACCTGGATCTGGCGGCTCTTGCGCCGCTCGGCGAGCCTGGTCGGAACGGACGGGATCCCGAGAGAAATCGCGGTCATCTGTTGTGCAACCCCAAGGTTGTGCGTCAGCGGGCTCAGGACTTCGAGGTTACCGCCCCGGGGGCGGGCGGCCGGACAGCCCGGGGGTCCGGCCACCCGTGCGTCATGTCAGTTTCACCGGGTTGACGATGTCCGCCGCGAGGACGAGCAGGGTGAAGCAGACGAACACGCCCGCCACGACGTACGCGGCCGGCATCAGCTTGGCCACGTCGAACGGGCCGGGGTCGGGGCGCCGGAAGATCCGCGCGGTGTTGCGGCGTACGGACTCCCACAGGGCGCCGGCGATGTGACCGCCGTCGAGTGGGAGCAGCGGCAGCATGTTGAACAGGAACAGCGAGACGTTGAACATGACGAGCAGCTGGAGGAAGAAGACCAGCCGGGTCTCCGCCGGTGCTTCGATGCTCATCAGTTCGCCGCTGATCCGGGCCGCGCCGATGACGCCGACCGGGGAGTCCTGCTTGCGCTCGCCGTCGCCGAAGGTGGCGTCCCAGAGGTCCGGGATCTTGCCGGGCAGGGCGAGGACGGACTCGAAGCCGGCCTGGAGCTGGTCGGTCATCCGGGAGGCGGACTCGCCGAAGGTGAGCGGGACGACCTCGCGGCCGGACTCGAAGCCCAGGTAGCCGGCGGTGACGTACTGCGGGGGCTGGACGACGTTTCCGTCCGCGTCCTTCTTGAGGACCTTGTTCTCCAGGAGCGTCGCCCGCAGGTCCAGCTCCTTGCCGTCGCGCTGGACGGTGACGGTCGCCTGGCCGGTGGTGGCGCGGATGCGGTCGGAGAGGGTGTTCCAGTCCGTGACGCGTTCGCCGTTGAAGGCGACGATGCGGTCGCCCTTGAGGAGTCCGGCGGCCTTGGCGGGCGACGCCCGGTCGCCCGCCTTGCAGGTGTCGCGCTTCTCGCTCTGGTCGATGACGCAGTTGGTGACGCCCGCGACCTTGGTGGTCTGGGTCTCGAAGCCGACGGCCATCGCGCTGCCGAAGAAGAGCACGACGGCGAGGATCAGGTTCATGAACGGGCCGGCGAACATCACGATGACGCGCTTCCACGGCTTGCGCGTGTAGAAGAGCCGCTTCTCGTCGCCGGGCTCGAGCTCCTCGAAGGAGGCCTCGCGGGCGTCCTCGATCATGGCGCGCCAGGGGGAGGTGGAGCGGGCCTCGATGCGGCCGTCCTTGCCGGGCGGGAACATGCCGATCATGCGGATGTAGCCGCCGGCCGGGATGGCCTTGATGCCGTACTCCGTCTCGCCCTTCTTCCTCGACCAGAGGGTCGGGCCGAAGCCGACCATGTACTGGGGCACGCGGATGCCGAAGAGCTTGGCCGTGGAGAGGTGGCCGAGCTCGTGCCAGGCGATGGAGACGAGCAGCCCGAACGCGAACAGCGCGATGCCGAGGAGCGTCAGAAGTACGGTCATGCGCGCGCCTCCGCGATTGCCTGCGTTGCCAGTTCCCGGGCCCGGGCGCGTGCCCAGGTCTCCGCTTCGAGGACGTCCGACACCGTGAGCGAGGTTCCCCGGGCGGGGGTGCCGTGTTCGGTGACGACTGCCGTGACCGTATCCATGATTCCGTTGAACGGCAGCCTTCCGGCGAGAAACGCCTCGACGCACTCCTCGTTCGCCGCGTTGAAGACGGCGGGCGCGGTGCCGCCGAGCTCGCCGACGTGGCGGGCGAGGCCGACGGACGGGAACGCCTCGGTGTCGAGCGGGAAGAACTCCCAGGTGGAGGCCTTGGTCCAGTCGAAGGCGGGGGCCGCGTCCGGGACGCGCTCGGGCCAGCCGATGCCGATGGCGATCGGGCCGCGCATGTCGGGAGGGGTGGCCTGGGCGAGCGTGGAGCCGTCGGTGAACTCCACCATCGAGTGGACGTACGACTGGGGGTGGACGACGACCTCGATGCGGTCGAAGGGGATGTCGTAGAGGAGGTGCGCCTCGATGACCTCCAGGCCCTTGTTCACGAGTGTGGCGCTGTTCACCGTGATGACGGGGCCCATGGCCCAGGTGGGGTGGGCGAGCGCGTCCTCGCGGGTGACGTGCGCCAGCTCCTCCCTCGTACGGCCGCGGAAGGGGCCGCCGGAGGCGGTGACGACCAGCTTGCGGACGTCGGCGCGGGTGCCGGCGGCGAGCGCCTGGAAGAGGGCGGCGTGCTCGGAGTCGACCGGGATGATCTGGCCGGGCTTGGCCACGGCCTTGACCAGCGGGCCACCGACGATCAGCGACTCCTTGTTGGCCAGGGCGAGGGTGCGGCCGGCTTCGAGGGCGGCGAGCGTGGGCGCGAGGCCGATGGAGCCGGTGATGCCGTTGAGGACCGTGTGGCAGGGGGAGGCGGCCACGTGCGTGGCGGCGTCGGGCCCTGCGAGGATCTCGGGGAGGGCGGCACCGGGGCCGTAGAGCCTGGTCAGCGCCTCGCGCAGCGCGGGGGCCTTGTCCTCGCGGGCGACGGCGACCGCCCCGACCCGCAGCCGGTGCGCCTGCTCGGCGAGCAGCTCCACCCGGCCGCCGGAGGCGGCGAGGGCGGTGACCCGGAAGCGGTCGGGGTTGCGCAGGACCAGGTCGATGGCCTGGGTGCCGATGGACCCGGTGGAGCCCAGGACGACGATGTCCCGGCGGCCTTCGGTCGGATCGAAGGCGATGTGCGGGTCGGCGAGAGGAGAGGGGCGGTCGCTCATGCCCCCCATTCTTGCCGCAAAGACTGTGCGGTCTTCACGGGGTGCGGGTGAACGCTCCGAAGACGTGGTGGAAGTCGGGGAAGGTCTTCCGTACGCAGCCGGGGTCGTCGAAGGTGATGGCCGGGGTGCGCAGGGCGGTGACGGCGAAGGACATGACGATCCGGTGGTCGCCGTGGGTGGCGATCTCGACCGGCCCTGTGGGCGTGCCGGGCTGGATCTCGATCCAGTCGGGGCCGGTGGTGACGGTGATGCCGAGGCGGCGGAGGTTCTCGGCGCAGGCGTCGAGGCGGTCGCACTCCTTGACGCGGGTGTTGGCGACGTCCTCGATGCGGACCGGTCCGTCGGCGAAGGGCGCGAGGGCGGCGAGGGTCGGCATGGTGTCGGAGATGTCGCGCATGTTGACGGTCAGGCCATGGAGGCGGCCGGTGGAGCGGACGGTGGTGGCCGTGTCGGTGATCTCCACCTCCGCGCCCATGCGGTGCAGGACGTCGACGAAGCCGAGGTCGCCCTGGAGGGCGCCGGTACCGAGGCCGGGGACGGTGACGGAGCGGCCGGGGGTGGGGTCGAGGGCGGCGGCGGCGAGGGTGGGGAGGAAGCGGGCGGTGGTGGCGCCGTCGCGGCAGTAGACGTCGGTGGTGTCCGCGGCGGGGCCTTCGGGGCGGCCCTGGATGTGCCAGGCGCCCGGCTCCTGCCGGACCTCGTACCCGAGGGCCTTGAGCCCTTCGGCGAAGCCCTCGGTGTCGTCGGAGCGGAGGGGCCGGAGGAGGGTGGTGGTCCCGCGGGCGGCGGCGGCGAGGAAGAGCGCGCGTGCGGTGACGGACTTGGAGCCGGGGATGTCGATGACGGTCACGGGGTCATGGTGACCGGCGCCCCGTTCAAGGGCCTTGTGCACGGGTGCCCTGCCAGCAGCGGGGCCGGGGTCGGGCCCCCAGGGTTGTGGGCCTCCCCGCCGCCCACCTCCCCTCTCCCCGGGTTGTGGGCAATCGTCCCGCTGGGCGGGACGGGTGGGCACAACCCGACAACGGCGCCGCACCCGTGGGCACCGCAGGCACGGGGAGCCTGGGCCCGGCAAGGGCGCCGTCCGTTGTGCCCACCCGTTCCGCCCCAGCGGAACGAATGCCCACAACGGGGGTGGGCGCCACCCCAGCGGGACGCGGGGCCCACAACGGGGTGGGCGCCGCCCCAGCGGGACGCGGGGCCCACAACGGTGGGGCGAGGGGTGGGCACCGCCCAGCGGGGCGCGTGGGAGCCGCCCCGTGGGTGGGGCACCTCGGCGTCAGGGGATCTTGCGGTGGACGTTTTGCCGGGGCGACGGGCCGGGCGTTGCATCCGCGATCCAGGGGCCGTCGTCCGAGGGGTCGACCACGCCTGACTCCAGCCACTCGAAGCGGCCCGCCAGGACGCCCTCCACCACCCGGCGGTCCAGCTCGTCCGTGTTGGACCAGAGGCGGCCGAACAGCTCCTCCACCCGGAGCCGCGACTGGCGGCAGAACGCGTCCGCCAGCGCGTGGGCCTCCCGGCCGTGCGGGTCGCCCGTGGACCTCAGCAACTCCGCCCGTACGCACGCCGCGCTCATCGCGAAGAGCTCCGCGCCGATGTCCACGATCCGCCCGAGGAACGCCTGCTTGAGCTCCATCCGGCCCTGCCACCGCGACATCGCGTAGAACGTCGAGCGGGCGAGCTTCCTCGACGTCCGCTCCACGTACCGCAGATGCGTCGCGAGGCCGCCGAACTCCGCGTACGAGTTCGGCAGTTGGCCAGGTCCGGCCACCAGCTTCGGCAGCCAGCGGGCGTAGAAGCCGCCCGCCCGCGCCCCCGCCCTCGCCTTGTCGCCGAGCGACTTCTCCGGGTCGATGATGTCGCCCGCCACGGCGAGATGCGCGTCGACCGCCTCGCGGGCGATGAGCAGGTGCATGATCTCGGTCGAGCCCTCGAAGATCCGGTTGATCCGCAGGTCGCGCAGCAACTGCTCGGCGGGTACCGCCCGCTCGCCCCGCGCCGCCAGCGAGTCGGCCGTCTCGTACCCCCGCCCGCCGCGGATCTGGACGAGTTCGTCGGCGATGAGGCAGCCCATCTCGGAGCCGTACAGCTTCGCGAGCGCCGCCTCGATGCGGATGTCGTTGCGGTCCTCGTCGGCCATCTGGGAGGAGAGGTCGACGACCGCCTCCAGGGCGAACGTGGTCGCCGCGATGAAGGAGATCTTCGTGCCGACGGCCTCGTGCCGGGCGACCGGCTTGCCCCACTGCTCCCGTACGGACGCCCACTCGCGGGCGATCTTCAGCGCCCACTTCCCGGCCCCCACGCACATCGCGGGGAGGGAGAGCCGTCCGGTGTTCAGTGTCGTCAGGGCGATCTTGAGGCCGGCGCCCTCCGGGCCGATGCGGTTGGCGGCGGGGACCCGGACGCCGTGGAAGCGGGTGACGCCGTTCTCCAGGCCGCGCAGGCCCATGAAGGCGTTGCGGTGCTCGACGGTGATGCCGGGCGAGTCGGCCTCGACGACGAAGGCGGTGATGCCGCCGCGGTGTCCCTCGGACTTCGGCACCCGCGCCATGACGACGAGCAGGTCGGCGACGACGCCGTTGGTCGTCCAGAGCTTCACGCCGTCGATGACGTACGCGTCGTCGCCGTCCGGTACGGCGGTCGTGGCGAGCCGGGCCGGGTCGGAGCCGACGTCCGGCTCGGTGAGGAGGAAGGCGGAGATGTCGGTGCGGGCGAGGCGCGGCAGGTAGGTGTCGCGCTGTTCCTGCGTACCGAAGATCTTCAGGGGCTGCGGTACGCCGATCGACTGATGCGCCGAGAGCAGCGCCCCGATCGCGGGGCTCGCGGAGCCGACGAGGGCCAGGGCGCGGTTGTAGTACACCTGGGTGAGGCCGAGCCCGCCGTACTTCGGGTCGATCTTCATCCCGAACGCGCCGAGTTCCTTGAGGCCGGTGACGACCTCGTCGGGGATGCGGGCCTCGCGTTCGATCAGCCGGCCGTCGATCCGCGTCTCGCAGAAGTCGCGCAGCTTGGCGAGGAAGGCCTCGCCGCGCCGTACGTCCTCCTCGGAGGGAAGCGGGTGGGGGTGGATGAGGTCCAGCCGGAAGCGGCCGAGGAACAGCTCCTTGGCGAAGCTGGGTTTGCGCCAGTCCTGCTCGCGCGCGGCCTCGGCGACCTGGCGCGCTTCTCGTTCCGTGACCTTGGGCCGCTGGGTGGGTGCGGACATGAACCAACTCACCTCGCCGCTGATGGGGGCTTGTGGCTACTCGTCCGTAGTACCCGATTTCCGCGCGTACCGATAGACGAGAAGACGGCCGGAGCCCCCGCACAGTGGGCTCCGGCCGTCGGTCTCGTGGTTCCGTACGAGTGGTCCGTACGGGTTACAGCGGTACGGGTTACAGCGCGAGGCCCGTGAGGACCAGGACGCGCTCGTAGGTGTAGTCGTCCATCGCGTACTTGACGCCCTCGCGGCCGACGCCGGACTTCTTGGCGCCGCCGTACGGCATCTGGTCGGCGCGGTAGGACGGGACGTCACCGATGATCACGCCGCCGACCTCGAGCGCGCGGTGGGCGCGGAACGCGGTCTGGAGGTCGTGGGTGAAGACACCGGCCTGGAGGCCGAAGTCCGAGTCGTTGACGGCGGCGAAGGCCTCGGCCTCGCCTTCGGCCCTGGCGATCGTCAGGACCGGGCCGAAGACCTCGGCGCGGGCGAGGGTGACGTCGGCGGGGAGGTCGGTGAGGACGGTCGGGGCGTAGGTCGCGCCCTCGCGCTTGCCGCCGGCGAGCAGCTTCGCGCCGGCCGCGACGGCCTCGTCGACCCAGGCCTCGACGCGCTTGGCGGCGTTCTCGTCGACCAGCGGGCCGACGTCGGTGGCGTCGTCCGCCGGGTCGCCGGTGACCTGGGCCTCGACGGCCGCGACGATCTTCGGGACGAGCCGGTCGTAGACGGACGCGTCGGCGATCACGCGCTGCACGGAGATGCAGGACTGGCCGCCCTGGTAGTTGGAGAAGGTGGCGATACGGCTCGCCGCCCAGTCCAGGTCCTGCTCGGACGCCCAGTCGCCGAGGACGACGGCGGCGGCGTTGCCGCCGAGCTCCAGGGTGCAGTGCTTGTGCGGCACGGACTCCTGGATGGCGAAGCCGACCTTGTCCGAGCCGGTGAAGGAGATGACCGGGAGGCGCTCGTCCTGGACGAGGGCGGGCATGCGGTCGTTCGGCACGGTCAGGACGGACCAGGAACCGGCCGGCAGGTCGGTCTCGGCGAGCAGCTCGCCCAGGATCAGGGACGAGATGGGGGTGGCCGGGGCCGGCTTGAGGATGATCGGGGCGCCGACGGCGATGGCCGGGGCGACCTTGTGGGCGCTGAGGTTCAGCGGGAAGTTGAACGGCGCGATGCCGAGGACGACGCCCTTGGGGATCCGGCGGGTGATCGCCAGGCGGCCGACGCCGCCGGCCTCGGTGTCGAGGCGCTGGGCCTCTCCGCCGTTGAAACGGCGGGCTTCCTCGGCGGCGAAGCGGAAGACGGAGACGGCGCGGCCGACCTCGCCGCGGGCCCACTTGATCGGCTTGCCGTTCTCGGCGGAGATCACCTGGGCGATCTCCTCGGTGCGCTCGGCGAGGCGCTTCGATACGTGGTCGAGGGCGGCGGCGCGGACGTGCGCGGGCGTCGCGGCGAACTCGTCGACGACGGCGTGCGCGGCGGCGACGGCCTCCTCGACCTGGGCCTCGGTGGGCACGCTGACCTTGCCGACCAGACGTCCGTCGAAGGAGTTCGTGACGTCGAAGGTGGCCTCGCCGGTGGCCTCGCGGCCGGCGAGCCAGAAGCCGTGGGTGGTCGTCATTGCGTCCCGGCCCTTTCCGTATCGGGGGTGCGAGCGATTGCTCTCGTGCCACGGTAGGGCCGGGGAGGCCAGTGTGGGTTTGTCCGGTGTGGAGTGGTGGGGTGGGGATGCTGTCCGCTTTGGCGGAAGAGGATCGGCGGCGGATCGTTCCGGGCCGGGCCGACCGGAACCCAGGGCCCGGCCACTCCCAGCGCATCAGAGGCCCTCAGGGCAGGAGACCGGCGATCATCCGCGCCGTTCCGTCGAGACGATGAGACAGACCCCGCCGACGACGATCGCGCCGCCGAGGACGATCGGCCACGTCAGCGCCTCGCCGAGGACCAGCGCGCCGAGGGCGACGGCGACGACCGGGTTGACGTACGCGTAGGTGGCCACCAGCGAGAGCGGGGCGGCCTGGAGGAGCCAGGCGTACGCCGTGAAGGCGATCAGCGAGCCGAAGACGATGAGGTACGCGAGGGCGACCCAGGAGCGGCCGGAGACGGCCGACAGGTCGAGGCCGTGCTGCTCGCCGCGGACCAGGCCGACGCCGAGGCCCGCGAGGCCGCCGGCGATCATCTCGTACGCGCTCGCGGTGAACGGGTTGGCCGGCATCGGGATCCGGGAGGACGAGAACGACCCGACCGACCACAGCAGGGTCGCGACGACCACGAGGACCACCCCGCCGACCTTCACCTCGCCGCTGAGCCCCGGCAGGGTGAGCACCGCGAGCCCGGCGAGCCCGAGCAGCACACCGGCGATGCCGCCGACGCTCGGGCGCTCGCCGAAGCCGGCCTTGAGGAGGACCACCCAGGCCGGGACGACGGCGATGAGCAGGGCGGCGAGCCCGGAGGGTATGGAGGTCTCGGCGAGGACCACGAGGCCGTTGCCGCCGAGGATCAGCAGCAGGCCGATCACGACGGCGGAGGCGAGCTGCCTGCGGCTCACCTTGAGCGCGGCGGGGCCCTGCCGCCAGGCGATGATCCCCGCGAGGATCAGCCCGGCCGTGACGAACCGCGTCCCGGCGGAGAGGAACGGCGGCATCGTCTCGACGACGATCCGGATCCCGAGGTAGGTGGACCCCCAGACGACGTACACGATCCCGAGGGCGGCCCAGACGGCACCGGAGATCCGGCGGACGGGGGGCGGGATGCTGGCCCGGTCGGTGGAGGCGGCTGCTTCGCGGCGGGCGGCGGGGGTTGTCATGCTCAGGAGCGTAGGGAAACGGACGGCAATTGATCAAGAAATATGCCCGGAATCGGGCAGGGCGGAGGCCATTTCACGGGCCGTTGCCCTTAGGGGCAGCACATCCTGCCTCGCCGTGCCCGGCCGGGGCCTGGACGGACCCCGGCGTCGCGACCAACGCTGGAAGCCACGCTGGACCCACGTGGACCCTACGCCGGACTCCCGCGCGAGACGAACGGCCGACGGCTTCGGAGCGAGGACGATGAGCGCATACGACTACGAGCACGGACACGAGCACGAGCGGCACGAACACGAGCACGAGCACCGGGAGGAGCACGAGGGCCCGGGCGGCGCCCGGCTCTTCGAGGCGGCGGCGACCGGGCGGACCGACGTGGTCGGCGCCTCCGGCTTCGGCGCCCTGCAGCGGGCGGTGGGCAACGGGGCCGTCGGCGCGATGGTGCAGCGCAGCCGGGCTGCGGGCGGCGAGGCCGCCGAGGAGGCCCAGGAGCGCTCCCCGGTCCACGACGTGATCGGCTCGGGCGGTCAGCCGCTCGACACCGACACCCGCGCCGACATGGAGACGCGGATGGGCGCCGACTTCTCCGACGTACGGATCCACACCGACGCCACCGCGGACGCCTCCGCCAAGGGCATCGGGGCGCACGCGTACACGGTCGGCAACCATGTGGTGTTCCAGCGGGAGGCCTACGACCCGTCCTCGGCGCAGGGCCGGACGACGCTGGCGCACGAGCTGACCCACGTGGTGCAGCAGCGCGGCGGGCCGGTGGAGGGTACGGAGGCGCCGGGCGGGATCCGGGTGAGCGACCCGTCCGACCGGTTCGAGCGGGAGGCGGTGGCGAACGCGGAGCGGGTCCTTGCCCCTTCGCACGACCCCTCCTCCGCTTCCGCGGAGCCCGCCCCCGCCGCTTCCGTGCAGCCCGCGTCCGCCGCTTCCGTGCAGCCCTCGTCCGCTGCCTCCGCGCCGGCGGTGCAGCGGTCGAGCGCGGAGGACGAGGACGAACAACCGGCCGACGTGCAGGGTTCGTTCGTGCAGCGGCAGGCGGAGTCGGGCGCCGAGGAGGAAGAAGCGGCGCCCGACGCCTGACGATCCGTCAGGGCTTGACGGTCTGGAGTGTGCCGCCCAGGAACAGGGAGGCGGCACACCGGCTGGGCTGCGGGGCGTTGACCGGCCGCCCGACCTTGCGGCATTCCACCGTCAGGGTGACCGACTCCCCGGCCGGCACCAGGACCGGCGTCACGAAGTGGTAGTCCGAGTCGCGGAAGTTCTCCAGGGCGAGGGTCAGGATCCTGCTCTCGCCCGCCGTGACCACGACCCTGCCGGCGTCGCCCTGCGGGTTCTGGACCACGATGTCGGTGAGCCGGAACGTCCTGCCGTCCGCCACGGTCAGCGCCGTCCCCGTGCTGCTCCCGCCGCCGACGGCGTCGCGCACCTGGATCTGGGCGCTGGTCGGCGCCGGGGGCGGGACCGGCGCCGCCGGGGGCTTGGCGGGGGGCGTCGAGGCGGGCGTGCTGGGCGCGGGGGGCGGCGTGGTCGCCGAGCCGCCGCCTCCTCCGCCACCGGTCTCGCCGCCGCCGGTCTCTCCGCCGGGGTCCTTGCTCGGCGTCGCGGTCGCGGAGGCGATGACCTCCGGGGTGATCGCCTCGCGGGCCGCCGACTTCACGGCCGGCCGCAGCAGCCCGTACCAGGCGCCCACCAGGGCGAGGATGAGCACGCAGGCGAGGATGAGGACCCGGGGCAGCCAGCGGGGCAGGATCGGCTGCTGCTGGTAGGTGCCGTCGAGGGCGATCGGGGCCTGCGGCTCCTCGCCCTCGGGGGCGGTGGGCGTGACCAGCGCCTGGAAGGTGTGGGTGACGGGCGTGCCGCGCCAGATCCGCTTGACCGGGCGGACCCGCACCGTCGCGAAGGCGGCCTTGCCGGGCTCGATGAGAAGCTCGCGCGGCGTGAAGGAGATCCGGGCCTGCTCGGTTCCGGCGCGGGCGGACAGGACGGCGGTCAGGGGAGCGTTGCTGCGGTTGTCCACCGCGACCTTGTGCGAGCCGCCGCGGGCGCCCTGGGAGCCGGGCGGGACGAGCTCGGCGGTGACATCGCTGAACGGCCGTACGGTGACCCGTCCTTCGGGGACGACGGGCTCGGTCTGCCCGCTGGTGGGGATCACCCGTATCCCGAACGGGGTGTCGCCGGACGTCACGGAGGATTCCCGGGGTGGCCGGAATACGACGGTGACGGTCTCCGAACTTCCGGGGTAGAGCGAGATCGTCGCGGGCTCGACCGTCGTCCAGGCGGCGCAGGAGCCGACCACCTCGAAGCGGTACTCCTCCACGGTGGTGCCGGAGTTGCGTACCTGGAGGGGTATGCGTGTCTCCTCGCCCGGAGCGGCGGTGACGGACGCGGCGTCGAGGTGTGCCGTAAGACTCATGGGCGAACCGTAGAAGCGGGCACTCTTTACGACAGCGACCGCGGAGGAACACTTTCGGGCAGATCTCATGCCCGAAGTGGCGATTCGGTTTTCACGGCGGCCACTGCGGGCATTCCCAGTCCATCTGTCAACGTATGAGACTGCGTTGAGCGGAGTTGTCGAACGTTCTTCATGCTTGCGACCGGAACCACCGAGCCCCGTGTGACGCTCGTGCGGTCGCCGTCTCCGGGGGGAGCATGCTCATGGAACGAACCACGGTCGCCCTGCGCGCCCAGGACCCCATCTCCCAGGCGGGGGTGACGAGTCAGTTGAGGGCCCGGCCCGAGATCCAGGTGACCGGGTGGGGCGAGACGGCCGACCCGAAACCGCAGGTCGCGGTGCTCGTGGTAGACACGGTGGACGAGGACGTACTGCAGCTGCTGCGGCACATCCGGCGCACCAGCACCGCGCGGATCGTGCTCGTGACCACCGACATCGACGAGCAGAAGCTGGTGAGCGCGGCCGAGTGCGGGGTCGCCGGGGTGATCCGGCGGGCGGAGGCCACGCCCGAGCATCTCGTGCACGTCATCTGTACGGTCTCCAAGGGCGCCGGGCATCTGCCGTCGGACCTGGTGGGCCGGCTCCTGGAGGAGGTCGGCCGGCTCCAGGGCCAGGTCCTGGGCCCGCGCGGGCTGCACTTCACGGGGCTCGCGGCGCGGGAGGTGGACGTGCTGCGGCTGGTGGCGGAGGGGTACGACACCGCCGACATCGCCGCGAAGCTCTCGTACTCCGAACGCACGATCAAGAACGTGCTGCACGCGGTCATCACCCGGCTCCAACTGCGCAACCGGTCGCACGCGGTGGCGTACGCGATGCGGCAGGGGCTGATCTGACGGCCGTCAGGGGTCGGTTGCCCTTTCGTGCACAACTTCCTTCCCTGTCATATGACTTGGGTGGGGATGACATCCGGGCCCGGGGGCGCGATCCTCGCGGGACATCTGTAGAGCGTGGCAAGGCCGAGGGGGCTGCACTGTGCGCTGGTCACCGCCGTTCCGGGCGTACGGGAAGTCGCCGGGCGAGTCGCCGGGCAGGTCCCCGGGCGAGTCGCCGGGCCGGCCGCAGGGCGCGGCGCCCGGTGGAGCGCGTCGGGGGCGGGTCGCCGTGCTCGCGCTGCTGCTGGTCGCCGCCGGGACGGCCGGGACCGTGCCCGCGACGGTGCCGGCGGCCGCCGAGGCGACGGACCCGGTGACCCCGCCCGTCGTCACCGCCGCGCTCGACCCGGGTCAGTCCCTCGACGTGGACAAGCAGGTCCTGACTCCGCCGGTGCCGCCCCGCCCCGAGGTGGTGCTCCTTGTCGACGGCACCGGGTCCATGGACCAGACCATCACGGACGTACGGCGCGGCCTGCCCGATATCGTCAGCAGGGTGCGCCAGTCACAGCCGGACGCCCGGTTCGCGGTGGCGACCTACGGCGACCAGGTGGGCAACCCCCCGGACGCAGGTTTCCGGGTCACCGCCGAGCTCACTCAGGAGGACAACCTGATCCAGGCCGGGGTGAACGCCCTGCGCGCCGACATGGGCGGGCCGCCGGGACCGACCGAGGACTTCATCAACGGGCTGTGGCAGATCGCCCACGGGGCGGGCGGCAAGACCGTCTTCCGGGAGAACTCCAGTCCCGTGATCGTCCTGGTGGGCGACGCCTCCAGCCACAACCCCAGCAACGGGCACACCATCGACGACACCATCGCCTCCCTGCAGGGGCAGAACGTCCGGGTGATCGGCGTCGACGTGGAGACGAGGATCGGCGACGGCCTCGACGGCAACGGCGACGCGGGCGACCCGGACTACCGTGACCACACCACCCCCGGCATGGCCACCCGCATCATCAATGCCACCGGCGGCCGCAAGTTCTCCGGGATCGTGCCCGACCGCGTCGCCGAGGCCGTCGTCGAGGGCCTCACCAACCTGCCGATCAGCGTGGGCCACCGGCTCGTCGACTGCGACCCCGGCCTGACCGTGACGCTCGCGCCGCCGGTGCGGGACGTGGTCAGCGGCCAGGTCGCCGACTTCGACGAGAAGATCACCGTCAACGGCGACGCACCGCAGGGGCAGACCCTGTCCTGCACGGTCGAGTTCCTGCTCGGCTCCCGGCCGCCGGACGGCCCGGACCTGAACGAGGCGGCCGCCGCCGACCCGGCGTACCAGCAGAAGATCTCGATCACCGTGAACGACATCACGCCGCCCGTCGTGAATGTCGACGACCGCTGGGTCCGGGCGGTCGACCGCACCGGCGTCCGGATCGACTACCCGGCCACCGCCGTCGACGCCGTCGACGGGGAGCTGACGCCGACGTGCACGCCCCCGTCGGGCTCCGTCTTCCCGCCGGGCAGGACCCAGGTGACCTGCACCGCGACCGACAAGGCGGGCAACACCGCAACCGACCGGGCCGACTTCCACGTACTGCCGGTCGTGTCCCCGCCGGCGGCGGACCTGGCGGTCTCGGTGGGCCTCTCCCCCGCCCGTACGTACGCGGGCCGGGCGACCGTCGCGACGTACACGCTCTCCAACGCCGGCCCCGACACGGCCACCGGCGTGGTCCTCGGTACGACCTGGCCCGCCTCCCCGGGGCTCCAGGTCACCCCGACCGGCCGCTGCACCGCCGCGGCGCCCTGCACGATCCCGGCCGGTGGCCGGCTGGTGGTGACGCAGACGGCGACGTACGCGGAGGCGGCGGGCGGCGACGTAAGGGCCACCGTGCGCGGCACCCGGAACGACCTGGCGCCCGGCAACAATGCGGCCAGGGCCGCTCTGCGGGTGCTTCAGCCGCGCCTGGAGGTGACGCCCGCCGTGGCCAAGCCCGGCGAGACCGTGCGCGTGCGTGGGGCCGACTACCCGCCGGGCGAGACCGTACGGCTCACCTGGTCGGAAGGGATCACCGCGGACGCCGTGCCGGTACGGGTCGGCGCCGACGGCACCTTCGACACGTACGTCCTCGTCCTGCGCAAGGACCGGCTCGGGCCGCGCCTGCTGCGGGCGGACGTGCCTCGGCTCGAGCTGGTGGAAGCCCCGATCCTGGTGGTGCAACACGCCCTCCAGCCGCCGGACTTCGCGGGACGGGGGTGACGGGTCGGTGATCCACGAGGTCGACGACGTGCTGCGCGCCCTGATCCGTGCCGAGGTGCTCGAGGGCGGCCAGGTGGCAGTGGTCTTCGACGCGCCCACCCGCGAGTGGGCGGCGAAGGTCAACGCCCCGATGGTCAATCTGTACCTGTACGACATCCGGGAGGACATGCGCCGCCGCTCGCGGGGCCTGCACAACGAGTACGACGAGCGGGGCGTGGTGGTCTCCCGCCACCGCCCGCCGCGCTTCTTCAAGCTGTCGTACCTGATCACCGCCTGGACCAAGCGCCCCGAGGACGAACACCGGCTGCTCTCCTCGCTGTTGTCGTGCCTGCTGCGGTACGACGCGCTGCCGCGCGAGCGGCTGACCGGCTCCCTCGAGGAGATCGGCGCGTCGGTGCCGATGTCGATCGCGCTGCCGCCGCCGGAGGACCGCTCGTTCGCGGACGTGTGGAGCGCGCTGGGTGGGGAGTTGAAGCCCTCGCTCGACCTGGTGGTGAGCGTGCCGGTGACGGCGTCGCCACGGTTCGCGGCGGGCCCGCCGGTCGGGGACGACGGGATGAGCGTACGGCTGCGGGACACGACGTGACGGCGGAACTGCTGGCCCGCGCCCAGGATTTGGAGCTCCGGATCCGGCGGGCGGTGGAGGCCCGGCGGGCGGTGGACCCGGATCCGGACGACGCGTTCCGGGGCCTGTACCTGACGGAGGAGACGGTGACGCGGCTGCTGGACTCCCCGCGTGCGTTTCCTGCCATGTCCGTTCCGGGGGGCGAGTCCGGCGGCCGACTGGGGGCCCTGGCTTCGGAGTTCGCCCTGACGGCCCTGGACGTCGAGATCCTTCTCGTCGCGCTGCTGCCGGATCTGGACGACCGTTTCGAGGCGTTCTACGGCTACCTCAACGACGACGTGACGCGGCGGCGCCCGTCGGCCGGGCTCGCGCTCGGGCTGTGCGGGATGCCGGCCGCCGACCGGGAGGCGCGGGCGCGGCTGGGTGCGCGGGCGCCCCTGCGCGCGGGCGGGCTGCTGATGATGGAGGACCTGGAGCGGCCGTTCCTGAGCCGTGCGCTGCGGGTGCCTGACCGGGTGACGGCGCATCTGCTGGGTGACGACACCCCGGACCCGCGGCCGGCGGAGCTGCTCGCGCCCTGGGAGCCGGTGCGGGGGGTGGGCGACCCGTCGGCGCTGGCGCGGGTGCTGGGCGACGGGGTGCGGCTGGTGTACCTCCAGGAGGACCAGGGCGGTGCGGGGACGGCGCTGGCCACGAGCGCGCTGGCGGCGGCGGGGCGGGGGATCCTCGGGGTGGACCTCGCGCGGCTCGCGGAGGACCCGGTTCCGGCGGAGGCGATACGGTCGCTGGTGCGCGAGGCCCGGCTGACGGGGGCGGGCTTGGTGGCGGCGCCCGTGGACGCGGTGTCCCGCGAACGCCCCGCGCTGCTCCGCGCCCTGACGGAGACGCCGGTCCCCCTCGTCCTGGTGGGCCGGGTCCCCTGGGACGCCTCCTGGTCCTCCGGCCCGCCGCTGCTGCTGCGGGCGCCGCGGGTGGAGCCGGAAGCGCGGGCGGAGCTGTGGTCCCGTACGTACGAGGTGGCGGCGGGCCGCGCCGCGGACCTCGACGTCGCCGCCGAGCTGTCCCCCTTCCTCCTCACCCCGGAGCAGGTGGTGGGGGCGGCGCGCGGCGCGGCCCAGTCGGCCCGCCTCGACGGCGGCGCCCTGACCCCCGGGCATGTGCGCCGGGGCGCCCGCGCCCAGAACGCGGCCGGTCTGGACCGGCTGGCCCGCCGCATCGAGCCCTCGGTCGGCTGGGACGACCTCGTCCTCCCCCGGGACACCGAGGCCCAACTCCGCGAACTCACCTCCCGCGCCCGCCACCGCGACCACGTCCTCGGCACCTGGTCCATGCGCCCGGGCGGCGGGCGGGGCCGGGGGGTGGCGGCACTGTTCGCGGGCGACTCGGGCACGGGCAAGACGATGTCGGCGGAGGTCATCGCGGCCGACCTGGGCCTCGACCTCTACACGGTCGACCTGGCGACGGTGATCGACAAGTACGTCGGCGAGACCGAGAAGAACCTGGAGCGCATCTTCACGGAGGCGGCCGGCGTGAACGGCGTCCTCCTCTTCGACGAGGCCGACGCGATCTTCGGCAAGCGCTCGGACGTGAAGGACGCGCACGACCGCTATGCCAACGTGGAGAGCGCGTATCTGCTCCAGCGGATGGAGTCCTTCGACGGCCTGGCGATCCTGGCGACCAATCTCCGCGCGAACCTGGACGACGCGTTCACCCGCCGCCTGGACCTGGTCGTCGACTTCCCGGTCCCGGACCCCGCGCAACGCCTGGTTCTCTGGGACCGCAGCCTGGGCCCCCACCTCCCCCGCACCGCCGGTCTGGACCTCGACTTCTGCGCCTCGGCCTTCGAGCTGGCGGGCGGCAACATCCGCTCGATCGCGGTGACGGCGGCGTATCTGGCGGCGGAGGCGGGCGGGCCTTTGACGATGCCGATGCTGATTCACGCGGTGCAGCGGGAATACCAGAAGCTGGGACGCCTGACACTGGCGTCGGAGTTCGGCCCGTATGTGGACTTGCTGAACTGAACGAGACCACCGCCCGAAAGGCTGGGGACATGAGCGCGGACACACGCAAGGACGCCTGTCTGTCGTATGCGACGGCGTTCCGCGATCGGCTCGATCAACTCAAGGACGCGGTCGTCGAGGTCGCCATGATCGCCTACGTGAGCGAGAAGGAGGGGCCGGAGCTCCTCGCCCGCGCACGGGAGCTCTGGAGCGAACCAGTGGAGAGTCTCGGCCGCGCTGAGGAGGCCGTCCGGGCGGCGGGCCCCGAGGCGGTGTCGGAAAGCGCCGTCGAGGCGTCGCGCAGATTGCGGAACTACCATGCTGCCGTGCACCTCGCCGTCGAGTCCGAGGCCGACGACCGGGAGGCGCGGGTGACCGCTGCCAAGAAGGCTCACGCGGCGACCTACGACGCCTATCTCGATTTCCTCCACACGGCCTCGGAGACCCTGGGCGACTACGACCTGCTGCGCCGCGGCACCTGACTTGGCGGCCGAGAGGTACAGGAAGCGATCGGTCACGCTTCCAGCCCTAAGGGCGGCCCAGGATCCGGTCGAATCCCTTGCCGAGGATCTGTCTGAGCTCCTGCAGCGTGAACTCACCCTGGAGGAACTCGCGCCTTTGCGCCGCGGACAGCAGGGGCACGGATTCCCGATCCACCACGTGGTCCAGCCAGCCCGAGACCGTCAGCTTGGCGTGGGCCGTCGTCGTCGCCACGATCCGCGTCCGTCGCTGTGCCTCGTCGCCCGCGGGCGTGTCGTTCTCGCGTGGCGGCGCGTAGTACTGGGTCAGACCGGTGGCCACCTGCACGACGGCGTACTTCGCGTCTTCGGATCGCCTGCCGTACGCCTGGGAATGGGCGTCGCCCGCGGCGTCCTGCCGCCCCTTCCGGACAATGAGTTCCGGAATCTGCCCCGCCTTGCCGCGGGCCGCCTCCAGCGAACTCTGCAGGACATCGGACCTGGGCTTGTCAAGGACGTTCGCCCCCGCCAGGATGCGGTGGGACTCCTCCTTCATGTCGCTGAGCGTCCCGGACAGGCCGAGGGCGAAGACGTGGTCTCCCCGCTTGGGACCGTCCTTCGTGCCGTCCCGCTTGTCGCGCGGATTCACAGCGCCGTCGATCCGGTAGTGCTCCTCCCCCTTCGTGTCGGACTCGATCGTCAGCTTCAGCTCGGTCATCCGGTGGCGGCGCTTGATCTCGGGGAGCTGCTGGCGGATCTCGGTCGCGGGGATGTCCTTCTTCACCAGCGATTCGGCGGCGTCGAGACCTGCGTCGAGGTCCTTCCGCTTGTCCGCGTCGGTGCGCTTGTCCGGCCCGGCGTCCTTGTCGCCCTTCTTGCCCTTGAGCTTCTGCCAGAGGGCCTTGCCCTTCTTGACGATGAAGTCGACGATCTTGTCGATCGCCCGGTTCACCGGCTTTGCCACCGACTGGAAGACGGACTTCACCTTGTTGGCGAGGCCGCCGATGCCCAGTAGGGAGGCGAGGAAGCCGATGAGGAGCGGGATGGCGCCGGCGAGGGCGGCTTCGACCATTTTCGGGACGCCGGCCTGGCCGCCGCCTGCGATCTGGATGACCGCGTCGAGGACCGCGTTGACGAAGGCGGCGATCTGGGCGCCCTGGTTCACCACGAAGGTGACGATGTCGATGATGCCCTTGACCGCGCGGACGAAGGCCGAGGCGGGGTTGAGGAGGGAGACGATCCAGGTGATGCCCGCGACGATGACCGTGGGGATCAGGTAGCTGGTGAGCTTCTCCAGGATCGTGGCCTTGAGGTCGCCGGTCTCCTGCTTGATGTGCTCGACCGCGCCCGCCGGGCCCTCGCGGGCGAGGGTCTGGGCCAGGGGAAGGGAGGACTCGACGGCGGACATGGCCTCGTCGGGGACGCCCTTGCGGGTGATGCGGGAGCGGATGTTCGCCCAGGTCAGGCCCAGGAGCGAGGTGATCAGGCTGATGATGCCGCGCAGGTCGAAGCGCTGCGGAAGCTCCAGGCCCGCCTTCGTCGCCGTGCCCAGGAGCCAGGCGACCAGGCCCTTCTTCAGGTGGTCGCCGATGTTCGAGATGAAGAGCTGAAGGCCCGCGCCGACCGCCCGGACGAGGTTTCCGAGGAAGCCGATCGGGTCCTTGATGATCTTCATGATGGCCGAGGCGGCCTTGGCCAGGATGCCGAGCAGCAGGTTCTTCAGCTCGTTGATGGTCTTGAGGACGCCGACGATCGCGTCCTTCGCCTTGTCGATCAGGCCCTTGTTGGCCTCCTGGAGCTTCTTGATCTCCTCGTCGACCGCGTTGAGCGCCTGCGTGTACTTCTGCGCCAGGTCCTGCACCAGTTGCTGGGACTTCTCGTTGACCGTGGACTCCAGGTCGTCGAACTTGCCCGCGAAGTCCTTCGCCGCCTCCTCGCCGTACTTCCGCAGGTCGGCCGGCAGCCGGTCCACCTCCGCCTTCAGCTCCGAACGGCCCTGCGCGATACGGGCCTTCGCGCGGCCGAGTTCGGCGCCGATGATGTCGGCCACCGAGGAGATGACCGTCTGCATCCGGGCCACGTACAGCTTGCGCGACTCCTGGTAGAGGTCGTTCGCCTCCTGCGGCATGCCGGCGAACTTGTCCTTCAGCCAGCGCCCCTTGCCGAGCAGGCCCGAGTACCGCTTGTCCTTGTACGCGTCCATCCGCTTCTTGTGGTCCGCGGTGAACGCGTCGCGCGCCGCCTTCTCCCCCGTCGTGAAGGCCTCGTCGACCTTCTTGTCGAGGCCCTCCAGGGTCGATTCGACGTCCTTCTTCGTCGCGTCGAAGACCTTCTGGAGCTTCGCCGTGACCGCGGCCCGCTTCTGCTCGTCCTTCGACTTCGTCTCGCCCTTGCCGCCGTCGACGCCCTTGCCCGCCGCCGCCCGGGTCTGGGTCAGCGCGTTCATCGCCTGCGCGCCGGCCGCCGCCGCGCCCGCCTTCGCCGTCGCGAGCTGCCCCTTCTCCGCCGTACGGGCCTTGCCCGGCGCCTGTGCCGAGTCGGTCTCGGCCGTCTTCTTCGCCTGCAGCGCCTCGTCGAACTCGGGCTCGTTGCCCTTGGCGAGCTGTTCCTCCGTCACCTCGGCGTCGGCGAGCGCCTTGTCGTTCTGCGCCGGGCCCTCGGAGAAGTCGGTGACGGCATCGGGCTGTTTCGCCGGAACCGCGTCCGCCGCGCTCGGCGCGCCCGGGTTGGCCGGCGGCCGGTCGGGGGTCATCGGGGTGACCGGTTTGTCCTTGGCCGCCGCGGTGTCGGGCGGAGCTTTGGTGGTGGTCTCGATGTCCTTGGCGGAGGTGTTCTTGCCGTCGGTGACCTTCCCGTCGACCTCGGCCTTGACCTTGTCGGCCTTCCCCGACTTCGAGAACTTGTCCGCCTCGTCGAGGTTCTTCGGGGCCTGCGCGTCGATCGCCTTGTTGACCGCCTCGACGAACGCGGCCTTGTTGAACTCCCCCGGCTTCGCCGCGTTCATCTTCTCCGCGTTCGCGGCCTTGCCCTGCGCCTCCTTGTCGTCCGGGGGCGCCACCGCCGCGTCCTGTGCCGCCTTCGACTCGGCAGTGGCCGGTGGGTGCGCGGCGAGGGTACGGCGCTTGGCGGACACGTCGGATGTCACGCGGCGGAAGCCGGGCGCCGCCGACGCGGGCGTCTTCACGGGGGCGGTGTACCGCTGGGCCACCAGCCGGGCCACGGCCGCGTTGCCCGCCGCGCCCTGAAGGCGCTGCACGTCCCGGGGCTGCAACCCGCCGTCCGCGGAGGGACGTTGGTGGGTCCCGGCCTCCGCCGAAGGGCGCTGGGGAGTCCGGTCCGGCTGGGCGGGCTTCTTCTCCGGGATCGCCTTCATCCGTCCTCCCGGGGGCCCGTGCCGTGCGCGGTCCCGTCAGCGTGCCCGTACCGGCAGCGCCGTACCGAGGCCGTACGGGCGGGCGACCGGCCCCGGCGCCTTGCACGATCGGGCACTTCGCGCTGCCCGCCCGGCGGCCCTTGCTCCGTTCCCGATGATCGTCCGGGTCACGAGAATGGCCGTCATTCCAGGAGGGAGCACGCCGTATGCCGTCGTACCTGTCCCCCGGCGTCTACGTCGAAGAGGTCGAGTCCGGGTCCCGTCCCATCGAGGGGGTGGGCACCTCCATCGCCGCCTTCGTCGGGTTCGCGCAGACGGGGCCGTTCGACGAGCCGACGCTGATCACGAACTGGAGCCAGTTCGTCAGTCGGTTCGGCGGTTTCGTCGAGGGAACGTACCTCGCCCGCTCCGTCTATGGCTTCTTCGCGAACGGCGGCGGCATCTGCTACGTCGTCCGCGTCGACGACGGGACCGGTGGAGCCGAGGAGCCCGCCACCGCCGCCCAGCGGCAGCGGAAGCAGCAGCCCGGGCCCGTCACCGTCGGGCCGTACGCCCTCACCGCCCGCCCCGGCGTGACGGGCTCGATCAGCGTCGAGATCGCGGACGTCGAGGGCGACGACCCGCCCTCCGACGCCTTCCGGCTGATCGTGCGGCGGGACGGCGAGGTCGTCGAGACGTACCCGTCCGTGACGACCAAGCGCAGCAAGGAGAACGTGGTCACCAAGGTGAACACCGGCTCCGCGCTCATCGAGATAGCCGAGCCCGGCACCGGCGCCGCCCCGGCCCGCCCCGCGCCGCAGACCGTCACCCTCGCCCCGCCCGCCTCCGCGCCGGTGCCCACGGGCTCGCTGACGCCCGAGGTGTACGTGGGCGACGCCGACCGCCGCACCGGCTTCGGCGGCCTGGAGGCCGTCGAGGACATCACCACCGTCGCCGTGCCCGACCTGATGAGCGCGTACGAGCGCGGGCTGATCGGCCTCGACGGGGTGATCGCCGTCCAGCAGGGCCTGATCACGCACTGCGAGCTGATGGGCGACCGGGTCGCCGTTCTCGACCCGCCGCCCGGCCTCTCCCCGCAGGAGGTCCAGACCTGGCGCACCGAGCAGGCCAACTTCGACTCCAAGTACGCGACTCTGTACTACCCGTGGATCGGCGTCGCCGACCCGTCGACGGGCCGCATCTCCCTCGTCCCGCCGAGCGGCCACATCGCCGGCATCTGGGCCCGGAACGACGAGCAGCGCGGGGTCCACAAGGCCCCCGCCAACGAGGTGGTCCGCGGCGCGGTCGCACTGCAGACCCAGCTCACCAAGGGCGAGCACGACCGGCTCAACCCGGTCGGCATCAACTGCGTCCGCGCCTTCCCCGGCCGGGGCATCCGCGTGTGGGGCGCGCGCACGCTCTCCTCCGACCCGGCCTGGCGCTACCTCAACGTGCGGCGGCTCTTCAACTACCTGGAGGAGTCGATCCTCGCCGGCACGCAGTGGGTCGTCTTCGAGCCGAACGACGACGCGCTGTGGGCCCGCGTCCGGCGTACGGTGGCCGCGTTCCTCGTCAACGAGTGGCGCAAGGGAGCCCTGTTCGGGCTGACCCCGGACGAGGCGTTCTACGTCAAGTGCGACCGCGAGACGAACCCGCCGGAGAGCGTCGACATCGGCCAGGTCGTCTGCGAGATCGGTGTGGCACCGGTCAAGCCCGCCGAGTTCGTCGTCTTCCGCCTCTCCCAGCTGACCAGCGGCACTGGTGCCGTCGACGAGTAGGAGTAGTCCGCCGTGCCCCTTCCCGATCTCGACAGTTCCGTCGGCCACTCGTTCGGCCTCGAGTTCGACAGCGTCGTCATCAAGCAGATCACCGAGGTCAGTGGTCTGAAGATGGAGCAGGACGTCATCGAGCTGAAGCAGAACACCGCCGACGGCAAGTACGCCATCAAGAAGCTGCCGGGCCGCCCCAAGGCGGGCGAGGTCACGGTCTCCCGCGGTCTGACCGAGGACAACAGCTTCGAGACCTGGATCAAGGAGTCCCGCTTCGGCCGGATGTCCGGCGCCCGCCGCAACGGCGCGATCATCGTGTACGACTACGAGGGCATGCCGATCAAGCGGTACAAGCTCCTCAACGCCTGGCCCAAGTCCCTGGAGATCGGCACCCTCAAGGCGGGCGACACCTCCGTCCTGACCGAGAAGCTCGTGATCACGTACGAGAGCATGGAAGTCGAGTGATGCGTCGTACGGCGACGAGCGTGCCGCCGTCCCCGGCCACCACGAGCGCCGTGGGCGCCGGGGACGGGCACGACGGCGCGGGCGGCGGGATGCGGACCGAGTTCCCGTTCCGGCTGCCGCGCGGGTACGTCGACGAGTCGGGCACCGTCCACCGGGACGGGGTCATGCGCCTGGCGACCGCCCGCGACGAACTCGTACCGCTGCGGGACGACCGGGTCCGGGAGAACTCCGCGTACCTGTCGGTGGTCCTCATCTCCCGCGTGGTGACCAGGATCGGCACGGTCGACGACATCCACCCGGGCGTCATCGAGGACCTGTTCGCCTCGGACCTGGCCTTTCTCCAGGACTTCTACCGGCGCATCAACGCCGAGGGCCACACCCGGGCCGCCGTCACCTGCCCGTCCTGCCAGGAGGAGTTCGCGGTGGACCTCGCCGGTGGCCGCCTGGGGGAATCGTGACGTACGCGGCCGACCGCCTGTACGAGGAGGTCGCGTACCTCGCCTACCACTTCCACTGGCCACTGGATCAGCTCCTGGATCTGGAGCACCCGGAACGTCTGAGGTTCGTCGCCCACGTGGCCCGCCTCAACGGAGGATGAGGGGGAACGGCAGCGATGGGTCTGTTGTCCTGGCTGCGGCCGCGAGGAGACGGTGGCGTGGAGCCGGCGGGCGGCGAGCGGGCGCGTGAGACGGCCGCGCCGTCGCCGGAACCGGCCGCCGCGTCCCGCGAGGACCGCTTCGACATCCTCGAACTCCCGTCCCTCCAACGGACGTTGACGCCCCCGACGCTCGTCAGCGACCCGCTCGCCTTCGAGGCCGCCCTGCCGACCCGGCAGCCGACCGCGTTCACGACCCCGCTCGGCCACGCCGTCAGCACCGACGCCCCGAGCGGGATCGTGCACGGGGTCACCACGCCGGTGCCGAGGCCGGCCGTGCGGCCGGAGGCCGTCGTCCAGCGGACGGGGGCGTCCCAGCCCGCTGTACCTACGCCTCGGCAGCCGGTCGCGCAGCGGGCGGAGGCTGTGCCGCCGGTACGGGGCTTGGTCGGCGAGCACGCACCCCCGGCAGAACCGCCCGCGCCCATGCCTGTGCAGCGGGCGGAGACGGGGCTGCCCCCGGAGCGGGTTGCCCGGGCGGAAGCGACTCCCGAGGTACGTGCGGAGGCGGAGGTACGCCCCGAGGTCGACCCGCCGGTGCGCCGCCTGGTCGGCGAGCACGCGCCGCTCGCGGAGCCACCCGCGCCACCGAGCCCGAATCCGGGCGCCGACCCGCTGCCGCCGGTCCAGCGGGCGGCGAGCGTGCGGAGCGCCGAGGCGGCGCCCGACGTGCGGGCCGACGTCCCTCCTCTCGCCGGCGAGCGCCCACCGCTCGGTCCACTGCCGCCCGTCCAGCGGGCGGAGACCGACGTGCCTCCCGAGCCCGAGCCGCCCGTACGCGGCCTGGTCGGCGACCGGGCACCACTCACGGAGCCGGCCCCGGGCACTGACCCTCTGCCACCCGTCCAGCGGGCGGAGCCTGATGTGGCTCCCAAGCCAGAGCCGCCCGTCCAACGGACACCGCTCGCGTCACCGAACCCGGGCCCTGATCCACTGCCGCCCGTCCAGCGGGCGGAGACCGACATGGCTCCCGAGCCCGAGCCGCCCGTACGCGGCCTGGTCGGCGACCGGGCACCACTCGCGGAACCGGAGCCGGGCACTGATCCCCTGCCGCCCGCCCAGCGGGCACCCCTCGCGTCACCGAACCCGGGCTCTCATCCCCTGCCGCCCGTCCAGCGGACGGAGACCGACGCGGCACCCGAGACCGAGCCGCCCATGCGCGGCCTGGTCGGCGACCGGGCACCACTCACGGAGCCGGACCCGGGCACTGATCCCCTGCCGCCCGTCCAGCGGACCCCGCTCGTGGAGACGGACCCGAGCGCTCACCCCCTGCCTGCCGTCCAGCGGGCCCCGCTCGTGGAACCCGACCCGAGCGCTCACCCCCCTGCCGTCCAGCGGGCGGAGACCGACATGGCTCCCGAGCCCGAGCCGCCCGTGCGCGGCCTTGTCGGCGACCGGGCACCACTCACGGAGCCCGACCCGAGCTCGCTGCCGCTCGCCCAGCGGGCCCCCCTCGCCTCACCGAACCCGGGCTCTCACCCGCCGCCGCCCGTCCAGCGGGAGCAGACCGACCTGACTCCCGGGCGGCGCGCGCCAGGGCTCGGGGCGCCGTTGCCCGGGCTGCCGGCGACCGCCCGGAGCGAGGCTCCGATGGAACCGGCTCCGGAACCGATCCAGGTGCCGATGTCCGTGCAGCGGGTCCGGGCACTGCCCCCCGCCGACGTCGAGGTCGTCGAGGCCCACCCGCCGGCCCCCGGCCCGGTCGCCCCGCTCCTCGGCGAGCGGCCGTTGTCCCTCCGTACCGTCGACGACAGCACTCCGTCGGCGCCCGCCGTCCAGCGGGCGGCGGCGGACTCCCCGGCGGACTCGCCCGCCCCCGTCCCCGTGCGCTGGGTCACCGCGCCCGCCGCACCACCCTCCCCTTCCCCCCTCCCCGTCTCCCGGATGCCGGCCGTGCAGCGCGCGGTGGCGCCCGGAAGGGGGCCGCTGCGTGACGCCGGTGACGTCGCTGTCGCCGCCGGGGTCGCGCAGCGGATGGCCGACGGCAGTGTGGTGTTCGCGCCCCCCTCGGCGCCCACGCCGTCGGCCCTCCCCACCCCCTCGTACACCCCGGCCCCGATCGTCCAGCGCGAGGTCGCCGCCGAGGAGCCCCCGCCCCCCGAACCACCCCCCGCACCCGAGCCGGAACCGGCACCCGCGCCCACATCCGGGCCCGCGCCCTCGGCATCGGCACCCGCGCCACCGACCACCTCCTCTTCCCCCCAACACCCCAAAGTCACCGACGAGTTCGTCCGCGCTCTCTACCCCCCGCTCGCCCGGCTCCTCAAGGCCGACCTTCGCCTGGACCGCGAGCGGGCCGGCTTCCTGATCGAGAAGAGGTGACGTCACGGTCATGGCCACCGACCGCAGCGACGACCCCGCCGTCAGCGTCTGCTTCGTCGTCACGATCGACGACATCGAGCTCGGCTCCTTCAACACCTGCGAGGGCCTGGGCTGCGAGGTCGTCCTGGAGACCCGCGAGGAGGGCGGCAACAACGGGCATGTGTGGCAGCTGCCCACCCGCCTCAAGTACTCGAACGTGAAGCTGTCGCGGCCACTGACCCGGGAGACCGAGAAGGTGGCCCGCTGGTTCGCCTCGATGACCACCGGCTTCACCCGCAAGACCGCGCACATCGAGGCGCGGACCGGGGACGGCCGCAAGGTCGCCCGGTGGGGACTGCTCGAGGTCGTGCCGGTGCGGTGGACCGGGCCGTCGTTCTCGCCGGAGTCGCCGAAGGTGGCGGTGGAAACGATCGAGATCGCCCACCACGGCTATGTGATGGAGGGCTGAGGAAGAGATGAGCTCACCCATCGCCTTCAGCGCGGCCGGGACGTCCGGGGTGGCCTCGGCGGCCCGGGGGGCCGGGTCCGCGCGGCCGAAGTTGGAGCATGCGTACCTGGAGCTGCGCACGCCGCCGACGGGCGGCGGGCTGACGCCCGGGGGCCCGTGCGGCCGGATCGACTTCCAGTTCAATCCGAAGGAGCTGAGCCTCACCAAGGCGGCGGCCTGGAAACGGACCCCGGCGAAGGGCGCGAAGAGCGCGGGCCCGCCGGAGTACCAGGGGCCGCAGCCCAGCAAGTTGACCGTGGAGATGTTCTTCGACGCGGGCGACACCCAGGACACCCGGGTCGTGACGGCGGTGGAGCAGCTGTTCGCGTGCTGTGTGCCGACGAACGAGAGCCGGCAGCAGCAGCGTTCCTCCCCGCCCTGGGTGGTGTTCCACTGGGGCGGGCTGACCGGCTTCCCCGGTTACGTGAGCCAAGTGCAGGCGAAATACACGCTGTTCACGACCTCCGGGGTGCCGATCCGGGCCGTCTGCCAGGTGACGATGGAGGAGATCAGCGGGGAGACGCCGGGCCAGAACCCGACGTCGGGCGCGCTCGCCGCCCGCCGTACGCACCGGGTGGCGGCCGGGGACTCGCTGCCGTCGCTCGCGCAGCGCGAGTACGGGGATCCGGCGGCCTGGCGGGCGATCGCGGAGGCGAACGGGATCGACGATCCGCTACGGCTGGCACCGGGGCGGCAGTTGCTGCTGCCCGCCATGGACGAGCTGGGGCGGGGGCGCTGATGGCCGGTCAGGGGGTCGCCTCGGCCCTGGTGGTGGAGTTCGGCGGCAGGCAGCTGCCCGCACAGCTCGCGAACCAGCTGGTGGAGGGGTATGTCGACGACAGCCGGACGCTTCCGGACCTGTTCGTGCTGCGGTTTCGCGACCCGCACCGCACGCTGCTGAAGCAGGCGGGGATCCAGGTCGGCGCCGAGGCGCGGATCGCGGCACGCGGCGGAGGCGGGACGGAGGCCGCGCCGCTGCTGACCGGGGTGGTGACGGCGCTCGAACTGGAACTGGACGACTCGGGCACGTTCACCGTCGTACGGGGGCTCGACGAGACGTACCGGCTGCTGCGCGGGGCGCGGGTGGCCAGCTACCAGAACATGACGCTCGCCGACATCTGCGCCCAGGTCGCCCAGCGCGCCGGGCTGAAGGCGGGCACGATGGACGTGGCCGGTCCGGTGCTCGACCATGTGGCCCAGGCCAATGTGAGCGACTGGGAGTTCGTGCGCGCGCTCGCGGAGGAGGCGGGCGCCCAGGCGTATGTACGGGACGGGCAGCTGCACGTCGCGAAGCCGACCGAGGCGTCGGCGGCGCCGGACCCCTCCGCCCGCGCCGAGCGCGAGCCGCTGGTCCTCGAGCTGGGGGCGAACCTGCTGCGCTGCCGGGCGTCGGTGTCGGCGGCGGAGCAGGTGTCCGAGGTGGAGGTGCGCGGCTGGGACATCGCCGGGAAGCGGGCGCTGGTGGGGCGGGCCCCGGCGGGCAGCTCGCCGCGGCTGGCGCTCGGGGTGACGGCGGCGCAGGTGACGGAGCCGTTCGGGGCGGCGCGGCACGTGGTCACGGACGGCGGGTACGGCACGCAGGAGCGGGTCGACAAGGCGGCGAAGGCACTGGCGGAACGGATCGCGGGGTCGTTCGCGGAGCTGGAGGCGGTGATCCGGGGGAACCCGGAGGTCCGGGCGGGTTCGGCGGTGGCGCTGAACGCGGTCGGGGCGCCCTTCGAGGGGCGGTACACGGTCACCTCGTCCCGGCACGTCTTCGATCCCCACCGCGGGTACGAGACGTGGCTGACGGTCTCCGGGCAGCAGGAGCGGACGCTGTTCGGGCTGACGAGCGGCGGCCCGGGCGCGGCCTCGGGCCCGGGCACGGGTCCGGCCGGCCTGGTGAACGCGACGGTGACCGACACACAGGACCCGGACGGCTCGGGCCGGGTCAAGGTGCGCTTCCCGTGGCTGTCGGACGAGTACGCGAGCGACTGGGTGCGCACCGCGCAGGCGGCCGGCACCAGCGGTGGCGAGCCGCTCATCCCGGAGGTCGGCGACGAGGTGGTGGTCGGCTTCGAACACGGCCGCCTGGACCGTCCGTATGTGCTCGCCGGGCTCTACAACGGGCAGGACCGGCCGCAGCGGACCAGCCCCGTGGACAAGACCTCGGGCGCGGTGGACCGCAAGGCCCTCTCCTCGCGGGAGGGGAACCGGCTCGAGGTGCTCGACACGGCGAACGGCCCGCAGGGCGTGCGCCTGACGACCGGCGACGGCAAGCTCACCATCGACCTGGACCGCACGGGCACGGCGATCGCGATCAGCAGCGACGGCACCGTGCAGATCACCGCGAAGGACAAGGTGCAGGTGAAGGCGAGCGGCGGCGTGACCGTCGACGCCGAGAACGGGGCGGTCGAACTGCGGGGCGACAGCGTCTCCCTGACGGCCCGTTCGGGCGGCGTGAAGGTCGACGGCGGGTCCGGCAAGGTCGAGGTGTCCTCATCGGGGGCGGTGGACGTGCGCGGATCGTCGGTCTCGGTCGACGGCACCGCGCGCACCGAGGTCAAGGGCGGCGCGACGCTCTCCCTCAGCGCGGGCCTCGTGAAGATCAATTGACGGATCCTCAGGATCCTCGGGAAGTTCCTCAGGAAGAGAGTGAGCACGGTCATGGCACCAGCAGGACCCGCCGCACGGGTCGGCGACCCCACCGGGCACCCCGGGGTGATCGGCCCGCCGGGGGTGCCGACCGTCCTCATCGGCGGCGCCCCCGCCGCCACCGTCGGCACCCCGCACATCTGCTCCTTCCCCGGCACGCCGCCGCACCCGCCGTCGGCCATCACCGGCCCGGGCAGCAGCAGCGTGCTCATCGGCGGCGCGCCTGCGGCCCGGATCGGCGACCTGGCGGGCTGCAGCGCGCCGGTCGTGTCCGGGTGCCCGACGGTGCTGATCGGAGGCTGACAGCGGTGGGACAGGAGTTCATCGGCGCGGGGTGGGCCTTTCCGCCGCGCACGGACGCGACCGGCTCGATCGCCCTCGTACGGGGTGATCGCGAGCTGGAGGAATCGATCCGGCTGATCCTGGCGACCTCGCCGGGCGAGCGGCCGATGCGGCCGGAGTTCGGCTGCGCGATCAACGACTACGTCTTCGCCCCGGCCGACGCGGGGACGGCCGGGCAACTCGCGTACGAGGTACGGCTCGCGCTGGAGCGGTGGGAGCCCAGGATCGAGGTGCGCGAGGTCGCGGTCCGCTTCGACGAGGCGGACCAGGGGGTGCTGTACATCGACATCGGCTACGCCGTGCGCGGCACCAACGACCCGCGGAACCTGGTGTTCCCGTTCTACGTGATCCCGCATCACGACGACGAGGACGGCGCGAGCGTGGAGGAGGACCGGCCGTGACGCTGCCCAGCCCGCATCTGGACGACCGTCGTTTCCAGGGACTGGTGGACGAGGCCAAGCGGCTCGTGCAGCAGCGCTGCCCCGAGTGGACCGACCACAACGTGTCGGACCCCGGGGTGACCCTGATCGAGGCCTTCGCGACCATGGTCGACCAGCTGATCTACCGCGTGAACCGGGTTCCGGAGAAGAGCTATCTCGCCTTCCTCGACCTCATCGGCGTGCGGCTGCTGCCGCCGACGGCGGCCGAGACCGACGTGACGTTCCGGCTCTCCGCGCCGCAGGACGATCCGGTGGTCGTACGGGCCGGCACGGAGGTGGCGACGGTCCGCACCGAGACCGAGCCGGCCGTGGTGTTCACCACCACCCAGGACCTGACGATCGTGCCCAGCGCGTACGCCGCGCTGGCGACCTGGCCCGAGGCCGGGGACGGCCAGGCCGTCGACCGCACCGAGGAGCTGGCCCTCGGCCGTGCCGTGCCCTGCTTCAGCCCCCGGCCCACGCCCGGCGACGCGCTCTACGTGGGCCTGTCGGCGGCCGTACCGGCCGGGGTCGTCGTCCTGCGCCTCGACTGCTCGGTGCAGGGCGTGGGTGTCGACCCGAACAACCCGCCGCTGGTGTGGGAGGCGTGGGACGGCCGCCGGTGGGCGGCCTGCGAGATCGAGAAGGACGAGACGGGCGGCTTCAACAAGGCCGGCGAGCTGATCCTGCACCTGCCCGCCACCCACACCCAGGCGTTGGTGGTGCGGCGCTCGGGCGGCTGGCTGCGCTGCCGCCTCGTCGCGGCCGCGCCCGGGCAGCACACGTACCTGCAGCCGCCGGTGGTCCGCTCGGTCTCCGCTTTCACCATCGGCGCGACCGTGCGGGCCGAGCACGCCGAGACGGTCGTGGACGAGATTCTCGGCGCCGCGGAAGGGGTGCCGGGGCAGGCGTTCACGGTCGCCCGGCCGCCGGTCGTACCGGGCGGGTTCGCGCTGGAGGTCACCGACCCGGACGGGGACGCGGCGGCCGAACCCTGGTCGCGCGTCGACGACTTCGCGCACTCCGGGCCCGACGACCGGCACTTCACGCTCGACGAGGGCACAGGACGGGTCGAGTTCGGCCCCGCGGTCCGCGAAACCGACGGCACGGTACGGCACTTCGGCGCCGTCCCGCCCAAGGGCGCGACGGTGCGGGTGCGTTCGTACCGTACGGGCGGGGGTGTGCGCGGCAACGTGGCGCGCTCCACGCTCCGTGTGCTGCGCAGCTCGATCCCGTTCGTGGCGCGGGTGGAGAACCGGCGGCCCGCGGTCGGCGGGGTCGACGGGGAGACCGTGGAGAGCGCGCGGGTACGGGGCCCGATGACCCTGCGGACGCTGCGGCGGGCGGTCGTGCCGGGCGACTACGAGCTCCTGGCGCGCGAGGTCGCCCCCGACGCGGCCCGGGTGCACTGTGTGCCGGAGCCGGAGGCCGGCGGGGTGCGTCTCCTCGTGGTGCCGGCGGGACGGAGCGACGCGCAGGGGCGGATCGCGTTCCGCGAGCTGGAGCTGCCGGAGCGCACGCTCAGCCTGATCGCGGGCCACCTGGAGGCCCGGCGCCCGATCGGGGCGCGGCTCGCCGTGGAACCGCCGTACTACCAGGGCATCACCGTCGTCGCGACGGTCCAGGCGCGGCGGGGCGCGGACACCGAGCGGGTGCGGGAGGCGGCCCTTGCCGCGCTGTACGGGTACTTCAACCCGCTCACCGGAGGGCCGGGGAGGGACGGCTGGCCGTTCGGGCGTCCGGTCCAGACGGGCGAGGCGTTCGCCGTGCTGCAGCAGGTGCCGGGAGTGGACCTGGTCGACGACGTACGCCTGTACCGGGCGGACCCGGAGACCGGCGAACGCACCGAGGCGACCGCGCGGATCGAACTGGACCGGCACGCGCTGGTCTTCTCCTACGACCACCAGCTCCGCGTCCGGGAGGTCTGACGCCGTGCGAGCCGCCGTGCCCGGGCTGCCGAGCCCGCATCCGCTGATCGACCAACTGCCCGCGGTCTACGCGGAGCAGGACTTCCTGCGGCGGTTCCTGGCCGCCCTCGACGACGTCCTGGCGCCGGTGCTGCTGACCGTGGACAACATGACCGCGCACCTCGACCCGCGGTCCGCGCCGGAGGACTTCCTGGACTGGCTGGCCCAGTGGGTGGCGGCGGAGCCGCACGAGGAGAGCCCGCTGGACCAGCGCCGGGCGGCGGTGCGGGGCGCGGTGACCCGCCACCGCGCCCGCGGCACGGCGGGCGGCCTCGCGGAGGCCCTGCGCCTGGCGACCGGCACGACCCCGGAGATCCTCGAATCGGGCGCAACCACGTGGTCGCTCCACCCGGGCTCCCCCCTCCCCGGCGACCCCCACCCCCGGGTCACCATCCGCCTCCCCGTCGAGGACCCGCCCCGCGCGGAACGCCTCGACCGGGTGCGCCTGGAGCACCTGATCGCCTCCGAGATCCCCGCCCACGTGGCCTTCACCTTGGAGTTCGTCCCCCTTGGAGGTGCGTCATGACCTGCGGCTCGTGCGGCTTTCGGAACGCGCCGGGGGCGGAGTTCTGTGCGGAGTGCGACGCGTTTCTGGGGTGGGAGGGGGAGGCCGGAGGCGTACCGGGTGCGCCGCAGGGGCCGGGCGGGTCTGGCGGCGCAACGGCCGGGCCGGGTGCACCGCCCGCGCCCGGCGCGGCCGGTGACGCACCGGCCGGGCCGTCGGGCCGCCCCGACGGCGACGTGCCGGGCGGGCCCGGCCCGCATGCGGACAGGGCCGGCAGCCGGTCCGGCGGGACGTCGGGTGGGACAGCCGGGCCGTCGAACGGGCGCAGTGCGGCGTCCGGCGGGGCCGGTGGGACGCCGGACGGATCTGCCCACGCGCCGGTCCCGCCCGGCGGGCACCCGGGCACGCCCGACGAACCCTCCGACCCAGGTACCCCCGGCAGCCGACCTCGCCCGGATGGGCCGGGCGGGGCCGACGGGCCCGGTGGAGCGGCGCGGCGGCCCGGAGAAGCGCACGGCGCGCCGACGGATGGCACCGCCGGGGCGTCCGACGGGCGTCCCCGCCCGGACACGGGCCCCGGCGCGCCGCGGCAGCCCGGGCAGGACCAGGGGGAGCGGGTGCCAGGGCCCGAGGTGGTGGGGGTGCCGGAGGCGCCCGACACGCCGCCGGATGCCCGGGTGGGCGTGCGGTGTCGCCATTGCGGGGCCGAGAACGACCCCGACCGCACCCTGTGCGTACGTTGTGCGCTGGTGCTGGATTCCGGGCCGCCTCCCGAGGCGCCGTTGCCGTGGTGGCGAAGGCTGCTGCGGCGGCGCCGGCGTCAGGCGCCGGAGGCCGGGGCGCGGCCGCGGCGGCGGTTGTGGCGGCGGCCACGGATCGCGCTGCCGTTGGTGCTGGTCCTGCTGGCCTGCGGCCTCTGGTTCGGCCGGCCGTACCTGCCCGGTCTCCTCGGCCTCGCCCGGAACGAGACCGGCACTCCCGAGTCCCTGCCGCCCACGGCCGTTCGTGCCTCGACCGCACAGCGGGACCACCCGGCGACCGCCGCCTTCGACGGCTTCTCCAACCGCTACTGGGCGCCGGCCGCCGGCGGCCCCGGGACCGGGGAGTTCCTGGAGGCCGACTTCGAGCAGCCGGTGCGGATGATGAAACTGATCGTGTTCGCGGGGGTGTCCCCGAAGAAGGACGAGTTCCTGACCCAGGGCCGCCCGGCCCGCCTCCTCGTCGAGCTGACGGACGCGGACGGGGACCGGTCCACCAAGCGCCTCACCCTGAAGGACCAGCCGGGCCAGCAGACCTTCGACGTACGCGGCTCCGGCGTGGTCCGGATCCGCCTCACGACCGAGGCCTCCTACGGCACCGGCGCAGGCGCCGCGAAGGGCACCCGCCCGGCCGTGGCCGAGGTGGAGTTCTTCGGCCGCCGCTGAGCACGCCCGACCGGCCACCCGAGGGCCCCTCCGGCTTGCCCGTACGGCCCGGCACTCGGGGCGGTCGACCGGCGCCCGAAGGCCCCTCCCGCCCTCCGCCGGCCGCCCGTACAGCCGGTACTCGGCCCGGCCGACGCGCCGCGGCCCGACGCGCCCTACTCCTTGCCGGACCCGTCCTCCCCCGTCGCCTTCAGCGCCAGCCACAGCTCCATCCGTACGTCCGGATCGTCCAGGGACCGGCCGAGGATCTCCTCCACCCGCCGCATGCGGTAGCGGAGGGTGTGGCGGTGGACGCCCAGGTCCGCCGCCGCCGCGTCCCACTGGCCGTGGCGGGAGAGCCAGGCCCGCAGGGAGGCCACCAGGTCGCCGCGCCCGGTCGCGTCGTGCTCGTACAGCGCGCGGAGCATGCCGTCCGCGAAGGCGCGGACCGCGTCGTCGGCAAGGAGCGGCAGTACGGAGCCCGCCGCCAGGTCCTCGTGCTCGACCAGCGCCCGGCCGCGCCGCCGCGCCACCGACAGGGCCTGTTCGGCCTGCTTGTACGCGGCCGCCGCCGCGATCGGGCCCGCGGGCGCGGAGAGCCCGACGACGACGCCGGCCTCCTCCGCCTCCCGCTCCGCGTACGCCTCGCACGCCGTGACGACCGCGCCGCCGTCCCCCGCCAGGACGAGCAGCCGTTCCTCGCCCTCCGGGACCGTCAGGACCGTCTCGCCCGCCCGCGCCGCAGCCGACTCCAGGGCCTCCGCCAGCTCCGGCAGCGGCGGCTCGCCCTCCCGCTCCCCCGTCGCCGGTTCGGCGATGAGCAGCCGGAACGGGGCGTCGAGGAGCCCGCCGTACAGATCGCCGGCCACCGCCCGCGCGTGGTCGGGCTGGCCGGACAGCATCATCCGCAGCACCGCCGCGCCGAGCCTCCCCTCAGCCGCTTGGAGCGAGCGCGAACGCTCGGTGGTCAGCGTGAGCAGGGCGATCGCCGAGTGCACGGCGTACCGTTCCGCCGTCCCCAGCGGCGCACCCGTGCCGACCGCAAGCGCGCCCCTGACCCGTCGGCCCGTCCCCAGCGACTGGAGCTCGACCCGGTCCTCCGTGCCGCCGACGACCGCGCTCGCGGGCGCGGGCCGTTCCCGGAGCCGTTCGACGTCGGGCGTCAGCCGGGCGGCCCTGCGCGCCGCCCACTCGGGGGACACGGCCAGGACGGTGCCGGAGGTGTCGTACAGCGCCGCCCACCCGTCCACATGGGCCGCGAGCCGCGCGACCACCGCGTCCGGCCCTTCGGCGAGCGCGGCCCGGGTCATCTCCCGCTGGGCCTCGAAACCGGCCGTGACCGCCCGGTACTGGTCGGCCGCGATGGCCGCCGAGACCGCCTTGCTGATGGCCAGGAACGGGGTGCGCCGCGGTACTTCGAGGAGCGGCAGCCCCTCCGCCCCCGCCGCGTCGAGGAGGGCCGTTGGAATGTCCTCGTAGTTGACGCCGACGGCGAAGCCGAGCCCCACCACGCCCGCGGCGAGCAGCCGCCGCACGTAGCGGCGCATCGCCTCGGGGTCCTCGGCGTCCAGGGTGAGCCCGGTGGTGAGCAGCAGCTCGCCGCCCTCCATGTACGGGACGGGGTCGGCGAGCTCGCTGACGTGGGCCCAGCGCACGGGGGTGTCGAGGCGGTCCTCACCCGCGCGGACGGTGAGCTTGAGCGCGGAGTGCTGAACGAGTGAGGCGAGGGTGGGCGGCATTGGGGACCGTCGGACCTTTGAGCGAGGGGTCGCCGCTCAGCCGAGCGGCGCCCTCGATTGTGCCAGGGCCCGCGAGCGCCCGCTCCGCGTCAGCCGCGGAGGTCCACGAGCAGCGGTGGCGTGTGTTCGCCACGTACGTGGGTCAGGGACAGCACCGCGTGCCCGGCGGGGACGGCGTGGGCGAGATCGGACGCCGACCAGCGCTCCCGCTCCACCTCCCGTACGGTCACGGCCTCCGCCGTCGCCGCCCGGCCGGTCACGAGCCGCCGCATGAAGTGCAGGGCCTTGGTCAGCGGCTCGTCGGAGATGATCTGCCGGTTGGTGACGTCCCGGGTCTGCACCCACTCGGTGCCCCAGGTCTCGGCGAACCGTCCGCCGTCCCACGGGGCGATCCCGGCGAACGCCATCCGGCACCCGACCGCCCCGAGGAGCGGCCCGCGCAGCGCCTCCGGCACGTCCTCCAGGCTGCGGAGCGCGAGGACGACGCCCGCGTGGGCGGAGCGCAGCCGCTGCAGGGCCCGTACGGAGTCGCCGGTGACGGTGTACGTGGCGTCGTCCAGGACCAGACAGGCGAAGAGGGACCGGTCGCGGCGGGCGAGCGCGGCCTCCGCGAACTGGGCGAGCAGGAGGCGCGAGACGATCCGGGACGCCTCGGCATGCCCGCGTTCGGGCAGGTCGACCCGGACGCGGAGCGGGTGCTCAACAGCCCGCAGCGAGAACTGCGGCCGCTCCCGCGCGTCACGGCGGGCGGCGCGGGAGCCGGCGCCGGTAGCACTGGCCGCGCCGGAGTCGGCACCGCCGACCGCGCCCACGCGGGGGCCCGCCGCCGCGCCGGCGTCTGCCCCGCCCAACGCGCCGGAGTCGGTACCACCGGCCACGCCGGAGTCGGCACCGCCGACCGCGCCGACGCGAGGGCCCCCGGCCGCGCCGGGGTCGCCGCCGCCGACCACGCCCACGTGAGTCCCGCTGGCTGCGCCGAAACGGGTATCCCCGGCCGCGCCGGAGTCGGCACCGCCGTCACCACCGGCCGCGCCCGCGTCCGTACCGCCCCCCGGACCCCCCTCCGTGCGGAAGAAGCCCGCGAACGCCGGCCGGTCCAGGAAAGCGATGCGTTCGGCGAGCAGGACGCCGGTCTCGTCGCCGCGCTCGGCCTGCCGCTGCCGGGCATCGAGCTCGCGCAGCTGGGCGGGGTCGTCGGCGACGGCGGTCCGCAGGGCGGCGAGGGCCTCGGGCGTCCCGCCGAGCAGCTCGCGCAGCTCGGGCACGCCGGGGAAGCGGCCGTACGCGGCCAGGAACGGCCCGATCAGCTGGGCGAGGGCGGTGGCGGCCCGGCGGCTGTCGGCGACCAGGTCCCCGACGAGTGCCTCGGCGAGGATCCGGGCGGCCTCGTCGGGGTCGTCGGCGCCGCCGTACAGGTCGAGGTCGTGGGTGGACTCGCGCCGCCCGACGGAGACGACGACGTCGAAGGACTCGTCGGGGCCGAGGGCGGCGCCCTGGGCGGTGACGGCGACGACGGCGGCCCGGTTGGCGAGCGCCTGCAGGCAGAGCGCCTCCACGACGGGCCGCACGAGCCGCACGGTCTTCCCGGAACCCGCGGGCCCGACGGCGAGCAGCGAGGTCCCGAGCACGCCCGGTTCCAGGGCGACGCCGGTGGTGCGCCGGGCGTAGGGGTTGCGCGGGTGGTCGGCGGCGGTGCCGATGAGGACCTGGTCGGTGGCGAGGTCGTGGGTGGCGGTACGGACGGGCAGGTCGCGCAGGCCCGAGGGGTGGCCACACGCGGCGGCGCCCCGGGTGCGCACGGCCTCGGTGAAGGCGGCGAGGCGCTCGGGCCGGGTCCGTACGCCCTGCCAGGCACGGCGGATCCGGGCGTAGTCGACGTCCCCGAGCACGCCCTGCCGGGTGGCCTCGGCGAGCTGGGCGGCGGCCTCGGTCAGTCCGGCGTCGCGCAGCTCGGGCCACTCGGCGGGGTCGGCGGCCGGCGGAGCCGGAGGAGGCGGGGCGGTCGCCGATCCGCCGGTCCCGAAGCGTCGCCGTACGGCGGGCCAGGCGCCGGCCCGCCCGACCGCCGCGACGAGGGCGGCGATCAGGAGGACGTAGTAGAGGTTGGAGACCCAGGTGAGCCAGGTGACCGTGCGGGGCATCTCGCGCCAGACACCCGGCAGGAGCACGAACAGGGGCCAGATCGGAACGCCGTAGCGCTGCCAGACCTCCCGCCAGTTGCCGACGCGGCCGAAACCGACCGCAAAGAGGGCGAGGAGGATCGCGTACCAGAGGTAGGTCGCGCCGACGTACACCTCGAAGTCGGGGCTGGCGGGGGTACGCCAGTCGGCGGGCACGAGCCACAGCATCGGCAGCAGCCACCAGTCGTTGACGAAGATCCACCACCCCTCCAGGTAACCGTTCCAGAGCAGCGACCACAGGAGCCAGCCGCAGAGGTACGCGACGAACGCGCCGGTGATCAGCTGGCGGCCGGGCACGAGGTCCGGCTCCCGCTCGGGCCGCTCGCGGTGCCCGAGCCGCCAGATGCCGGGGGCGGCGGCGGGGCGGGGGATACGGAGCCACTCGGCGACCCCGATCCGGGTGGGCGCGTGCGCGGGCGGCGGCGGTACGGGGGCCACCGCGGCGACCCGCCGCCCCGCCCCGGCCCGACGGTCCTGCAGCACGGGACTGGCCTGCGGTACGGGAGGCCGCGGGGGGCCGGGCGGTACCGGCGGGCCCGCCGGGCGCGGGACCGCGCCTCCCCGGGTGTCGCGTGACTCGCCACCCCGGGCGTCACGGGGCTCGCCACCCCGGGTGTCGCGCGGCTCGCCACCCCGGGCGTCACGCGGCTGGCCTCCCCATGCATCGCGTGACTCGTACGTGCCTTCGGTCTCCATGAACCCCTGCCCCCTGACCAGCCAGGTCGCCACATCTGTGCCACCGTCAATCTAGTGGGCACGGACCGGCCCGGAGCGGTTTCCCCGCCGCCATGTCCACACCGGACAACGACACACCCCCCAACACTCCCTATCGGCGCATGCCCGCGCCCCTCCCCCGCGCCTAGCCTGCGGAAGAAACCCACAAGAGCGTCCAGAACACCCCAGGAGCCCCGCATGAACGCTGTCCCGCAGGAGCGGCGCGTCGTCACCGCCATCCCCGGTCCGAAGTCGCAGGAGCTTCAGGCCCGCCGCCTCGACGCCGTGGCCGGCGGCGTGGGCTCCGTGCTGCCCGTCTTCACCGCGAAGGCCGGCGGCGGCATCATCGAGGACGTCGACGGCAACCGCCTGATCGACTTCGGCTCCGGTATCGCCGTGACCTCCGTCGGCGCCTCCGCCGAGGCCGTCGTGCGCCGCGCCGCCGCGCAGCTCGCCGACTTCACGCACACCTGCTTCATGGTGACGCCGTACGAGGGCTACGTGGAGGTCTGTGAGGCGCTCTCCGAGCTGACCCCGGGCGACCACGCCAAGAAGTCCGCGCTGTTCAACTCGGGCGCCGAGGCCGTCGAGAACGCCGTCAAGATCGCCCGCTCGTACACCAAGCGCCAGGCCGTCGTCGTCTTCGACCACGGCTACCACGGCCGCACCAACCTGACGATGGCGCTGACGGCGAAGAACATGCCGTACAAGCAGGGCTTCGGCCCGTTCGCGCCCGAGGTCTACCGCGTGCCGGTCGCCTACGGCTACCGCTGGCCCACCGGCCCGGAGAACTGCGGCCCCGAGGCCGCCGCCCAGGCGATCGACCAGATCTCCAAGCAGATCGGCGCCGACAACGTCGCCGCGATCATCATCGAGCCGGTCCTCGGCGAGGGCGGCTTCATCGAGCCGGCCAAGGGCTTCCTGCCGGCGATCGTGAAGTTCGCCAACGACAACGGCATCGTCTTCGTCGCCGACGAGATCCAGTCCGGCTTCTGCCGCACCGGCCAGTGGTTCGCGTGCGAGGACGAGGGCATCGTCCCGGACCTGATCACGACCGCCAAGGGCATCGCGGGCGGTCTGCCGCTCGCCGCCGTCACCGGCCGCGCCGAGATCATGGACTCCGTGCACGGCGGCGGTCTGGGCGGCACCTACGGCGGCAACCCGGTGGCCTGCGCCGGTGCGCTCGGCTCCATCGAGACCATGAAGGAGCTCGACCTCAACGCCAAGGCGAAGCACATCGAGTCCGTCATGAAGGCCCGCCTGTCGACGATGGCCGAGAAGTTCGACGCCATCGGCGACATCCGCGGCCGCGGCGCCATGATCGCCATCGAGCTGGTCAAGGACCGCGCGACCAAGGAGCCGAACCCGGAGGCCGCGGGCGCGCTCGCGAAGGCCTGCCACGCCGAGGGCCTGCTGGTCCTGACCTGTGGCACCTACGGCAACGTGCTCCGCTTCCTGCCGCCGCTGGTCATCGGTGACGACCTCCTGAACGAGGGTCTCGACATCATCGAGAACGCGTTCGGCCAGATCTGACGCGTCTGACACACCGTGTGAAGAGAGTGTGGGGGGCCGATGGCGGGATGGAGATCCGGCTGTCGGTCCCCTTCTCTCTGCCGTACGGTTTCTGCAGATGAGAGAAACACCTCGCTCACAGGAAACTGCGAGCGACACCAGGCCGGAGCCTCCCCAGCCCCGTCCTGGCCGCGCCCTGGCGCACACCACTGGAGCCTCGCGCTCCGGAACTCCTCACCGATCGGATGGCCGCCCGCCCCACACCCCCCGGGGCGCGCGGCAGTCCGGTCACCACGGAAGCCCCGGAACCACCCCCCCTGTTCCGGGGCTTCCGGCTGTCTTCTCGGCGGTTCTCCTCTTCGCGGTCGTCACCTGGCAGGTTGCCGTCGGCGGCCCGCTCGCCCGCCTGGACGAGCGCGTCTCGCGCTCCCTCGTCGACCGTGTCCCCCGGTGGCTCTCCGAACTCGGCGCCGACCTCGGCAACATGCCGGTCGCCCTCCCGATCCTCGGCTGCGCGATGGCGTACGCGGCGTGGCACGGCCGACGCGCGGCAGCCCTGTACGCGGGGCTCGCCATGGCACTCGTACCGGCGCTGGTCATCCCCCTGAAGGAGTGGACGGCCCGCCCGGGTCCCCTGGAGCCGTGGGCGGCGGGCTATTACCCGTCGGGCCATACGGCGACGGCGATGGTGGCGTACGTGGGCGCGGCGTTCCTGGTCTCGAAACGCCTGATCCCCGTCGCCGCCGTACTGACGGCGGCGACGGGAACCGGACTGGTCCTGCGGGGCTACCACTGGCCGCTGGACGTCGTGGCCAGTCTCTGTCTGGGGCTGCTGATTCTGACCGTCAGCTCCAGTTGTACGAATCGAAGTTCCGGCTGAACTCCCAGCCGTTGTACCGGTCCCAGTTGATCGACCAGGTCATCAGGCCGCGCAGCGCGGGCCAGGTGCCGTGGGTCTGGTACGAGCCGCAGTTCACCTTCTTCGTCAGGCAGTCCAGGGCGTTGTTCACCTCGGCCGGGGCCGTGTGGCCGTTGCCCGCCTGGGTGGAGGCCGGGAGGCCGATGGCGACCTGGTCGGGGCGGAGGGCAGGGAAGACACGGTCGGTGTTGCCGGCGACCGGGAAGCCGGTGAGGAGCATGTCGGTCATGGCGATGTGGAAGTCGGCGCCGCCCATGGAGTGGTACTGGTTGTCGAGGCCCATGATCGGGCCCGAGTTGTAGTCCTGGACGTGGAGCAGGGTGAGGTCGTCGCGCAGGGCGTGGATGACCGGGAGGTAGGCGCCGGCGCGCGGGTCCTGGCCGCCCCACTGGCCGGAGCCGTAGTACTGGTAGCCGAGTTGGACGAAGAAGGTCTCCGGGGCCATCGTCAGGACGAAGCCGGAGCCGTACCTGGCCTTCAGGGACTTGACCGCCGAGATCAGGTTGACGATCACCGGGCTGGTCGGGTTACGGAAGTCGGTGTCGCCGGTCTGGAGCGAGAGGGAGTGGCCCTCGAAGTCGATGTCCAGGCCGTCGAGTCCGTACTCGTCGATGATCTTCGAGACGGAGGTGACGAAGGCGTCGCGCGCGGCCGTGGTGGAGAGCTGGACCTGGCCGTTCTGGCCTCCGATGGAGATCAGGACCTTCTTGCCCGCGGCCTGCTTGGCCTTGATCGCCGCCTTGAAGTCCGTGAGTGATTCCACGTTCGGGCATTCCGTCTGCGGGCACAGGCTGAAGCGGATGTCACCCGACGTCACCGAAGTCGGTTCGCCGAAGGCGAGGTTGATGACGTCCCAGGGGTCGGGGACGTCGGCCATGCGGGTGTAGCCGGAGCCGTTGGCGAAGCTGGCATGGAGGTAGCCGACCAGGGCGTGGGTGGGGAGGCCCGGGGTTCCGCCGCCCCCGCCCGACGTCGTCGTCGCCGTCACCGCCGCGGACTTCGCCGACTCGCCCGCGCTGTTCACGGCCGAGACCTGGAAGCTGTACGAGGTGGAGGGCGCGAGGCCGGTCGCGGTGTACGAGGTGCCGGTGACCGTCGCCACCAGGGCTCCGCCGCGGTAGACCTTGTACGAGGTGGCTCCGGAGACGGCGGGCCAGGACAGCGGTACGGAGGTGGAGGTCGGGGAGCCGGCGGCCAGGCCGCTGGGGGTGGCGGGTATCTGGACGGGGTCGCCGCCGGGGCCGAGGAGGGAGAGGTCGTCGGCGACGTAGGCGCCGGTGCCGTACCAGCCGTGGGTGTAGATCGTGACGGACGTCGTCGAGGCGCCCGTGGTGAAGGTCGTGCTGAGCTTCTGCCAGTCGGGGGCGGACTGGGTCCAGGTGGAGACGTCGCCGGTGCCGGTGCCGGACGCGCCGAGGTAGATGTAGCTTCCGCGCACCCAACCACTCAGCGTGTAGGCCGAGTTCGGCTTGACGGTGACGGTCTGGGAGCACTTGGCGTTGTCGCTGCCCGCCGGGGTCGCCTGCAGCGCCTTCGTCCCGCCGTGCACGGGTGACGAGACGACGGCTCCGCCGGCCGCCGTACAACTCCAGCCGTCGAGACCGGATTCGAAGCCGCCGTTGCGGGCCAGTTCGGAGTCGGCGGCCTGGGCAAGGGGAGTGAGCGCGACGAGTCCGCCGGCGGCGAGCGCGCCCGCCAGTACAAGCGTGAGAGGTCTGGTGCGGTCCACAACTGCCTCCGGGGGTGGGGGAATCGAGGTGGAGCGCGCCACAGCATGGTCCAGACCAATCAAGTGGTCAAGACCTCTGTTCGCCCGCCAGGACCTCTACTCCCCTTCCCCCCGCGCCAGTCGGCCCGCCGCCTCGTGCATCGCCAGCTCAAGCAGCGAGGCGTCGTTGAGCGTGCCGCTGCCGTCCGGTGTCACCAGCCAGCGCACCCCGCCGGCCCTCCGACCCGGGTACGGGACGACGATCCAGGTGCCGCTGCCCGCGCTGCGCACCCCCGTGCCGAGCCAGCGCGCGGCCGTGCCCGGCGGCACGAAGAAGCCCATCCGCTCCTCACCGAAGTCGGCGAGGACCGGCCCCGGCCGGTCCACGAGCCGGGTCAGCACGTCGAGGGTCGGATAGCCGAGCTCCCCCGGCAGGATCAGCACGTCCCACCGCCGGCCGGCGGGCAGCAGCGCGATCCCCAGCGGGTTGCGCTCCCACTCCCACCGGCAGGCGTCGGGATCCGGCGCCACCGACGCCAGCCATTCCACCGCGCTCTTGGCCCCAGGACCAGTCATGACCAACAGCCTCCCTTCTGTGTGTTCAGCGATGTCCACACGCAGAGAGCGGGGTCGGTCACGATCATGACGCGGGTTCGGGCCACCAGTTGGGAGTGAACTGGGTCACATCCAGGGCACCTGGTGTGCGCCGGGGGCGCCCACCCGGCGCACTCGCGCCCTTCGGGCGCGCCGCGCTCAGCTGTCGAAGCCCAGACCCATGCGGTCCATCGCCTTCAGCCACAGATTGCGGCGGCCGCCGTTCTCGTCGGCGCGCGCCAGTGACCACTTGGTGAGGCCGATGCCGGCCCAGGCGATCGGCTCCGGCGGGAAGGGCAGCGGCTTGGAGCGGACCATCTCCAGGTCCGTACGCTCCGTGCGCTCACCGGCCAGCAGGTCGAGCATCACGTCGCCGCCGAAGCGGGTGGCCCCGACACCGAGGCCGGTGAAGCCCGCGGCGTACGCGACCTTGCCCTGGTACGCCGTACCGAAGAAGGCCGAGAAGCGCGAGCAGGTGTCGATCGCGCCGCCCCAGGCGTGGCTGAAGCGGAGCCCCTCCAACTGCGGGAAGCAGCGGAAGAAATGCTCGGCGAGCTTCAGATACGTCTCCGGGCGGTGGTCCATCTCGGCGGCGACCCGGCCGCCGAAGCGGTAGATCGCGTCGTAACCGCCCCACAGGATCCGGTTGTCGGCCGTGATCCGGAAGTAGTGGAACTGGTTGGCGCTGTCCCCGAGCCCCTGGCGGTTCTTCCAGCCGACGGCGGCGAGCTGCTCGGGCGAGAGCGGCTCGGTCATCAGGGCGTAGTCGTAGACCGGGACGGTGTAGTGCCGGACCCGCTTGACCAGCGACGGGAAGACGTTGGTGCCGAGCGCGACCCGGCGGGCGAGGACCCGGCCGTACGGGGTGCGCACGCCCATCCCCGCGCCGAAGGTGCGCAGCTCAAGACCCGGGGTGTTCTCGTAGATCCGTACGCCCAGGTCCTGGCAGGCCCGCTTCAGACCCCAGGCCAGCTTGGCGGGGTTGACCATGGCGACCCCGCGCCGGTCCCACAGGCCGCCGAGGAAGGTCGGGGAATCGACCTCCGCGCGGACCGCGTCGCCGTCGAGGAGTTCGAGGCCGTCCGCGAGACCGAGCCGCTCGATCTCCGCGTACACCTCGTGGAGTTCCTCGACCTGGTACGGCTCGGTGGCGACGTCGATCTCGCCGGTGCGCTCGAAGTCGCAGTCGAGGGAGTAGCGGGCGACGGACGCCTCGATGGCGTCGAGGTTGCGCTCGCCGAGCTCCTCGAGCTTCGGCAGCTCGCCCGGCCAGCGGGCGAGCCCGTTGCCGAAGCCGTGTGTGAGGGAGGCCGCGCAGAAGCCTCCGTTGCGGCCCGAGGCGGCCCAGCCCACCTCGCGGCCTTCGATCAGTACGACATCCCGGGAGGGGTCGCGCTCCTTGGCGAGGAGCGCGGTCCACAGTCCGCTGTAGCCACCGCCGACGACGAGAAGGTCGCACTTCTCGGTGCCGGTGAGGGCGGGCACGGCTCCGGGCTTGCCGGGATCTTCCAGCCAGAAGGGGACGGGCTGGGCGTCGGAGAGAGATTGTGCAGCGAGACGCATGGCGACTGGGGCCATGGTTTCCAACTCCTTCAGGTGTTGCTCAGGGCGTACTCAGCTTGTCGCTGTTTTCTTGCGCCGGTTCGTGATGATCTGTCCGGCTACCACCACCAGTACGGCGATGACGAACATGGCCGTGCCGATGACGTTGATCTGGACGGGCGTACCGCGCTGGGCCGAGCCCCAGACGAACATGGGGAAGGTGACGGTGTTGCCCGAGTTGAAGTTGGTGATGATGAAGTCGTCGAACGAGAGCGCGAAGGCGAGCAGTGCGCCGGCGGCGATACCGGGGGCGGCGATCGGCAGCGTGACCCGTACGAAGGTCTGCACCGGGCCCGCGTAGAGGTCGCGCGCGGCCTCCTCAAGACGCGGGTCCATGGACATCACGCGCGCCTTGACCGCCGTCACCACGAACGACAGACAGAACATGATGTGGGCGATCAGGACCGTCCAGAAGCCCAGCTCAGCGCCCATGTTGAGGAAGAGCGTGAGCAGGGAGGCGGCCATGACGACCTCGGGCATGGCCATCGGCAGGAAGATCAGCGAGTTGATCGCGCCGCGCGCCCGGAAGCGGTAGCGGACAAGGGCGAAGGCGATCATCGCGCCGAGGATCGTCGCGCCGAGGGTGGCCCAGGCCGCGATCTGCAACGACAGGGTCAGCGAGCCGCACAGGTCGGCGACGCCGCACGGGTCCTTCCAGGCATCCAGGGAGAAGCGCTGCCAGGCGTAGTTGAAGCGCCCGTTCGGCTTGTTGAACGAGAACACCATCACGACGATGTTCGGCACGATCATGTACGCGAGCGTCAGCAGGCCCGCGATGGCGACAAGGTTCCGGCGGATCCAACGCATCAGACCAGGTCCTCCGTTCCCGCACGGCGGATGTAGACGGTGACCATGAGCAGCACGATCGCCATGAGGATGAAGGACAGCGCGGCGGCCGTCGGGTAGTCGAGCACCCGCAGGAACTGCGACTGGATGACGTTGCCGACCATCTTGGTGTCGGTCGAGCCGAGCAGTTCCGCGTTGACGTAGTCGCCGCTCGCCGGGATGAAGGTGAGCAGGGTGCCCGAGACGACGCCCGGCATCGACAGCGGGAGCGTCACCTTGCGGAAGGTGGTGGCGGGGGACGCGTACAGGTCCTTCGCGGCCTCGTGGAGACGGCCGTCGATGCGCTCCAGGGAGGTGTAGAGCGGCAGGATCATGAATGGCAGGAAGTTGTACGTCAGGCCGCAGACCACCGCCATCGGGGTGGCGAGCACGCGGTCGCCCTCGGTCCAGCCGAGCCAGCTGGTCACGTCGAGCACGTGCAGCGCGTTGAGCGCGTCGACGACCACGCTGTCGTCGGCCAGGATCGTCTTCCACGCCAGCGTCCGGATGAGGAAGCTGGTGAAGAACGGCGCGATGACGAGGACGAGCAGCAGGTTGCGCCAGCGGCCGGCCTTGAAGGCGATCAGGTACGCCAGCGGGTAGCCGAGGAGCAGGCACAGGAGCGTGGCGGTACCGGCGTAGAGCAGGGAACGGACGAACTGCGGCCGGTACTCCTGGAAGGCGTCCCAGTAGGTCTGGAAGTGCCAGGTGACCTCGAAGCCCTTCTCCAGGGAGCCGGTCTGCACGGAGGTCGAGGCCTGGTAGACCATCGGCAGCGCGAAGAAGACGAGCAGCCAGACGATGCCGGGCAGCAGCAGCCAGTACGGGACGAGCCGCTTGCGCGCGGACGCCTTGCGCACGGGCGGTTCCTCTATGGGTGGCGTTTCCTCCTTGGTCAGCGTGGCACTCATGCGGCGTCCTCCACCGTCTCGACACCCGCGTCGATGTCCTGGGCGGCGTCGAGGCCGAAGGTGTGGGCCGGGTTCCAGTGCAGGACGACCTCGGCGCCGGGCACCAGGCGGGAGTCGCGCTCGATGTTCTGCTCGTAGACCTGGAGTTCGGCCCCGGCCGGCGAGTTCACCACGTACTGCGTGGAGACGCCGATGAAGGAGGAGTCGGCGATCCGGCCGGTGACCTTGTTGCGGCCCTCCGCGATCTTCCCCGCGTCGTCGGCGTGCGCGAGCGAGATCTTCTCGGGCCGGACGCCCACGAGGACCTTGCCCCCGGTGCGTACCGTCGCCGAACAGCGGTCCACGGGCAGCCGCAGCTTGCCGCCGCCGGCCGTCACGACCAGGTCGGAGCCGCCGGTCTCGGCGACCTCGGCCTCGATGAGGTTCGAGGTGCCGAGGAAGTTGGCGACGAACGTCGTCCGCGGGTTCTCGTACAGGTCGGCGGGCGCGCCGAGCTGCTCCACCCGGCCGCCGTTCATCACCGCGACCTGGTCGGCCATGGTCATGGCCTCCTCCTGGTCGTGGGTGACGTGCACGAAGGTGATGCCGACCTCGGTCTGGATCCGCTTGAGCTCCAGCTGCATCTGGCGGCGCAGCTTGAGGTCGAGGGCGCCGAGCGGCTCGTCGAGGAGCAGCACCTGCGGGTGGTTGATGAGCGCGCGGGCCACGGCGACGCGCTGCTGCTGGCCGCCGGAGAGCTGGTGCGGCTTGTGCTTGGCCTTGTCGCCGAGCTGGACGAGCTCCAGCATGTCGTCGACCTGCTGCTTCACGGACTTGATGCCGCGCCGGCGCAGGCCGAAGGCGATGTTCTCGGAGACGTCCATGTGCGGGAAGAGCGCGTAGGACTGGAAGACGGTGTTGACCGGCCGCTTGTACGGCGGGAGGTCGGTGACGTCCCTGTCGCCGAGGAAGACCGAGCCGGTGGTGGGGTCCTCCAGGCCGGCGATCATCCGCAGCGTGGTCGTCTTGCCGCAGCCGGAGGCGCCGAGGAGCGCGAAGAACGAGCCCTGCGGGACGGTCAGATCGAGCGGATGGACGGCGGTGAACGAGCCGTACGTCTTGCTGATCCCGGTGAGACGGACGTCGCCGCCGGTGTTCTTGTCAGTCATGGGTTGCGATCCCGGTGGTATCGAGGGGTTGCTGGACGGCCGGAGAGCGCGGGCGGACGGCGGGGAGGCCGGCCGCCCCGCGACTCAGGCGCCGATGAGCTTGGCGAACTTCTCTTCGTACGCCGTCTCTTCCTCGCTGGTCAGCGAGCGGAAGGCGCGCGACTTCGCCCGCATCGCCTTGTCGGGGAGGATCAGCGTGTTCGAGGACAGTGCCGGGTCGATCTTGGCGAGTTCTTCCTCGACACCGGCGACCGGGCAGACGTAGTTGATGTACGCGGCCAGCTGGGCGGCGACCGGGAGATCGTAGTAGTAGTCGATGAGCTTCTCGGCGTTGGTCTTGTGCCGGGCCTGGGCGGGGACCAGCAGGTTGTCGCTGGAGGTGATGTAACCGGCGGACGGGATCGCGAACTTGATGTCCGGGTTGTCGGCCTGGAGCTGGATGACGTCACCGGCCCAGGCGAGACATGCGGCGAGGTCGCCCTGATCGAGGTCCGAGATGTAGTCGTTGCCGGTGAAGCGGCGGATCTGCTTGGTGTCGACGCCCTTCTGGACCCGGCCGAGCGCGCCGTCGAAGTCCGCGTCGGTGAACTTCCCCGGGTCCTTGCCCTGGTCGATGAGGGTCATGCCGATGGTGTCGCGCATCTCCGTGAGGAAGCCGACCCGGCCCTTGAGCTTGGGATCGTCCAGGAGCTGGGTGACGGAGTCGACCTTGCGGCCGCCGGTCGCCTTGGCGTTGTACGCGATCACCGTGGAGATTCCGGTCCAGGGGTACGTGTAGGCGCGGCCCGGGTCCCAGTCCGGGCTGCGGAACTGGGAGGAGAGGTTGGCGGACGCGTGGGGCAGGTTCGCCGGGTCCAGCTTCTGCGCCCAGCCGAGCCGGATCATGCGGGCGGCCAGCCAGTCGGTGACGCAGATGAGGTCACGGCCGGTGTCCTGGCCGGCGGCGAGCTGCGGCTTGATCTTGCCGAAGAACTCGACGTTGTCGTTGATGTCCTCGGTGTACTTGACCTTGATCCCGGTGCGCTTGGTGAACGCCTCCAGGGTGGGGCGGGACTTCTCGTCCTCGCTGACGTCCATGTACTCGGTCCAGTTGGAGAAGCTGAGCGTCTTCTCCTTGTCCGAGACGTCGATGGAGTCGCGGGTCTCGTCCTCTCGCTTGGCCGCCGGGATGCCACAGGCGCTCAGGCCGGCGAGACCGCCGAGGGTGAGCGCGCCGACGCCGGAGGCGCGCAGCATCGATCGGCGGCTGAGAGCGCCCCGGCCACTGGTCAGGCTGCGCCGTATCGCGGCCAGTTGGGCGGCGGACAGGCTGTCGGACTCGTAACTCTGCATGCGCTGTGCCCTTTCGGGATGGTGGGTGCCCGGTGGTCGGACGGGCTGTTATCGGTCCCCGAAGACGGTGCGGTGCCAGTCCTTCCTGATCACCGCGGTGTTGTCATACATCACGTGCTTGACCTGCGTGTACTCCTCGAAGGAGTACACCGACATGTCCTTTCCGTAGCCGGAGGCCTTGGAGCCGCCGTGCGGCATCTCGCTGATGATCGGAATGTGGTCGTTGACCCAGACGCAGCCGGCCTTGATCTCGCGGGTGGCGCGGTTCGCGCGGAACACGTCGCGGGTCCAGGCGGATGCGGCGAGGCCGTAGGGGGTGTCGTTGGCGAGCCGGATGCCCTCGTCGTCGCCGTCGAAGGGCAGGGCCACGAGGACGGGCCCGAAGATCTCGGACTGCACGACCTCGCTGTCCTGCGCGGCGCCGGTGATGAGGGTCGGGCGGTAGTACGCGCCGTTCTTCAGGTCGCCGCCTGGGGCTTCGCCGCCGGTGACGACGGTGGCGTAGCCGCGGGCGCGCTCGACGAAGGCGGCGACGCGGTCGCGCTGGGCGTGGCTGATGAGCGGGCCGAGGTCGGTGGAGGGGTCGAAGGGGTCGCCGAGGCGGACGGTCTCCATGAGTTCTGCGACGCGGGCGACGAAGGCGTCGAAGAGCGGGCGCTGGATGTACGCGCGCGTGGCGGCGGTGCAGTCCTGGCCGGTGTTGATGAGGGAGGCGGCGACCGCGCCGTGGGCGGCGGCCTCCAGGTCGGCGTCGTCGAAGACGACGAAGGGGGCCTTGCCGCCGAGTTCGAGGTGGAGCCGCTTCACGGTGGAGGTGGCGATCTCGGCGACCCGCTTGCCGACGGGGGTGGAGCCGGTGAAGGAGGTCATGGCGACGTCGGGGTGGCCGACGAGGTGCTCGCCGGCGGTGCGGCCGGCGCCGGTGACGATGTTGACGACACCGGCGGGGATGCCGGCCTCCGTGGCGGCCTGGGCGAACATCAGCGAGGTGAGCGGGGTGAGTTCGGCCGGCTTCAGGACGATGGTGTTGCCGGCGGCGATCGCCGGGAGGATCTTCCAGGCGGCCATCTGGAGCGGGTAGTTCCAGGGGGCGATGGAGCCGACGACACCGATGGGCTCGCGCCGGATGTACGAGGTGTGGTCGCCGCTGTACTCGCCGGCGGACTGGCCCTGGAGGTGGCGGGCGGCCCCGGCGAAGAAGGCCGTGTTGTCGACGGTGCCGGGTACGTCGAACTCGGTGGACAGCTTGATCGGCTTGCCGCACTGGAGGGACTCGACGCGGGCGAACTCCTCGGCCTGCTCGGCGAGGACGCCGGCGAACCGGTGCAGCGCGTCGGAGCGCTCGCCGGGGGTCGCGCCGGCCCAGCCGGGGAACGCCTCCGTGGCGGCGGCGACGGCGTCGTCCACGTCGGCGGTGGAGGCGAGGGTGTAGGTGCACACGCTCTCGCCGGTGGCCGGGTCGACGACGCTGTGCTCCTCGCCCGAGTTCCCGGGCCGCAGCCGCCCGCCGATGTACTGCGCGCCGGCCGCGAAGCGGTCCGTCACCTGGAAGCGGTTGCCCATGACGCTCTCCGTTGTTCCAGCTCGAATTGAGTGCCGATCCTGACAGAGGGCTGCCCGTCCAACAAGTGATTCCGTTGTTGCCTTTTGGTTACGCGACGGAATCGGTCGACCATGTGTCGAGGGCGGCCGGAAATCACCGTACGGAGTGTCAGTGGCGGCTGTCAGACTCGCGTGCATGGGGAAGATCGACGAGCTGACGGAGCAGGTCAGCAGGGGTGAGAAGGTCAAGTGGCTGCACTTCTGGGGCCACCGCCCGAGACCGGACGGGCAGCTCTCTGCGAGCTGTCTCAGCCAGTGGTGGCCGTCGCCGTTCGAGGTCGAGGGCGTGCGCTACGCGACGGCCGAGCACTGGATGATGGCCGGGAAGGCGCGGCTCTTCGGCGACGCCGAGGCCGAGCGGGCCGCGCTGTCGTCCCGTACGCCCGCGGAGGCGAAGAAGGCCGGGCGGCTGGTGCGCGACTTCGACGAGACGGTGTGGGAGCGGGAGCGCTTCGGGATCGTCGTGGAGGGCAGCGTCCACAAGTTCGTCTCGGACGAGGGGCTGCGGGCGTTCCTGGTCGGCACGGGCGGCCGCGTCCTGGTGGAGGCGAGCCCGCTGGACCGCGTGTGGGGCATCGGCCTCGCCGCCGACGACCCCCGCGCGACGGACCCGTCCCGCTGGCGCGGGCTCAACCTGCTGGGTTTCGCCCTCATGGAGGCGCGGGAGCGGCTGCGCGGCGCACAGGACGGCGCATGAGGAAGGGGCCCGACGCAGGCGCGGGCCCCTTCCACCGGCTCCGGCTGGTTCCACCCGCTCCGGCTAGCGGGTCTCGACCACCAGGCTCGTCGCGAACGGGTCGTCGGAGTCGGTGCCGTCCTTCATGTCCTGGGCGATGGCCCAGATCAGGAAGCCCAGGAACGCCGCACTGAACAGGATCCCGATCGATCCGAGCACAATGCCCGCCGTCGCCATCCCACCGTTGTTCGCCTCGCCCCGCTGGACCTTCTTGCGGCCGATGATGCCGAAGATCAGGGCCAGGATGCCGAGGACGACACCGAGCCCGTACATGCAGAAGCCGACCACCGCGATGATGCCGAGCACCATCGCCGTCGTCCCCATGCCGTTGGACGGCAGCTGCTGCCAGCCCGGCTGGCCGTAGCCGCCCGCTCCCGCGTAGCCCGGGTATCCGGGGTAGCCGTACCCCGACGGCGCGGCCGGTGTCACCGGGGGCGTCGGGTAGCCGTACGCGCCCGTCGGCGAGGGGCCCCCCGGCGCGACGGGGGGCGGCGGTACCTCCCCCGTCGGCATGGCGGTCATCGTCGGCTGGTCGTGCACCGGCGGACGGTCCTCGGGCGTGGGCGTCGCGGGCTTGCTCAGTTCCACCCCGTCGCGGTTCGGCGGAGCCCACGGGTCCGCCGGGTCGTACCCGCCCCGCTCCTGCTCGCTGTTGTCAGACATGGGCCTCCCCCATCGTGATCCCGCCATGCTACGACCTGCCCTCGGCACGCCACCTGCCCGGCCTACGATGATCGGATGACCGATCTGCGTTCCTTCATCGCGGGGCTTCCCAAGGCCGAGCTGCATGTCCACCACGTCGGCTCCGCCTCTCCCCGGATCGTCGCCGAGCTGGCCGCCCGGCACCCGGACTCCAAGGTCCCCGCCGACCCCGAGGCGCTCGCCGCGTACTTCACCTTCACCGACTTCGCGCACTTCGTCGAGGTCTACCTCTCGGTCGTGGACCTCGTCCGCACCCCGGAGGACGTCCGGCTGCTGACCTTCGAGATCGCCCGCGACATGGCCCGGCAGAACATCCGGTACGCCGAGCTGACCATCACCCCGTACAGCTCGACCCGTCGCGGCATCGACGAGCGGGCCTTCATGGCCGCGATCGAGGACGCCCGCGTGGCCGCCGAGGCCGAGCTGGGCGTCGTCCTTCGCTGGTGCTTCGACATCCCCGGCGAGGCCGGCCTGGAGGCCGCGGAGGAGACCGCCCGGCTCGCGGTCGACCTGCGCCCGGAGGGCCTGGTGTCGTTCGGGCTCGGCGGCCCGGAGATCGGGGTGCCGCGCCCGCAGTTCAAGCCGTACTTCGACCGGGCGATCGCGGCCGGCCTGCGCTCCGTCCCGCACGCCGGCGAGACGACAGGACCGGAGACCATCTGGGACGCCTTGAACGACCTGCGGGCCGAGCGCATCGGTCACGGCACCAGCGCCGTGCGGGACCCCGCCCTCCTGGCCCACCTGGCGGAGCACCGGATCGCCCTGGAGGTCTGCCCGACCTCGAACATCGCCACCCGGGCGGTCGCCGACCTGGACGAGCACCCCATCAAGGAGATGGTGAAGGCCGGCGTCCTGGTGACGATCAACAGTGACGACCCGCCGATGTTCGGCACCGACCTGAACAACGAGTACGCGGTCGCCGCCCGGCTCCTGGACCTCGACGAGCGCGGTCTCGCGGCCCTCGCAAAGAACGCGGTCGAGGCCTCCTTCCTCGACCCGGCCGGCAAGGCCCGCATCGCCGCGGAGATCGACAGCTACACGGAGAAGTGCCTCGCGCGCTGACACTCGCGACAATGGCCCCATGGACCACGTCACTGTCGTAGCCCACCGCGGCGTTCCGTACCGCGTCCGCGAGAACACCCTCGCCTCGATCGTCTCGGCGATCGAGGCGGGCGCGGACGCCATCGAGGTCGATGTCCGGCTCACCGCCGACGGCGTCCCCGTCCTGCTCCACGACGCCACGCTCAAGCGGCTGTGGGGCCACGACCGCACGCTGTCCTCGCTCACCCTGGCGCAGCTCGGCGAGCTGACGTACGACGGCGTCCCCACGCTGCGCGAGGCGCTGATCGCGGCCGAACCGTACCGCCTGATGCTCGATCTGCCCGGCGGGAACGAGGACTCGGTCCGCACCATCGTCGGCACGGTCCGCGAGTGCGGCGCGGCCGAGCGCGTCTACTACTGCGCGGGCGGGACCGCCATGCTCCAGGTGCGGGCCGCCGACCCGGCCGCCGAGATCGCGCTGACCTGGACGACCCTCGCCCCGCCCCGGGCCGCGCTCCTGGACGCGGTGCGGCCACGCTGGCTCAACTACCGCTTCGGTCTGGTGAGTCGGGAGCTGGTGGAATGGGTCCACCGGGACGGCTACCTCCTCTCGGCCTGGACCGCGGACACCCGGTGCACCATGCGCAGGCTCCTGTCCCACGGGGTGGACGCGATCACCACCAACCGCGTGGACGCGCTCGCCGCCGAACTGCGAAAGGTGACGACCGACTGATGGGCATACGGGGGGACGTACGGGGGTGGTGGGAGCGGGCCCGGCGGCTCGGGGCCTCCCATCCGCTCGCCGTGGACGTAGGGGTCGCGCTGCTGGTCCAGGCCGCGATGACGATGCCGTTCGTGGTACCGCGCCCGCCCGAACTGGAGCCGGCGAGCTGGCCGGCGTACGGGCTGACGACGCTCACCGTGCTCCCACTGGTCTGGCGGCGGCGCGCGCCCTTCGCCGTGCTGCTCGCGGTCCTTGCGGCGAGCGCTCTGTACAAGCTGGCGGTGGAGGGTCCTGGCCAGCCCCTGCCGTACACCGGGCTCGTCGTCGTCCACACGATCGCCGCGCTCGCGCCGCCCTGGCAGCGGCTCGCGACCATGCTGCTGCTCGTGGTCGCGGTGCCGTTGTCGGTGTGGCTCAACACCCGGTCGGCGCGTGAACTGACCTTCTCCCTCTTCGTGTTCGCGGCGGCGTACGTCTTCGGCCGGCTCACCGACGCCCGGCAGCGGGCCGCCCGCGTCGAGGCCGAGCAGGCGGCGGCACGTGAACGGGCCCGGATCGCACGGGAGATGCACGACATCCTCTCCCATGCCGTGAGCCTGATGATCGTGCAGGCGGAGGCCGGTCCGGTGGCGGTGCGGTCGGCTCCTGAGCGGGCGGAGGCCGCGTTCGACGCGATCTCCGCGACGGGCCGGGACGCGATGGCGCAGCTGCGCCGGATGCTGGGCGTGCTGCGCGACGAGGGGGCGGAGGGCGCCGCTCCCCGGGATCCGCAGCCGGACCTCGGCGGCCTGCCGGAGCTGGTGGAGCGGGTGCGGGGCAGTGGGCTCGACGTCACGTACGGGACGACGGGCGGCGTACGGATCCTGCCGGCCGCCACCGGAGCGACGGTCTACCGGATCGTGCAAGAGGCATTGACCAACGTGGTGAAGCACGCGGGGGCGCGTACCGCGTCCGTACGACTGGCGTACGGCGAGAGTGTGCTGGAGGTGGTCGTGACGGATGACGGGCGCGGAAGGCGGCGGGGCGCGCGGACGGCGGCCGAGGGTCACGGGCTCGTCGGGATCCGCGAGCGGGCGGCCGCGCACGGCGGTACGGCGGCGAGCGGCCCGGGGCCGGACGGCCGGGGCTTCGAGGTACGGGTGGAGCTCCCCGTACCCTCCGTGGCGGAGGTGACGCGTTGACGATCCGGGTGGTGGTGGCCGACGACCAGGAGCTGGTCCGCAGCGGCTTCTCGATGATTCTCGACGCCCAGCCGGACATCGAGGTCGTCGCGGAGGCGGGCGACGGCGCGGCGGCGGTCGAGGCGGTGCGCCGGCACTCCGCCGAGGTGGCGCTGCTCGACATCCGGATGCCGCTGCTCGACGGCATCGAGGCCTGCCGGGCGATCAGCGCCGGAAGCGGGTGCCGGAGCGTGATGCTGACGACGTTCGACTCCGACGAGTACGTCTACGAGGCGCTGCACGCGGGCGCGAGCGGGTTCCTGCTGAAGGACGTACGCCGGGACGATCTGGTGCACGCGGTACGGGTGGTGGCGCGCGGCGACTCTCTCCTCGCCCCGTCCGTGGCCCGGCGGCTGGTCGAGGAGTACACCCGTCCCGCGCGGCGGGCGCCCCGGCCCGACCCACGGCTCGACGCGCTGACGGCCCGCGAGCGGGAGACGTTGCTGCTCCTCGCGCGCGGGCTCTCGAACGCGGAGATCGCGGCGGAGCTGGTGGTCAGCGACCACACGGTGAAGACGCATGTCGGGAACGTGCTCGCGAAGCTGGGGCTGCGGGACCGGATCCAGGCGGTGATCTGCGCGTACGAGAGCGGTCTTGTCACGGCGGGTTCTCCCCCGGCCGGGGGATGAGCGGGGCGGGCGAAGATCCCCCGCTCCGGCGATCCGGGTTCCGTCGCAGGTCAGCAGGATGGGAGTCGTCGAGAACAACGGCTCACCGCACCGGAGTTGACCATGAACGCACGTACCCGCACCCTGCTCGCCTCCGCCCTCGTCCTGGGCGTCGCGGCCGGCCCGGCGGTCCTGCCGGCCGCGGCCACCCCCGTGCCCGTGTCGGCGTCGAGCGCCGACTCGGCCCTGGCGGCGGCGATCGCCGGGCTTCCGTCGAAGGACGCGACGGCGGCGCTGGTACGGGTCGGCGGCACCGAGGGCGTCTGGCGCGGCGCCTCCGGCGTCCACGACCTGCGGACGAACCGGCCCGCCGACCCGGACGCCCGTTTCCGGGCCGGCTCGGTGACGAAGGTCTTCACGGCCGCGGTCGCTCTCCAGTTGGCGGCCGAGGGGCGGCTCGACCTGGACCGCACGGCCCGTTCGTATCTGCCGGAGCTGTTCCCGGCGGCGTACGAGAAGGTGACGGTCCGCCAGCTGCTCAACCACACCCACGGCATCCCGGCGCCCGACTTCACCGGCACGACGGTCGAGGAGTGGTACGAGAACCGCTTCGTCGTGCACGACCCGCGCGAGATGGTTCGCTCGGCGACGGCGAAGAAGCCCGAGTTCGCCCCCGGCACCCGGCAGCACTACCTCAACATCGGCTACACGATCGCCGGGCTGCTGATCGAGCGGGTGACGGGCGAGCGGTACGAGGACGTCGTCGCCGCACAGGTGCTGCGGCCGCTGGGGCTCAGGGACACGTACTTCCCCGGGACCAGCCCCCGGATCGTCGGCCCGCACAACCACGGCTACCAGACGATGCGACTGGCGGACGGCACGACCGGGCTGCGCGACGTGTCGGTGTGGGGCGCGACGGACGGCTGGGCGGCCGGCGACATCATCTCCACCACGGACGATCTGGAGCGCTTCGTCCAGGCCCTGTTCCAGGGGCGGTTGGTGCACGGGCCGCTCCTGGAGGAGATGTTCACGCTGCCCCAGGTGCCGGACTTCACGAGCGGCAAGCCTGCCGCGTACGCCGTCGGGCTCTCGATGAAGAAGCTCGGCGGGCGGGAGGTGTGGGGCAAGTCGGGCGGCCGCTGGGGCTACAACGCGGCGATCGCCTCGACCCGCGACGGCTCGCGCACGCTGGTCTACAGCGTCAACGCGACCGAAGCGAAGGGCCAGGGCACGAACCGCGTCGCCCTGGCCCTGATGGTGGCGGCCTACGGAGCGCCGACGGCCTGAACCACCTCGAGCCGCTTGATCATCCGCCGCACGACGAGCAGCGGGATCACGCCGAAGACACCGAACGACATGTCGATGACCGACCACCAAAAAGGAATGTCCCGGATCGGGCCGCAGATGAGGGCGAGGGGGATGATCCCGGCGCAGGCGATCATGCCGAACTCGATGACCCAGATGTTCCGTACGGGGTCGCGGTACGGCCCGTAGAACGCGACGGCGATGACGAGGTGCGCGAAGGCGAGCCAGTCGGTGCCGTAGAGCACGAAGGGGTACTGCGCGTCGGCGGCGTCGAGACCGTCCCGTACGCGCTCGATCCACTCCACGAGCCCGGGGAACAGCTCCCCCACCGGAGCCGCCCAGGACGTCAACGTGTCCTCGACGAGGTGGAGTTCAGTGACGAGCGGGAAGGCGGTGAGCCCGCTGAGCACCAGGCAGACGATGAAGACGACCAGCCACACACGGATACGCCGGAGAAGGGCTCTCGGCCCGTTCACATCGTTCATGACAGCACCCTACGCCCGTCATGAACGCGTTCAAAAACGGGGTCACGGTGGTCGGGCAATGGACGGTCCGCCGACCGGACGACCGCGGCCCCGGCACCTTGTCGATCAAGGTGCCGGGGCCGCGTCGTAGATCCGTCGGCTCAGCCGAGGGACGTCATCACGTGCTTGATGCGCGTGTAGTCCTCGAAGCCGTACGCCGAGAGGTCCTTGCCGTAGCCGGACTTCTTGTAGCCGCCGTGCGGCATCTCCGCGACCAGCGGGATGTGGGTGTTGATCCACACGCAGCCGAAGTCCAGGGCCTTCGACATGCGCATCGCGCGGGCGTGGTCCTTCGTCCAGACCGAGGACGCGAGGGCGAACTCGACGCCGTTGGCGTACTCCAGGGCCTGCTGCTCGTCACGGAAGGACTGCACCGTGATGACCGGGCCGAAGACCTCGTTCTGGATGATCTCGTCGTCCTGCTTGAGGCCGGAGACGACGGTCGGGGCGTAGAAGTAGCCCTTGTCGCCGACGCGGTGGCCGCCCGCCTCGACCTTGGCGTGGGCCGGGAGGCGGTCGATGAAGCCGGTGACCTGCGCCAGCTGGTTCGGGTTGTTCAGCGGGCCGTAGAGCACGTCCTCGTCGTCCGGCTGACCCGTCTTGGTGTCGGCGGCGGCCTTGGCCAGCTGCGTCACGAACTCGTCGTGGATGGACTCGTGCACGAGGACACGGGTCGCGGCGGTGCAGTCCTGGCCGGCGTTGAAGTAGCCCGCCACCGCGATGTCCTCGACGGCCTTGGCGATGTCGGCGTCCTCGAAGACCACGACCGGGGCCTTGCCGCCCAGCTCCAGGTGGACGCGCTTGACGTCCTTGGCCGCCGACTCGGCGACCTGCATGCCGGCGCGGACCGAACCGGTGATGGAGGCCATCGCCGGGGTCGGGTGCTCGACCATCGCCTTGCCGGTCTCGCGGTCGCCGCAGATGACGTTGAAGACGCCCTTGGGCACGATGGAACCGATGATCTCGGCCATCAGGACGGTCGACGCGGGGGTCGTGTCCGAGGGCTTGAGGACGACCGTGTTGCCCGCGGCGAGGGCCGGGGCGAACTTCCACACGGCCATCATCATCGGGTAGTTCCACGGCGCGACCTGGGCACAGACACCCACCGGCTCGCGGCGGACGATCGAGGTCATGCCCTCCATGTACTCGCCGGCCGAGCGGCCCTCGAGCATCCGGGCGGCACCCGCGAAGAAGCGGATCTGGTCCACCATCGGCGGGATCTCTTCGCTGGCGGTGAGAGCGGTCGGCTTGCCGGTGTTCTCGACCTCGGCGGCGATCAGGTCCTCGGCGCGCTCCTCGAAGGCGTCCGCGATCTTCAGCAGGACCTTCTGGCGCTCGGCGGGCGTGGTGTCACGCCAGGCCGGGAACGCGGCCGCGGCCGCGTCCATGGCGGCGTCGACGTCCGCCTGTCCGGAGAGCGGAGACGTGGCGAAGACCTCGCCCGTGGCCGGGTTGACCACATCGATGGTCCGTCCGTCGGCGGCGTCCCGGAACTCCCCGTTGATGTAGTTACGCAGCCGGCGCAGCTCGGTGGTCACTTGCCACCCCTCCTGTCACGTTCTTGGTCGCACGTCGTCGTGCGGTGTCCCGGTGGATGAGACACCCCCACAGTAGTCGCTCGGCGGACGCTTTCGACAGGCCCGGCACCCGTCAACTTCGGATTCAGTGTGATCGTGAAGCGAAAACAACGAATTTCATCGCTCCGGGCTTGCCAGACAGACGAGTCTCGGTGCACAGTGGATGCGTGGCCAGTCAAAGCACGAACTCCAGAACCGGATCCGGTTCGTCCCCGACGATCGATGCCGTCTCCCTGGCGATCATCGAGCAGCTCCAGCAGGACGGCCGCCGTCCGTACGCCTCCATCGGCAAGGCCGTGGGCCTCTCCGAGGCCGCCGTACGGCAGCGCGTCCAGAAGCTGCTCGACCAGGGCGTCATGCAGATCGTCGCCGTCACCGACCCGCTCACCGTGGGATTCCGGCGGCAGGCGATGGTCGGCATCAACGTCGAGGGTGACCTGGATCCGGTGGCGGACGCGCTGACGGCCATGGCCGAGTGCGAGTACGTGGTGATGACCGCGGGCTCGTTCGACCTGATGGTGGAGGTCGTCTGTGAGGACGACGACCACCTGCTGGATGTGATCAACAAGCGCATCCGCACCCTCCCCGGCGTGCGCTCCACGGAGAGCTTCGTCTACCTCAAGCTCAAGAAGCAGACCTATATGTGGGGAACTCGATAATCGTGACCCAGGACCTGTCCAAGACCGCGTACGACCACCTGTGGATGCACTTCACCCGCATGTCCTCGTACGAGAACAACCCCGTGCCGACCATCGTGCGTGGTGAGGGCACCTACATCTTCGACGACAAGGGCAAGCGCTACCTCGACGGTCTCGCGGGTCTCTTCGTGGTCAACGCCGGACACGGCCGCCAGGAGCTGGCCGAGGTCGCGTACAAGCAGGCCCAGGAGCTCGCGTTCTTCCCCGTGTGGTCGTACGCGCACCCCAAGGCCGTCGAGCTCGCCGAGCGTCTCGCGCACTACGCCCCGGGCGACCTGAACAAGGTCTTCTTCACCACTGGTGGCGGCGAGGCCGTCGAGACCGCGTGGAAGCTCGCCAAGCAGTACTTCAAGCTGCAGGGCAAGCACACCAAGTACAAGGTCATCTCGCGTGCGGTCGCCTACCACGGCACCCCGCAGGGCGCCCTGTCGATCACCGGTCTGCCGGCCCTGAAGGCCCCCTTCGAGCCGCTGGTCCCCGGCGCGCACAAGGTGCCGAACACCAACATCTACCGCGCCCCGATCCACGGCGACGACCCCGAGGCCTTCGGCCGCTGGGCCGCCGACCAGATCGAGCAGCAGATCCTCTTCGAGGGCCCCGAGACCGTCGCGGCCGTCTTCCTTGAGCCGGTGCAGAACGCCGGCGGCTGCTTCCCGCCGCCGCCCGGGTACTTCCAGCGGGTCCGCGAGATCTGCGACCAGTACGACGTGCTGCTCGTCTCGGACGAGACGATCTGTGCCTTCGGCCGCCTCGGCACGATGTTCGCCTGTGACAAGTTCGGCTACGTGCCGGACATGATCACCTGCGCCAAGGGCATGACCTCGGGCTACTCCCCGATCGGTGCCTGCATCGTCTCCGACCGCCTCGCCGAGCCGTTCTACAAGGGCGACAACACCTTCCTGCACGGCTACACCTTCGGTGGCCACCCGGTGTCGTCGGCGGTCGCGATCGCCAACCTCGACATCTTCGACAAGGAAGGCCTGAACCAGCACGTCCTCGACCAGGAGGGCAACTTCTTCGACACCCTGAAGAAGCTGCACGACCTCCCGATCGTCGGCGACGTCCGCGGCAACGGCTTCTTCTACGGCATCGAGCTCGTCAAGGACAAGGTCACCAAGGAGTCCTTCACGGACGAGGAGACCGAGCGCGTGCTCTACGGCTACCTCTCCAAGGCGCTCTTCGACAACGGCCTGTACTGCCGCGCCGACGACCGTGGCGACCCGGTCATCCAGCTGGCCCCGCCGCTGATCGCCGACCAGGGCACCTTCGACGAGATCGAAGGCATCCTGCGCTCGGTGCTCACCGAGGCGTGGACCAAGCTCTGACCGGTCCCGCAGGACCTCACGCCGCCCTCACGGCGTGACCCCGGCCCGGGCATGCCGCCATCCGAGTGGATGGCGGCGGCCCGGGCCGTGTGCTGTGCGTACAACCCGATCTGAATCCTTACGGTGCCGACAGACCCCCAGTGACCGACAGGCCCGTCCCCTCGTTCCCCCGGACGGGGGAACGCAAGTATCGGATCCGACATCGAGGTGTACGCGATGGCCCCACCGGACAACGACGTGCTCTGGGCGCGTTCCCTGCACTGCACCCTGGAGGGCTCGGACGTACTCACCGGCGTCTCCCTGGGTGTGCGCGAGGCCGAGATCCTCGCCCTGGTCGGCCCGCGCGGCAGCGGCAAGACCACGCTGATGCGCTGCCTGTCGGGGCAGACGCTCGCCCAGCAGGGCGAGGTCTGGTTCAACAGCAGCCCCGTGCACACCATGAGCCCGGCCCAGCGCGAACGGCTGCGCCGCGACCGGTTCGGCTGGATCGACCCCGAGCCCGGACTCGTCCCCGAGCTGACCGGCTGGGAGAACGCGGCCCTGCCGCTCCTGCTGCGCGGAGTCTCGCACCGGACCGCGAAGTCCTCCGCCATGGAGTGGCTGGAGCGGCTCGACATCGGGGTGTGCGCACGCAAGCGCCCGCACGCGCTGACCCAGTCGCAGCGGCAGCGGATCGCCATCGCCCGGGCCCTGGTCACCACGCCGTCCGTGCTCTTCGCCGACGAACCGACCGCCTCCCTGCACCGCGCCGACGGGGCGCAGGTGCTGCGGACGCTCACGGCCGCGGCCCGCTCGCACCGGATCACGGTCGTACTCGCCACCCACGACACCGAGGTCGCGGGCCTCGCGGACCGCTCGGTCGCCCTGCTCGACGGGCGCCGCGTGGGCACCGTGACGCCGACCACCGGGGCGGAGGGCGTCGCCGCGTGCTCGCTCTCCGTCTAGTCCGCGGGACCCACCCCCTCGTCCTGCTGCGGCGCCTCCTGGTCGCCGCGGCGGCCGCGGGGGTCGGCTTTCTGCTGCTGTGCACGCTGGGGTACGCCGTGGGCCACCCGGACCGGTCGTCCGCCGCGACCCTGCGGCTGCTGTGGTGCCTGATCCCGATGGCGGCGACCGTGCACTTCGCGGTGGCCGTGGCCCGTACGGATCCCAGCACCCGGCCGCGGCCCGGACTCTCGGCGATCGGGCTCGGCCCGGCCCGGCTCACGGCGATCGCGGCGGCCTCGACGGCCGTCGCCTGCACGCTCGGCTCGATGGTCGCGCTGCTGTTCTACCTGCACCTGCGCGGGGACATCACGGGGCTCCCGTTCGACGGGGCGGCCGCCGAGCTGCTCGGCGCGGGCCGGCCGATCCCGCTCGCCGCCGCGCTCACCCTCCTCGCGATCCTGCCGGTGGCCGCCTCCACGGCCGCCGCGCTCACCCTGCGCCCCCGGAAGACCTCCGCGCCCCCCGAGGGCGCGGAGAAGACGGCCCCCTCGGGCCTGCCCTGGGGCGTGGCCCTGCTCGCGGTCGGCCTCGCGGTCGAGACGTATGCAGGACAGGGCGGCGGGGACGGCGGGCTTCCGCTCCCGGGCCGCTTCGACGGCAGCCCGGCGGGGGTCCTCGCGGGCTGGATCCTCACGGCGATCGGCCTCGCGATGGCGGGCCCCGGCATCACCCACTGGTGCGGCCGCCTGCTCCAGGCGGTCCGCCCGGGCGCGACCCGGCTCCTCGCGGGACGCGTCCTGATGGACGAGTCCCGCCGCATCGGGCGCCCGCTGGGCGTGGTGTGCGCGGTGGCCTCGGGCGCGCTCGCGGCAGCGACGCTGTACGACTCCGGGACGGGCGACTTCGGGCCGCTGACCGGCCTGGGCGCGGCGCTGGTGATGGCCTGCACGACGGCGACGCTGCTGACGGCGGCCCTGGAGTCCAAGCAGTGCCGCGCCCACACGACCGAGGCCCTGATCCGCCTCGGCGCCCCACCCACGGTCCTCCGCACGGCAGCCCTGATGCGCGCGGGCATCCTCCTGACGGTGTTCCTGCCGCTGACCTGGCTGGTGGGCGAACTGGCAGCAGTCCCGCTGAGGGTCTGACGCCGCGGCGCCTCCCATCCCGCTGTGGGCAATCGTCCCGCCCACCCCCACCCCCGTTGTGGGCATTCGTTCCGCCACCCACCCCCCGTTGTGGGCATTCGTTCCGCTGGGGCGGAACGGGTGGGCACAACGGAACGGCGCCCTCGGCGGGCGCGTCCGCCCCGACCGCCCCGCACCCACGGCCCCGGCGCCCGCCGCAAGCCCCCGCACCACGAGGGCCCTACCCTGGTCCCCATGACCCGCCCTCACGAACGCGAAATCCACACCCCCGCCGAGTTCGACGAGGTCATCACCCGCGGGTCCCTCCTCGGATACAGAATCCAGTCCGTCGACCTGACCGACCGCACCTTCGCGCTCCTCTCCACCCCCGCCACCGGCGCCGTCTTCCTCGGCTGCGAGCTCCAGCCCGAGGCCGCCGCCAAGGTCCGCGCCGACGGGGCCCTCGTCTTCCCGCCCATACCGGATCTGCCGTTCGATCCGTACCGCGCCCTGCTCTACTCCCCCGAGGAGCTGTTCGACCGCGTCGAGGACGAGGGGTACGAGGCGACCCCCGACTTCCTCGCGTACGACTGGTTCCAGCGGACGAAGGCCGACGGCGACATCTTCGCGTCGATGCTCCGCTCCATCCACGACGACGCCATCTCCGACGCCCTCGAGGAGCTCCTCGCCGGCCACCGGGTCGTCGGCGTCATGGGCGGCCACGCGATGGGCCGCGGCACCGACGCGTACGCCGGGGCGGCCCGGCTCGGCCGGTCGCTGGCCCGCTCCGGGCTCACCGTGGCGACCGGCGGCGGCCCCGGTGCGATGGAGGCGGCGAACCTCGGCGCGTACACCGCCCCGCTCGCCGACGACGTCCTCGACGAGGCGCTCGAACTCCTCGCCAAGGCACCCTCGTTCATCCCCTCCGTCACGGACTGGGCGCGCGCCGCGTTCGAGGTGCGCGCCCGCTGGGCGAAGGGCGGCGACTCGGTCGGCATCCCGACCTGGTTCTACGGCCATGAGCCGCCGAACCCCTTCGCGGGCCACATCGCCAAGTACTTCGCCAACGCCACCCGCGAGGACGGCCTGCTCGCCCGCTGCAACGCGGGCGTGGTCTTCCTGCCCGGCGCGGCCGGCACGGTGCAGGAGATCTTCGACAACACGACTCCGAACTACTACGAGTCGCGGGGCGAGCCCACCCCCATGGTCCTGGTGAACCACGCTCACTGGACGGACCGGCTGCCCGCGTGGCCGCTGCTCCAGTCGCTCGCCGCCGAGCGCCCGATGGAGGCGAGGATCGCCCTGGTGGACTCGATCGACGAGGCCCCGGAAGCACTGCGCCGCCTGGCCGGTCGCGCCGCCTAGAGCCTCCGTACCGCCTGCGCCTCCGCCCGCTCCACCGACGCCCTGCCGTGCACATGCACCAGCGCCAGATGGAACAGCGCGGGCGCCAGCGGCGCCCAGCGGTGGATCCGGTCCGGCCGCAGCAGATACCGGGTCACGTCGGCCGAGCGGAAGGGTACGTACTCGATCGCCTGGTGCTCCCAGCGGTCGGCGACGCCCCTGCTCATGCGCGATCGAAGCTGATCGCCCGTCATATCGCCCAGCCGGGCGTAGAAATGGGCGCTCCAGTGGCGCTTCTCCACGTCGAGGACGAAGGCGAGCAGCGCGAGCGTGTACTCGTGCGGCTCCAACGACAGCTCTTCGCGCATGCCGCGACGGGCGACGGCGTCCAGGTCGGGGGCGTTGCGGCCGGCCGAGTCGATGTGGCGCGAGAGCCCTTCGTTGACGGAGGAGTTCCAGACGCCAGGCGCCATACGGACCCGGTCGCTGCGCCGGCTCACCACGAGCAGGTGGTCGGAGGTGACCACGGCGACGTTGACGGCAAAGCTGCACTGCAGGAACGCGGGGGCTGCCAGGGGCTGTTCGGCGTCGAGGTAGCGGGACCGGGGGGTGGATCCGTCCGGCAGTCTGCGGTCCAGCTGCTGGGCGGCGAGGAAGGTGTAGTAGTCCGTCGGCCGCAGACGCAGGTGGACCTCGGACTGTTCGTCGAGGGCGCTCCGGGAGATCTCCAGGCTCTCGACGGCGTACCGCGGCCCGTTCCACACCGGCGCCCGCTCGCCGGACGCCGCCGCGCGGCTCTCCTCCGCCTCGATCTCGGCGCGCCAGCCGGCCATCTCGCCGGGCAGCTCGACCTCCTCGGTGAGGACCTGGACGTGAATGGACTCGGGGGCGATGGCCCGGTCCCCGTCGCCCTCGACGATCAGCGCGGAGGTGTGCAGTGGTCCGAGGGAGAACGTCGACCACGCCCCGCCCTGCTGCTCCCGGAAGGTGAGGCTGCGGACCATCCCCGCCGAACGGCGCCGGACCCTGAACCAGATGTCCTGTGTCCATTGTTGGAACAGGGTGGCGAACACGACTCTGAGGATGGCGCCGACCACTCCGTTGCCCAGATCTATTCCGCTCACTCGCAGCAGGGTAGGCGAGTTGATCACCGCCGGTGGCCGCGGGAGGCAACTTCGACGCCCGATTCCACGTCTGGCAGTCCGTACCAACCTTTCCGGAACGGAGCCTCTCGGTGCTCATAGGACTGCTGACCGCCGTCGCCGCCTCGATCTGTTACGGCACGGGCTCCGTGCTCCAGGCCGTCGGGTCGCGCAAGTCCGCCCGGCGCGAGGCCGCCGCGGCCGGACAGGTCACCGGCCGGGGCGGGCCGAGCCTGTCCTCGACCGCGAAGGCGGCGATGACCTGGGAGTTCGTCGTCGGCACGATCCTGGACTTCGTCGGCTTCGGCCTCGGGGCGCTCGCGGCCCGGCTGCTGCCGCTGTTCCTCTCACAGACGGTGATCAGCGCGAATCTGGTGATCACGGCGGTCCTCAGCGTGAAGCTGCTGGGTATCCGCCTCACCCGGGCGGAGTGGACGTCCATCGGCGTGGTCTGCTCGGCGCTGGTACTCCTGGCGAGCGCGGCGGGCCCGGAGGGCAGCGGGCACACCCCGATGGCCACGCACTGGTGGCTGCTCGCGGTCTCCCTGCTCCTGATGGTGGGCGGCACGGTTCTCGTACGGCTCCTGGGCGCGCGGGCGGCGATCCTGGCCGGTCTGCTCTCGGGGCTCGGCTTCGGTGCGCTCGGCGTGGGCGTACGGATCCTCGATGGCGTCGACCCCTTCGACCTCCCCACGCTCCTCACCGACCCGGCGCTGTACGCGATCGTCGTCGCCGGGGCCGGGGGCATGTATCTGCACACCGTCGCGCTCCAGATCGGCTCGGTGAACGGGGCGACGGCGGCGCTCGTGGTCGGCGAGACCGTGCTCCCCGGGATGATCGGCGTGTGGTGGCTCGGCGACGCCTCCCGCCCCGGCTTCGCCTGGCTGGCCATCCTCGGCTTCACCTTGGCGGTCGCAGGCGCGGTGGCGGTGGCCTGGTTCGGCACCCCAGAGCCCACCGAGCCCCCACCCCCGACGCCCCACCCAGAACCCACACCCGTACCCGTCCCGTAGACCCGCACCCCGATCCGGCGGGCCGACCCACCCCACCCGCGCACGCCGCCGACGGCGCCCGGCCACCCACAGGGGGACCCGCACCTATATCTCCAAGTAGTACGGGTGGTGCGGGTGGGAACCCCAGCCCGGCCGGAGGCCGGGCGCACCCCCACAGGGCCGCACCGGGCCGCACCGTCCCGCCCCCGCCAACCCGCCGGGCTAACCCAGCACCATGACCTCGTCCGCCACGAACGTCACGCCCACCTCCGCGCCCTCCTCCGGCGCGTCGCGCAGAGGACACTCCGCCTCGAGCGGCGGCCCCTCGGCCGGGCGCAACAGGACGGCGACGTGCGTGCCACGGAACGTACGCGCCTCGACCGTGCAGGCCAGCCCGTCCGCCGGAGCACCCAGGCGCACGCCGTCCGGGCGGACGAGGATCTCCCGCGCGCCCTGAGGCGACCCGTCCGGCACCGGGACCTTGCCCCACACCGTGTCCGCGGCCGCGCCGCTCACCGTCCCCGCCACCACATTCTCGAAGCCCAGGAAGCGCGCCACGAACGCGGAGGCCGGCCGCTGCCAGACCTCCAGCGGCGTCCCGGACTGGGCGATCCGGCCGTCCCGCATCACCACGACCCGGTCGGCGAGCGCGAAGGCCTCCCCCTGGTCGTGGGTGACGGCGAGCACCGTCGTACCCAACTGACCGAAGAGCCGCCGCAGTTCGACCACGAGCCGTTCCCGCAGCCCCCGGTCGAGCTGACCGAGTGGCTCGTCCAGCATCAGCAGGCGAGGGCGGGGGGCGAGGGCGCGGGCGAGCGCCACGCGCTGCTGCTCGCCGCCGGAGAGCGAGGCGATGGCCCGCCCCGCGGCCCCGGGCAGCCCGACGAGCTCCAGCAACTCCCGTACCCGCGTGTCCCGTTCCCCCCGGTTCATACCGCGCATCCGCAGCCCGAAGGCGACGTTGCCGCCGACGTCCCGCTGCGGGAAGAGCTGGTGGTCCTGGAACATCAGCCCGACGCCGCGCCGGTGCGCCGGCACCCCGGCCTGGTCCGCGCCGCCGAGCAGCACCCGGCCCTCGTCCAGGCGCTGAAGCCCCGCGACGGCCCGCAGCAGCGTGGACTTGCCGCTGCCGCTGGGCCCGAGCACGCACACGATCTCGTGGTCGGCCACCGCCAGGTCCACGTGGTCGAGCACGGCCCGCACCCCGAACCGTACCGTCGCGTGCTGGATCGTCAGCATCAGAACTCCCCGGAGGTCCGGTCGGTACGGAGCCGTTCGAGGAGCAGCAGGGCCACCGCGCACACCACCATCAGAATCGTCGAAAGGGCCATGGCCTGGCCGTAGTTGAGCTCGCCGGGTCGGCCGAGCAGCCGGGCGACGGCGACCGGGAGCGTCGGGTTGTCGGGCCGGGCGATGAAGACGGTCGCGCCGAACTCCCCGAGCGACACGGCGAAGGCGAACCCGGCCGCGATGAGCAGCGCCCGCCGCACCAGCGGCAGATCGACCTCGCGCCAGGCCCGCAGCGGAGAGGCGCCGAGCACGGCCGCCGCCTCCCGCAGCCGCTCGTCGACCGCGCGCAGGACGGGCAGCATCGTCCGTACGACGAAGGGGACGCCGACGAGCGCCTGGGCGAGCGGTACGAGGATCCAGCTCGCCCGCAAGTCGAGCGGCGGCTCGTCGAGCGTGATCAGGAAGCCGAAGCCCACCGTCACCGCCGACACCCCCAGCGGCAGCATCAGCAGCGCGTCGAAGCCGCGCACCAGCCGTCCGGCCCGCCGGGTGAGGGCGGCCGCGGCGAGTCCGCCGATGACGAGGGCGAGGGCGGTGGCGACGACGGCGTACCGGAGGGAGTTGGCGATCGTGTCGGCCATGGGCACGAGGAAGGTGCCGGAGGGGTCGACGGACTGCAGGGCCCGGTAGTAGTCGAGCCCGTACCCGCCGGGGGTGTCGAAGGACCGCTCGACGAGCACGGCGAGCGGCAGCAGGAGCAGCAGGACGATGGAGGCGAGGACGCCTCCGAAGAGCGCCCACTGGCCGGGGCCCCTGGGCCGCCGCGCGGTCTGCTCGGGCGCGACGAGCTTCAGGGCCGTCTCCCGCCTGCGTACGCTCCGGGCGTGCACGGCGAGCACGACGCCGACGGCCACGAACTGGACGATGGTGAGGACGGCCGCGGTCGTCAGGTCGAAGCGGTCGACCGTCTGCCGGTAGATCTCCGTCTCCAGGGTGGAGTACGCCGGCCCGCCGAGGATCTGGACGATGGCGAAGGAGCCGGCGGTGAAGAGGAACACCATCAGCGCGGCCGAGGCGATGGCGGGGGCGAGCGCCGGCAGGGTCACGGTCCGCCAGGCGCTGAACCGGGAGGCGCCGAGGACGCGGGCGGCCTCCTCCTGGCGCGGGTCGAGCTGCGCCCACAGACCGCCGACGGTCCGGACGACGACGGCGTAGTTGAAGAAGACGTGGGCGAGGAGGATGGCCCAGACGGTGGTGTCGAGCCGGATGCCCCACAGCTCGTCGAGGAGCCCGCCGCGCCCGACGAGCGCCAGGAAGGCGGTGCCGACCATGACGGTCGGCATCACGAACGGCACGGTGACGACCGCGCGCAGCAGCCCCTTGCCGGGGAAGTCGAAGCGCGCGAAGACGTAGGCGCCGGGCAGGGCGATCAGCAGGGTCAGCGCGGTGGAGGCGAGTGCCTGCCACAGGGTGAACCAGAGGACGTCGAGGATCTCCGGCCGGCTCAGCGTCTCGGCGAACCGGTCGAACTCCCAGGCCCCGCCCCCGTCTCCGCGCAGCCCGCGCTCGACGATCGAGGCGACGGGCCAGGCGAAGAAGAGGGCGAAGAACGCGACGGGCACGACCATCAGGCCGAGCCGCACCGCGCTTCCCCGGCGGTCGGGGACTACTTCAGAACGGTCGAGGACCACGACTGGATCCACTGGTCACGCTTCTCGGCGATCTTCTCGGGCGCCATGGTCTGCGGCTTGTCGATCACGACCCCGTGCTGGGTGAAGAGCTCCGGGAGGGTGGCGTCGGTGGCCACCGGGTTGACGAACATCTGGAGCGGCATGTCCTCCTGGAACTTCTTGGAGATCAGGAAGTCGATCAGCGCCTTGCCGCCCTCGGGGTTCTTCGCCCCGTTCAGCAGTCCGGCGAACTCGATCTGCCGGAAGCAGGTGCCGGTGGAGACGCCGGTGGGCGCTTCCTTCGGCTGCGGCTCGGAGTAGAGGACCTCGACCGGCGGGCTGGAGGCGTACGAGACGACCAGCGGCCGGTCCCCCTTCGCCTTCTTGCCGCCTGCGGAGCCGGAGAACTCCTGGTTGTAGGCGAGCTCCCAGCTGTCGACGGTCTTCACACCGTTGGCCTTGAGCTTCTTCCAGTAGTCCTGCCAGCCCTCGTCGCCGTACTGCGCGGCGGTGCCGAGGAGGAAGCCGAGGCCCGGGGAGGACTTCTCGGGGTTCTCGACCACGAGCAGGTCCTTGTACGCCGGCTCGGCCAGGTCGTCGAAGGTCTGCGGGGGCGCGAGCTTCTTGTCGGCGAAGTACTTCTTGTCGTAGTTGACGCAGATGTCGCCGGTGTCGACCGGGGTGACGCGGTGCTCCTTGTCGAGCTGTACCGCGGTCGGCACCCGGTCGAGGCCCTTCGCCTCGTACGGCACGAAGATGCCGTTGTCGAGCGCGCGGGAGAGCAGGGTGTTGTCGACGCCGAAGAAGACGTCGCCCTGCGGGGAGCCCTTGGTCAGGATCTCCTTGTTGACGGCCACGCCGGCGTCGCCGCTCTTGAGGACCTTGACCGTGAAGCCGGTCTGCTTGGTGAACTCCGCCAGGACCTCCTTCGAGGCGCTGAAGGAGTCGTGGCTGACGAGGGTGACGGTCTTGTCCGTCCGGGCTTCCCCGGCCTTGTCCTCGGTGCCGCCGCATGCGGCGAGGGTGGTGACGCCCAGCGCGGCGGCGATGGCCGCGGCGGCCATCTTCTTCGTGTTCACGGAAATGTCCTCCTGGGTGTGACCAGGAAGAGACGCGGCCCTGCCCACCGGAAGGTGGGCAGGGCGCAACAGCTCGAGTTACGACCGAACTTCCTACCCAGAATGACCTGGGCGAGGTTCAGAGGGTCTGCGGTCCGATGACCGCACTCTCAGCGCTGTGGCGCTCCCCTGTCGGAATATGGAGATGTGTTCGAGCACAGACTACAAGGTCAGCGCTCCGAGGCCGCCAGCTGTCCACAGGCACCGTCGATCTCCTGACCGCGGGTGTCACGGACGGTGACCGGAACGCCGTGGGACGCGATGGCCTCGACGAAGGCCTTCTCGTCCTCGGGCCGCGACGCGGTCCACTTCGAGCCGGGCGTCGGGTTCAGCGGAATCAGGTTCACGTGGACCCGCTTGCCCTTGAGCAGCCGCCCGAGCAGGTCACCCCGCCAGGCCTGGTCGTTGATGTCGCGGATGAGGGCGTACTCGATGGAGATCCGGCGCCCGGACTTCTCCGCGTACTCCCACGCGGCATCCAGCACCTCCCGGACCTTCCAGCGCGTGTTGACGGGCACGAGGGTGTCGCGCAGCTCGTCGTCGGGCGCGTGCAGCGAGACGGCGAGCCGGCACTTGAAGCCCTCGTCGGCGAAGCGCAGCATCGCGGGCACCAGGCCGACGGTGGAGACGGTGATCCCGCGCTGCGAGAGCCCGAGCCCGTCCGGCTCGGGGTCGGTGAGCCGGCGGATGGCGCCGACGACCCGCTTGTAGTTGGCGAGCGGCTCGCCCATGCCCATGAAGACGATGTTGGACAGCCGCGCGGGCCCCCCGGGCACCTCGCCGTCGCGCAGGGCGCGCATTCCGTCGACGATCTGGTGCACGATCTCGGCGGTCGACAGGTTCCGGTCGAGCCCGGCCTGCCCGGTCGCACAGAACGGGCAGTTCATCCCGCAGCCGGCCTGCGAGGAGATGCACATGGTGACCCGGTCCGGGTACCGCATGAGCACGGACTCGACGAGCGTGCCGTCGTGCAGCTTCCACAGGGTCTTACGGGTGGTGTCCTCGTCGCACGAGATGTGCCGGACCACGGACATCAGGTCGGGCAGCAACTCCCCCTGCAGCTTCTCGCGCGAGGCGGCGGGGATGTCGGTCCACTCGGCGGGGTCGTGGGCGTACCGCGCGAAGTAGTGCGTGGACAGCTGCTTGGCGCGGAACGGCTTCTCGCCGATCGCGGCGACGGCCTCCTTGCGCTCGGCGGGCGTGAGGTCGGCAAGGTGCCGCGGCGGCTTCTTGGCTCCGCGGGGCGCGACGAAAGTGAGTTCTCCGGGCTTGGGCATGGTCCTACCAGTGTCGCAGAGGAACGGCGAAGGGCCCGCCGTCTGGGGGTCCCCCCATGCCCGCTAGGGCATAGGGGGAGGGATAGCGGGCCCCTCACGTACAAACGTGCAGGTCAGGTGGCACTCAGGTGGTACCGACGAAGATCACGAACAGCAGCCAGACCACCGGTGCCGTCGGCAGCAGGGAGTCCAGGCGGTCCATGATGCCGCCGTGACCTGGCAGCAGCGTGCCCATGTCCTTGATGCCGAGGTCGCGCTTGATCATCGACTCGCCGAGGTCGCCGAGCGTCGCGCTCGCCGCCACCGCCAGGCCGAGCAGCAGGCCCTGCCACCACGCGCCGTCCTCGATCAGGAACTCCATGCACAGCGCGCCCGCCGCCATCGCGAACGTCACTGCTCCGAGCAGGCCCTCGCGGGTCTTGCCGGGGCTGATGCGCGGTGCCAGCTTGTGCTTGCCGAAGCGCCAGCCGATCGCGTACGCGCCGGTGTCGCTGACGACCGTGAGCAGCAGGAACGTGAGCACCCGCTGCGGGCCGTCGTCGGCGGTGAGCATCAGCGCCACGAACGTCGCCAGGAACGGCACGTAGAACGCGGCGAAGACGCCCGCCGTGACGTCCTTCAGATAGCCCTCGGGCGGCTCCGTCATACGCCACACGAGCACCGCGAGCGCGGTCAGGGCCATGGCGACCCAGGCCCCCTCCGTGCCGCGGACGTAGCCGGCCACGACCATCGCCGCGCCGCCGATCGCCAGCGGGACGAGCGGAGCCTTGATGCCCTTGCGCTCCTGGAGACGGGAGGTGAGCTCCCACAGACCGACCACGACGGCGATCGCGATGACGCCGACGAACGCGGCCTTCCAGATGAAGAGGGAGGCGATGATGACGGCCCCGAGACCGATCCCGACCCCTATGGCCGCGCCCAGATCGCGCCCCGCGCTCTTCTTCTGCGGGGAGGAAGGCCGGTTCGGGCTGGACATGGGCTCCTGCGGGTGCTCGTTCGGCGTCTCGTCACGGAACAGGGGACCGCTCGGCTGAGCGGCCCCCCGGCCGTGGTCGTCCTGGTGATCGCCGGCGGGGACGTCGGGCACGATGGGCATGGGCCGAGTCTGCGCCGCCTGCAACCCATCGTATGCGGGACCCGCCGGGGCAGGCCCCTGGTCGGGCCCCCAGTAGCCGGAACCGGCCGGGGCCCCCCAGGAAGAGTCGTTCATCAGACCTCGAGCAGCTCGGCTTCCTTGTGCTTGAGCAGCTCGTCCACCTGCGTCACGTACTTCGCGGTGGTGTCGTCGAGCTCCTTCTCCGCGCGCCGGCCCTCGTCCTCGCCGACCTCGCCGTCCTTGACCAGCTTGTCGATGGTCTCCTTGGCCTTGCGGCGGACGGAACGGATGGAGATCTTGGAGTCCTCGGCCTTGCCCTTGGCCACCTTGATGTACTCGCGGCGGCGCTCCTCGGTCAGCTCGGGGAACACCACACGAATGATGTTGCCGTCGTTGCTCGGGTTGACGCCCAGGTCCGAGTCGCGGATCGCCTGCTCGATGTTGCGCAGCGCGCTCTTGTCGAACGGGGTCACAACCGCCATGCGCGGCTCGGGAACCGAGAACGACGCCAGCTGATTGATCGGCGTGATCGCACCGTAGTAGTCGGCCACGATCTTGTTGAACATCGCCGGGTGCGCACGCCCGGTGCGAATCGCGGCGAAGTCCTCCTTGGCGACCACGACGGCCTTCTCCATCTTCTCCTCGGCCTCGAGGAGGGTCTCTTCGATCACCACTTGCTCCTGCGTGTCGTCGCGTCTTGTCCTGCACGGTGTACGACCGGCAGGGCTCTGTCCATCCCCTCGCGGGGGAGGTACCCGGTTTTGAGCTTCAGGCTCAGGCCCGGGTGCCCTGGTCGCTCACGAGAGTGCCGATCTTCTCACCCTTCACCGCGCGCGCGATATTGCCCTCGGTGAGCAGTTCGAAGACGAGGATCGGCAGCTTGTTGTCACGGCACAGGGTGATGGCGGTGGCGTCGGCGACCTTGAGGTCGCGGGCGAGCACCTCGCCGTACTCCAGCGCGTCGAACTTCACCGCGTCGGGGTTGGTCTTCGGGTCGGAGTCGTAGACCCCGTCCACGCCGTTCTTGCCCATGAGCAGGGCCTCGGCGTCGATCTCCAGGGCGCGCTGTGCGGCGGTGGTGTCGGTGGAGAAGTACGGCATGCCCATACCGGCGCCGAAGATGACCACGCGGCCCTTCTCCAGGTGGCGCACGGCCCGCAGCGGGATGTACGGCTCCGCGACCTGGCCCATGGTGATGGCGGTCTGGACGCGGGAGTCGATGCCTTCCTTCTCCAGGAAGTCCTGGAGGGCGAGGCAGTTCATGACGGTGCCGAGCATGCCCATGTAGTCGGAACGGGCCCGGTCCATGCCGCGCACCTGCAGCTCGGCGCCGCGGAAGAAGTTGCCGCCGCCGATCACGATCGCGATCTCGGCGCCGTCGCGGACGACAGCGGCGATCTCGCGTGCCATCTTGTGCACGACGTCGGGGTCGACGCCGAGCCCGCCGCCGCCGGCGAACGCCTCGCCGGACAGCTTCAGCATGAAGCGGCCGGACTTTTTGCCGTGGATGTCGTCGCCCTGAGCGGCGGACTGGTTCATGGAGCTCTCCTCGTGCACATACGACGAAGGCCATTGCCGGTGGGTCCTTGCGGTTTCCCGTACGGCAATGGCCTCCTCGTCAGATCTGCGGTCGTCCTACGCGAGCGCGGACGACTGCTTCAGACCCTACCGGGGTCCGGTGTCCGTTGCGTACGGACTCAGATGCCGACCTTGATGCGCGTGAAGCGCTTCAGGGTGACACCGGCCTCGTCCAGAACCTTCTGGACGGACTTCTTGTTGTCCAGCGCGTACGGCTGGCCGAGCAGCGTGGCGTCCTTGAAGAAGCCGTTGACGCGACCCTCGACGATCTTCGCGATCGCGGCCTCGGGCTTGCCCTCGGCGCGGGTGGTCTCCTCGGCGATGCGACGCTCGGACTCGACGACCTCGGCCGGAACGTCCTCACGGGTGAGGTACTTCGGCGCGAAGGCGGCGATGTGCTGCGCGACGCCCTTGGCGATCTCGGCGTTCTCCTTGTCGAACTCGACGAGAACACCGATCTGCGGGGGCAGGTCGGGCATGGTGCGGTGCATGTAGGCCGTGACGTAGCCGTCGGCGTACTGCGCGAAGCGGTCGAGGACGATCTTCTCGCCCAGGTTGGCGTTGGCCTCGTCGACGTACGCCTGGACCGTCTTGCCGGGCTCGATCTCGGAGGCGAGCAGCGCCTCCAGGTCGGCCGGGGAGGTGGCGGCGACGTGGGCGGCGAGCGCGTTGGCGACGGCCTGGAACTTGTCACCCTTGGCGACGAAGTCCGTCTCGCACTTCAGCTCGACGAGGACACCGGAGGTGTTGTCGTCGGCGATGAGGGAGACGACGGCGCCGTTCTCGGCAGAGCGGCCCTCGCGCTTGGCGACGCCCTTCTGGCCCTTGATGCGCAGGGCCTCGACGGCCTTGTCGACATTGCCGTCGGCCTCGTCCAGAGCCTTCTTGCAGTCCATCATGCCGGCGCCGGTGAGCTCACGGAGCTTCTTGACGTCAGCGGCGGTGTAGTTCGCCATGAGTCTGAGTTTCTCTCTCGAAGTCTGAAAGATCTACGGGTGGACGGCGGGGGCTTTGTGGGCCCCCGCCGTCGACATCCGATACAACCAACCGGACCTGGCCCGTGAAGGCCGGGCCGTGGGTCAGGCCTGGTCGCCCTCGGCGGCCGGAGCCTCGGCGACCTCGGCGGCGACGGCCTCGGCGACCTCGGCGGCAGCCTCGGGGTCGACGACCGGCGCCGTCTCGGCAGCGGTCTGGACCTCGGCCTCGTCAGCCTTCTTCTCACCCTCGAGCAGGTCGCGCTCCCACTCGGCGAGCGGCTCGCCCGCGGCCTTCTCGCCCGGCTTCTGGTCGCCGGTCGCGGCGCCGGAGCGGGCGATGAGGCCCTCGGCGACGGCGTCGGCGATCACGCGGGTGAGCAGGGTGACGGAGCGGATCGCGTCGTCGTTGCCCGGGATCTTGTAGTCGACCTCGTCGGGGTCGCAGTTGGTGTCGAGGATCGCGACGACCGGGATGTGGAGCTTGCGCGCCTCACCGACGGCGATGTGCTCCTTCTTGGTGTCGACGATCCAGACGGCGCTCGGCACCTTCTGCATCTCGCGGATACCACCGAGGGTCTTCTCCAGCTTGGCCTTCTCGCGGGAGAGGACCAGGAGCTCCTTCTTGGTGAGACCCGAGGCGGCGACGTCCTCGAAGTCGATCTGCTCGAGCTCCTTGAGGCGCTGCAGACGCTTGTAGACGGTGGAGAAGTTGGTGAGCATGCCACCGAGCCAACGCTGGTTGACGTACGGCATGCCGACACGCGTCGCCTGCTCGGCGATGGCCTCCTGGGCCTGCTTCTTCGTACCGACGAACATGATGGAGCCGCCGTGGGCGACGGTCTCCTTGACGAACTCGTAGGCGCGGTCGATGTACGACAGCGACTGGAGCAGGTCGATGATGTAGATGCCGTTGCGCTCCGTGAAGATGAAGCGCTTCATCTTCGGGTTCCAACGACGGGTCTGGTGACCGAAGTGGACGCCGCTCTCCAGCAGCTCCCGCATCGTGACGACGGCCATGGCCGTATCTCCTTGAGTTTCTCGGTTATGTCCTGACACCCCGACGCGCCGTGCCGCAAGGGACCGAAAAGGCGCTGCCACGGCCGGTGAGGGCTGTGTGGCGGGGCGTGCGAAGTCGACCCGGTGACCCGGATCGCCATAGGAAGTGTACGGGACCCGTGGGGTGCCGGGTGACGGCGCTGTCCACAACCGGCCGGTATTCCACAGATATCGACCATGATCCACGCGAACCGGGCAGGTACGGGACGGTGTCGCCATGCACCTCACGACTCTGCTTCTCACCATGGCGCTGACGTGGCCCCTGGGCCCGCCGCGCCCGGAGATCATCCGCGGCTGGGAACCCCCGGCCGGTCCGTACGCCGCCGGGCACCGCGGGCTCGACCTGGCGGCCCCGGCGGGCTCCCCGGTCCGCGCGGCCGCGTCGGGCGTGGTCACTTTCGCGGGCCGGGTGGCCGGCCGCGGCGTCCTCACGATCACCCTGCCGGGCACGGGAGACCCACCGCTGCGCACCAGCTACGAGCCGGTGGACCCGCTGGTCCCGGCGGGCACGGTGGTCACCCGCGGCGACCCAGTCGCCACGCTCGCACCCCCGCCGGCCGAGGACCCCCACTGCCCGGAGTCCTGCCTCCACTGGGGCCTCCTACGCGGCGACATCTACCTGAACCCCCTGCTGCTCCTGCACCGTGAACCGTCGAGGCTGCTTCCGGTGACAGGCGTGCCCTGACGGGACCGGGGAGGCGGGGGCCGGGGGGAGGGGGAGGGGGGAGGGGCGGGGGGGGAGGGGCCCCCGGGTCAGCCGGCCACGCCGCGGAGGGCCATGGAGACCGCGGCTTCGGCGATGTCGGCCGGGTCTTCGGCTGCTCCCAGTTCGATGCGGCGTACGGCCGCGTCCACGACGCCCTGGAGGAGCATCGCGCCGAGGCGGGGCTGGGGCTGTCCCAGGTCGGCGAGGGCCTCGACGATCATGGCGACGAGGCCGCCGTGGGCGGCGCGGATCTTCTCGCGGGCGCCGTCGTCGAGCTCGCTCGCGGAGATCGCGACGACCGCCCGGTGGCGCCTGTCCCCCACGAGCTCCAGCTGGGTGCGCACATACGCCTCGACCTTGCCCTCGGCCGTGTCGGCCCGGGCCATGGCCATCTCGACCTCGGCCGCCCAGATGGGGAAGTCGACGGCGCACAGCTCCTCGACCACGGCCGCGCGGGATCGGAAGTACTCGTAGACCGAGGAGCGGGCGAGGCCCGTGCGCTCGGCGAGGGCGGGGAAGGTCAGCGCCTCCGTACCGCCCTCGGACAGCAGGGAGCGCGCGGCGTCCAGGAGGGCGCCGCGCTGCATCGTCCGGTGCTCGGCCACCGAGGCCGCTCGAATCCTGGGCACGGATCCACCATACGACCGGCCGTGCCGCGTCAGCGCCCCACATCGGCCAGCTTGGCGCGCAGCTGGAGGACGGACTTGGTGTGGATCTGGCTGACGCGGCTCTCGGTGACACCGAGGACCTGGCCGATCTCGGCGAGGGTCAGGCCCTCGTAGTAGTAGAGCGTGACCACGGTCTTCTCCCGCTCGGGGAGGGTGTTGATGGCGCGGGCGAGGAGTCTTCGCAGCTCGCGGTCCTCGGCGACCTCGACGGGGTTGTCGGCGGCTGTGTCCTCCAGGGTGTCCATCAGCGACAGCCGGTCGCCGCCCTCGCCGCCGACGTGCAGCAGCTCCTCCAGCGCGACCACGTTCGCCAGCGACAACTGGCTGAAAACCGCGTGCAGTTCCTCCAGCGCGATGCCCATCTCCGCCGCGACCTCGCTCTCGGTCGGGGTCCGGCGGAGCTTGGCCTCCAGGGTGGCGTAGGCGCGCTCGACGTTGCGCGCCTTCTGGCGCACGGAGCGGGGGATCCAGTCCAGGGCGCGGAGTTCGTCGATCATCGCGCCGCGGATGCGGGTGATCGCGTACGTCTCGAACTTGATCGACCGCTCGACGTCGAACTTCTCGATCGCGTCGATCAGCCCGAAGACCCCGGAGGAGACGAAGTCGGCCTGTTCCACATTGGACGGCAGCCCCACGCTGACGCGCCCGGCGACGTACTTCACGAGCGGCGAATAGTGCAGGATCAGCTGTTCCCGCAGCCGCTCGTCGCCCGTGTCCTTGTACGACCGCCACAGCTCGTCGAGCGATGTCGGTGCGGGCGGTCGCACGGTGCCCCGGGCTGCTGGGGGCACCGCAGCGCGGTCAGACCCGGAGGTGTGCTGGGGCATGCGTTGCCTTGAGCCGTTCTGCTGGCGGGTTTGTCGGTGTGGATGTCCGGCGGGGAATCCTGGTGAGCGTAGCGTGACTGTAACGTCGCGGTGTGCGAACCTCTGCGGATCGCGCCGCTCCGGGTGGACGTCCTCGGCCGCGTTTTCGAACCCGGGCCGTGGCGCGTTTCGACCCCTCGGGGGCGACCGAGAGCACTGGGCTGTTCATCCGCATCACCTTTTCACCCGAATGCTCCAGGTCAAGTACCGCCTCGCCGCGCGTTCGCCCCTTCTGCGGGCGTGTTCGTCAACTGCCAGTCGTCTCCTTGCCGTTCGACGAACCCCAGGGAGTGCAGTTCGTACAGTCGGGCGAGGGTGTCGTCGGCGCTGGAGCCCGCCCGGTCGGCGATCTCCCGTGCGGGGGTGGGCCGGCCGGCCGGGATCGCTTCGAGGACGCGCGCCGCGTCCGGGGCGAGGAGGTCCCTGGGCAGGACGGGTCCGCGGCGGGCCGGGGCGAGCTGGCCCATGTCTCCGACGAGTTCGATCACCTCGGCGGCGTCGGTGACGAGGGTGGCCTCGCCGCGCAGGAGTTCGTGGACTCCGGCGGAGAGCCCGCTGGTGACGGCGCCGGGCACCCCCATGGTGTGGCGGCCGAGCCGTGCGGCGCCGCGGGCGGTGACCAGGGAGCCGCTCCGGTACTCGGCCTCGACGACGACGGTGCCGCGGGTCAGGGCGGCGATCACCCGGTTCCGGAGGATGAATCTGCTGGGCGTGGGATGACTGCCGGGCGGCAACTCGCCGATGACGAGCCCTTGTTCGGCGATGCGCGCGATGAGTTCGGCGTGTCCGCGCGGGTAGGGGATGTCGACGCCGCAGGCGAGGACGGCGACGGTGGCGCCTTGGGCGCCGAGGGCTCCTCTGTGGGCGGCGCCGTCGATACCGAAGGCGGCGCCGGAGACGACGACCCAGCCCTGCTCGGCGAGCCCGGCGGCGAGCGTGGCGGCCATGTGCGCGCCGTAGGGGGTGCAGGCCCGGGCGCCGACGACGGCGACGGAGCGCAGCGCCCAGGTCCGTAGGTCGGCGGGGCCCCGGATCCAGAGCCCCACGGGGCGGGCGTCGCCGAGGTCGTCGAGCTGGCGGGGCCATTCCGCGTCGCCGGGGACGACCAGCCGGCCGCCGTGCCGGCCGACGGCGTCGAGGTCGCGCCGTGGATCGGCGCCCGCGGCGCGCCGCCGCCATCCGTCGACCCGTTTCTGGCCCGTGCCGGGGAATGGGCCCGCCCCCGGGGCTCCGGCCGGGTCTCCGGCCGGCTCCCGGAGCCGTCGGAGGAAGCCCACGGCTCCGTACTGCCGAAGCCAGCGGCCCGCGTGCGTGTCGCCGGGTTCGACGACGCGGGTGAGTGCGGCGCGGGCAAGGCGTTCGTCGTCCGGGGTGGCGCGGGGTGTTTCTTTCGTGGTGCGGCTCTCCTCCGGGGTCATACGAGGTCCCCCGCTCCCACCGGTACGCCGCGGGCGATGCCGGTACGCAGTTCGAGGGCGAGGTCGACGTCCTGGGCGTCGGGCCGGTCATGGCCGGCGAGGTCGGCGACGGTCCACGCGACGCGCAGGACCCGATCGAGTCCGCGCGCGGTGAGCAGTCCGCGCTCGATGTCCCGTTCCGCCGCGGCGAGGGCCCCTGGGCCGACGAGGAAGCGGGTACGCAGTTCGTGTCCGGGGACTTCGCTGTTGACGGTCCAGGGGGTGCCGGCGAGCCGGGCGGCGGCACGCTCCCGTGCCTCGCGGACGCGGTCGGCGACGGCGGCGGTGGGTTCGCCCCGTCCGCCCTGGCCGAGGAGGTCGGAGCGGGTGACGGGTTCGGCGGCGACGCGCAGGTCGACGCGGTCGAGGAGCGGGCCGGAGAGGCGTGACTGGTAGCGGCGGATGACGGAGGCGGGGCATTCGCATCCGGCGCCGTGCAGGGTGTGCCGTCCGCAGGGGCAGGGGTTGGCGGCGAGCGCCAGGAGGAAGCGGGCGGGGAGCCGGACGACTCCGGCGGCGCGGGCGACGACGACGTGCCCGGATTCGAGCGGCTGGCGCAGGGCGTCGAGCACCTTCCCCGAGAATTCGGGCGCTTCGTCCAGAAAGAGAACCCCTCGATGAGCGAGGGAGACCGCGCCGGGGCGTGGGAGTCCGTTGCCGCCTCCGACGAGGGACTGCATGGTCGCGGAGTGGTGGGGCGCGCAGTAGGGCGCGCGCCGGACGAGGGGTTCGCCGGGCGGGAGGATGCCGGCGACGGAGTGGACGGCGGTGACTTCGAGGGACTCCTGGCGGGTGAGTGGGGGCAGGATGCCTGGGAGTCGTTCGGCGAGCATGGTCTTGCCGGCTCCGGGGGGCCCCGAGAGCAGCAGGTGGTGGCTGCCGGCGGCGGCGACCTCCAGGGCGCGGCGGGCGCCGTGCTGTCCGGCGACATCGGCGAGGTCGGGTCCGTCGACGGGGTCGGCGGCGAGTCCGGTGCCGACGCCCGCGCCGGGGACGAGGAGTCCGGCGAGCATGGCGTCGGGGCGGCCCTCCTCGGCGGGTTCCTCCTCGGGGACGGGTTCGTCGGAGAGGACGGCGATGAGCTGGCGGAGGCTGCGGACGCCGAGGACGGAGACTCCGGGGACGAGGGCGGCCTCGCCGGCCGTCTGTTCGGGGACGACGACCTGCCGGTAGCCGGCTTCGGCGGCGGCGAGGACGGCGGGCAGGACGCCGCGCACGGGCCGGACGCGGCCGTCGAGTCCCAGTTCGCCGATGAGGACGAGGTCGGCGATGCCGCGGGGGTCGATCCGCTCGGCGGCGCCGAGGACGGCCGCGGCGACGGCCAAATCGAATCCGCTGCCGCCCTTGGGCACGGACGCCGGGCTGAGTCCGACGGTGAGCTTCTTCTGAGGCCACTCGGCGTCGGAGTTGACGATGGCGGCCCTGACGCGGTCCCGGCTCTCGGTGAGGCTCTTGTCGGGGAGTCCGACGAGGGTGAAGGCGGCGACTCCGGCCTCCAGGTCGGCCTGGACCTCGACGACGACGCCCTCGACGCCGACGAGGGCGACGGAGCAGGTGCGGGCGAATCCCATCAGGCCACCCCCTGGGCGTGGGTGACGACGGGGGCGCCGCGGCGGGGCAGGACGACTCCGACGAGGTCGATCCGGACGCCGCCGTCGGGCGGTGGTCCGCCGTGGCGGTCGAGCCAGCAGGCCGCGAGCCGTTTGAGCCGGTCGGCCTTGGCGGGGGTAACGGCGGCCATGGGGTGCTCGTAGGCGCCATCGCGCCGGGTCTTCACCTCGCAGACGACGACCGTGTCCCCGTCACGGGCGACGATGTCGATCTCTCCGGTCCGTCCGCAGCGCCAGTTCCGCGCGAGGATGCGCATCCCGGCTTCGGTGAGCCGGCGGACCGCCAACTGTTCTCCGTACCGCCCCAGGGCGTTCTTCGCGTTCGTCGGATTCGTTGCGCTCGACGCGTTCGATGCGTTCATTCGGTACCACCTCCGGCACCGACTGTGACGCGTCGCCACGATCCGTGTGCGGGCCGGTGGACAACCGACTGCCTGTGGAGAACCTCGTCACCCCTGCGGGTGGTTTCAGCTGCCGGGAAGCTCCAGGTCGCTCTTGTTGAGCTCCTCGATGTTCACGTCCTTGAACGTGAGCACTCGCACCTGCTTGACGAACCTGGCCGGCCGATACATGTCCCAGACCCAGGCGTCGGCCATGGACACCTCGAAGAACACTTCGCCCTGGACCGAGTGCACCTGCATCTCGTAGTCGTTGGTGAGGTAGAAGCGACGCTCGGTCTCGATCACGTATTTGAACAGCCCGACGACATCGCGGTACTCCCGGTAGAGCTTCAGCTCCATCTCGGTCTCGTACTTCTCGAGGTCCTCGGCGCTCATGGCATGTTCCCCTTCAGCCGTGCGTCCACCCATTGTGCGCCAGCCGCTCGCACCGCTAAGCGATTTCCGGGGCGAGCACCACCGGTGCACTCGGCGGTCCCTCGTCGAGCAGCCTGTTCAGCAGCTCGGCGAGTCTGGTCGGGTACACCGTCTCACGCGCCGCCGACAGTTCGGCGGAGGTCCACCACCTCAGCCCCGCGACACTGCGTTCCTCGAGTTCGGTGAGACCGCCCGGCGCGGTCGCGGTCTGGGCGGTTCGTGCCAGGTAGTACCACTCGTCCTGGTCCCAGCGCCGCCCGTCGAAGGGAAAGGAGCAGGTCCGCTGCCAGAGGACGGGTCCGAGTTCGACGTCCGTGATCCCGGTCTCCTCGGCCAGCTCCCGCAGCGCCGCCTCCTCCCGGGTTTCGCCGTCCTCCAGGCCGCCGCCGGGCGTGAACCACCAGGTCTGCGCCGGGTCGTCGGGCTCGTAGCCGTGCAGGAGGAGGATGCGGTCGTCGGGGTCGAGCAGCACGACCCGCGCCACTCGCCGCAGCTCGCGGCCGTCGCCGCCCGCCGGGCCCCGCGTATCCCTCGTACCCGTCACGCTCTCACCGTCTCCTTGTCGGAGGACCGGCCTCGGGACCGGCCCTCGGACCGCCGGCCCGCCAGCCGCGCCACCGGCCCGTACGCGGCCCCTGCCAGGATCAGTACACACCCGCCGACGATCGCGTAGAAGAGCGGCTCCACGGGCCCGCGGGCGGATACCCCGCCCGGCAGTGCCGCGAAGCCCGCGGGGCGCTCCACGAGCTCGACATCCGGCCAGGCGACGGCATCGACCCGGCCGGTGACCGCGGAGCGCGGTACGGAGCCCTGGCCGGCCTCCTCCAGGTGGGTCCGGGAGTCCAGAGAGTTGTGCCGCTCGTCGCCGAGGAGGAAGAGGTTCCCGTCCGGCACGGTCGCCGAGAACTCCTGCCCCGAGGCGGGTGCCCCGGGCCGGGTGTACGGCTCCTCGATCGCCTTGCCGTCGATCGTGAGCCGCCCGTCCTTGTCGCAGCAGGCGACCGTGTCGCCGCCGACGCCGACGACCCGCTTGACCATGGGCATGTCGCCCCACAGCGGGTCGTTGAAGATCACGATGTCGCCGCGCCGCACCTCGTCGCCGTCGATCCGCTGCGCGAGGACCTTGGACCCTACGGCCAGGGCGGGCGTCATCGAGTCGCTGGGCACGGTGTACGGCTGGTAGGCCACCGCTCCCCAGGCGAATCCGCCGAGGAAGAGCACACAGCCGACGGCCACGACCAGCCCCGACAGCACACTGCCGAGGCGGCCGCGGCCGTCTTCCGTACGTATCGTTCCGCTCATCCCAGCGCTCCCCACCTCGAAGGTCGGTCCGACGGTCTGGGACGGCACCCTACCCGGGCGTCGCTACTCGGCGGTATGCCGAGCCATGACCCTCTTCCTGCGCCACAGGACCAGCGGCAGCGCGCCGGCCAGACCGGCCGCGCCCGGGGCCACGGCCAGCGCCTGGCTCAGTCCCGGCTGGTCGAAGGTCTCCGGCACGGGCAGCGTCGCCCAGCGGGTCACCGGCCAGGCCACGACGATCGCGCGTCCCACGACCTTGTCGACCGGGACCGTGCCGCCGCCCGCGAGGTTCTGGTGGTACCGGGAATCGAGCGAGTTCTGCCGGTTGTCGCCCATCACCCAGATGCTGCCGTCGGGGATGGTGATCGGCCCGAAGGGCTTGTCACCGCAGGGCGAGGAGCCGGGGTAGATGTACGAGGTCTCCTCCAGCGTCTTGCCGTTGAGGACGACCTTGCCGCCCTCCTTGCAGGAGACCGTGTCGCCGCCCACCGCGATGACCCGCTTGATCAGGTCCTTCTCCTCGGCGGATGGCATCAGGCCGATGAACGCCAGGAACTCCTGGAGCGCGTTCGGATCCGGGGTCGGCTCATCGTCCAGCCAGCCGCCCGGGTCGTGGAAGACGACGACCTCGCCGCGATCGGGTTCGGAGCCGAACCACGGGGTCAGCTTGTCCACCAGGACCCGGTCGCCACGCTGCAGCGTGTTCATCATCGAGTCCGAAGGGATCGAGAACGCCTGCACCAGGAAGGTCTTGATCAGCAGCGCGAGGACCAGGGCGATACCGATCAGCAGCGGCAGTTCCTTCCAGAAGGAACGCGGCTTCTTCGGAGCACCGCCGGTACGCCCGGCCTCGTCGCCCTGCCCGTCGCCACCGGCGCCACCGGCTTCGTCGGAACCGTCGGAGTCGGAACCGTCGGCACCGTCGGCGGGGTCGGCGTCCGGTCGGCCCGCGGCGTCATCCCTCATGGCCACCGACGACTCGGCGAGCTTCTCGGGCCTCTCCTCGGGCTCGTCGTGTCCGGATCGTGCGCCGACGGCCACATCCCCCACATCCACTCCTCAGTCCGTGCACATGCCTGCCCCAGAACAGGGACAGGCCCACCACTCCCATAACGAGCGGGAGTTCCGCAGGGGTCGGGAGCCAGGGCAATCCGTTCAGATTCCGCGAGGACACACTATGCGACACGCCGTCCGGTCCGCCGTCCGCGGACACGCTGCCCGAACGGCCGTCCGGCACGGCCGCAAACGTGTCCGGCTCCTCCAGACGACGCCAGTGGCTCACCGGCCAGACGATGCCGACCGCCCGGCCGACGACGTCGTCCACGGAGATCGTGCCCCTGTCCTTCTCGTCGAGGTGGAAGCGCGAGTCGGCCGAGTCCGAGCGGTGGTCGCCCATCACGAAGATCCGGCCCTCCGGCACCGTCACCCTGAACTTGATCTTCGAGGGTTCGTTCCCCGGGTGCAGATACGGCTCTTCCAGCGGTACGCCGTTGACCGTGATCCGCCCGTCCTTGCCGCAGCAGGCGACGGTGTCGCCGCCGACCGCCACGACCCGCTTGATGAGGTCCTGCTCGTCGGCCGAGGGCAACAGGCCGATGAAGGTCAGGGCCTGCTTGACCTGCTTGACGCCGACCGGGTCCTCGGCGGCCGGCGCGGCGTCCTGGAGCCAGTTGCCGGGGTCCTTGAAGACGACGACGTCGCCGCGCTGCGGCGTGGCGCCGAACCAGGGCGTGAGCTTGTCGACCACCACCCGGTCGTTGATCCGGATCGTCTGCTCCATCGAGCCGGACGGGATGACGAACGCCTGGACCAGGAAGGTCTTCAGGACGAGCGCGATCAGCACGGCGACCATGACGAGGAGGGGGATCTCCTTGACCGCCGAGCGCTGCCGACGGCGTTTGACCTTGCGGGCGAGCTTGCGCCGCTCCGCCCGCCCGGGCAGCGGCCGGCCGCCGTCCGCGGGCCGTGTGCCCGTGGGCAGCCGGGTGTCGGCGTGGTGCCCCGACGGCCTGCCCCGGTTACCCATGGCGGCCCGCCGCGGGAGCGGGTACGGCGTCGAACGCATCGGTCGGCGCCACCTCGGACCAGCGGCCGAAGGGCCAGCCGATCCAGTCCGCGCGCCCGATCACCCGCTCGACGGGCACCATGCCGCCGCCCGGCCGGCCGAGGTGGTCACGGGAGTCGCTCGACTGGCTGCGATGGTCGCCCATCACCCACAGGGCGCCCTGGGGTACGACGATGTCGAAGGGAACCTTCGAAGGGGCGTCACCCAGGTGGACGTACCACTCCTCGACGGGCACGCCGTTGACGGTGAGCCGGCCGTTCGTGTCGCAGCAGACGACGCGGTCGCCGCCGACGCCCACCACCCGCTTCACGAAGTCCGTCTCGGCGGGCTCGGCGAGGCCGAGAGCGGCGGCGGCTCCGCGCAGCAGCCCGGTGACCGGGTTCTCCTCGGGTGCCTCCCGGAGGAAGGAGCCGGTGCCGTCGAAGACGACGACGTCTCCGCGGCGCGGCTGGTTGCCGAAACGGTACGCCAGCTTGTTCACGAGGATCCGGTCCCCGACCCTGAGCGTCGGCTCCATCGAGCCGCTGGGGATCAGGAACGGCTGCAGGACGAAGTGGCTCAGGAGCAGCAGGAAGACCACGCAGGCGCCGCCGATGATCCCGGTACGCCGCCAGGACCACCAGGGGCGCCCGCCGGGCCCCTCGGTGGATCCCTCCGCGGGCCCCTCGGTGGATCCCTCGGCGGGTCCCTCGGTGGATCCCCCGGCGGGTCCCTCGGACAGCGTTTGGTCGGCCTGCTCCGTGGGCCCCGCGGACCCGGAAACGCGCGCGGAGCGCGACCGCTCCTCCGTCTCGGAGGAGCGGTCGCGCTCCGTGTGCTGTGCTTCGGTGTCCATCGGGGGCAGAGCCTATCCGGCCGCCCTGTGCGTCAGTGCTCCGAAGCCCCGCGCGATCGGTGAGCCGGAGCTTACTTGTCGCGCTTCTCCTTGATCTTGGCAGCCTTGCCGCGCAGCTCACGCAGGTAGTAGAGCTTGGCGCGACGGACGTCACCGCGGCTGACGAGCTCGATCTTCTCGAAGATCGGGCTGTTCACCGGGAAGGTGCGCTCGACGCCGACGGAGAACGAGACCTTGCGGACCGTGAAGGTCTCGCTGACGCCCGAGCCCTGGCGGCGGATGACAACGCCCTTGAACTGCTGGATACGGGAGCGGTTGCCCTCGATGACGCGCACGTGGACGTTCACGGTGTCGCCGGGACGGAAGGCGGGGAGGTCGGTGCGGAGCGAAGCCGCGTTGACCGAGTCGAGCAGGGAGGCCATGGTGGTCTCTTTCCTCGCTGATGCCACAGGTCATCAGCGGAACGTTCGTGAAGGAGATGGAGCGCCGCACGTACCGGGCGGGCGTCGTCCCCCTGTGGCAGGGGCGCACGCCGGACATACAGCAGCGGCTTATTCTTCCACGGCGTCCGGCCTGCGCCAAAATCGGCCGCCGGGCTCCGGGGCCCAGCCCAGCATGGACAGGATCTCCCGGTCCTTCTTGTCGAAGACAGAAGGGTCGCAGCGCTCGATCAGGTCGGGCCGGTTCGCCGCCGTACGACGGAAGGCCTCGTCCCGGCGCCAGCGCGCGATCTTCCCGTGGTGCCCGCTGAGGAGTACGTCGGGGATGGCGCGCCCCCGCCACTCGGGGGGCTTGGTGTAGACGGGGCCCTCCAGGAGGTTGGCCATGGCCCCGGGGGCGAAGGAGTCGTCGCGGTGGGACTCGGCGTTGCCCAGGACGCCGGGCAGGAGCCGCGCCACGGCCTCGGTGACGACGAGGACGGCGGCCTCCCCGCCGGCCAGGACGTAGTCGCCGATGGAGACCTCGTAGACCGGCATCCGGGTCGCGTACTCGTCCATGACGCGCCGGTCGATGCCCTCGTAGCGGGCCGGCGTGAAGATCAGCCAGGGGCGCTCGGAGAGCTCGACGGCGAGTTCCTGGGTGAAGGGGCGTCCGCTGGGGGTGGGCACGACCATGACGGGGCCGTGGGCGCCCGCCTCGAAACCGTCGGCGAGGATCTGGTCGAGGGCGTCGCCCCAGGGCTCGGTCTTCATGACCATGCCGGGCCCGCCGCCGTACGGGGTGTCGTCGACCGTGCTGTGCCGGTCGTAGGTCCACTCCCGCAGGTCGTGGACGTGGACGTCGAGCTGTCCACGCGCGCGTGCCTTGCCGACCAGGGAGACGTTCAGCGGCTCCAGGTACTCGGGGAAGATCGTGACGACGTCGAGCCTCATCAGGACTCTTCCTCGGCCTCGGCGTCCCGGGAGGAGACGATCTCGGCGCGGTCGTCGATCAGGCCGGGCGGCGGGTCGATGACGGCCCGCTGCTCCTCCAGGTCGATGTCGGTGACGATCTCCTCGACGAACGGGATCATCAGCTCGGTGCCGTCGGGCCGCTCGACGATGAACAGGTCCTGGGACGGCAGGTGGGAGATCTCGGTGATCCGGCCGATCTCGGTGCCGTCGGCGAGCACGACGTCCAGGTCCATGAGCTGGTGGTCGTAGTACTCGTCCTCGCCCTGCGGCAGCTCGTCGGGGTCGACGTCGGCGATGAGCAGGGTGTTACGGAGGGCCTCGGCGGCGTTGCGGTCGCGCACGCCCTCGAAGCGGACCAGCAGGCGACCGCTGTGCACGCGCCCGGTCTCGATGGTCAGGGGCCCCACGGAGGCGGGGTCGGTCTGCAGCACCGCTCCGGGGCTGAGCCTCAGCTCGGGCTCGTCCGTCCGCACCTCGACGGTGACCTCGCCCTTGATGCCGTGGGCGCGGCCGACCCGCGCGACTACCAGCTGCACGTCTTCATTCTCTCCTGTTCCGACGACGACGGGCCGGGGTGGACCCGAAGGCCCTCCCCGGCCCGTGCCGGTGTGTCCAACCTGCTCAGCGGACCTGGTCCACGTCGACGAGGTCGACGCGGATGCCACGACCGCCGATGGCGCCCACGACGGTACGCAGCGCACGCGCGGTGCGGCCGTTGCGGCCGATCACCTTGCCGAGGTCGTCGGGGTGGACCCGGACCTCGAGCACGCGGCCACGGCGCAGGTTGCGCGAGGCGACCTGCACATCGTCGGGGTTGTCGACGATGCCCTTCACGAGGTGCTCGAGAGCCTCCTCGAGCATGCTCAGGCCTCGGTCGACTCGGTGGACGCGGCCGCCTCGGCCTCGTCCGCCTTCTTGTCGGCCTTCTTCGCCTTCGGGGTGATGGCCTCACCCTTCGCCTCGTCGCCCTCGAGGGTCTTGGCGAACGCGTCGAAGGAGGCGCGCTTGTCCTCCTTCGTCGCCGGCTGCAGCAGCGGCGCCGGGGCCGGCAGGCCCTTGTGCTTCTGCCAGTCGCCGGTGAGCTTCAGGATGGCGAGAACGGGCTCGGTCGGCTGGGCGCCGACGGACAGCCAGTACTGCGCACGCTCCGAGTCGACCTCGATCTTCGACGGGTTGTACGTCGGGTGGTACAGACCGATCTCCTCGATCGCACGACCGTCCCGGCGGGTGCGGGAGTCGGCGACGACGATGCGGTAGTGCGGCTGGCGAATCTTGCCGAGGCGCTTGAGCTTGATCTTGACTGCCACTGGAGTGGTGTCTCCTGGTCTTGACGTGGTTGGGCACATGAGATGCCACGTGGGGTTGCGGTACTCGGGTGCCCGATGGACGCGTCAGCCGGAGGAGAGAGGGGTCCTGTGCGACTGTCGAGTACAGCTAGCCATTGTGCCACACGCCGGTGGCACCCCGGACCCGGCGGGGTCCGGGGTCAGCTCGCCGCACCCACCGATTCCGGGATACGGAAGGGCTTGCCGCAGCCGCCGCAGACGATGGGGGCCTGGGCGAGCACCGAGGGGACCACGCGGACGTTGCGGCCGCAGTCGCAGACGGCCTTCACGCGCACGCCGCCGCCGGAGGAGCCGTGGCGGGCAGCGGGGCCGCGGAAGGAGCGCTTGGTGTCGGCGGCCGTCGCGACGGTGTGGGCCTTGAGGGCGCGCTGGAGGCGCTCGATCGTGGGCCGGTACCGCCGCTTCGCCTCGGGGTTGAGCGTGACCAGCGAGAAGCCGCTGCTGGCGTGCGGCTCGTCGGGGTGGTCCAGGCCCATCTCCTCGGCGATCGCCAGGAATCTGCGGTTGTGGTAGCGGCCGGCGCGTGAGGTGTCGCGGACTCCTCGGGCGGCGGCGATGCCGTGGACTGCTTCGTGGAGCAGTCGTTCGAAGGAGAGTTCGGCGCCGCAGGCGGACGAGGACTCTCCGATCAGGGACTCGGGCGCGGCAAGATCTGGCAGTTCGGGGTGGTGCCGCTGAATGTCGGCCCACGCCTGTGCCAGCTCTGCGGCGAGAACAGGTGGTGTCGTGCTCACGTCGCGTACAACGAGCCGACGCGCTCCCGGGTTCCATTCCGGGGCATCCCAAATATTTTGCACTTACCCGTCAGTTGCCGTTGATGCGTCCGGACGAGGGTCAGTGCGCCGATCTGCGGAGAAGTCGCACAGCTCGCGGCAAGGTGGTGCGTAGCGGCGCATACGCCCCGGCGCGTAGGGGTGGCGTACGCGGGCCGAGGCCGATGCAGGGACAGTACCGGGTCGCGCGTCAAGTCGGCGCACCGGGCCCCTCCCCCGAAGGGGAAGTGGTCCCGCGCGTGCACTGGACGCGGGCACGGATCGGCAGTTCCCTGACATACGGGGGGATGCGGGCGCATGTACACGGGGGCTGTCGACCAGGCACTTGATTGGGGCGCTTTCCATGACACCTACGCTCGTCCCGCACCACCCCGCGCGCGACTGGGCCGAGATCCAGGAGCGCATGCTCGTCCCGCTCTACGAGGCGGTGTACGACCGTCTTGAGGTGGGCCCCCGCTCCCGGGTCCTGGGGCTCGGCTGCGGTTCGGGGCTCGCGCTGCTGATCGCGGCCTCGCGGGGCGCGCGGGTCACGGGCGTGGACCGGGACCACGCGCGCGTGGAGCTGGCTCGGGAACGGCTGCCGGAAGGGACGGGGCACGCGGTCGTGGAGGGCGAGCCCGCGGACGCCGGGGATCCGTCCCGTACCCCGTACGACGTGCTCACGGCCTTCCACGCGTCTGCCGGTCTGAGGCGGGCGCTCGCGGCCGTCACTCCTCTGGCGCAACCGGGCGCGGCTGTCGTCCTGGCGGGCTGGGGGCCGCCCGAGCGGTGCGCGACGGCGTCGGTCCTGAGGGTCGCGGCGCGCCTCGCGGGCGGGCGGCCGGCCTTCCGTGACGACCTGGACGACGTGGTGACCCGGGCCGGGCTGAGGCCGGACGGCTCGGGGCGGGTGTCCTGCCCGTTCGGGTACGCGGACCAGGACAGCGCGGTACGGGGCCTGATGTCGACGGGCGAGTTCGACGCGGCGGTCCGGGCGACGGATCCGGCCCAGGTCGAGAAGGAGATCGCGGAGGCCCTGCACCCGTACGTCCGCCACGACGGCACGGTGTGGATGCCGAACGTCTTCCGCTACCTGATCGCCCGCGTGCGGTAGCCACCGCGGGCCATGGAAAAGGGGCCCGGGGGGGGGGGGGGGCGCCCCCCGCCCCCCCCCCCCCCCCCCCCCCCCCCCCCCCTTCCCCCCCCCCCCCCCCCCCCCCCCCCCCCCCCCCCCCCCCCCCCCCCCCCCCCCGGCGGGGCCACCGGGGGGCGGAGACCCCAGGGGGGGGGGAAAGGGGGGCCGGGGGTGTTCCCCCCCCCCCCCGGGCCCCTTCTCGTACGACTGTCAGCTACGACTGTCAGCCGACCGTACGACTGTCAGCCGACCGTCAGCCCATGAACTTCTTGAACTCGTCCGGCAGCTCGAAGTCGCCCGCGCCCTGCCCGGCCGCCGGGAGGCCGAACGCGCCGCCCTGCTGCGCCTGCTCGCGGCGGGCCTGGGCGGCCTCCTCCTCGGCCTTGCGCTTCATCGGGTTGCCGCTCTTGCGCTTGCCCTTGGCCTGCTTGATCTGCTTCTTCTGCCGGCCCGGTCCGCCGCCCATGCCCGGGATCCCGGGCATGCCCGGCATCCCGCCGCCCTGGGCCATGCGGGACATCATCTTGCGGGCCTCGAAGAACCGCTCGACGAGCCCCTTGACCGCGCTGACCTCGCTGCCCGAGCCCTTGGCGATACGGGCGCGGCGCGAGCCGTTGATGATCGTCGGGTCCTGGCGCTCGGCCGGGGTCATCGACTTGATGATCGCGGCCGTGCGGTCGACGTCCCGCTCGTCGATGCTGTTGATCTGCTCCTTCATCTGCGCCATGCCGGGGAGCATCCCGAGCAGCTTGGAGATGCTGCCCATTTTCCGGACCTGTTCCATCTGGGCGAGGAAGTCGTCGAGCGTGAACTCCTGGCCCTTCTTGGACGCCAGCTTGGAGGCCATCTTGGCGGCCTCTTCCTGGCTGAAGGTCTGCTCGGCCTTCTCGATGAGCGAGAGCATGTCGCCCATGCCGAGGATGCGGGACGCCATGCGGTCCGGGTGGAACGCGTCGAAGTCGTCCAGCTTCTCGCCGTTGGAGGCGAACATGATCTGCTTGCCCGTGACGTGGGCGATGGAGAGCGCGGCACCGCCTCGGGCGTCGCCGTCGAGCTTGGAGAGCACGACACCGTCGAAGCCGACGCCATCACGGAAGGCCTCGGCGGTGTTGACCGCGTCCTGACCGATCATGGCGTCGACGACGAAGAGGATCTCGTCCGGCGAGACCGCGTCGCGGATGTCCGCGGCCTGCTGCATCATTTCGGCGTCGATGCCGAGGCGGCCGGCCGTGTCGACGATCACGACGTCGTACAGCTTGGTCCGCGCGTGCTCGATCGAGTCCTTCGCGACCTGGACCGGGTCACCGACGCCGTTGCCCGGCTGCGGGCCGTAGAACGCCACGCCCGCGCGCTCGGCGACGACACCGAGCTGAGTGACGGCGTTGGGGCGCTGGAGGTCACAGGCGACAAGCAGCGGGGAGTGGCCCTGGCCCTTGAGCCAGAGGCCGAGCTTTCCGGCGAGGGTGGTCTTACCGGCACCCTGGAGACCGGCGAGCATGATCACGGTCGGGCCGGACTTGGCGAAGCGCAGCCGGCGGGTCTCGCCGCCGAGGATGCCGACGAGCTCCTCGTTGACGATCTTGATGACCTGCTGGGCGGGGTTCAGCGCCTGGGAGACCTCGACGCCGAGCGATCGGTCCTTGACCTGCTTGATGAACGCCCGGACGACGGGGAGTGCGACGTCGGCTTCGAGGAGGGCGATACGGATCTCGCGCGCGGTGGCGTCGATGTCCGCCTCGGACAGGCGCCCCTTGCCGCGGAGGTTCTTGAATGTCGCTGCAAGGCGGTCGGAGAGGGTATCGAACACGGCGGTCGCGGATCCTCGGTGTCGGGGGCGGGCGAACGGACTGCCCTCCAGGGTATCTGCCCGGTCGAAGTAGGTGCCCCCGCCTACCGAATCCGGCGGACGGGGGCACGACCCCCGCGTGTGCGGGGAGCAACGACGCGCCCTCACGTCACCGCAGCGCGCCCTCCAGGGCCTGGGCCAGGTCGGCGGCCTCCTCGTCCGGGAGGAGGGAGCCGTCCGGGCGGGTCACGTACAGCGTGTCCACCGCGTTCGCGCCGAGGGTCGAGACATGGGCGCTCCTGACCCGGACGTCGGCGCCCTCCAGGGCTCGGCCGATGCGGTGCAGCAGGCCGGGGGCGTCCTGGGCGCGGACCTCGATGACGGTGGCGAGCCGGGAGTCGGCGGCGGCGACGGTGACGCGGGGTGGCGGGGCCGTGACGCCGCGCCGGCGCGGGTAGGCGGCGTCGCGTTCGGCGAGGCGGGCGGGGATGTCGAGGCTGCCGTCCAGGGCCCGTACGAGGTCGGCGCGGAGCCGGGCGGCCTGGGGCAGGGAGCCGTACTCGGCGGCGACGCGCCAGTTCAGGACGAGGACCGCCCCTTCGCCGAGCCCGCTGGGGAGCTCGACGGCGCGCAGGTCCGCGGCCCGTACGGTCAGCCGGTGCAGGGCGAGGACGCCGGCCGCGGCGGGCAGGACGCCGGGCTGGTCGGGCAGGGCGATGAGGAGTTCGACGCCGACGGGTTCCGGTTCGCCGTCCTCTGGGGCGGTCTCCGGCTGGGTGTGCAGGGCGAGGACCGGCTCCCCGGTGCGCAGCGCCTCGATCGCGAGCCGTTCTTGCTCGGCGCTGGGAGCGGCGGGCTCCGGTTCCGGTTCCGGCTCGCCCGCGAGGACGGCGCCCACGCGTTTGACGAGGTCGGCGACGAGCGAGGCGCGCCAGGTGGACCAGGCGGCGGGCCCGGTGGCCAGCGCGTCGGCCTCGGTGAGGGCGTGGAGCAGTTCGAGCGCGCCCTGGGTGCCGACGGCGGTGGCCACGGACCGTACGGTCGCGGGGTCGTCCAGGTCGCGCCGGGTCGCGGTCTCGACGAGCAGCAGGTGGTGGCGGACGACGGTGGCGATGACGGCCACGTCGGCGCGGTCGAAGCCGATCCGGGTGGCGACGTCGCGGGCGATGGTCTCGCCGGCCACGGAGTGGTCGCCGGGCCAGCCCTTGCCGATGTCGTGCAGCAGGGCGGCGACGAGCAGCAGGTCGGGCCGGCCGACCCGGCGGGTCAGCGAGGAGGCGCGGACGGCGGTCTCGACGAGGTGCCGGTCGACGGTCCAGGTGTGGACGGGGTTGCGCTGCGGGCGGCAGCGGACGCGCTCCCAGTCGGGCAGGAGCCGGGTGATGAGGCCTTCGGCTTCGAGTGCCTCCCAGACGGGCACGGTGGGCTCCCCCGCGCCGAGCAGGGTGACCAGCTCTTCGCGCGCCTCGGCGGGCCACGGCACGGGCAGTGGTTTCGCGGCGGCCGCGAGGCGGCGTACGGCGTGGAGGGAGAGCGGGAGACCGGACTGGGCGGCCGCGGCGGCGGCTCGCAGGGGCAGCACGGAGTCGCGTTCGGGTTTGGCGCTGAGGGCGAGGACGACCTCGCCGTCCATCTCCACGACGCCCTCGGCCAGGGGGGTGCGTTCGATCGGCGGCTTTCCGCCGCCCGACCGGCTGCCGAGGAGGCCGCGCAGCCGGGGGCGGGAGGTGCGGGCCTTCAGGACCCGGTTGACCTCGCGCCAGGTGACGTCGGTGGCGTACGAGATGATCCGCGCCGCCTCGTACACCTCGCGCAGCAGGGTGTCGGCGTCGAGGAGGCCCAGCTCCTCGGCGACGGCGTCCTGTTCCTGGAGGGCGAGCCGGTCGGTGGCCCGGCCGGTGGCGAGGTGCAGCGCGTCGCGGGCGTCGAGGAGGCGGCGCCGGGCGGCGTCCAGGCCTTCCCTCGGCGCGTCGGCGAGCCAGGAGGCGGCGACGGCGCGCAGTACCTGGGCGTCGCGGAGGCCTCCCCTGGCCTCCTTCAGGTCGGGTTCGAGGAGGAACTGGAGCTCCCCCATGCGTTCGGCGCGCTCGCGGCAGAGCGCGTCGAGTTCGGGGAGCCGCTTGGGCGCCTGGTTGCGCCAGTCGGCGAGGACGGCGGTGCGCAGTCCGGCGACGAGTCCGAGGTCGCCGGCGACGGGACGGGCGTCGAGGAGCCCGAGCTGGACCTTGAGGTCGTCCCCCGCGGTCTTGCGCGCCTCGGCGGGGGTGCGGACGGAGTGGTCCAGGGCGAGGCCCAGGTCCCAGACCGGGTACCAGATCCGGTCGGCGAGCGTGGCGATCGTGCCCGCGTCGGCGGTGCCGTCGTGGAGCAGGAGCAGGTCGAGGTCGCTGCGCGGGGAGAGTTCGCCGCGCCCGTAGCCGCCGACGGCGACGAGCGCCACCCCTCGTGGCGGCTGGGCGGCGGTGAACAGTCCGGTCAGCCAGTCGTCGGTGAGCCGGGCCAGGGCGGCACGGCGCGGCGGCCCGGACTGAGCCTTCTCGCTGAGAAGGCGCAGCCGGGCCGCCGCGTAGCCGCTGGGTCCCGAGTCTTCCGCTTGCGTACTCGTGTCGACGCTCGTCACCCAGCAGCTCCCTGTTTCCTGTTTCCTACAGTGCGTCCGGACCGCGTTCGCCGGTGCGGACCCGTACGGCCGTCTCGACCGGCACGCTCCACACCTTGCCGTCTCCGATCTTGCCGGTTCGGGCGGCCTTGACCACGACATCGATGAGCTGTTCGGCGTCGTCGTCCTCGACCAGGACCTCGATCCGGATCTTGGGGACGAGGTCGACGGTGTACTCGGCACCGCGGTAGACCTCGGTGTGACCGCGCTGGCGGCCGTATCCGCTGGCCTCGGTGACCGTGAGGCCCTGGACTCCGAAGGCCTGGAGGGCCTCCTTGATCTCGTCCAGCCGGTGCGGCTTCACGACTGCGGTGATGAGCTTCATGCGTCCACCTTCTTGTTCTCCGTAGCTGCCGTGGCGGGCGCGGCGGTGGAGCGCGAGGAGGCGCCGCCGCCGGCTCCGCTGAAGTCGTACGCGGTCTCGGCGTGCTCGACCTGGTCGATGCCGGAGACCTCGTCGTCCTCGCTGACCCGCATGCCCATCGTCTTGTCGATGATCAGCGCGAGGATCGCGGAGGCGATCAGAGAGTAGGCGAGGACGGAGAAGACGCCGATGGCCTGCTTGCCGAGCTGCTCCACTCCGCCGCCGTAGAAGAGGCCCTTGGCGTCGGACTGGACGCCGCCGGTGGCGAAGAAGCCGACGAGCAGGGAGCCGACGACACCGCCGACGAGGTGGACGCCGACGACGTCGAGGGAGTCGTCGTAGCCGAACTTGTACTTCAGGCCGACGGCCATGGCGCAGAGCAGACCGGCGATCGCGCCGATGGCGATGGCGCCGAGCGGGGAGCAGGAGCCGCCCGACGGGGTGATGGCGACGAGGCCGGCGACGGCGCCGGAGGCGGCGCCCAGTGTGGTGAAGGAGCCGTGGCGGAGCTTCTCGTACGCGAGCCAGGCGAGCATCGCGGCGGCGGTGGCGACCTGGGTGTTGACGAACATCACCGCGCCGACGCCGTCGTCGTTGCCGAGCCACGAGCCGGCGTTGAAGCCGAACCAGCCGAACCAGAGCAGACCGGCGCCGAGCATGACCAGCGGGAGGCTGTGCGGGCGCATCGGGTCCTTCTTGAAGCCGACGCGCTTGCCGATGACGAGGATCACGCCGAGGGCCGCGGCACCGGCGTTGATGTGGACCGCCGTGCCGCCGGCGAAGTCGATGACGCCCATCTCGAAGAGCCAGCCGCCGGTGCCCCAGACCCAGTGGGCGACGGGGAAGTAGACGATCGTGACCCACAGGGCGATGAAGAGGGCCCAGGCGGTGAACTTGACGCGGTCGGCGAGCGCGCCGCTGATGAGGGCGGGGGTGATGATCGCGAACATCAGCTGGAAGACGGCGAAGACGTACACCGGGATGGTGTAGCCGGGCCACAGCTCGGTGATGCCGATGCCGCTGAGGCCGAGGTACTCCGAGGACCAGCCGAAGAGCGAGGCGGAGTCGGTGCCGAAGGCGATGCTGAAGCCGTAGAGCACCCAGAGGATCGTGACGATCCCCAGGCTGATGAAACTCATCATCAGCATGTTCAGGGTGGACTTGACGCGGACCATGCCTCCGTAGAAGAAGGCGAGTGCCGGGGTCATCAGCATGACCAGGGCGGAGCAGATGAGCATGAACCCGGTGTTGGCGGCAGACAGCGCGGGGGTGTCTGCGGCCAGGGTCGTGATGGCTGGTGCCATCGGCGTCTCCTCGTCGTCGGTACGGCCTGTGCGGGGCGGGGCCGGAGAGCGGCTTGGCCATGAGGGGTGGCCGGTTATGGGCCAGAGATTGGCTCAGCGCCGTTTCCGTCGATGCCGCACGATGTTTCGCCGCAGTGACGAAGGGGTGGGACGTGTTACGCCGTTGTGAACCCCGGGGTCACGAACATGTAACGGGAACCGGCCGCGACAGCGTCCCTGTGTCCTGGCGGCGGGGGAGCCGAGTCGGGCAGTGGGGGACGTCTGTCGCGGCCGGGGTGTGAGGGGGCCCGCGGAAGGGGCCCTGGTGGAGGGGGCCGGTGCTCAGACCGCCTCGGCAGTCTCGGGCAGCAGGGCGGTGAGCCGGTCGGTGAGCTGGACGACCTCGGCGACGTCGCGGAAGTCGCGGGCGGCGGTGTCGACGGTCTTGCGCAGCCGGGTGTTGACCCGCTCGGAGCGGACCCTCTTGGCGACGCCGAGCGCCCTCTCGACCAGTGCGGCGGACTGCTCGGGCTCGCGCTTGAGGAGGTGCACGGTGGCCATGCCGATCAGGTTGAGTGCGTACGAACGCTGGTGCTCCTTGTCCTTCTCGAAGAGCGTGACGGCCCGCTCCATGACGGGCTCGGCGAGCGAGGCGTACGTCGGGGAGCGCCCGGCGACATAGGCCAGGTCCCGGTAGGAGTGCGAGTTCTCGCCGTTGAGTTCGGCCTCGGAGAAGAAGCGGATCCAGTCGGGCTCGGGCTCGCCGTCGAGGCCGACGTCGGCGAAGGTGTCCTCGGCCATCCGCACGGCCCGCTTGCACTTGGAGGGCTGGCCCATGTTGGCGTAGGCGCGGGCCTCCATCGCATACAGCATGGCCTGGGTGCGCGGGGTGGCGCAGTCGCGGCTGCCGTACTGGGCGAGGTGGATGAGTTCGAGGGCGTCGTCCGGCCGGCCGAGGTGGATCATCTGGCGGCTCATGGAGGAGAGGATGTACGAGCCGAGGGGCTTGTCCCCGGCCTCCTTCGCGGCGTGCAGGGCGAGGACGAAGTACTTCTGGGCGGTGGGCTGCAGGCCCACGTCGTAGCTCATCCACCCGGCCAGTTCGGCCAGTTCGGCCGCGCACTTGAACAGGCGCTGGGCGGTGGCGGCCGGCTGGGGCTCCTGGAGGAGGTCGGTGACCTCGTGAAGTTGGCCGACGACCGCCTTGCGGCGCAGTCCGCCGCCGCACTGGGCGTCCCACTGGCGGAACATCGCCGTGGTGGATTCGAGGAGGTCGAGCTCGATCGCGGAGAGTTTGCCGGGGCGGTGGCCGGAGACGACCGGCTCGGGCGGGCCTGGCTGGTCGGCGGCCGGGGTCGGGACGAGCCAGCGCTGCATCGGCTCGATGAGGGCGGGACCGGCGGCGAGCGCGAGGGACGTGCCGAGGAAGCCGCGGCGGGCGAGCATCAGGTCGCTGCGGGAGAACTCGCTGAGCAGGGCGACGGTCTGGGGGCCCGCCCAGGGCAGGTCGACGCCGGAGACGGACGGCGACTGGTGGGCCGTTCGCAGTCCGAGGTCCTCGATGGCCACGACCGCGCCGAAGCGCTCGGAGAACAGCTCGGAGAGGATCCGCGGGATGGGCTCGCGCGGCTGCTCGCCGTCCAGCCAGCGGCGGACGCGCGAGGTGTCCGTGGAGATGTGGTGCGCGCCCATCTGGCGTGCCCTGCGGTTCACTTGGCGCGCCAGCTCGCCCTTCGACCAGCCGCTCCGCACGAACCACGAGCTCAGCTGCTCGTTCGGGCGCTTGCCGGCTGTCGTACCGTCTGCGCCGTTGCCGCCCACAGGAACGCCCCCATCCACATCGAGACTCTGTTGCGCGAACCCCTATCAGAATGCCGCGTCTTGCGGCGTCCGTCCGGAGCTTCCACTCCTTCGAACTGGAAAGCGGGTTGCCTCCGGCATACCCATGCGCGTGAGGAACTCCGGGGTTCGAGCACCGAAAGTAATCCTACGATCACCCGTCCGGCGAGCCGGATTCAAGAAACGCCACCATTCGCCACCCCTTCGAATGAACTCGCCGGGCAGGGAACACGATTCACTTGACATGCGACGAACCAGGGGTCGGCGGACTGTAGCGCGAGGAGGCGTGCGCCACGGTCCGCACCACCGGGCCCGCGACGGTACGCCACCCCCGGCGACGGAGCGTGACAGTGGGGCTCCGGGTCGTAACCACCGGCGCGTCCGACCCGTTGGAGGGGGCATGGGCTTCACGATCGGCGGCATTCGTGAGATGCGGTCCGGCTCACGTCGCCGCGTCCGCACGACCGAGTGCACAGCGGTGGCCGAGTACACAGGGCTGTGGGGCTGGGACGTGATCCCCGGCGCGCGGGCCGTCTCCGGCCAGTGTTCCTGCGGGGACGCGTCCTGTACGGCTCCGGGGGCGCATCCGCTCTCGTTCACCGAGCCGGTTCCGGCGGGCGCGGGTCTGGACGACGCGACCAAGGCGTGGGCCCAGTACCCGGGCGCGGCGCTGCTGCTGCCGGTGGGCCGGGCCTTCGACGTGATCGAGGTCGCGGAGCCGGCGGGGCGGCGGGCGCTGGTCCGCCTCGAGCGCATGGGCCTGCCGCTGGGGCCGGTGTGCGCGACGCCGACCGGGCGGGCGCAGTTCTTCGTCGCCCCGGGCGCGGCGGCGGAGCTGCCGGCGCTGCTCTACCGGATGGGCTGGGACGACGCGGACCTGGACCTGCGGGGCCTGGGCGCGGGGACCTACGTCACAGCGCCGCCCTCGGACCTGGGCGGCCTGGGCCCGATGCGCTGGCTCCGCCCCCCGACCCTGGACACGGCGGGTGCGCCGCCCCAGGCGCGGCTCCTCCTGGGGACCCTGGCGTACATCTGCCACCGCACGCACTTCTGATACACGCGAAGGGCCCCGCCGATTCCGGCGGGGCCCTTCGCGTGCGTACGTGCGCCTCAGTCGCCGATCAGGGCGTCGACGAAGGCTCCCGGCTCGAAGGGGGCCAGGTCGTCCGGGCCCTCGCCCAGGCCGACCAGCTTGACCGGGACGCCCAGCTCGCGCTGGACGGCGACGACGATACCGCCCTTGGCCGTGCCGTCGAGCTTGGTCAGCACGATGCCGGTGATGTCGACGACCTCGGCGAAGACGCGCGCCTGGACCAGACCGTTCTGGCCGGTCGTGGCGTCGAGGACGAGCAGGACCTCGTCCAGCGGGCCGTGCTTCTCGACGACGCGCTTGACCTTGCCGAGCTCGTCCATGAGGCCGGTCTTGGTGTGCAGCCGGCCGGCGGTGTCGATGAGGACGACGTCGGCGCCCTCCGCGATGCCCTCCTTGACCGCGTCGTACGCGACCGAGGCCGGGTCGCCGTTCTCCGGGCCGCGGATCGTCCGCGCGCCCACGCGGTCGCCCCAGGTCTGGAGCTGGTCGGTGGCGGCGGCGCGGAAGGTGTCGGCCGCGCCCAGGACGACGGAGCGGCCGTCGGCGACCAGGACCCGGGCGAGCTTGCCGGTGGTCGTGGTCTTGCCGGTGCCGTTGACGCCGACGACCATGACGATGCCCGGGGTGCCCGGGGCGCTCTCGGTCTTCACGGTGCGGTCGAAATCGGGGCCGAGCAGGGTGATGAGCTCCTCGCGCAGCAGGCCGCGCAGCTCCTCCGGGGTGCGGGTGCCGAGGACCCGGACGCGCTCGCGCAGCCGCTCGACCAGCTCATGGGTCGGGGCGACGCCGACGTCGGCGGTGAGCAGGGTCTCCTCGATCTCCTCCCAGGTGTCCTCGTCGAGGTTGTCGCGCGACAGCAGCGCGAGCAGCCCCTTGCCGAGGGAGTTCTGCGAGCGGGCGAGGCGGGCGCGGAGCCGTACGAGACGGCCCGCGGTCGGTTCCGGGATCTCGATCTCGGGCGCGGGCGGCGCCTCGGCGATGACCGGGTCCTCCACGGCGGCGGGGACCTCGACGGCCTCCTCCGCGGTCGGGAGGTCGACCTCCTCGATGGTGCGGCGTGGTTCTTCCCGCGGTGTCTCCGCCTCTTCGCCGACGTGCGGCTCGGCGGGCGGAGCGGTGATGGTCGGCGTGGTGGACGGCGCCTCGGGCCGCGGCAGCTGCTTCTTCTTGCGGCCGCTGATCACGAGCCCGCTGGTCACGGCGACGGCGACGACCAGGGCGATGACTACAGCAAGAATGAGTTCCATAACGTACTCAGTATGGCGCGACCGGCCACGCCGCAGCTCGTTCCCCCTGCGGGGCGTCGCCCCGCGGGCCGGGCGGGGTGTCGGTTCCGTTCGGTCGCGCGAAGCGCGCCAAGGGGTGTGGACGTGGGCGGCGTACTGCCGCGGACGGCCACGCCTGGTCCCGTGGAGGCGCCGAGGCCTGCGCACCTGTTTTCATCTGACGCCACGTCAGATACGGTTCCCTTCGCCGGCTTCCCACGCGCGGACGGGGACTTCCCATGCCCTTCACAGTCGTACGGTTCAACCTCGTCGATCCGCACGCGACCCCCGAGTCCCTCTCGGAGCGCTATCGCGCCGCCCTCGCGATGGCCGCCTACGCGGACGAGCACGGCGTCGACACCGTCCAGACCGAGGAGCACCACGGCGCCGCCAACAACTGGCTGCCCTCCCCCTTCGCCTTCGCCGGCGCCGTCTTCGGCGCCACGCGCAGGATCGCGGTCACCGTCTCCGCGATCATCGGCCCGCTGCACGACCCGCTGCGGCTCGCGGAGGAGATCGCCGTCCTCGACCTGCTGAGCGGGGGCCGTCTGGTGACCGTCGCGGGCATCGGCTACCGGCCGGAGGAGTACGAGGAGCGCGGGGTCGACTGGGGCCGCCGCGGCAAGCTCCAGGACCTGCTCCTGGAGACCCTGCTGAAGGCGTGGTCCGGTGAGCCCTTCACGTACGAGGGCCGTACGGTACGGGTCACCCCGCGGCCCTTCACCCAGCCGCATCCGCTGCTGCTCGTCGGCGGTTCCTCGAAGGCGGCGGCGCGGCGGGCGGCCCGGCTCGGGCTGCCGCTCTTCCCGAGCGCACATCTGCCGGAACTGGAGACGTACTACAAGCAGCGGTGCGCGGAGTACGGCACGGAGGGCTGGACGATGATGCCGGCCGAGAAGACCCCGCTGCTGCACCTCTCGGAGGACCCCGACCGGACCTGGGCGCTCTACGGCGAGCATTTCCTGCACGAGGCGCGGACGTACGCGTCCTGGCAGTCGAAGGACATCCGCTCGGCGGTCCGCTCGGCGGCGACGACGGTGGCGGAGCTGCGCGCCGAGGGGGTCTACCGGATCATCACGCCGGACGAGTGCGTGGCCCTGGGGCGGGAGCTGGAGAGTCTGGTGCTGCATCCGCTCTGCGGCGGGATGCCGGTCGAGGAGGCGTGGCGCAGCGTGCGACTGCTCGGCGAGACGGTGCTGCCCCGGCTCGCGGCATAGGGCCGGGCGGGCCGGGGCAGTTCCGACGTCGAGGAGAGGGGCAGCGGGGGGTTAGCCCATCTCCTCCAACGCCTTGCCCTTGGTCTCCTTCACGTACCTGAGCACGAAGGGGATGGAGAGCACGGCGAAGATCGTGTAGATCACGTACGTACCGGAGAGGTTCCAGTCCGCCAGGGACGGGAAGCTCGCGGTGATGGCCCAGTTGGCGATCCACTGCGCGGAGGCGGCGACGCCGAGGGCGGCGGCGCGGATCCGGTTCGGGAACATCTCGCCGAGGAAGACCCAGACCACCACGCCCCAGGAGAGGGCGAAGAAGAGCACGAACACGTGGGCGGCGACGAGCGCGACGACGCCCTGGGTCTCGGGGAGCCTGCCGTCGACGAGGTCGGCGGAGAAGGCCCAGGCCTCGAAGGCGAGGGCGACGGCCATACCGATGGATCCGACGAGCGCGAGGGGCTTGCGGCCGACCCGGTCGACGAGAGCCATCGCGATCACGGTGCCGATGATGTTGATGATCGACGTGGTGAACGAGTAGAAGAACGAGCTGGACGGGTCGATGCCGACCGACTGCCAGAGCGTCGCGGAGTAGTAGAAGGCGACGTTGATGCCGACGAGCTGCTGGAAGACCGAGAGTCCGATGCCGACCCAGACGATGGGGAGCAGCGTGAAGCGGCCGCTTCCGGCCACGAGCAGGTCCCTGAACGTGGACTTGTGCTCGCTGCGCATGGCGAGCTCGATCTCGGCGACGCGGTCGTCGAGGTCGACCTCGTGGCCCTCGACCTCGGAGAGGACCTCCTTCGCCCGGTCGATCCTGCCGACGGAGATGAGGAAACGCGGGGACTCCGGGATGGCGAAGGAGAGCAGACCGTAGAGCAGGGCGGGGACGACCATCACGCCGAGCATCCACTGCCAGGCTTCGAGGCCGGCGATCTCGCCGCGCTGGTCGCCGTCGGCGAGCTGGAGGATGCCGTAGTTGACCAGCTGGGAGATGGCGATGCCGATGACGATGGCGGCCTGCTGGAAGGAGCCGAGGCGGCCGCGGTAGGCGGCGGGGGCGACCTCGGCGATGTACGCCGGGCCGATCACGGAGGCCATGCCGATGGCGAAGCCGCCGACGATCCGCCAGAAGGCGAGGTCCCAGAGGGCGAAGGGCAGGGCGGAGCCCACGGCGCTGATGGAGAAGAGGACGGCGGCGATCTGCATGCAGCGGATGCGGCCGATGCGGTCGGCGATCCGGCCGGCGGTCGCGGCGCCGATCGCGCAGCCGATCAGGGCGACGGCGATGACCTGGGCCAGCGTGCCGGAGCCGATGTCGTAGCGGTCCCGGATGGCCTCGACGGCGCCGTTGATGACGGAGCTGTCGTATCCGAAGAGGAAGCCTCCCATCGCGGCGGAGGCCGTGATGAAGATGACGTGGCCGAGGTGGTCCGGGTGCGCGGCTCGGCCTTCGGAAGAAGGCGGCGGCGTGGGCGCCTGCGCGGTGCTGGTCACATGGGCTCCGTGGGTGGGGCGGGCGAGCCCTTCAAGTGGCGCACAACATCACGCCGCCCACCACGTGAAGGTAAAAGCAACGTTGCAGAGACTATGCCTTCAAGTTTCGAAGTCAAGATGAGATGGAGACCCAGCGCGAAGGACTATATGTTCAAGACTTGAAGTTGATCAACGAAGTCGCTGGCTGATGACCTTCGAGACGCCATCGCCCTGCATGGAGACGCCGTAGAGGGCGTCCGCGACTTCCATCGTCCGCTTCTGGTGCGTGATGACGATGAGCTGCGAGGACTCCTGGAGCTCCTGCATGATCCGGATCAGCCGCTGGAGATTGGTGTCGTCGAGTGCCGCCTCCACCTCGTCCATGACATAGAACGGGCTCGGTCGGGCCTTGAAGATGGAGACCAGCATCGCCACGGCGGTCAGCGAACGCTCGCCGCCGGAGAGCAGCGAGAGCCGCTTGACCTTCTTGCCCGGAGGACGGGCCTCCACATCGACACCTGTGGTGAGCATGTTGTCGGGGTCGGTCAGGATCAGCCGCCCCTCGCCGCCGGGGAAGAGCCGCGAGAAGACGCCCTCGAACTCGCGGGCGGTGTCCCGGTACGCCTCGCTGAAGACCTGCTCGACGCGGATGTCGACCTCCTTCACGACCTGAAGGAGATCGGCCCGGGTCTTCTTCAGGTCCTCCAGCTGCTCGGAGAGGAACTTGTGGCGTTCTTCCAGCGCCGCGAACTCCTCGAGGGCCAGCGGATTCACCTTGCCGAGCTGCTGATACGCCCGCTCGGCGGCCTTGAGCCGCTTCTCCTGCTCCGAACGGACGAACGGGCGGGGCTGGTTGCGGGGATGCTCAGGGTCCTCCGGCAGCTCCTCGCCCTCGGCTGGCGGCGACGGCGGTACGAGCTGATGGGGGCCGTACTCGGAGACCAGGCCTGCCGGTTCGACGCCCAGCTCCTCCAGGGCCTTGGTCTCCAACTGCTCGATCCGCATCCGCTTCTCGGCGCCGAGGACCTCGCCGCGGTGGACGGAGTCGGTGAGCTTGTCCAGCTCGGCCTTCAGATCGCGGCCCCGGGTGCGGGCGGCGGCAAGTCCCTGCTCGCGCGCGCCCTTGGCGGCGTCGGCGAGCGCGCGCTCCTGCTCGGCACGGACCAGGGAGACCTCGATGTGGGCCAGGAGCTGCCGGGCGCCGGCGGCGACGGCGGTGGCGACCTCCGCCTCGTGGCGCAGCCGGGCCCGGCGCTGCTCGGCACGCGCGCGTGCCTCGCGTTCGGCGCGGGCGCCCCGGTCGAGGGAGTCGGCGCGTCCGGCGAGGCCCTTGACCCGCTCCTCGTGCGTACGGAGCTGAAGCCGGGCCTCCATCTCCGTCTGGCGGGCGTTGGCGCCGTCGGCAGCGAGCCGGTCGCGCACGGAGGTGTCGGGCTCCTCCTCGGCCGGGGTCTCCTCGGCGACGAGCAGCCGCTCGGCCAGCTCCTCGGCCTCGTAGAGCGCCTTCTCCAGGGCCTCTTCCGCGCGGGCGGCGGCGGCCGCGGTCCGCTCGGCCTCGCCCGCGGCGCCCCTGGCCTGACCGGCGAGCCGGCCGAGTTGCTGAGCGACCTGGGACTTCTCGCGGTCGGCGGCGCGGCGGCGTTCGGCCAGTTCTTCGACGAGCGCGGCGGCGGCGCGCCTGCGTTCGGTCACCTCCTGCTGGGCGAAGGCCAGCTCCGCGCACCGCGACTCCAGCTCCTCCAGCTCGGCGGCCGCCTCGTCGACGGACGCCTGTACTTCGAGGAGGCTGGGCGCCCCCGCGGAGCCGCCTTGCGCGAAGTGCGCCCCGAGCAGGTCCCCTTCGGCGGTGACGGCGGTCAGCTCGGGGTGCGCGTGGACGAGTTCCTCGGCCTCCTCCAGTGTCCCGACCACCACGATCCCGTCGAGCAACCGCCGTACGGCGCCCACGAGTTCGTCGGGCCCCCGGACGAACCGCGCGGCGGGCGTGTACCGGGGCGAGGGTTCCGAGTACGGTGCTCCGCCCCAAGGCCCCCCGCCCGACTCCACCGGGACGGCGCCGTCGGCGGACGCGGGGAGGGCAGCCGCGCCGGGGGCGGCGGTGACGGTCGTCGAGCGAGCGTCGTCCGTATCGCTCTCCCCACCGGCGACCAGGGCTCCGCCCGGGGCGGGCGGCGGGGCCGTCGGCCGGAGATCGCCCAGCGCGCCGGGGCCGGTCGCCGCCGCGTCCGGCGCCCCAGCCAGCAGCAGTGCCGCGCGGCCCGCGTCCTGTTTGCGCAGGAGGCGGAGGGCCTCGGCCGCTGCTCGGGGGCCGGTGACGGCGATCGCGTCCGCTGCCGCGCCGAGGGCGGCGGCCAGCGGGATCTCGTGGCCGGGGGTGACGGTGAGGAGTTCGGCGGCCGGGCCGAGGAGGCCGGTCAGGCTGTCGCGGGCGCCGAGCAGCGCTCCCGTCCCGTCTTTGCGGCGCAGTCCGAGGGAGAGCGCCTCGTGCCGGGCCCGGGTCGCGGCGCGGCCGCGGTCGGCCGCGGTGGCGGCCTCGCGGGCGGCCGTCAGGGCGGCCTCCGCCTCGGCGAGGTCGCGGCGCGCGGCCTCGTACCGCTCCCCCAGTTCGCTGTCGTCCGCGTCGAGGCCGTCGACCTCGGCCTTGAGCTGTTCGTACTCCTCCTGCGCGGCGACGGCCCGCTCCTGGGCCTCGTCCCGGGCGGCGGCGAGCCGGTCGATCTCGGCCTGGGCGGACGCGGCGCGCGAACGGGCCGCGTTGACCTGCCCGTGCAGCCGGGCAAGTCCCTCGCGCCGGTCGGCAATGGCACGGGCCACGTCCTTGAGCCGGCGCTCTTCCACCGCCAGCTCGCGCTCCAGCTCGGCGCGGTGGGCGACGGTGTCCTCCAGGGCGCGCTCGGCCGCCTCCAGGGCGGCCTCCAGCTCGGCCTCCTGCTCCCGGATCCGGGCGGCCTCGCGCTCCATGTCCTCGGGGTCGCGGCCCCGGCGCTCCTCCGGCGGCTGCGCGGTGGCGCTCTTCACGCGCGCGTCGGCGAGCGAGATCGTGCCGCGGACCCGCTCGGCGAGCTGGGAGAGTTCGTACCAGGTCTGCTGGGCGCGCTGGAGACGCGGGGCGAGCCGGCGGACCTCGTCCTCCAGGTCGGCCTCCTTCGCGAGCGCGGCCCGCAGCTCGCTCTCGGCGCTCTCCTTGCGTTCCTTGAGCGCGGCCTCGTCGGCGACTTCGGCCTTCAGCGCCTCCTGGAGCCGTACGAGGTCGTCGGAGAGCAGCCGCAGCCGGGCGTCGCGCAGATCGGCCTGGATGACGGCGGCCCGGCGGGCGACGGCCGCCTGCCGGCCGAGCGGCTTGAGCTGGCGGCGCAGTTCGTCGGTCAGGTCCTGCACGCGCGCGAGGTTGGCCTGCATCGCGTCGAGCTTCCGCAGCGCCTTCTCCTTGCGCTTGCGGTGCTTGAGGACGCCGGCCGCCTCCTCGATGAAGGCGCGGCGGCCCATCGGGTCGGCGTGCAGGACGGAGTCGAGCTGGCCCTGGCCGACGATGACGTGCATCTCGCGGCCGATGCCGGAGTCGGAGAGCAGGTCCTGGATGTCGAGCAGCCGGCAGGTGTCGCCGTTGATCTGGTACTCGCTGCTGCCGCCCCGGAACATGATCCGGGTGATGGTGACCTCGGCGTAGTCGATGGGCAGCGCGCCGTCGGAGTTGTCGATGGTCAGCGAGACCTCGGCGCGGCCGAGCGGCGGACGCCCGGTCGTGCCGGCGAAGATGACGTCCTCCATCTTGCCGCCGCGCAGCGACTTGGCGCCCTGCTCCCCCATGACCCAGGACAGCGCGTCCACGACATTGGACTTGCCGGATCCGTTGGGCCCGACGACACACGTGATTCCCGGTTCGAACCGCAGCGTGGTGGCGGATGCGAATGATTTGAAACCGCGGAGGGTCAGGGCCTTGAGATGCACGCCCCCGGACTCTACCTGGGGTTGCGCGTTTCACCCATGAAGGTGCAGGGCACACCCTCGGATAAGGAAGGGTGGGACATGGGGGACTCAAGAAAGAAGGGACGCCTGAGCGTCCCTTGCATATCTAGCTGTGCCAGCGAGAGTGTTTCTCACCTTGCCCCGGCACGGGGCTGACTGTCGGGGCTGACTGTCATGGTGCCGACCGTCAGGTGAGCGCAGGCTCCGCCTTGGGAACGTCGAGGTCGATGCTGTCAAGCAGCGACTCGCCATGCTGAGCGGCGGCAGCGTTGAGCGCGTCGTTCTCCGACTGGATCCGTACAAGCTCGGACTCCAGGTCCTGGACGCGCTGCTGAAGCCGTCGCATCTCGGCGAGGAGTCGCGGGTCGGAGCCGCCGACGTAACCGAGAAGCGCCTTTGCCATGATGGATGGTCCTCCACACTGAGTGACCGACCGAAGCGGTGTGGGTCGTGAGGGATTTCGCACCCGCGGTGCTCGGCAGCTTCATGTCGTGCCGGTTCTTACTGCCAAACAGCTAAGGTGCGCGGGGCTTCCAGAGTCTCACCAAAAAGTTTGACGGTCAACACGATCACGCCCCGTATCAAGGGGCAACCGGGGGTCTGCGGCCGCGGAACAGGCGGCGGCGACTCGCAACTCGGTGCCTCAGGGGCGTAGCGATCATCCTTCCTCGCGCAGCCTGGCATCGCAAGCCCCTCTTGGCAACCATCAGGCCATTTCCGCTTCGGCGACCCTTCTCCGAACGTCCGCCCGAGGGCCGTGCGGGCCATCGGGCGGAGCGCCGTCGCGTTGATCGTCAGCGGATCGCGAAGCTGTCGTAGCCGCCGCGCGGCGTGCCCCAGATCTCAGTGACTCCGTCGACGCGCCCGGGAGTGTCGTCGGAGCGCAGCCACTCCAGCAGACGGTGGCAATTCTCACTCGGCCCCTCAGCCACGACCTGCACCCGCCCGTCGTCGAGGTTGACGGCGAAGCCGACCAGACCGCCGATTTCCAGTGCGTTTGCCCTGGTGAACCAACGGAAGCCCACTCCCTGTACTCGGCCGCGCACCCAGGCGGTGAGCCGTACGTCTTCGTTCATGGCTGCACGCTAACGGGCCAATTACCCAAGGGGCACGTCAGCCCCATCCGTCATGGCGTACAGTCCCGACCGAATGAGCCTCACCCGTTCGGGTGCGTCTCGCGGAAGCAAAGATCAGCAAAGACGACAGCACAGGACGTCAGGAAGGCAGGGCAGATGGGACGCCATCGCAAGAGGCGCGGCGCGCCCGTGCGCACCGGACTGCTCGGTGCCTCCGCCGCGGTCGCCGTCGGCGCGATCGCCGTCGCCTCGGGCCTGCTGCCCGGCGGTGACACGTACACCGTGGGCAGCGCGGGCTCCGGCAAGGAGCAGAGCCTTTCACGGCAGGCCCCGCAGCTGACGACCCAGGGCGGCGCCACCGCGACCCCGACGAGCCAGTCGCCGAGCGCCAAGGCCTCCGCCTCCCCCACCGCGACCCCCTCGCCGAAGCCGTCGAAGACGAGCGCCTCGCCGTCGCCGACGAAGCCGGCCGCCCAGCCGTCGAAGACGGCCAAGCCGAAGCCGGCCCCGACGACCGTGAAGCCCGCGCCCCGCACCAAGGCGCCGGTGGTTCCGGTGACGCCTGTGACGCCTGTGGCACCTGTGGCACCTGTGGCACCTGTGGCACCGACCCTCAGCCGCGACCAGGCCGCCGAGGCGGAGGTCGTCCGGCTGGTCAACGAGGAGCGGGCCAAGGTGGGCTGCTCCGCGGTGCGCTCGGACTCCGCTCTCGCGGCGCTGGCGGGCGCGTTCAGCAAGGACATGGCGGTGCGCGGCTTCTTCGACCACACGGACCCGGACGGCGACACCCCGTGGGAGCGTGCCCGTCAGGCGGGCATCACCGGCATGGGCGGCGAGAACATAGCCCGCGGCCAGGCGGACGCGGCTGCCGTGATGGAGTCCTGGATGACCAGCGACGGCCACCGCGCGAACATCCTGAACTGCGACTACACGACGCTCGGCGTCGGTGTGCACTTCGCCGACGGCGGCCCGTGGTGGACGCAGGACTTCGGGTTCTGAACCCCGGGTTCCGAACCCCGGGCGTGGCCCGAGTCCGCACTAACCGCTGGTGAGCGCTGTGCCGGAGTACGGTGCCGGAGTACCGTGACAGCATGACCGACGACCTCGCCTTCGACGTGTTCGCCCGGGCCTGCCAGTCGCGCGTCACGCTGGAGCATGTGACCGGGCGGTGGGGCGGCCTCACCCTCTGCGCGCTCCACGAGGGGTCGTTCCGCTTCAACGAGCTGCGGCGCCGGGTCGACGGGGTCAGCGAGAAGATGCTGTCGCAGACCCTGCACGCCCTGGAGCGCGACGGACTCGTGCACCGCAAGGCCCAGCCGACGAACCCGCCCCGGGTGGACTACACGCTCACCCCGCTGGGCCGCGAGGTCGCCGAGCGGCTGGTCGGGCTGATCGAGCTGGTCGAGGGCCGAATGCCGCAGGTCCTGTCGGCGCGCGAGCGGTACGACGCGGCGCGCGGGGCGGTCACGCCGTAGCGCGGAGCCGTCACGCCGTAGCGCGGGGCGGGCGCTGGCAGCGGGGGCAGAAGTAGCTCGACCGGTTCATCCAGGGGCGTCGGCGCATCGGCGTGCCGCAGCGGCGGCACGGCTCGTCCTCACGTCCGTACGCGTCGAGCGACCGGTCGAAGTAGCCCGACTCGCCGTTCACGTTGACGTACAGACTGTCGAAGCTGGTCCCGCCGGCGGCGAGGGCCTCGTTCATGACGTCCCGTACATGGCCGAGGAGTTCGGCCGAGCGGGGCCGGGTGAGCGTGGCGGTCGGGCGTTCGTAGTGCAGCTTGGCGCGCCAGAGCGCCTCGTCCGCGTAGATGTTGCCGACGCCGCTGATCAGCGTCTGGTCGAGCAGCGCCCGCTTGATCGTCGTACGGCGCAGGCGCAGCGCCGTCTGGAAGGCGGCGTCGTCGAACTCCGGGTCCAGCGGGTCGCGGGCGATGTGCGCGATGACGTCGGGCAGCCCGTCGGGCGTGTTGTCGTGGAGCGAGAGACCGCCGAAGGTGCGCTGGTCGACGAAGCGCAGCTCGGTGCCGAGTGCGTCCTCGAAGCGGACGCGGATCCGCAGGTGCTTCTCGTCCGGGGCGTCCTCGGGCTGCACGAGCAGCTGCCCGCTCATCCCCAGGTGGCCGAGGACGGACTCCTCGGAGTCCGCCAGCGGGATCCAGAGGTACTTGCCGCGCCGTCGCGCGATCCCGAGGCGGTGGCCCTTGAGGCGGGCGGCGAAGTCCGCACCGCCGCCCGGGTGCCTGCGGACCGCCCGGGGGTGCAGCACCTCGACCTCGCCCACGGTCCGTCCGCCGACCCAGCGCTCAAGCCCGCGCCGCACGACCTCGACCTCGGGCAACTCGGGCACGGGACTCCTCCGGAGGGGCTACGGAAACGCTCCCCGAAGCCTACTGCCCGGGTGCCTACCCCCGGCGCGGGGGCGGGCCTGCAGGTCCGAACCCGCAGCACCCGCCGGCGCGGGAGCGGCCGGCGCGGGAGCGGCCGGCGGCGGGGGCCGGCGCCGGGGGGCGGGGCTGCAGGGCCGAGCCCGGGCGCCCGCCGGCGCCGGGGCGGCCGGCGGCGGGGGCCGGCGGCGGGGGCCGGCGCCGGGGGGCGGGGCTGCAGGGCCGAATCCGGGCGCCCACCGGCGCCGGAGCGGCCGGCGGCGGGCACGAAGTCGGTTGGCGGCGGGCACGAATCGGCCGGCGGGCATGGAGTCGGCCGAGCGCCTCCGGGCCGGAACCGGCCGGGCGCCGGCCGACGACGGCCGGGGTGGACGACGGCGCGGCGCCGGGTCGGCCGAGCGGTGGGGCGAAGCCGCCCCGGTCCCGGCCCTCGCGTGAGAAACGACCCGGGCCGGGGCCCCTGAGGGGTCCCGGCCCGGGTCGTTGGAAGACGAAGGTCAGGCAGAAGGCTCGCCCGCGGGCGTCGGAGAGCCGTCGCTCTCCGGGTGCTCGCCGGTGGGGGCGGTGGCGCCCGCCTCGGCCGCGGCCTTCGCCGCCGCCGCGCGTTCGTCCGCCGCCGCGCGAATCGCGCGCCATGCGGACTCCGCCGCCTGCTGCTCCGCTTCCTTCTTGCTGCGGCCGGTGCCGGTGCCGTACGAGACACCACCGACGCGGGCGGCAGCAGTGAAGGTCTTCTCGTGGTCCGGGCCCGTCTCCGTGACGAGGTACTCCGGAACACCCAGTCCCTCGGCCGCGGTCAGCTCCTGGAGGCTGGTCTTCCAGTCCAGGCCTGCACCGAGGTTCGAGGACTTCTCGATCAGCGGGTCGAAGAGCCGGTGCACCAGCTCCGAGGCCGCGTCGAGGCCCTGGTCGAGATAGACCGCACCGATCACCGCTTCAAGGGTGTCGGCGAGGATGGACGCCTTGTCCCGGCCACCCGTGCCCTCTTCGCCCCGGCCGAGGCGGATGAAGGAACCGAGTTCGAGGCCGCGACCGACCTCCGCCAGCGCACGCGAGTTGACCACCGCGGCCCGCAACTTGGCCAGCTGGCCTTCGGGCAGGTCGGGGTGGGTGCGGTACAGCGTGTCCGTGACCACCAGACCGAGCACGGAGTCCCCGAGGAACTCGAGACGCTCGTTGGTGGGCAGGCCGCCGTTCTCGTACGCGTACGAACGGTGCGTCAGCGCACGCACCAGAAGGGCGGACTCGAGCTGATACCCGAGCCGCCCTTCCAGAAGCGTGTGGGACGAGGCATTGTCCGTCTTGTCGGACTCAGACATTGCGCCTCTCACCAGCCACTCAGACCGAGAGGACCTGGCGCTTGTTGTAGGTGCCGCAGCTCGGGCACGCGATGTGCTGCTGCTTCGGCTCCTGGCAACGCTCACACGAAACCAGGGTGGGGACCGCAGCCTTCCACTGCGACCGGCGGTGGCGCGTGTTGCTGCGCGACATCTTCCGCTTCGGAACAGCCACGGCTACTTCTCCTGCTTCTCGTCGACGCCAGCTTCGGCGCCGCTCATGTTGTCCTTCTCATCGGTTCCCAGCGAACCGGCGAGTCCCTGCAGTGCCGCCCAACGCATGTCGACGGCATCGTGGTGGTGGTCCGGGTTGTCGTTCAGGTTGATTCCGCATTCGGAACACAGACCCGCACAGTCCTCCCGGCACACCGGCTGCATCGGCAGTGCGAGCACCACCGCATCACGCAGCACGGGTTCGAGGTCGAACATGCCGTCCTCGAGGGGGATCATGTCCTCGCTCTCCTCGGCTTCGTCGTCCGCGGCCGCCTTCGAGCGGCCCCGGTCGTCGGAGTCGGGGTACGAGAACATCTCCTGGAAGTCCACATCGAGCTCCAGCTCGACGGGCTCCAGACACCTTACGCACTCCCCCTCGGCCGATGCACGGGCGGTGCCTGTGACAAGCACCCCTTCCATGACCGACTCAAGACGGAGATCGATTTCCACGGGCGCGCCTTCCGGCACACCGACGACCCCTTCGACACCGAAGTCCTTGGGGGCCGTGACCGAGCGGGAGACCCTCTGGAGCGCACCAGGACGCCGTCCCAGCTCGTGCGTGTCGAACACGAGGGGGTTGCGGTGGTCGAGGCGCGTGCTCAGGGCTCTTCCTGCTTTCGGTTCGTGAGGGAGCTGCCGTGTTCGAATCGAGAGACGAAGCGGGCAGCATGGATCGCGGGCATACGCGCGACCGAAGAGCCAGGATACTGGACGCTTCGCTCAGGGCCCAATCCGGCCCGTGGCGCCGGGCTCAGTGCCCCTGGCCGTGCCCCTGACCGTGCCCCTGGCCCTGCTCGTACTGCCGCAGCTGCTCCAGGTCGATCATGCTCGTGTCGAAGAAGCTGGTCTCGTCGAGCGCGGCGGCCTGCGGCTGGTGCATCTGCTGCTGGTAGCCGTACGGGTCGGGCTGCTGGGGCTGCTGGTACGCGTACGGGTCGGGCTGCTGCTGGTACGCGTACGGGTCCTGCTGGTAGGCGTACTCCTGCGGCTGCTGGTACCCGTACGGGTCGGGCTGCTGCTGGGCCGGGATCTGGACCTGTACCGGCACCGGCTCCGGGTCGGCCAGCTCCGCCAGCCCCGCCAGGTAGTCCGCGTCGCTGGTGTGCACGGCGTTGCCCGCCGCGTCCTGGGCGGCCATGTGCGCGCCGAGCTCGTCCGTGGCGATCCGCCCGTGCAGTTTCTGCCGGCCGCGGCCGACGGCCTCCAGGGTCTTGGACAGGACGGCCTCGAAGGCGCCGAGCTTGGCGTCGACATACTCGTCGGCCCGGTGGATCAGGGTCTGCGGGTCCGCGCTGTACTCGGGGGCGTCATCCTCTGCGGGGTCGATGTATCCCTGCTCGTCCAGGCCGGGGCCGCGGCCGAGGAGCTTCTCGCGGCCGCGGTCGACGGAGCCGATGGTCTTGTTGAGGACGACCTCGAAGTTGGCGAGCTTGGAGTCGACGTACTCGTCGGCCTCGGCGCGGATCTCCTCGGCCTCCCGGCGGGCCTCGGAGAGGATCCGGTCCGCCTCGTCCTGGGACTGGCGGGCGACCTGGGTGTCGGAGATCAGCGAGCCGCGCTCGGCGTGGGCGGCCTCGATGATCCGCTCGGCCTCCTGGCGGGCCTGCTCGACCATCTGCTCGCGCCCGCCGAGGAGCTGCTGGGCCTGGGCCAGGGAGCCCGGCAGGGCCTCCCGTACCTCTTCGAGCATGGCGAGCAGCTCGGCGCGGTTGACCACGCAGGACGCCGACATGGGCATGGAGCGGGCGTTCGCGATCGTGGAGACGATCTCGTCGAGCTTCTTCTGCACGTCCACCGGGTGCTCGCCACTCTCTACAGCTGGATGGAGACGGACGGGACGACTGTACGGCCAGTCGTCCCCCGTACGACACCGGGTGACGGACCGTCAGGAACGGTCGCTCGGGGTCACTGCTGGCTTCGCCGCTCGGCGAGGCGCTCGGTGAGCCGGCCGAGGACGGCCGGCGGGACCAGGTGGGAGACGTCGCCGCCCCACGCGGCGACCTCCTTGACCAGGGAGGACGACAGGAAGCTGTAGGTGGGGTTGGTGGGGACGAACAGGGTCTCGACGCCGGAGAGCCCGTTGTTCATCTGCGCCATCTGCAGCTCGTAGTCGAAGTCGCTGACCGCGCGCAGGCCCTTGACGATCGCGGGGATGTCGCGCTGCTTGCAGAAGTCCACGAGCAGGCCGTGGAAGGACTCGACCTCGACGTTGCCGAAGTCGGCGGTGACCTCGCGGATCAGCTCGATCCGCTCCTCGACGGTGAACAGCCCCTTCTTGGACTGGTTGATCATCACCGCGACGTGTACGACGTCGTACAGCTTGGAGGCGCGGGCGATGATGTCGAGATGTCCGTTGGTGATGGGGTCGAATGACCCCGGACAGACGGCGCGGCGCAACTTGAGTCCCTCGCTCTCCGGTCCGGTCATGGTGCGTCTTCGCACGTAGAGGCGGCGCGACCGTACCAAAACGTTCCCTCGCCGTAGCGACGGGACCGCAGTGGCTCGAAACCGGCCGGCCAGCCGAATTCCCCGCCTCGGGTGCTGCGCTCCACGGTGACGAGGGCATCCTCCGCGATCCAGCCCCCGGAGCGGAGTGTGAGGAGGATCTCGCGAAGATCGTCGTCCGAGACGGCGTACGGCGGGTCCAGAAAGACCAGGTCGTACGGCTCCGCCGGGGCGGGGCCCGTCACGATCTGCTCGGCCTTGCCGGAGCGCAGCTCGGCGCCGGGGAGGGCGAGGGCGCGGATGTTCTCCCGTACCGTCTTCGCCGCGCGGGCGTCCGCCTCGACGAGCAGGGCGTGGGACGCGCCCCGGGACAGCGCCTCCAGGCCGACGGCGCCGGAGCCCGCGTACAGGTCGGCGACGCGTGCCCCCGCGAGGCCGTGGAACGACTCCCAGGTGGAGAAGAGGCCCTCGCGCGCCCGGTCGGAGGTCGGGCGGGTGCCGTTGCCGGGCGGCACGGCCAGTCGGCGTCCGCCGGCGGTACCGGCGATCACGCGGGTCATCTGGGGTCCTCGTCATCCATAAGCCATTGCGTACGCATGGACAGCTTATGGCGGCAGCCGCCGAAACGGGTCGGCCCCGCGGACGTCTGCGGAGGTCACCCCTTCTCCAGGAACTCCTCCCGTTCCTTGTCCAGGAGTGCGTCCAGGGCGGTGCGCAGCTCTGGGTGGTCGGTGAGGTCGGGGTCGGCGAGGACGACGGCGGTGGCCTCCTCGCGGGCGGCGGCGATGACCTCCTCGTCGTCGATGACGGTGAGCATCCGGAGCGAGGAGCGGACGCCGGACTGGGCCTGGCCGAGGACGTCGCCCTCGCGGCGCTGCTCCAGGTCGATACGGGAGAGCTCGAAGCCGTCGAGGGTGGAGGCGACGGCGGCGAGGCGCTGCCGGGCCGGGCTTGCCTCGGGCATCTCGGTGACGAGGAGGCAGAGGCCGGGGGCGGAGCCCCGGCCGACGCGGCCGCGGAGCTGGTGGAGCTGGGAGACACCGAAACGGTCGGCGTCCATGATCACCATCGCGGTGGCGTTCGGGACGTTGACGCCGACCTCGATGACGGTGGTGGCGACCAGGACGTCCACCTCGCCGGCGGCGAAGCGGCGCATGACGTCGTCCTTGTCGTCCGGGTGCATCCGGCCGTGCAGGATCTCGACGCGGAGCCCGGCGAGCGGGCCCTTGGTGAGCTGCTCGGCGATCTCCACCACGGCGAGCGGCGGACGCTTCTCGGCCTCGTCCTCGGGGGACGGCTTCTTCTTCGTGCCCTTGCCGTTCTCGTCCTCGTCGTCGCCGATGCGCGGGCAGACGACGTACGCCTGGTGGCCGTTCTCCACCTCCTCGCGCACCCGCTCCCACGCGCGCGTGAGGAAGTGCGGCTTGTCGGCGGCGGGGACGACATGGCTGGCGATCGGGGAGCGTCCGGCGGGCAGCTGGTCCAGGACGGAGGTCTCCAGGTCGCCGAAGACGGTCATGGCGACCGTGCGCGGGATCGGCGTGGCGGTCATGACCAGCAGGTGCGGGGGCTGCTTGCCCTTGCCCCGGAGGGCGTCGCGCTGCTCCACGCCGAAGCGGTGCTGCTCGTCGACGACGACCAGGCCGAGGTCGTGGAACTGCACCTTGTCCTCGATCAGCGCGTGCGTGCCGATGACGATCCCGGCCTCGCCGGTGACCAGGTCGAGCAGGGCCTGCCTGCGGGCGGCGGCGCCCATGGACCCGGTGAGCAGCACGACCTTGGTGGCCTGCTCGGCCCCGCCGAGCATCCCGCCCTCGGCGAGCTCGCCCATCATCTCGGTGACCGAACGGTGGTGCTGCTGGGCGAGGACCTCGGTCGGCGCGAGCATCGCGGCCTGTCCCCCGGCGTCGACGACGGCGAGCATGGCCCGCAGGGCCACCATCGTCTTCCCGGATCCGACCTCGCCCTGGAGGAGGCGGTGCATGGGGTGTTCGGTGGCGAGGTCGTCGAAGATCTCCTTGGAGACCTTCTTCTGACCGTCGGTGAGCGTGAACGGCAGCTTGGCGTCGAAGGTGTCGAGGAGGCCGCCGGGGGTGGGGGTGCGGGCGACGGCGGGCAGTTGGGTGTCGGCGTACCGGCGGCGGGCGAGGGCGACCTGGAGGACGAAGGCCTCGTCCCACTTGAGCCGCTGCCGGGCGTCCTCGATGTCGGCCTTCGTACGGGGCCGGTGGACCTTCTGGAGCGCCTCGGGCAGCTCGGCGAGGCCGCGGCCCTCGCGCAGGGCGGGCGGCAGCGGGTCGGCGAGCCCGGCCCAGCCGGTGGCGGCCAGGGAGTCCAGGGCGATGGAGACGGACTGCTCGATGGTCCAGGACTCCAGCTGCTTGCAGGCGGGGTAGATCGGCAGCAGTTCGTTCGCGAACGCCCTGACCGTCTCGTCGCTGCTGTCGGCGTCCAGGAGTTTGTACTCGGGGTGGGCGAGCTGGAGCTTGCGGTTGAAGACGCCGACCTTGCCGGCGAACATGCCGCGGCGGCCCGGCAGCAGCTCCTTCTGGTGGAAGTGGACGGCCCGGCCGAAGAAGACGAGCTGCATCCGGCCGCTGCCGTCGGTGATGGTGACCTCGAGGCGCTGGCCCTTGCCCCGGCCACCCCTGTTGAAGGTCAGCACGCGTGCGTCGGCCACCTGCGCGACCACCGTGACGTGCTCGTCGAGCGGCAGGTCGGCGAGGGCGGTGAGCTCGCCGCGCTCGGCGTACCGCCGGGGGTAGTGGTGGAGGAGGTCCCCGACCGTACGCAGGTCGAGCTGCTCGGCCATCACCTTCGCGGTGGCGGCGCCGAGGAGGTTCTTCAGGGGTTCGTCGAGCACTGGCACGCGTTCCATTGCACACCACCGGACTGACACCCGTCTCGCAGGCTGTGGATATCTCCTGCTCACGTCGGCGCCGTGACCTCCACCGGCCCCCCGGAGTGGCTACTCCACGCCGATCAGGAGCGCCGGGGCGCCCGAGCCCGCGTGGTAGGTCGTCGTGTCCACTGCCAGGTACGTCTCGCGGACGTGGCGTTCCAGGGCGGCCGCCAGCGATTCCGGTGTCTCGTCCGAGACGATCAGGGTCACCAGTTCGCCGCCCGCAGAGAGCATCCGGTCCAGGACCGTGCGGGCCGTCGTCGTCAGGTCCTGGCCGATGACCGCGACGTCGCCCTCGATCAGGCCGAGGACGTCCCCTTCCTGGCAGACGCCGGCCGACGTGAAGGACTGGCGTTCGGCGACGGCGAGTTCGGCGTACCGGGTCGCCCCCGCCGCCGCCGTCATCGCCACCACGTCCTCGTCGAAGCGCCGGTCCGGCTCGTGCACCGCGAGCGCCGCGATGCCCTGGACGGCCGCCCGGGTCGGGATCAGGGCGACCCGGATGCCCTCCGCGCGGGCCTGCTCGGCCGCCGCGCCCGCCGTGTGCCGCAGGTCGCTGTCGTTGGGCAGCAGCACGACCTCGCGCGCGTGGGCCCGCCGGATCGCGTCGACCAGCTCCCCGCTGGCCGGCGGCTCCCCCGGCCTGGCCAGCACGGTCGTCGCGCCCGCCTCAGCGCACAGGCCCGCGAGCCCCTCCCCCGGTACGACCGCCACGACGGCGCGCTGCAGCCGTTCCCGTACCTCCGAGACGCCGGCGAAGTGCGTGATACGGATCCGGTACGGACGTCCCGCCTCCACGCCCGCCTCCACCGCCGCCCCCGCGTCGTCGACATGGACGTGCACGTTCCACAGCCCGTCCCCGCCGACCACGACCAGCGAGTCGCCCATCGCGTCCAGCCGGGCGCGCAGCCGCTCCACGGAGGCGTCCTCCGCCTCCAGGAGGTAGATCACCTCGAAGGCCGGTCCGCCCTCGGGGGTGCAGTCCTCGACCGCGAGCACAGGAACCATCGCGACCCGCGGCCGCACCTGCGCCTCGCCCGAAACCGCCTCCACCAGCGCGCCGAGGACCGCCACCAGACCCCGTCCGCCGGCGTCCACGACGCCCGCACGCTCAAGGACTGCCAGTTGCCCGGGGGTCGCCTCAAGGGCCGTCCTGGCCCCCTCGTACGCCTCCCTGGCCACCGTCACGAGGTCTCCGCCACCGCCGCAGGCCTCGGCCGCCGCCCCGGCCACGGTCAGGATCGTTCCTTCGACCGGGTGCGCCACGGCCTCCCGGGCCGCGCGGGAGGCCGCCGCCAGGGAGCGGGCGAGGTGATCACCGTCACGCCCGTCGGCGAGCACGGACGCCATGCCGAGCAGCAGCTGCGAGAGGATCGTCCCGGAGTTTCCCCGTGCCCCGATCAGGGCGCCGTGCGCCATGGCGCGTACGGCGTCGGCCGCGTCGGGTTCGTCCGCCGCGAAGACCGCCTCGACCGCCTGGGCGGCGGACTCCACCGTCAGGTAGAGGTTGGTGCCGGTGTCCCCGTCGGCGATCGGATAGACGTTGATCGCGTCGATCTCCTCGCGCTCCCGGCCGAGCGCCTCCAGCGCCCGTACGCACCAGGACCGGACCGTTGCGGCGTCGAGGGTCTGCGGGGGCTGCGGCAACGGGTGAACCTCCTGCTGGGCGGCTTCTGCGGCGAACTCACCGCAGGGTAGACCCGGTCGTGACCTGGGGCCGGGGCGGGGGCCGCGGCGGTCGTGGTAGTTTCGTTCTACGGGAGCAGCCGTTGTATGCTGCTTCGGTTGCCCGGCGAGAGTCGGGCCATTCCCCCGGCAAGCCACTTCAGAACTCTGATTCCGGTGCGCCGGTTTCACTGTAAATCTGAAGTCTTTGGAGTGACCCGTGGCTGCCAACTGCGACGTCTGCGGCAAGGGGCCGGGCTTCGGCAACAACATTTCGCACTCGCACCGCCGTACGCCCCGTCGCTGGAACCCGAACATCCAGCGTGTGCGTGCCGTGGTCGGTCGGACGCCGAAGCGGCTCAACGTCTGCACCTCGTGCATCAAGGCCGGCAAGGTCTCGCGCTAACGCCGACTCGTCGTAGCGCAGCCCCTGCGGTTGCCTTGAAAGGCCGGTTCACCTCGGTGAACCGGCCTTTTGCCATGCCCGGACGTCTTTAGCGTCGCAGCCGCCAGCCGTGGTCCACCGGGCCGATCCCCGACCCCAGCGCGAAGCCGGCCGCGATCGCCCCCGTCACGTACGCCTTCGCCTCCCGCACCGCCTCCGGCACGGCCAGCCCCTTCGCGAGGCCCGACGCCACCGCCGAGGCGAGCGTGCAGCCCGTGCCGTGCGTGTGCCGGTTGTCGTGGCGCGGCGCCCGCAGCCAGTGCTCCTCGCTGCCGTCGGTCAGCAGGTCGACGGCGTCCCCGTCGAGGTGCCCGCCCTTGATGAGCGCCCAGCGCGGCCCGTACGACAGGATCGCCGCCGCGGCCTCCCGTAGGTCGGCCTCTGAACGCACCCGTACGCCGGTGAGCTGTGCGACCTCGTCCAGATTCGGGGTCGCGACCGTGGCGACGGGCAGCAGCTTCGTCCGTACGGAATCCAGCGCCGAGGCCGCGAGCAGCGGGTCGCCGTGCTTGGATACCCCGACCGGGTCGACCACGACGGGCGCGTCCGTGCCGGCAAGGAGCTCCGCCACCGTCTCCACCAGCCGCGCCGACGCCAGCATGCCGGTCTTCACGGCCTGCACGCCGATGTCGTCGACGACGGCGCGGTACTGGGCCCGTACGGCTTCCTCGGGGAGTTCCCAGGCACCCCGCACGCCCAGCGAGTTCTGCGCGGTGACGGCGGTGATCACGCTCATGCCGTGGACGCCGAGGGCGAGCATCGTCTTGAGGTCGGCCTGGATGCCCGCGCCGCCGCCGGAGTCGGATCCGGCGACCGTGAGGGCCAGAGGCGGGCTCACTGGTGGCCTCCGAAGTGGTCCCAGCCGCCCTTGGTGTGCCAGGGCGCCCCGTCCACGGTCACCTGCGGCAGCGCTGAGGGGTTCAGGACCTCGCCGATGACCTTCCAGCGGGCCGGCAGCTTCACGTCCGGCGGGAAGGTGGCGACGATGGCGTGGTCCTCTCCCCCGGTGAGCACCCACTGCAGCGGGTCCACGCCGACGGCCTGGCCGATGTCGTTCATCTGGGTCGGGATGTCGATGAGCCCGGAGCGCAGGTCGATGCGGACCTTGCTGGCCTCGGCGATGTGGCCGAGGTCGGCGATGAGTCCGTCGCTGACGTCGCACATGGCGGTGGCGCCGAGCCCGGCGGCCGCGGGACCCGCGTGGTACGGCGGTTCGGGCCGCCGGTGGGCCTCGACGAAGGCGCGCGGGGAGCGGAAGCCTCGGGAGAGGACCGCGTAGCCGGCGGCGGACCAGCCGAGCCAGCCGGTGTACGCGACGACGTCGCCGGGCTGGGCGCCGCCCCGGGTCACCGGGTCGTGGTTGCGCAGATCGCCGAGGGCGGTGATGGCGACGGTGATGGTGTCGCCGCGGACGACGTCGCCGCCCACGACGGCCGCGCCCGCGACCTGGCACTCGTCCCGCAGGCCGTCCATGAGCTCGGTGGGCCAGGTGACCGGGAGTTCGGCCGGGACGACCAGGCCGAGGAGCAGTGCGGTGGGGACGGCGCCCATCGCGGCGATGTCGGCGAGGTTCTGCGCGGCGGCCTTGCGGCCGACGTCGTACGCCGTCGACCAGTCGCGGCGGAAGTGACGTCCTTCGAGCAGGACGTCCGTACTGACCACCACGCGCCGGTCGGGTGCGGAGACGACCGCGGCGTCGTCGCCGGGGCCGATCCGTACCGCCGGGGTGGAGGTGAGCCGGGAGGTGAGCTCCCTGATGAGCCCGAACTCCCCCAGCTCTCCTACTGTGCCCTTCACCGCGTCTCACCTCGTGTTGTCGTGCGGTACCGTCAAATTGACCGTCTGGAACGTCAACTGCTGTCTTGCCTACGCCACACTGTGGGCGCCTCGGGGCGCGCAGGTCTCCCCGCGGCCCGCGGCGACGCGGTACCGTGGCGTCTCTTTCTCCCACAAGATCCTCGTGGCCGCCCTGGAGGTTCCGTGGTACAGGCGTACATCCTCATCCAGACCGAGGTGGGCAAGGCGTCGACCGTCGCCGAGACCATCTCCAAGATTCCAGGAGTGATCCAGGCGGAAGACGTGACGGGCCCGTACGACGTCATCGTCCGCGCCCAGGCCGACACGGTCGACGCGCTGGGCCGCATGGTGGTCGCCAAGGTCCAGCAAGTGGACGGCATCACGCGGACCCTCACCTGCCCGGTCGTGCATCTGTAGCCCCCGTCTACCCTTGGCCGGTGATGTCTTCCCACCGGCCCTTCGGTCTGCCCGCCGCCGTCGCAGCCGTGCTGCTGGCCGCCGCGGGCTGCTCCTCCACGGACGCGAAGGCGCCGGTCCCGGTTCCCAGCCCGCCGGCCGCGGAAGCGGCCTTCTGCCAGGCTCTGGCGAAGGAGCTTCCCGACACCGTGGCGGGGCTGGAACGGAACGATCCTGAGCCGGACTCCGAGCTGACCGCCGGGTGGGGGGATGCGGCGATCGTACTGCGCTGCGGGGTCCCCCGGCCCGAAAGGATGTCCGATCCGCAGGCGCAGGGCGTCTCGGTGGACGGCGTGCGCTGGATGCTGGAGCAGCGGGAGGGCGACGGACCCCGGTTCACCTCGGTGTACCGCGAGACGTACGTCGAGGTGAGCCTTGCCGAACGGTACGTCCATGACGTCGGTCCGCTCGTGGATCTCGCCGCCCCCGTGGAAAAGGCCGTTCCCTGCGCACTTGAGCCGGAATGTGACTAGGCCCGTGCCCTAGCGCAGGCCCGTGGAGCGGGTCAGCGCGGCCTGGATCAGCCGGTCGACCAGCTCGGGGTAGCTGACGCCGCTCTCCTGCCACATGCGCGGGTACATCGAGATCGGGGTGAAGCCGGGCATGGTGTTGATCTCGTTGATCACGAACTCGCCGTCCTCGGTGAGGAAGAAGTCGGCGCGGACCAGGCCCTCGCAGGAGACGGCCTCGTACGCGGCGACGGCGAGCCGCTGGACCTCGGCGGTGGCCTCGTCGCCGATCGGCGCGGGGACGATCCCGGAGGCCGAGTCGATGTACTTGGCCTCGAAGTCGTAGAAGTCGTGGTCGGTGACCGGCGGGATCTCGGCGGGCACGCTGGCGCGCGGGCCGTCCTCGAACTCCAGGACGCCGCACTCGATCTCGCGGCCGCGCAGCAGCGACTCGACGAGGATCTTGGGGTCGTGGCGGCGGGCCTCCTCGATGGCCTCGTCCAGGCCGGAGAGGTCGTCGACCTTGGTGATGCCCATGGAGGAGCCGCCGCGCGCGGGCTTCACGAAGAGCGGCCAGCCGTGCTCGGCGGCGAACTCGACGATCTTCTTGCGCGCTGCCGCGGGGTTCTGCTCCCACTCACGCGGCCGGATGACCTCGTACGGCCCGACGGGCAGCCCGAAGGAGGTGAACACCCGCTTCATGTACTCCTTGTCCTGGCCGACGGCGGAGGCGAGGACGCCCGCGCCGACGTAGGGGACGCCGGAGAGCTCCAGGAGGCCCTGGAGGGTGCCGTCCTCGCCGTACGGGCCGTGGAGCATCGGGAAGACGACGTCGACCTCGCCGAGGGCCTTGGGCACGGAGCCGGGCTCGGTGTACACGACCTCGCGGTTGGCCGGGTCGACGGAGAGGACGACGCCGCCCTGCTCGGACTCGGTGAGGTCGGCGACGTTCGGCAGCGCGCGGTCGGCGATGGCCATCCGCTCCGGGGCGTCGGCGGTCAGCGCCCAGCGCCCGTCCGTCGTGATGCCGATGGGCAGCACGTCGTACTTGGTCCGGTCGATGGCGCGCAGGACGGCGCCGGCCGTGACGACGGAGATGGCGTGCTCGGAGCTGCGTCCGCCGAAGACGACGGCCACGCGCGGCTTGCGGGGGCTCTGGGTGTTCTCGCTCATAACGCGATGAGCGTACCTTGCGTGTTCGATGCGCTTAAGAGCCCCGGCCCGCCGCGCGCGTCGGGCCTGATGCGGGTCCCCGTGGCGTCCGTCAGCCGCGCTCGGGCTTGGCGCTGCGCGACATCAGCTCCTTGAGGGCGACGATCGGCGGCTTGCCCTCGTGGACGATCGAGACGACCGTCTCGGTGATCGGCATGTCGACACCGTGGCGGCGGGCCAGATCGAGCACGGACTCGCAGGACTTGACGCCCTCCGCGGTCTGCTTGGTCGCCGCGATGGTCTCCTCCAGGGTCATCCCGCGGCCCAGGTTGGTGCCGAAGGTGTTGTTCCGGGAGAGCGGCGAGGAGCAGGTGGCCACCAGGTCGCCGAGGCCGGCGAGACCGGAGAAGGTCAGCGGGTCGGCGCCCATGGCGAGGCCGAGCCGGGTGGTCTCGGCGAGGCCGCGGGTGATGAGCGTGGCCTTGGAGTTGTCGCCGAGCCCCATGCCGTTGGCGATGCCGACGGCGAGCCCGATGACGTTCTTGACCGCGCCGCCGAGCTCGCAGCCCACCACGTCGGTGTTGGTGTACGGGCGGAAGTACGGGGTCATGCAGGCGGCCTGGAACCGCTGCGCGACCGTCTCGTCCACACAGGCAACGACGGCGGCGGCCGGCTGCCGGGCGGCGATCTCCAGGGCCAGGTTGGGTCCGGTCAGGACGGCCACGCGCTCGGCGGGCACGTCGGCGACCTCGATGATGACCTCGCTCATCCGCTCGGCGGTGCCGAGTTCGACGCCCTTCATCAGGGAGACGAGGACGGTGTCGGGGGCCAGCTTGGGGGTCCACTCGGCGAGGTTGGCGCGCAGGGTCTGCGAGGGGACGACGAGGACGGTGAAGTCGGCCTCGTGGGCGGCCTCGCCGGGGTCCGTGGTGGCCCTGACGTTCGCCGGGAGTTCGATGCCCGGGAGGTAGTCGGGGTTGGTACGGGTGGTGTTGATGGCCTCGACGAGCTCGGCGCGGCGGCCCCAGAGGGTCACCTCGCAGCCCGCGTCGGCGAGCACCATGCTGAAGGCGGTGCCCCAGGACCCGGTTCCGAATACGGCTGCCTTGGTCACTTCGTACCCTCCCCGGCGGCCTTGCGCCGCTGTTCCAGCCGGGCCTTGCGGTGGTCGTACGGCTCGGCCGGCGCCTTCTCGCCGCGGACCTCCTCCAGGAGCGCGGTGATCGCGGCCATGATGACCTCGGTCGCCTCGCGGAGCACGTCGGGCGTCGGCTCCTGGTCGTAGAAGCGGGAGAGGTCGACGGGCGGACCGGCCTGCACGATGAGCGTCTTGCGCGGGAACAGGCTGAGCTTGTTCTCCTTGGCGTACGGCGGCATCGCGAGGTTGGCACCCCACTGGGCGACCGGGATGACCGGCGCCTTGGTGAGCAGCGCGACGCGGGCGGCGCCGGTCTTGCCGGCCATGGGCCACATCGCGGGGTCGCGGGTGAGGGTGCCCTCGGGGTAGAAGGCGACGCACTCGCCGCGCTCGATGGCCTCGACGGCGGCCCGGAAGGCGTCCAGGGCGTTGGTCGTCTCGCGGTAGACGGGGATCTGTCCGGTGCCGCGCAGCATGGTGCCGACGAACGAGCCCTTGAAGAGGCCGGCCTTGGCGAGGAAACGCGGAACACGTCCGGTGTTGTACTGGAAATGCGCGTAGGACAGCGGGTCCAGATACGAGTTGTGATTGACGGCGGTGATGAATCCGCCGTCCGCCGGAATGTGTTCCGTTCCGCGCCAGTCCCGCTTGAACAGAACCACCAGTGGGGGTTTGGCGATGACCGCCGCCAGGCGGTACCAGAAGCCGATTCTGCGGCGGGACACTCGTGCACCTTCCTCTGGGACTGGCGTGCAGGGGGTCAAGTGTCGCCCCATGCTCCTGGTCTGTCGAGGACACCGTACGCCTCGCGCTCGCGCCGTTGCCGGGCACCGGGCCCTCCGCTCTGCCGGACGCGGAGGCGTGGTGTCGGGTCACAATGGGCCGCGATGAACATCGATCCGGACGACGGCTGGTCCCTGGTCGTACCCCTGAAGCCCCTTGCGCGGGCGAAGAGCAGGCTCGCCGCGGCCGCCGGGGCGGGCTTGCGCCCGCGGCTCGCGCTGGCGTTCGCGCAGGACACGGTCGCCGCGGCGCTGGCGTGCGGGCGGGTGCGGGATGTGGCGGTCGTCACGGACGATCCGGCGGCCGCGGCGGCGCTCGCCGCGCTCGGGGCGCGGATCGTGCCGGACTCCCCGGCCGCCGGACTCAACGCGGCGCTGGCGCACGGGGCGCGGACGGTACGGGAGGCCAGGCCCCACGCGCGCGTGGCGGCGCTCAACGCGGACCTGCCGTCGTTGCGGCCCGACGAGCTGGCCCGGGTCCTGGCCGTGGCCGGGGAATTTCCGCGGACATTTCTCGCGGATGCCGCCGAAATAGGTACGACATTCCTCTCGGCAGGGCCGGGTGTGGAATTGGCACCTGCTTTCGGGGGTGCGTCGCGGCGCCGGCATTTGTCGTCGGGCGCGGTGGAAATCAGACTGGCCGGGGTGGATTCCGTACGCCGGGACGTGGACACGGGCGAGGATCTGGCGGCGGCGCTGGCGCTGGGGATCGGCCCCCGGACGGCCACCCACTGGGATCGCGCCGCCGGTGATCGCGCGGCCGGATAGGCTGCGGACCATGCAGGCGACCGCGTACACGTACGACCCCGAGACCCGCAGCGGCAGTGTGCTGCTCGACGACGGCACCCCGGTGGAGTTCGGGGCCGAGGCCTTCGACGCGGGCGGGCTGCGGCTGCTGCGTCCTGGGCAGCGGGTGCGGATCGAGACGGAGCCCGACACCGGGGGCGCGGGACTGCGGATCACGCTGGTGACGCTGCAGACCCTGTGAGCGGGGCGCGGATCCGGTGAACTGACCGATTCGTTCGGGCCGGATGGGCCGAACAGGGCGTGGACGCGCCGCGGGCCGGCCTCCCCGAGGGGAGCCCGGCCCGGCGTGTGAGTGGCTCTTGGCCCTTGTGCCGCTTACTCCTACTTCTTCGCGGCGGCCTTCTTGGCGGTGGTCTTGCGCGCCGTCGTCTTCTTGGCGGGCGCCTTCTTCGCCACGGCCTTCTTCGCCGGCGCGGTCTTCTTGGCGACGGCCTTCTTGGCCGCGGCCGCCTTCTTCGCCGGGGCCGCCTTCTTGGCCGCCGCCGTGACCTTCTTGGCGGGCGCCTTCTTCGCGGGCGCCTTCTTCGCGGTGACCTTCTTCGCCGTGACCTTCTTCGCGGGCGCGGCCTTCTTGGCCGCCGCCTTCTTCGCCGGCGCGGCCTTCTTGGCCGCGGCCTTCTTCACGGTCGCGGCGGCCGCACCGCCCATGAGGCTGCCCTTGGGCGCCTTCTTGACGGCGACCTCGCCACCCTTGGGGAGCTTCTTCGAGCCGCTGACCAGGTCCTTGAAGCCCTGACCCGCACGGAAGCGCGGAACCGAGGTCTTCTTGACCCGCACGCGCTCACCCGTCTGCGGGTTGCGGGCGTAGCGGGCCGGACGGTCGACCTTCTCGAACGAGCCGAAGCCGGTGACCGAGACCCGGTCCCCGGAGACCACGGCACGCACGATGGCGTCGAGCACGTGGTCGACGGCGTCGGCGGCCTGCTGGCGACCGCCCATCTTGTCGGCAATCGCTTCTACGAGCTGCGCCTTGTTCACGTCTTCCCCTTCGGAGACATTGCCAGAACGAAAGTGTTCAAGCTTTTTCGCACGTTAGGCATGTATATACCGCAAATCAAACACGAAACGGGCTAATCACCCTAGTGCCGCAACGTGGAAGTCCCGTTGCGGAGTTCCTGGTGTCAGTCGTCTTCAGGGAATCGGCCCTCGTCGAGGTCCTTCATCAACCGGTCGAGACGCGCTGCCGCGTCCGCGAGATCGTGCTTCGCCGCTGCCGTGACGACCAGCAGCTTCCGGGACAGCGCCATCCTTACGCCCTCCGGGACTTGCAGTTCGCGCACTCTTGTGTGCGCTTCCTTCAATCGGGCGGCAACTGCCTCGTAGAGCTCGAGTTGGCTGTCACCTTCCATGCACCGATTGTGCCATCTAGGGCGAGTTGTCGCCCGACGGGGTCTCAACAAGCGACTGCGCCCCCCACCGGCAGGTGGGGGGCGCAGTCGTGTAAAAGCGCTGCTCAGGCCGTAATTGTACGGGGCTTGAAGGCCGGCCTCGCCGCCTCGTAGGTGGCGATGTCGGCTTCGTTCTGAAGGGTGAGGCTGATGTCGTCCAGACCGTTCAGCAGACGCCAGCGGGCGTTCTCGTCGAGCTCGAAGTCGGCGTCGATCCCGGCCGCCAGCACCTTGCGGCGCTCCAAGTCAACCGTGATTTCGGCCGTCGGGTCGGCCTCGGTCAGCTCCCAGAGGGCGTCCACGGTCTTCTGGTCGAGGACGACTGTCAGCAGACCGTTCTTCAGCGAGTTGCCGCGGAAGATGTCGGCGAACCGGGAGGAGATGACGGTCTTGAAGCCGTAGTTCTGCAGGGCCCAGACGGCGTGCTCACGGGAGGAGCCGGTGCCGAAGTCGGGGCCGGCCACCAGGACCGTGGCGCCCTGCCGCTCGGGGCGGTTGAGCACGAAGTCGTCGGCCTTGCGCCAGGCCTCGAAGAGCCCGTCCTCGAAGCCGTCGCGGGTGACCTTCTTCAGCCAGTGCGCGGGGATGATCTGGTCGGTGTCGACGTTGCTGCGGCGCAGCGGGACGGCCCGGCCGGTGTGCGTGGTGAAAGCTTCCATGGTTCCTCAGACCCCCGCGGGCGTAGCGACGTCGGACAGATCGGCCGGGGAGGCCAGATGGCCCAGTACGGCGGTGGCGGCGGCGACCTGGGGCGAGACCAGGTGGGTCCGGCCGCCCTTGCCCTGCCGGCCCTCGAAGTTGCGGTTGGAGGTGGACGCGGAGCGCTCACCGGGCGCCAGTTGGTCGGGGTTCATGCCCAGACACATCGAGCAGCCCGCGTGCCGCCATTCGGCGCCGGACTCCTTGAAGACCTTGTCCAGGCCCTCCTCGACGGCCTGCAGGGCCACTCGGACCGAGCCGGGGACGACCAGCATCCGGACGCCCTCGGCGACCTTGCGGCCCTCCAGGAGGGCGGCGGCGTTGCGCAGGTCCTCGATGCGGCCGTTGGTGCAGGAGCCTACGAAGACGGTGTCGACCTTGATGTCGCGCAGCGGCTGCCCGGCGGTCAACCCCATGTATTCCAGGGCCTTTTCGGCGGCCAGGCGCTCCGAAGCGTCTTCGTACGAAGCCGGGTCGGGGACGTTCGACGAAAGCGGCGCGCCCTGGCCGGGGTTGGTGCCCCAGGTGACGAACGGCGCCAGGGAGGCGGCGTCGATGACGACCTCGGCGTCGAAGACCGCGTCCTCGTCCGACTTCAGGGTCTTCCAGTACGCGACGGCGGCGTCCCAGTCCTCGCCCTCGGGGGCGTGGGCGCGGCCCTTCAGATAGGCGAAGGTGGTCTCATCGGGGGCGATCATGCCCGCGCGGGCACCGGCCTCGATCGACATGTTGCAGATGGTCATCCGGGCCTCCATCGAGAGCTTCTCGATGGCGGAGCCGCGGTACTCCAGGATGTAGCCCTGGCCGCCGCCGGTGCCGATCTCGGCGATGATCGCCAGGATCAGGTCCTTGGCGGTGACGTCCTCGGGCAGCTCGCCGTCGATCGTGATCGCCATGGTCTTGGGGCGGGCCAGCGGCAGCGTCTGGGTGGCGAGCACGTGCTCGACCTGGCTGGTGCCGATGCCGAACGCCAGCGCGCCGAAGGCGCCGTGCGTGGAGGTGTGCGAGTCGCCGCAGACGACCGTGGTGCCGGGCTGGGTCAGGCCCAGCTGGGGGCCCACGACGTGGACGACGCCCTGCTCGACGTCGCCCAGCGGGTGCAGCCGTACGCCGAACTCGGCACAGTTCTTGCGGAGGGTCTCCAACTGGGCTCGGGAGACCGGGTCGGCGATCGGCTTGTCGATGTCGAGGGTCGGGGTGTTGTGGTCCTCGGTGGCGATGGTGAGGTCGAGGCGCCGCACCTGCCGGCCGTTCTGACGCAGGCCGTCGAACGCCTGGGGGCTGGTCACCTCGTGCAGCAGGTGCAGATCGATGAAGAGGAGGTCGGGCTCGCCCTCGGCGCGCCGGACGACGTGGTCGTCCCAGACCTTCTCCGCGAGTGTCCTACCCATCGCTTTCCCTCCGGCCGACGTGATCGCCGGCACAACTAGAGACCCGTTTCGCGGGCCGTTGTGCGGCCGCTTCCCCAGGGTCGCAAGATCCCGGGAAAATTGAACTTGCGTTTCACAGAGTGAGACGTGAATATCGTTGCATGGACAACTCTAGCGGCGTGGGCGTTCTCGACAAGGCAGCCCTTGTCCTGAGCGCCCTGGAGTCCGGTCCGGCCACCCTCGCAGGTCTGGTCGCGGCGACGGGACTCGCACGACCCACGGCACATCGCCTCGCCGTGGCACTGGAACACCACCGGATGGTGGCGCGCGACATGCAGGGCCGGTTCATCCTCGGACCGCGCCTGGCGGAGCTCGCCGCCGCGGCCGGTGAGGACCGCCTGCTCGCCACGGCGGGCCCGGTACTGACGCATCTGCGCGATGTCACCGGCGAGAGCGCGCAGCTCTACCGGCGTCAGGGCGACATGCGTATCTGCGTGGCGGCCGCCGAGCGGCTGTCCGGCCTTCGGGACACCGTCCCGGTCGGCTCCACGCTGACGATGAAGGCCGGCTCCTCGGCGCAGATCCTGATGGCCTGGGAGGAGCCCGAGCGGCTCCACCGCGGTCTTCAGGGCGCCCGCTTCACGGCGACGGCTCTGTCGGGCGTACGGCGCCGTGGCTGGGCCCAGTCGATCGGTGAGCGGGAACCGGGCGTGGCGTCCGTCTCCGCGCCCGTACGCGGCCCCTCGAACCGCGTGGTGGCCGCCGTGTCGGTCTCCGGGCCGATCGAGCGCCTGACGCGCCACCCGGGCCGTATGCACGCCCAGGCGGTCATCGACGCCGCCGCCCGCCTCTCCGAGGCGCTCCGCCGCAACGGCTGATCCTCCTCCGTCCCTTCTGCACGAATCCGGCCCACCGCTTCAACGCCGCAGCGGTGGGCCGGAGTTGTGTCCGTAGACCACGAACAACGAAGAAGCCCTCCCCCGAAGGGAAGGGCTTCCTCCATGCGTACCCCCGACCGGATTCGAACCGGCGCTACCGCCTTGAGAGGGCGGCGTGCTAGGCCGCTACACAACGGGGGCCTTGCGGATGCTGTGACATTTAACGACACCCGCGGATGCAGATGAGCTCTGCGAGCTGGCCTACCAGGACTCGAACCTAGAATGACGGTACCAGAAACCGTAGTGTTGCCAATTACACCATAGGCCATGGTGGTTTAGACCAGTACCCCCGACCGGATTCGAACCGGCGCTACCGCCTTGAGAGGGCGGCGTGCTAGGCCGCTACACAACGGGGGCCCTAGCGATCCTGCATCGGATTCACCGGGTGCGACCCTGGTGATCCCGCGGGAAGGATCTGTACCCCCGACCGGATTCGAACCGGCGCTACTGCCTTGAGAGGGCAGCGTGCTAGGCCGCTACACAACGGGGGCTTCGTGGATGAGATCCACATACGATGCAGATGAGCTCTGCGAGCTGGCCTACCAGGACTCGAACCTAGACTAACTGAACCAGAATCAGTCGTGCTGCCAATTACACCATAGGCCACCAAAACGCGACCCCCGTCGAGGGGGATCTTGTTCGGGTTGTTGCTCCGGGGGTCTCGGCCTTTCGGCTTGCTCCCCTCGGCGCAGGAAGAACACTACCCGAAGGTGTCCGGCGCTCCAAAACGGGTATCGCCGCGCAGCAGACCGGGGAGCTGGTGGAGGTCGGTGATCCGGATGAGTTCGGGCCGTCCGCCGGTGTCGGCGCGGTCCAGCCAGATGCCCCTGAGGCCCGCCCCGTCCGCCCCCGAGGCGTCGATGTCCGGGTGGTCGCCGACGTACGCCACTGCCGCCGGGGCCAGGCCCAGGGCGGCGCAGGCCGCGTGGAAGGCCTCCGCGGCCGGCTTGGCGACGCCCAGCTCCGCGGCGCACACCACGGCCTCGAAGCGGTCCCGCACGCCGAGGACGCGCAGCTTGCGGTCCTGGTTGTGGATCGAGGAGTTCGAGAGGACGGCGTGGCGGTACTCGCCGGCGAGCAGGTCGAGCACGGGGACGGCGTCGGGGAAGAGCTCCCAGGCCGCTTCGTAGTGCGTGATGTACCGCTCGAACCAGGCGTCGGCCTCGGCGGCGGTCAGACCGGGCGCCGCGAGGAAGTCCCGGACCCGCTCGCGGCGCTGCTCCCGGAAGTCCACCCCGCCGGCCTCGAAGCGCCGCCAGTGGACGACGGTGAGCTCCTGCCAACGGCGGAGGGGGGGGGGGGGGGGGGGGGAGGGGGGGGGGAGGGAGGCCTGTGGGCGGAGGGGTGTGTCGATTTACTCGAGGTTGTGGGGGGCG
>NZ_JBVHXA010000014.1:210047-224260 GCF_055563935.1 Streptomyces sp. NPDC029169
GAAAAACACCCCCCCCCCCCCCCACCCGCCCCCCCCCCCCCCCCCCCCCCCCCCCCCCCCCCCCCCCCCCCCCCGCCCCCCCCTCCCCCCCCCCCCCCCCCCCCCCCCCCCCCCTCGGCCGTGAGATGGTCGCGCATGCCGGTCAGGTCGGCGCGGGAGTAGTCGAAGATCGTGTCGTCGATGTCCCAGAGGACCGCGCGGATGGCCATACGCCGACGGTACCGCCCGGCATTCGGCTCGGCATGGGGCCGAGACTACGCCGCCAGCTTCGCCAGCGCCGCGTCGATGCGGGTCAGGGTCTTCTCCTTGCCCAGGATCTCCAGGGACTCGAAGAGCGGCAGGCCGACCGTGCGGCCGGTGACGGCCACGCGGACCGGGGCCTGGGCCTTGCCGAGCTTCAGGCCGTGCTCCTCGCCGGCGGCCAGGACGGCGGCCTTGAGGGACTCGGGGTCGCTCCAGTCGGCCGTCTCCAGCTTGGCGCGGGCGGTCGTCAGCAGGGCCGCCGGCTCGCCCTTCATGGCCTTGTCCCACGAGGGCTGGTCGAAGACCGGCTCGGGCAGGAAGAGGAAGTCCACGTTGGCCGTGATGTCCGAGAGGACGGTCAGCCGGGTCTGGGCGTGCGGCGCGATGGCCTCCCAGGCGGCGCGGTCGAAGTCCTCGGGCGCCCAGTTGGCGTGCGGGGCCTGGAGCCAGGGCTCGCAGGCCGCGGCGAAGGCCTTCACGTCCAGCATGCGGATGTGGTCGGCGTTGATCGCCTCGGCCTTCTTCAGGTCGAAGCGCGCCGGGTTGGCGTTGACGTCGGCGATGTCGAACTTCTCCACCATCTGCTCGATGGTGAAGATGTCCTGGTCCGCCGAGAACGACCAGCCCAGGAGGGACAGGTAGTTCAGCAGGCCCTCGGGGAGGAAGCCGCGCTCCCGGTAGAGGTTGAGGGAGGCCTGCGGGTCGCGCTTGGAGAGCTTCTTGTTGCCCTCTCCCATCACGTACGGCAGGTGGCCGAACTGCGGGATCTCCTTGGCGATGCCCAGCTCGATCAGCGCCTTGTAGAGCGCGATCTGGCGCGGGGTGGAGGAGAGCAGGTCCTCGCCGCGCAGGACGTGGGTGATCTCCATCAGCGCGTCGTCGACCGGGTTGACCAGGGTGTACAGCGGGGCGCCGTTGGCGCGCACGATGCCGTAGTCCGGGACGTTGTCCGGGGTGAAGGTGAGCTCGCCGCGGACCAGGTCGGTGAAGGTGATCGGCTCGTCGGGCATCTTGAAGCGGACGATCGACTCGCGGCCCTCGGAGCGGTAGCGCTCGATGCGCTCGGCGCTCAGGTTGCGGCAGGTGCCGTCGTAGCCGGACGGCTTGCCGGCCAGGCGGGCGGCGTCACGACGGGCCTCCAGCTCCACGGCGGTGCAGAAGCAGTGGTACGCGTGGCCGGCGGCGAGCAGCTTCTCGGCGACGTCCCGGTAGATGTCCATCCGCTGCGACTGGCGGTACGGCTCGTGGGGGCCGCCCACCTCCGGGCCCTCGTCCCAGTCGAGACCGAGCCAGCGCATCGAGTCGAGCAGCTGGTTGTACGACTCCTCGGAGTCGCGCGCCGCGTCGGTGTCCTCGATACGGAAGACCATGGTGCCCTGGTTGTGCCGGGCGAAGGCCCAGTTGAAGAGGGCGGTGCGGACCAGACCCACGTGGGGGTTGCCGGTCGGCGAGGGACAGAAACGGACGCGGATGTTCGCGTTAGCCACGCTTGATCACCTTGTTGGTGAGAGTGCCGATGCCTTCGATGGTGACGGCGACCTCGTCGCCGACGTTGAGCGGTCCGACCCCGGCCGGAGTGCCGGTGAGGATGACGTCGCCCGGGAGCAGCGTCATGGCCTCGGTGATGTGGACGACCAGGTCCTCGATGGAGCGGATCATGTCGCTCGTACGACCGAGTTGGCGCTGTTCGCCGTTGACCGTGGCCTGGATGGTGAGGTCGCTCGGGTCGAGGTCGGTCTCCACCCAGGGGCCCAGCGGGCAGCTGGTGTCGAAGCCCTTGGCCCGGGCCCACTGCTTCTCGCGCTGCTGCGCGTCGCGGGCGGTCACGTCGTTGGCGCAGGTGTAGCCGAAGATGACGTCCTTGACCCGCTCGCGGGGAACCTCGCGGCACATGCGGCCGATGACCACGGCCAGTTCGGCCTCGTGGTGCAGTTCGTTCGAGAAGGAGGGGTACTCGATGGCGTCGCCGGGGCCGATGACCGAGGTGGTCGGCTTGAAGAAGGCGACGGGCACGTCGGGGACCTCGTTGCCGAGTTCGGCGGCGTGCTCCGCGTAGTTGCGGCCGATGGCCACGACCTTGTTGGGGAGCACGGGCGGCAGGAGCCGTACCTTGCTGAGCGGGACCTTGGTGCCGCTGAGCTCGAAGTCGGTGTACGGGATGCCCTTGATGATGTCGAGGACGAGACCGCCGGACTCGACGGTTCCCTCGCCCTCGACGGCGCCGAAGGCGACATTGCCGTCGATGGAGAATCTGGCGATGCGCACGAGTGCTGTCGCCCCTCACTTGGTACTGGCTGGAGTCTGACGCTCCAGGCTAACGCGGTGAGGGGCCGCTGACGCCGTATTACTGTGCGGGCTGCGCCGCTTCGGGGGCGGTCATGAGGACCGTGCGGCGGGGGTTGGCCGTCTGGGTGGGGAGGTCGAGCGCGTGCTCCGGCTGGGCACCCCGGCCGAGCAGCTCGGCGTCCTCGAGGTGCGCGAGCGTGGTGCGGCGGGGGTTCGCCGTGGAACGGAGCAGCATCGTCGTCTTCGTCATCAGGAGAAGGCCTCTACAGAACAGGGGGTTATGTAAAGCGTCAGGCTAAACGTGCAATTCCCTTCGAATGCATGGGGAAGACAACGATCTAGGTGTGAGTTTGCTCACCACCACAGTGATAATTCCGGCATTACGGACCGTCACCAGGGGGCACGGAAACGGACATTGCACCACTGAATGCTCCATTCCGCTCCTGATCATCGCGACTGGGACACTCGGCCTCCATGACTCTTTGGAGGTAATACGCCCGATTCCTCCGTGATCATCTTCTACGTGGGGTGACGTGATGTTCACGGGTTGTTATGCCGTCCGACACCCGGCACGCGGCCCTTGTTGGAGATCCGGCACTGTGCTGGAATTCCACGCACCGCCGCGGTTTCAAGCCGGCGCGCAGGGGGCGCAACGCAGCGCCGGGTGAGCGGCGGGAAGGGGGAACTGCGCCGGTCATCGACGACCACCAAGGGGCGCATTCGCGTCCCGAGACGCCGACACCGTCCACTCCGTTCACGCGGAAGGACGCCTGGTCCAGAGGTTGCGACGCTAGTGCAGGGACGATTCAAGAGGGATGGCAGCAACGCTGCCGCGGAGCAGGAGCCTCGCGCCGGGACCGACCGCGGTTCCTCGGCCCAGCACGCCCAGAAGCCTGGCAAGGGTGCGGCAGGCGGTGACAGCACCACGGCCGCAGCCGCCGAGCCCACCGCCCCGGCCGCCAAGAAGCCCAGGGGCGAGAACGAGGTCGGGCCGCGAATAGCCCTGCGCAACTGGCGCATCTCGACGCGTCTGGTCGCCCTGCTGACCCTCCCCGTGGTCGCGGCCACCAGCCTCGGCGGCATCCGTATCAGCGAGTCGCTCCAGGACATGGAGCAGCTCGACCACATGCAGCTGCTCACCAAGCTGACCGAAGAGGCGACCGACCTCGCCAAGGCCCTCCAGGCCGAGCGCGACCTGTCCGCCGGTCCGCTGGCCAACGGCAAGCCCGCCACCGACTACCAGGTCGCCAACCCGCGCAAGAACACGGACCGGGCCCAGAAGGCGTTCATGGACGCCACCGCGGAGATCCCGGCCACCGAGGGCGACGAGGCGCTGCAGAGCATCCGCCAGAACGTCAGCCAGATCGCGTCCCAGGTCGTCCAGATCGGCGGCATCCGCCAGGAGGCGTACAAGCCCGGCGTCGCGCACTCGGTGACGGTCGAGGCGTACAGCCGTCTCATCCGCTCGCTGCTCAGCCTCTCCCAGGACATGGCGCAGGCGACCAGCAACCCCGAGATGATCAAGCGGACCCGGGCCCTCGCGGCCTTCTCGTCCGCCAAGGAGTACGCCTCCGTCCAGCAGGCGATCATCGCCTCCGCGCTCCCGGCGAGCGACAGCCGCCCCGGCAAGCTGGAGCAGGGCGACCGCCTCTACGGCTACGCGGCCCAGCAGGGCGAGAAGGTCGAGCTCAAGCAGTTCCAGACCATCTACGAGTCGGCCGGCGGCGACGCCGACGAGCTGACCAGCACGCTGACGACCGGCAACCCGTCCATCGACGCCGCCGACAAGTACGCGGACCGGGTGCTGTCCATCGACTCCGGCATGGCCGGCCGCGCCCCGCGCGGTCACCTGAACTTCACGGACGAGTACGGCACCAAGATCGCGGCCATGACCGTCATCGAGGCCGACCTCCTCGACAAGATGGAGACCAAGGCCCGTGAGCTGCGGGCCGAGTCGCAGCGCGAAGCGATCATCAACGGTGCGCTGATCCTGCTCGTCCTCGGCGTCTCCCTCGTCGGCGCCTTCGTCGTGGCCCGGTCCATGATCCGGTCGCTGCGCCGGCTCCAGGACACCGCCACCAAGGTCGCCCAGGACCGTCTGCCCGAGCTCGTCAAGCAGCTCTCCGAGTCCGACCCGCAGGACGTCGACACCTCCGTCGAGTCCGTCGGTGTGCACTCCCGGGACGAGATCGGCCAGGTGGCCGCGGCCTTCGACGACGTGCACCGCGAGGCGGTCCGCCTCGCCGCCGAGCAGGCCCTGCTGCGGGGCAACGTCAACGCGATGTTCACCAACCTCTCGCGCCGCTCCCAGGGCCTCATCCAGCGTCAGCTCTCGCTCATCTCCGAGCTGGAGTCCCGCGAGGCCGACCCGGACCAGCTCTCCTCGCTCTTCAAGCTCGACCACCTCGCCACCCGCATGCGGCGTAACGGTGAGAACCTCCTCGTCCTCGCCGGTGAGGAGCCGGGCCGCCGGTGGACCCGTCCGGTCCCGCTGGTCGACGTGCTCCGTGCCGCCGCCTCCGAGGTGGAGCAGTACGAGCGCATCGAACTGGCCGCCGTGCCCGCGACCGAGGTCGCCGGCCGCGTCGTCAACGACCTCGTGCACCTCCTCGCCGAGCTGCTCGAGAACGCCACCTCGTTCTCCTCGCCGCAGACCAAGGTCCGCGTCACCGGTCACGCGCTGCCCGACGGCCGCGTCCTCGTCGAGATCCACGACACCGGCATCGGCCTCTCCCCCGAGGACCTCGCCGCGATCAACGAGCGGCTGGCGTCGCCGCCCACCGTGGACGTCTCCGTCTCCCGCCGCATGGGTCTGTTCGTGGTCGGCCGCCTGTCCCTGCGACACGGCATCCGGATCCAGCTCCGCCCGTCGGACTCCGGCGGCACCACCGCGCTCGTCATGCTCCCGGTCGACGTCGCCCACGGCGGCAAGAAGCCGGCCCCCAAGCCGGGTGCCGGTGGCCAGGGTGCGATGCCGCAGGGCGCGTCCGCTCCCGGTGGCCGTCTGACCGGTGGTCCCGGTGCGGCCGGCGGTCCCGGTGCCGGTGGCCGTCCGGGCCTCGGCGGGGCGCCGTCGGCGTCGTCCGCCGGTCGGCTCGGTGCCGGTGCCGCCACCGCCCGTGGTCAGGTCGGCGCGGGCAGCGGTCCGCGTGCCGCGCTGCCCGGCCAGAGCAGTGCGCAGGGCCAGGCTCCGCAGCAGCCTCAGGGCCCGCAGACCGCGCAGATGCCGCAGGTCTCCGCCGAGCCGCAGCGGCCGGGCCTCGGCGCCGGTGGCTTCGGCGGTGCGCAGAGCGCCATCCCGTCCCGTACGGACGTCTGGGGCGGTCAGGGCAACCAGGGCGGCCAGAACAACCAGGGCCGGAACAACGGCCAGGGCCAGGGCCGGCAGTCGCCGCAGCAGGGTCAGAGCAACCAGGCCCCGCAGGGCGGCCGTCCCGGCCAGAACAACGGCCAGAGCACCCAGAACAACGGCTTCCCGCGCGCCGAACTGCCCGGCGGCACCCCCCAGCCGCAGCGCCCGCAGGCCGCGAGCTGGGGCAACGACCAGGCGCAGCCGGTCCGCCGCCAGCAGCAGGAGATGTCGCCGCTGGACGCCCCGCGCGGTCACGAGGAGCCGGAGAGCCGGGGCCAGTACGCCTCGCCCGCGCCTCAGGGACCGGGCTCCACGGGCCAGTTCCCGCGCCCCGACCTCGGGCAGCAGGCCCCGCACGCGTACCAGGCCGGACCGCAGGACGCGGCGTCCACCGCCCAGTTCCCGCGCCCGGACTTCGGACAGCAGCAGGCCCCGCAGCAGCAGGCCCCGCAGGGCTACCAGCAGCAGGCCCCCCAGGCCCCGGCCCCGCGCCAGCGCGGCGGCGGCGACTACGGTGCGCCCCGCCCGGCCGGAAACCTGCCGCAGCAGCCGCAGCAGCCCCAGCTCCAGCAGCCCCGCCAGCCCGAGGCCCTGCCTCCGGCCGGCAGCTCGGCGGAAGCGCGTACCCCGCTGTACGACACCCTGGAGACCAACTGGTTCCACCAGAGCCAGGGCGGCCAGGGTCAGGGTCAGCAGGGCCAGGGCGGAACGCAGCAGACCTCGCAGACCCCCGCCGTACCCCCGCAGCCCGCTCCCCCGGCGCGGCGCCCCGCCCCGCAGGGCGACGGCAACGGCGGTCAGCAGCAGGCCGGGCCCGCCTCCTGGCGGACCTCGCCCAACGACGAGCTGGTGCGCCAGGCCGAGCGGGTCCGCAAGCCGGCCGCCGGCGGGATCACCACCTCCGGGCTTCCGAAGCGCGTTCCGCGCGCCAACCTCGTACCCGGGACCGCACAGGAGCAGGCTCACACGGCCGGCCCCCAGGTCTCGCGTGCACCCGATGACGTCCGCGGCCGGCTCACCAATCTGCGCCGCGGCATCCAGCAGGGCCGTCAGGCGGGCAACTCCACCACGGGCAGCTTCCACGTCGGCCCCACCCACCAGCAGGAGCATTAGTTGAGCGCGATGAGCCAGGCGGCGCAGAATCTGAACTGGTTGATCACCAACTTCGTGGACAACACCCCCGGGGTGTCCCACACGGTGGTGGTCTCCGCCGACGGGCTGCTCCTTGCCATGTCGGAAGGCTTCCCCCGCGACCGCGCCGACCAGCTGGCGGCGGTCGCGTCCGGACTGACCTCGCTGACCGCGGGCGCGTCCCGGATCTTCGAGGGCGGACCCGTCGCGCAGACGGTCGTGGAGATGGAGCGCGGCTTCCTCTTCCTGATGTCCGTCTCCGACGGTTCCTCGCTGGCCGTGCTCGCCCACCCGGAGTGCGACATCGGCCTCGTGGGCTACGAGATGACGCTGCTGGTCGACCGGGCCGGCAGTGTCCTCACCCCGGACCTCCGCGCCGAGCTCCAGGGCAGCCTGCTGCACTAGACACGTATCGACAGGGCGGTACGCCCCTCCGTGCCGCCCTGGGTATCAAGAAACCGTCCGGCCGCCCCACCCGGCCCCCCACCGGCCCCATCAGACGGCATGATCTCGTGCCGTCACGCCCGGAGGATTCATGACCCCGCCCCCCGCCTCTCACGATCCGTACGGCGGCTCGCTCGACGAGTCGTACGGACATGAGGGCGACCAGCCGCTGGTCCGGCCCTACGCGATGACCGGCGGCCGGACCAGGCCGCGGTACCAACTCGCCATAGAGGCCCTGGTCAGCACGACGGCCGACCCGGCGCACCTCGCCACCCTGCTCCCGGAGCACCAGCGGATCTGCCACCTGTGCCGTGAGGTCAAGTCGGTGGCCGAGGTCTCGGCGCTGCTGTCGATGCCGCTCGGTGTGGCCCGGATCCTCGTCGCCGACCTGGCGGAGGCGGGCATGGTGGCGATCCACCAGCCGGGCAACGGAGAGGCCGGCGGCACGCCGGACGTGACACTGCTCGAAAGGGTGCTCAGTGGACTTCGCAAGCTCTAGCGGCGGTGCGGCCCGTTCCACCACCAGCGCGAAGATCGTGGTGGCGGGTGGCTTCGGCGTGGGCAAGACCACGTTCGTCGGCGCCGTCTCGGAGATCGACCCGCTGCGTACCGAGGCCGTGATGACCTCGGCCTCGGCCGGTATCGACGATCTGACGCACACCGGGGACAAGACCACCACGACGGTGGCGATGGACTTCGGCCGTATCACCCTGGACCAGGACCTGATCCTGTACCTCTTCGGTACGCCGGGCCAGGACCGGTTCTGGTTCATGTGGGACGACCTGGTGCGCGGCGCGATCGGCGCCGTGGTCCTGGTCGACACGCGCCGTCTCGCCGACTGCTTCCCCGCGGTCGACTACTTCGAGAACAGCGGCCTGCCGTTCGTCATCGCGCTGAACGGCTTCGAGGGCCATCAGCCGTACACGCCCGAGGAGGTCCGCGAGGCCCTCCAGATCGGCCCCGGCACCCCGATCATCACGACCGACGCCCGCCACCGGGCGGACGCCAAGAGCGCGCTCATCACGCTTGTGGAGCATGCGCTGATGGCACGACTCAAGTAGGAGAACCCGTACGGAAGTTGTCGTACGCCCTTCGAGGGGCGGCCTGTGTCCTTTGACACGGTCCGCCCCCGGGTTCATAACGTTTCGACAGAGAATTGGGGCGGCGCGGACACCCGACGCATCCGATCGGTACCACTGCGCTCACATGAGCCCCGTCATTTGGCGGGGCTCGTTCTTTATGCCCGTTTTATCTATGGCCTTGAGCGACGAAACCCGGAGCTCAGGGCTGTTTGGAGGGGACCCCCTTCACGTGCTGCAATTCATGAACTCCCGAGTAGTACGGCCCTGAACGAAACACGGCACAACGTAGGTGCCGACGCCGAGAGGTTGTTGGTCGAGTGAGGCGAAGCAAGGAAAGCTCCGCGGAGCAGCAGGCGCGAGGCAACTTCACGCCGCCGGCACGCACGATGGCGTTTCCCGCCGAGGTGCCCGCGACGCCCCCGTCCGGCACGGGCAGCCAGAGCAAGCTGTCCCCGCGCAACTGGCGGGTGCCGACCAGGCTGAACGCGATCCTCCTCATACCCGTGCTGGTCGGCCTCGTCATGGGCGGCTTCCAGGTGAACGGGGCGATCGACACCTGGCAGGAGGCGCAGAACGCCGAGAAGACGGCGCGCATCGTGCGCGCCGCCTCGGAGTACAGCCAGGCGCTGCTCAACGAGCGCGACCTGACCGCCGTTCCCCTGCTGACGGCCAAGACCGCCGAGGACCGCAAGAGCGACGAGGTGGCCAAGGCGTACGCCGCCACCGACGCCGCCAAGGTCAAGTTCGACGAGGCCATCAAGGACATGCCGGAGGGCGAGGGCCTGGAGCGCCGCCTGAAGCTGTTCCAGGACGAGGAGCCCAAGCTCGAGAAGCTCCGCCAGGCCGCGTACACGCGCGCCCTGGACCCGGTGAACACCCAGCTCGGCTACACCGGCGTCCAGCACTACCTGCTGGAGTTCTCCAACGAGCTCGGGCTCGGCACGGGCAACATCACCGCCTACGGCCGTACGGTCTACGCCATCCAGCTCGCCAAGGCCGCCGAGTCGCTGCAGCGCTCGATCGGCACCCAGCTCCTGGTCCGGCCCAGCCAGAAGGCCGACGTCTTCGCCCAGCAGTCGGTCGCGTTCAACTCGTACAACTACCTGGAGCAGATCGCTCTCGGCGAGTACAACTCCGGCGGCACCCAGGCGGACGTGGACCGGCTGAAGCAGGTCATGTCCGAGCGGGCGGCCGAGGGCGCCAAGAGGATGGAGGCGGCCGGGATCACGCTGCCCAAGGGCCCCGACGGCTCCGTCTTCACCGGTCTCGCCCGGGAGATCGGTGCCGCGAAGGACGCCGACGGGATCAAGGACCTCCAGAAGAAGGGCATCACGCGCGACACCTGGATGGCCGTGGCCACCGGCAAGTTCGACGGCTACACCGAGGTCGAGAAGGAGCTCGTCGACAAGGCCGTGAACGAGGCCGCCGAGATCTCCTCGGACGCCAAGACCGAAGCCTTCGTCGTCGGTGGCTCCGTCGTCATCGCCCTCCTCGCCGCCTTCATCCTGGCCGGTCTCATCGCCCGCCAGATGAGCCGCTCCATGCGCGAGCTGCGCACCGCCGCCTTCGCCGTCGCCGAGCAGCGCCTGCCGATGCTCGTCGACCAGCTCTCGAGGACCGAGCCGGGCCGGGTCGACACCCGCGTTCAGCCCATCCCGATCGACTCCCAGGACGAGATCGGCGAGGTCGCCCGCGCCTTCGACCAGGTCCACCGCGAGGCCGTCCGGCTCGCCGCCGAGCAGGCCATGCTGCGGGGCAACGTCAACGCGATCTTCACCAACCTCTCGCGCCGCAACCAGTCGCTGATCGAGGGCCAGCTGACCCTCATCACCGACCTGGAGAACAACGAGGCCGACCCGGACCAGCTGGAGAACCTCTTCAAGCTGGACCACCTGGCCACCCGTATGCGCCGCAACGGCGAGAACCTCCTCGTCCTCGCCGGCGAGGAGCCGGGCCGCCGCTGGGACCAGCCGGTGCCGCTGGTCGACGTCATGCGCGCCGCCTCCTCCGAGGTGGAGCAGTACGAGCGCATCGAGCTGGCCGGTGTCCCGGAGGCCGAGATCCACGGCCAGGCCGTGACCGACCTCGTGCACCTGCTCGCCGAGCTCCTGGAGAACGCCACCACGTTTTCCTCCCCGCAGACCAAGGTCCGCGTCACCGCGACCCGGCTGCCCGACGGCCGCGTGATGGTCGAGATCCACGACAAGGGCATCGGCCTGACCGCCGAGGACTTCGCGGACATCAACCACAAGCTGGCCAACCCGCCGACCGTGGACGCCGCCGTCTCGCAGCGCATGGGCCTGTTCGTGGTCGGCCGGCTGGCCGACCGGCACGGCATCCGCGTCCAGCTCCGCCCCTCGGGCGAGCAGGCCGGCACGACGTCGCTCGTCATGCTGCCGGACGCGATCACCCACGGTGGTGGTGGCGAGGCCCTGCCGCAGGACGACTTCACGGTCTCGCAGATCATCCCGCAACAGCAGCAGCACGCCTTCGAGCCGATGCAGCAGCAGCCGATGCGGACCGCGGCCGAACTCGGCTTCGACGACTCGCGCTACGAGCAGCAGGGCGAGGAGCGCCAGCTCGACCCGGTCAACCGCTCGCTCCAGCGCGAGGAGCGCCGGGCCGCCCTGGAGGCGCAGGCGCAGGGCGGCGAGCGTCCGATGTTCCGGGACGAGGTCGACCCCTCGCACCAGGGCTACGGGCAGCAGGAGCAGGAGTACGGCCAGGAGTACGGCCAGGAGCAGGAGTACGGGCAGGAGTACGCGCCCGACTACGGCCGGCAGGCTCAGCAGCACGACGGCTACGACTACCCCCAGCAGGGCTACGACGGCTACGGCCAGCCCGCCGGCGGGTACGCCGAGTCCGGCTATGCGGAAGCGGCCTACCAGGGCCAGGAGACGGGCCAGGCGTCCTACGAGCACGCGTACGAGCCCCAGGGCCAGCAGGCCGAGTGGGCGAATCAGAACGCGTATCAGGGCGGCTACGAGCAGAGTTACGGAGCGGAAGCGGAATCTGCTCCGAGCGCTCCCGAACCGGCCTCTGAGCGCGTAGGCTTCGACCGTCCGGGTTCGACTCCGAACCCCACCCCGGACGCCGGCCACGCGCTGACCGACTCCGGTCTGCCGCGCCGCGGCGGCACCGCCGCTCAGGGCCCGCAGCCCACGCGGCAGCCGACCCAGCAGCCGGTCCAGCAGCCGGCGCCGGTCCAGCAGAACGAGGCCGACGGTTCCGAAGAGTGGCGCTCGACGAACGACGAGCGCTGGCAGCGGGCCGAGAAGCTCCGCGAGCCGAAGGCGGGCGGGGTCACCTCCTCCGGTCTTCCGCGGCGGGTCCCGAAGGCCAATCTGGTCGAGGGCACGGCGGAGCAGACCCCGCAGGGCGGCCCCCAGGTCTCCCGCAACCCTGAGGACGTCCGGGGCAGGTTGAGCAACCTGCGCCGCGGTGTCCAGCAGGGACGCACCGCGGGAACGGACACGAACGGATCGGGCCTCGGCCCGGGCAGTACCTACAACCAGGAGCGTTAGTGTGAGCATGAGCCAGGCGGCGCAGAATCTGAACTGGTTGATCACCAACTTCGTGGACAACACCCCCGGGGTGTCGCACACGGTGGTGGTCTCCGCCGACGGACTCCTGCTGGCGATGTCCGAGGGCTTCCCCCGGGACAGAGCCGACCAGCTGGCGGCCGTCGCCTCCGGACTGACCTCGCTGACCGCGGGCGCGTCCCGGATCTTCGAGGGCGGTGCGGTCAACCAGACGGTCGTGGAGATGGAGCGCGGCTTCCTCTTCATCATGTCGATCTCGGACGGCTCCTCGCTGGCCGTGCTCGCGCACCCCGAGGCCGACATCGGCCTCGTGGGCTACGAGATGGCCCTGCTCGTCGACCGCGCGGGCAGTGTCCTGACTCCTGACCTCCGGGCGGAACTTCAGGGAAGTCTTCTCAACTAACAGACAGACAGTGCGTTTCACGCCACCGCACCGTAAGGTGCGGTGGCGCGGCTCCACAGGGACATGGACCGCGAGGCAGTCGGAGGAGGAGACGTGGGGACACCCCCGGGCGGACACCCGTACAACGGTTTTGACGCGCAGGCACAGGCAGACTCGGCGCAGAACCGGTTCAACTTCCCCTCTGCCCCGAGCAGACAGGGCATGCAGCAAGGCATGCAGCAGCCCTACCAGCACCCGCAGGCGCAGTCGGCGCCCATGGGTGGGCCCGCGCCCCAGCGGTCTGCGGGTGGTGCAGGGCGGCAGGGCGGGAACCACAACCCGCTGGTGCGCCCGTACGCCATGACCGGCGGCCGGACCCGGCCGCGTTACCAGCTCGCCATCGAGGCGCTGGTCAGTACGACGGCCGATCCGGCCCGGCTGCAGGGGCAGTTGCCCGAGCACCAGCGGATCTGCCGACTGTGCTTCGAGATCAAGTCGGTGGCCGAGATCTCGGCACTTCTCTCCATTCCCCTCGGCGTTGCCCGGATTCTCGTCGCCGACCTGGCCGAGGCCGGACTTGTCGCCATCCACCAGCCCGGCGGCGACGAGGCCGCCGGCGGTCAGCCAGACGTGACACTGCTCGAAAGGGTGCTCAGTGGACTTCGCAAGCTCTAGCGGCGGCGCGGCCCGTTCAACCACCAGCGCGAAGATCGTGGTGGCGGGTGGCTTCGGCGTGGGCAAGACCACGTTCGTCGGCGCCGTCTCGGAGATCAACCCGCTGCGTACCGAGGCCGTCATGACGTCTGCGTCGGCGGGCATCGACGACCTCACGCACACCGGCGACAAGACGACGACGACTGTCGCGATGGACTTCGGCCGTATCACCCTGGACCAGGACCTGATCCTGTACCTCTTCGGTACGCCCGGTCAGGACCGCTTCTGGTTCATGTGGGACGACCTGGTGCGCGGCGCGATCGGCGCCGTCGTGCTTGTCGACACGCGCCGTCTCGCCGACTGCTTCCCGGCGGTCGACTACTTCGAGAACAGCGGCCTGCCGTTCGTCATCGCGCTGAACGGGTTCGACGGCCACCAGCCGTACAACCCGGAGGAGGTCCGCGAGGCCCTCCAGATCGGCCCGGACACCCCGATCATCACCACGGACGCCCGCCACCGCGCGGACGCCAAGAGCGCGCTCATCACCCTGGTAGAGCACGCCCTGATGGCCCGCCTGCGGTAGCCGTCCCGACGGGTTGTACGTACGAAGGCCCCGCGCACCGAACCGGTGCGCGGGGCCTTTGCGTTCCCCCACCACCTCCGTTGTGGGCGGCCATGGCGAAGGCCCCCGTCCCTTGCGGGAGCGGGGGCCTTCGGGGGTGTTGGGGTCAGCCCTGCCAGGAGTGGGAGGGGCGGAAGCCCGACTGGCGTTCCAGGCGGCGCCAGCCAGCCGTCGAACGGCCCTCGTGGGAGGTCTCGGCGGGCTGGGCGGCGGCGCGGGCGAGGAGGACCGCGGTGATCGCGGCGAGCTCCTCGGGGTCGGCGTGGCCCTTCTCGACACGGAGAAGGTTCGCAGGACTCGTCATGAAGGGCTCCTCTTACTGAGGCGGGTTGCCGTGCTTGCGGGACGGCAGGTCGGCGTGCTTGGTACGGAGCATCGCCAGGGACCGGATGAGGACCTCCCGGGTCTCCGCGGGGTCGATCACGTCGTCGACCAGACCGCGCTCCGCGGCGTAGTACGGGTGCATCAGCTCGGC
>NZ_JBVHXA010000015.1:0-116936 GCF_055563935.1 Streptomyces sp. NPDC029169
CCCCCCCCCCCCCCCCCCCCCCCCCCCCCCCCCCCCCCCCCCCCCCCCCCCCCCCCCCCCCCCCCCCCCCCCCCCCCCCCCCCCCCCCCCCCCGCGCCGGTTCCCGGCCGTCCTGGGTGCTGATCGTGCCCGCCGTGCTCGCGGCCGCCCTCGCCGTCCTGCCGCTCGGCTATCTCGCCGTCCGCGCCCTGGAGCACGGCCCCGCCTACGCCTGGGACGTCATCGCCGACGAGCGCACCGGCGAACTCCTGCTGCGCAGCCTCGGCCTCACCGCCGCGGTCGTCGCGGCCTGTCTGGTGATCGGTGTCTCGCTCGCCTGGCTCACGGTCCGCACGGCCCTGCCGGGTGCCCGTGCCTGGTCCGTCCTCGTCACCCTGCCGCTGGCCGTGCCGAGTTACGTCACCGCGTTCGCCTGGCTGTCCGCCGCGCCGTCGCTGGCCGGTTTCACCGGCTCGGCCCTGGCGCTCACCCTCGTGAGCTTCCCGTACGTGTACCTGCCGGTCGCCGCCGCCCTGCGCGGTACCGACCCCGGGCACGAGGAGGTCGCCCGCTCGCTCGGGCGCGGGCCGCTGCGCACTTTCCTGAGCGTCACCCTGCCCCAGCTGCGGCCCGCCGCGGCGGGCGGCGGCCTGCTCGTCGCGCTCTACGTGCTCTCCGACTTCGGCGCGGTGTCCCTCATGCGGTACGACACCTTCACCCGCGGCATCTACACGTCCTACCGAGCCAGCTTCGACCGCACCCCGGCCGCCGCCCTCAGCGCCGTCCTGGTCCTCATGACCGTCCTGCTCGTCGCCGCCGAGACCCGCACCCGCGGCCGCGCCGACTACGCCCGTACGGGAACGGGAACCGCCCGGCGAGCCGTCCCCGCCGTCCTCGGACGGCTGAAGCCGCTCGCCCTCGCCTGGTGCGGCGCGATCGTCGCCGTGGCCGTCGGCTTCCCCCTCGCCACCCTCGCGTACTGGCTCGCCGTCGGCTCCTCCGCCACCTGGGACCCGGCCACGCTCACCACCACCGCGCTGACCACCCTCGGCGTCGCCGCCGCGGGCGCCGCCCTCACCACCCTGCTCGCGCTGCCGGTCGGCGTCATCGCGGCCCGCCACCGGGGCCGCCTCGCCCACCTGCTCGAACAGGCGGCGTACGCGGGCCACGCAGTCCCCGGGATCACCGTCGCGCTTGCCCTGGTCTTCTTCGCCGTGCGTTACGCCCGGCCGCTGTACCAGGAGACCCCGCTCCTCATCTGCGCGTACGCGGTGCTCTTCCTGCCGGTCGCGGTGGCCGCGACGCGCGCCGCCGTCCTCCAGTCGCCGCCGGTCCTGGACGACGTGGCCCGCTCTTTGGGCCGTACGCCCTTCGGCGTGCTGCGCGAGGTCACCCTGCCGCTCGCGGCCCCCGGCGTCGCGGCCGGCGCGGCGCTCACCTTCGTGGTCTGCATGAAGGAGCTCCCGGCCACGCTGCTCCTGCGCCCGACGGGCATGGACACCCTCGCCACCCGGCTGTGGACGGAGACCGGCACCGGCTCGTTCGCGGCGGCGGCCCCCTACGCCGCCGCGCTGATCCTGCTCGCCGCCGTCCCCTCGTACCTCCTCGGAAGGCACCGCACATGAGCGACCCGGACTCGGACATGGGAGCCCAGGACATGAACGACCTTCAGATCAGTGGCGTGGTCAAGGCGTACGGCCCCGGTGCGCCGGTCCTCGACGGTCTCGACCTCGCCGTCCCCGGAGGCTCCCTCGCCGCCGTCCTCGGCCCCTCCGGCTGCGGAAAGACCACGCTGCTCCGGGTCATCGCCGGCTTCCTGAAGGCCGACGCCGGCACGGTCACCGTCGCGGGCCGCGTCCTCGGCGGCCCCGGCGTCCACCTGCCGCCCGAGCGGCGGCGCATCGGCATCGTCCCGCAGGAGGGCGCGCTCTTCCCCCACCTGAGCGCGGCCCGCAACATCGCCTTCGGCCTGACGGATCTCGACCGGGCCGCCAAGCGCGCCCGCGTGGCCGAGATGCTGGAGCTGATCGGACTCCCCGGATACGGCGACCGCATGCCCCGCGAGCTCTCCGGCGGCCAGCAGCAGCGCGTCGCCCTGGCCCGCGCCCTCGCCCCGCGGCCCCATCTCGTGCTGCTCGACGAGCCGTTCAGCGCCCTCGACAGCGGTCTGCGCGGGACGGTACGGGCCGAGGTCCGCGCCGTGCTCAAGGAGAGCGGCGCGACCGCCCTCCTCGTCACCCACGACCAGCAGGAGGCGCTCTCCACCGCCGACATCGTCGCCGTCCTCCGCGACGGGCGCGTCGCCCAGTGCGCCACCCCGGAGGAGCTCTACCAGCGGCCCGCCGACCCCTGGCTCGCCTCCTTCGTCGGCGACGCCGTCATCCTCCCCGGCACCGCCGACCAGGACATCGCCACCACCGCGCTCGGCCGCATCCGCCTCGCCGCAGCGCCGGAGGGCGTGCGCGACGGCGTCGTGCTGCTCCGCCCCGAACAACTCCAGCTCGCCGAACCGGACTCCGCCGACACCGACGCCGAAGGCGTCGTGACGGATATCCGCTTCTTCGGTCACGACGCCATGGTGACGGTGGCCGTCGACGGCCTGGGCGGGACGGTCGACATCCGCACCCCGAGCCCGCTCCGGGTGGCCCCGGGGCGCAGGGTCGGCATCCGCCTGTCGGGTGAGGCCACTCTGCACAGGCCGCCCATCGGCTGACCGGAGGGGGCCCCGGATCAAAGGGCCACGGTGGTCGCCTCGGTGGCCTTGACGCTCGTCCAGACGGGCGTCCCGTCGGCGAGGCCGAGTTCGGCCGCCGCCTGCGGGGTGATCTCGGCGACGAGGTCGGGTGCCTCGTCGGAGGTGATCAGCACGCGCAGTCGGCTGCCGCTCGCCGTGATCTCCCGTACGGTGCCGGGCCAGACGTTACGGGGGCTCCCGCCCGGCCTCTCGCGGTGGACGGAGACGGCCTCGGGCGCGATGACGGCGAGGGCCTCCGTGCCGGGCGGGAGCGGGTCGGCGACGACCAGGGTGCCGCCGGCCGCGAGCGCGAGTCCGTCGGCGGTGGCGGTGCCGGGCCAGGCGTTGCGGCCGAGCATCCGCGCGACCCAGGGGGAGCGCGGGTGGCGGGCGACCTCGGCGGGGGAGTCCTCCTGGAGCGCCCGGCCCTCGTCGAGGACGAGGACGCGGTCCGCGAGGGAGACGGCCTCGACGGGGTCGTGGGTGACGATCAGACAGACGCCGCCGAAGCCCTGGAGGTGGCTGCGCAGCGTGTGCCGGACATGGGCGCGCGTGGTCTGGTCGAGCGCGGCGAGCGGCTCGTCGAGGACGAGCAGCCGGGGGCGGGCCGCGAGCGCGCGGGCGAGCGCGACGCGCTGGGCCTGGCCGCCCGAGAGCTGGGCGGGGCGGCGGTGGGACAGCTGCCCGACGCCGAGCCGGTCGAGCCACTGCTGCGCCGCGCGCCGGGCCTCGCCCCGGGGGACCCCCTGGACGCGCTGCCCGTACGCGGTGTTGGCGAGGGCCGTCATATGGGGGAAGAGCGCGCCGTCCTGGGGGACCCAGGCCACGTGTCGGCGGTGCGGCGGAAGCCCGGTGACGTCGGTGCCGCCGAGGCGGAGCGCGGCATGGGCGCGGGGGGTGAGGCCGAGGAGTGCCCGCAGGAGGGTCGTCTTTCCCGCGCCGTTGGGTCCGACGACGGCGATGGTGGTGCCGGGCTCGGCGGCCAGCGTGAGCCGGGTGAAGCCGGTGACCTCGGCGTCCAGCGACCATTCCTCCCGGGGCACCTCCGGGGCGACCTCGGCGGGGGCCGCGTCCGGCAGGGCCTGATCCACCGTCGGCCGGCTCCGCTGAGCGCGTTCGGCGGGTACACCGGTCCAGCGCCCGCGCAGCGCGATGAGCACCGCCATGGCGATGACGAGCAGCAGCAGGGAGACGGAGGTCGCCGCCTCCGGCTCCTCCTGGAGCAGCAGGTACACCTGGAGCGGCAGCGTCTGCGTGGTGCCGGGCAGGTTCCCCGCGAAGGTGATCGTCGCGCCGAACTCGCCGAGCGCCCGCGCCCAGGTGAGGGCGGCTCCGGCGATCAGCCCGGGGGCGACCATCGGCAGCGTGACGGTGAAGAAGACCCGTACCGGAGACGCGCCGAGCGAGGCCGCCGTCTCCTCGTACCGGGGCCGCAGCCCGCCCAGCGCGCCTTCCAGGCTGATGACGAGGAAGGGCATGGAGACGAAGGTCGCCGCGAGGACCGCTCCCGAGGTGTGGAACGGGAAGGTGATGCCGAACGTCGACTCCAGCCACGGCCCGAGGAGCCCGCGGCGGCCGAACGCGAGGAGCAGCGCCACCCCGCCGACCGTGGGCGGCAGCACCATCGGCAGGAGCACGAGCGAGCGCACCACGGCCTTGCCCGGGAAGGACACCCGGGCCAGCAGCCAGGCCAGCGGCACACCCAGGACCAGGGAGAGCCCCAGCGACCAGAACGACACCACCAGCGAGAGCCGCAGGGCCTCGACGGTCCCGGGTGAGCCGAGATGGTCCGTCAGTTCGCCCCACTGGGTGCGGGCGAGGATGCCGACCAGCGGCAGTACCAGGAAGGCCACGGCCAGCAGCGCGGGAATCGCCAGAGCGAGGGGCGCGCGGGGGCCCCACGTGCGGCTGCCGGTTCGTTTCATCGGTGGATCCCTGCGGTTCGAGTACGGGGGTGGGGGCTGTCCATGCCCCCCGGAACGGACAGTCCCCACCCCCTGGTTTCCGGGCTACGGCTTCTGGAAGCCGGCGTCCTGGAGGATCTTCTGGGCCTCGGGAGTGGACAGCCACGCGACGAACGCGGCGGCGGCCTCGGCGTTCTTGGACCCCTTGAGCGTGGCCGCCGGGTACTGGGCGATCGCGTTCTGGGCGTCGGGGATCTCGACGGCGTCGACCTTGTCCGGGGCCGTCGCGGCGTCCGTCCGGTAGACGAGCCCGGCGTCGGCCTCGCCCAGCTCGACCTTGCTCAGCACGCCGCGGACGTTGGGCTCCTGGGAGACCGGCTTCACCGTGATCCCCTGGGCGTCGAGGATCTGCCTGCTGTACTTGCCGGCCGGCACCTCGGGCGCCGCGAGGACGACCTTGAGGCGGGTGTCCGCAAGGTCCTTCAGCTCGTCGACCTTGTGCGGGTTGCCCTCGCCGGTCGCGATGACGAGCCGGTTCCTGGCGATGACGGCCGGTGTGCCGGTGTCGGCCCGCACCTTGTCCATGCTCTTGGTGTCGGCGGTGACCAGCGCGTCGGCCGGCGAGCCCTGGGCGACCTGCGCGACGAGCTCCTGGGAGCCGGCGAAGGAGAACGTGATCTTCGTGCCGGGGTGCGCCTTCTCGTAGGCGGCGCCTGCGATCTTGAACACGTTGGTCAGCGACGCGGCGGCCAGGACCGTGAGGTCGGTCCGGGAGGCACTCGCCCTCGTGACTCCGGCGTCCTTCGCCGTCCCGTCCTCGCCGCAGGCGGCAAGAGGGACGAGCAGAGCGGCCGTCACGACGGCAGCGGAGGCCCGGCGTCCGGTGAGGGTGACCTTGCGGGACATGGGGATGGGGCTCCTTCGGTGAGGACGAGCCGCGCCGGTGACGGACGCCGCCGCTCGGGGTGCGTGAGGGTCAGTGGTCAGGTGCGGTCGATGTGCACGCTGGTCGACTTCACGCGGGCGGTGGCCTGCATGCCGACTTCCAGTCCCAGCTCTTCCACGGCCTCGCGGGTGAGCAGCGAGACCAGCCGGTGCGGGCCCGCCTGGATGTCGACCTGGGCCGCGACGTCGCCGAGCTTGATCGCCGTGACGATGCCGGGGAACGCGTTGCGCGCCGAGGTGTAGGACGCCTCGTCCTCGCCGGTGCCGCTCTGGGCGATCTCCACGGAGAAGGCGGCCAGGTCGCGGCCGTCGATGAGACGGCGACCGCTCTCGTCGCGGTGGGTCGCGACGCGCCCGGCGTCGGCCCAGCGCCGCGCGGTGTCGGAGCTGACGCCGAGCAGACGGGCCGCCTGCCCGATGGTGTAGGACTGCATATGCGACAACGTAGAGCGCTCAGGCTCGCATCTGCAACAACTCCGTACGGCACTCCATGGTGAATGCGAGGTCGTATGGAGGAAGGCACAAGGACAGGCCTGGCGCATTACCGCCCCTCCTCGGCCACGTGCAAGGGTTTCGACGAGGAAATCCCGGTCCACGCACTAGACTTTCGGGCTGTTTGGCGCTGGACCGGAACAACCTGGGCAGACCCGGGCTCCGCCCGGCGACCCGGACGTTCCGGGAACGAGACGCGAGGGCCGATGGCAGCCACACCTGAGCGCGGCGAACTCACCCTGCTCGACGACGGGGACACGCCCGAGGGGTCCGGCAAGGCGGCGCGGTTCTCCGCCGGCCCCGCCGCCCCGACACGCACCCTCGTCGACATCCTCGACGCGTCCGTCCGCGCGTACCCCGACGAGCTCGCCCTGGACGACGGCGCCACCCAGCTGACCTACCGCGCACTGGCCGCCGAGGTCGAGCGCCGGCGGCGCGCCCTCGCCGCCGCGGGAGTGGGGCTCGGCGACCGGGTCGGCGTACGCGTGCCGTCCGGGACCAACGAGCTGTACGTCGGCATCCTCGCCGTCCTCGCCGCAGGCGCCGCCTACGTGCCCGTCGACGCCGAGGACCCCGACGAGCGGGCCGAGCTCGTCTTCGGCGAGGCACAGGTGCGCGCGGTCCTCGGCGCCGGACAGACCATCGACGTCCCCCGGCCCCCCGAGCCCGGCCACGCCCCCGCCGCACGCCCCGGGCCCGAGCACGACGCGTGGATCATCTTCACCTCCGGCTCCACCGGCACACCCAAGGGCGTCGCGGTCAGCCACCGCAGCGCCGCCGCCTTCGTGGACGCCGAGGCCGCGCTCTTCCTCGCCGACGAACCGATCGGACCCGGCGACCGGGTCATGGCCGGACTGTCCGTCGCCTTCGACGCCTCCTGCGAGGAGATGTGGCTGGCCTGGCGCTACGGCGCCTGCCTCGTGCCCGTCCCCCGCTCCCAGGTCCGCAGCGGCGCCGACCTCGGCCCCTGGCTGGTCGAGCAGGAGATCACCGTGGTCTCCACCGTGCCCACCCTGGCCGCGCTCTGGGAGCCCGAGGCACTCAACGAGGTCAGGCTGCTGATCTTCGGCGGCGAAGCCTGCCCGCCCGAGCTGACCCAGCGCCTGGTCACCGAGGGCCGCGAGGTCTGGAACACGTACGGCCCCACCGAGGCCACGGTCGTCGCCTGTGCCTCGCTCCTGACCGGTGAGGAACCGATTCGCATCGGTCTCCCCCTGAACGGCTGGGAACTGGCCGTGGTCGACGAGTCCGGCGAACCCGTGCCCATGGGCGGCAGCGGCCAGCTCGTGATCGGCGGCGTCGGCCTGGCCCGCTACCTCGACCCCGAGAAGGACGCCGAGAAGTACGCCCCGCTCGCATCCCTCGGCTGGCAGCGCGCCTATCGCAGCGGCGACCTCGTCCGCGCCGAACCGGAGGGCCTGGTCTTCCTCGGCCGCGCCGACGAACAGATCAAGCTCGGCGGCCGGCGCATCGAGCTGGGCGAGGTCGACGCGGCACTCCAGGCCCTGCCCGGCGTCGCCGGCGCGGCCGCCGCCGTCCGCACGGCGCGCAGCGGCAACCAGCTCCTGGTCGGCTACCTCGTCACCCAGGAGGGCTGGGACCACGCGGCGGCGGTCGAGCGGCTGCGCGCCGAGCTGCCCGCGGCCCTCGTGCCCCTCCTCGCGCCGGTCGACGACCTGCCGACCCGTACCTCCGGCAAGGTCGACCGCGGCGCACTGCCCTGGCCCCTGCCCGACCTGGAGACCAGCGGCCCCGCCGAGCAGCTGTACGGCACCGAGGCCTGGCTCGCCGAGCAGTGGACCGAGACCCTCGGCGTGGCCGTCACCAGCCCCGCCGACGACTTCTTCGCGATCGGCGGCAACAGCCTCGCCGCCGCCCAGCTCACCACCCGGCTGCGCACCCGCTACCCGAGCGCGGCCGTGGTCGACATCTACCAGCAGCCCACCCTGCGCAAGCTGGCCCGGCGCCTGGAGAAGTCCGTACAGGACGACGGCGCGGCGCGCACCGTCGCGCCGGTCCCGCTCCGGTCCCAGGTGACGCAGTCGCTGATCCTGCTCCCGCTCTTCACCCTGGTCGGCCTGCGCTGGACGGTGGCCCTGCTGGCCCTGGGCAACGTCCTGCACCGGTTCGGGCCCTACCCATGGGCGCCCACCGCCTCGTGGTGGCTCGTCGCCGCCGGCGCCGTCCTGCTCCACAGCCCGCCGGGCCGGCTGGCGATCGCGGCCGGCGGCGCACGCCTGCTGCTGCGCGGGGTCAAGCCGGGACGACATCCGCGCGGCGGAAGCGTGCACCTGAGGCTCTGGACGGCCGAACGGCTCGCCGAGTGCGTCGGCGCGACCTCCCTCACCGGTTCCTGGCTGCAGCGCTACGCACGGGCCCTCGGCGCCAAGGTCGGCCCCGAGGTCGACCTGCACTCCCTGCCGCCCGTGACCGGCATGCTCAAGCTCGGCCGCGGCTGCGCCGTGGAGTCCGAGGTGGACCTCTCCGGACACTGGCTGGACGGGGACCGGCTCGAGATCGGCCCGGTCAAGGTCGGTGCGGGCGCGGTCGTCGGCACCCGCAGCATGCTCTTCCCGGGCGCGCGGGTCGGCAAGCGGGCCGAGGTGGCCCCCGGATCCGCCGTGGCCGGACAGATCCCGACCGGACAGCGCTGGGCCGGAGCGCCCGCCGTCAAACTCGGCAAGGCCAAGCGCAACTGGCCGCCGGAGCGCCCGCCGCGCGCCGTCCACTGGCGCGCCGTGTACGGCGCCACCGGCTTCTGCCTCACGGCCCTGCCCGTGCTCGCCGCCCTGCCCGCGCTGCTCGTGGCCGGCCTGTTCGTACCCGCCGACGCCGGCCTGGCCGAGGCCCTGCACGGAGCGCTCCTCGCCGTGGTCCCCGGGGCGCTCGCCTTCGGATTCGCGTACGCGCTGCTTCTGCTCGTCCCGGTACGGCTGCTCAGCCTCGGGCTGCGGACCGGGAACCACCCGACGCACAGCCGCGTCGGCTGGCAGGCCTGGACGGTCACCCAGCTGATGGACCTCTCCCGGCAGACCCTCTTCCCGCTGTACGCGGGGCTGATCACGCCCGTGTGGCTGCGGCTGCTCGGCATGAGGATCGGCCGGGGCGCGGAGGTGTCAACGGTGCTCGCGCTGCCGAGCCTGACGAGCGTGGGCGACGGCGCGTTCCTCGCCGACGACACCCTGACCGCCCCCTACGAACTGGGCGGCGGCTGGATGCGCATCGGACACTCCGAGATCGGCCGCCGGGCGTTCCTCGGCAACTCCGGAATGACCGCGCCGGGCCGCAGCGTGCCCGACGACGGTCTGGTCGGCGTGCTCTCCGCCACCCCGAAGAAGGCCAAGAAGGGCAGCTCGTACCTGGGCCTGCCGCCGGTCAAGCTGCCGCGGTCGGCTGCCGACGGCGACCGGAGCCGCACCTACGACCCGCCCGCGCGGCTGCTGTGGGCGCGAGGCCTGGTGGAGCTGTGCCGGCTCGTCCCGGTGTTCTGCTCGGCCGCGCTGGCCGTCCTGACCACGGCGGCGCTCTGCGCGCTGACCGCCACCAGCGGGCTGGGGACCGGAGGAGTCGCACTGCTGTCCGGAGCGGTCCTGCTCGCCGCCGGTGCGACCGCCGCGGTGGTCTCCGTGGCCGCGAAGTGGCTCCTTGTGGGCCGGCACCGTACGGGACAGCACCCGCTGTGGAGCGGCTTCGTCTGGCGCAACGAGCTGGCCGACACCTTCGTCGAGGTCCTGGCCGTGCCCTGGCTCGCCGGATCGGTGCCCGGGACGCCGCTCCTCGCCCTGTGGCTGCGCGGCCTCGGGGCCCGGATCGGCCGGGGCGTGTGGTGCGAGAGCTACTGGCTGCCCGAAATGGACCTGGTGACCCTGGGCGACGCGGTCAGCGTGAACCGCGGCTGTGTGCTGCAGACACACCTCTTCCACGACCGGATCTTGAGGACGGATACTGTGGTCCTCCGCGAGGGCGCCACCCTGGGCCCGGGCGGAATCGTTCTGCCCGGAAGCACGGTCGGGGCCCGCAGCACACTGGGTCCCTCCTCTCTCGTGATGGCCGGGGAATCCGTCCCCGCCGACACCCGCTGGCTGGGCAATCCGATCGAGGCGTGGCGGTCCTGAAAGGGCCACGGCGTACGAGCAACAGGGCAGGGAGCGGAAGCGGCAGTGAGCGGCCAGAGGACGACGGCGTCGGACCCGTACTTTCCGGCCAACGGCGATCCCCGTTACCGCGTGCACCGGTACGAACTCGCTCTGGACTACCGCCCCGGCCCCAACCGGCTGACCGGCACCGCCCGCCTCAGCGCGATCGCCGGCCGGGCCCCGCTCACCGAGTTCGCCCTCAACCTGGCCGAGTTCAAGACAGGCCGGGTCCAGGTGAACGGCCGCGCGCCGCACTACACCCACCGGGGCGGCAAGTTGCGCATCCGGCCGGCCAAGCCGCTGCCCGCCGGCGCGGCCTTCACCGTGGAGGTGCACTGGTCGGGCAACCCCAAGCCGGTCCGCAGCCCCTGGGGCGGCCTCGGCTGGGAGGAGCTGACCGACGGCGCGCTCGTCGCGAGCCAGCCCGTCGGCGCGCCCTCCTGGTACCCGTGCAACGACCGGCCCGCCGACAAGGCCTCGTACCACATCTCGGTCAACACCCCCTCCGCCTACACGGTGGTGGCCGGCGGCCGGCTGCTCACCCGGACGACCAAGGCCTCCACGACCACCTGGGTGTACGAGCAGTCCGCGCCGACCTCCAGCTATCTGGTCGGCCTGTCCATCGGCATGTACCAGACCGTCCTGCTCGGCGATCCCGGGCTCGGCGGTGTCCCGCAGAGCGCCCATGTACCGGCGCATCTGCTGCCCCGGTTCTCCCGGGACTTCGCCCGGCAGCCCGCGATGATGCGGCTCTTCGAGGAGCTGTTCGGCCCTTACCCCCTCGGCGAGTACACGGTCGTCGTCGCCGACGAGGAACTGGATGTCCCCGTGGAGGCCCAGGGGCTCTCCCTCTTCGGCACCAACCACGTGGACGGCGTACGGGGTTCGGAGCGGCTCATCGCTCATGAGCTCGCCCACCAGTGGTTCGGCAACAGCGTGACCATCGCCGACTGGCGGCACATCTGGCTGAACGAGGGCTTCGCCAAGTACGCCGAATGGCTCTGGTCGGAGCGCTCCGGCGGCCGCACCGCGCACGACCTCGCGGCCGCCGCGCACCGGCTGCTCGCCGCGCAGCCGCAGGATCTGGTCCTGGCCGACCCGGGCCGCAAGCTGATGTTCGACGACCGCCTGTACCAGCGCGGTGGCCTCGTCGTCCACGCGATCCGCTGCGCGCTGGGTGACTCCGCCTTCTTCCGCATGCTGCGCGGCTGGGGGACCGTCCACCGGCACGGCGTGGTCACCACCATGGGCTTCACCGCCCACGCGGCCCGCTACGCGACCGAGCCGCTGGACGACCTCCTCAGGTCCTGGCTGTACGAGCCCTCCCTCCCCCCGCTCCCCTCCCCGACCGACCGCCCCGCGATCCCGGCCCGCCCCGAGTACCCGCCGGCGAACGCCTGATCCCGGAGCGCCGTCCTCTCGCGCGTCCGAGGGGTCACCTCCCGGGATCGCCCTCGGACGCCCCCATCCGCGCCTCGATCCGGTGCCGGACGATCGTCGTCAGCACCCCCAGACGCGTGGACACGGCCGGGACCGGGGGCACCGGGTCCTCGATCCGCCGGGCGGCCTCCGGCAGCTGCGCGAGGTCGGCCTCGAAGCGGGCGCGGGCGGCGTCCAGGGAGTCCGGCGGCTCCGTGCGGAGGCCGCCGCGCATCACGGTCCGCAGCAGCGGCTCCGTTCCCTCGGGCGGCTCCTCGTTCGCCAGACCGATGACATCGCGGAGGCCGGGGCCTCGGAACACCTGCTTCGGGCCCGGCGCCGTCGCCTTTCCCTCCGAGAACTTCATGATGGGCGTCCCGTCGTACTCGACCAGCTTGTACGCCGCGTCCAGGTACGGGGCGTCCGCCGCCACGCCGACCTTCGTACCGACCGCGAAGACGTCGATCGGCGCCCCGTCCCGTACGAGTGCGGCGACGGCGTACTCGTCGAGCCCGCCGCTCACGATGATCTTCACGTCCCGCAGCCCCGCCGCGTCCAGCTGTGCGCGCGCCCGGTGGGCGAGCGCGCGCAGGTCACCGCTGTCGAGACGGATGGCGCACCCCGGACCGCGCTCCAGGTCGCCCAGGACGCGCGCGGCCGTCGCGACCCCGCGATCGGTGTCGTAGGTGTCGACCAGGAAGGTGACCGGGCCGGGGTGCGTGCGGGCGAAGGCCCGGAAGGCGTCCTCTTCGGACGGGAACGACTGGACGTACGAGTGGGCCATGGTGCCCGAGGCGGGAATGCCGTACCGGACCGCCGCGGCCACGTTGCTCGTCCCGGCGAAGCCGACCAGCGCGCCGAGCCGCGCCGCCTGCATGCCCGCCTCGGGCCCGTGGTTCCGGCGTAGCGAGAAGTCCACCAGGGGCCGTCCGGCGGCGGCGACCACACACCGCGCCGCCTTGGCGGCGACGGCCGTCTGGTGGCAGAGCAGTGAGAGCAGGTACGTCTCCACGAGCTGGGCCTGCGGGAGCGGCGCGGTGACCTCAAGGAGCGGCTCACCGGCGAAGACCAGCCGCCCTTCCGGGACAGCGCGGACGGTGCCGTCGAAGACGAGCCCGTGGAGCGGTTCGAGCTCCTCGACAGGCCGCCCCAGCGCCTCGGCGAACTCCTGGACGTCGGAACGCCCCACCAGGAAGCGGGAGAGGTGGTCGAGGGCGGGTTCGAGCCCCGCGGCGACGAGGAATCCTCGGCCCGGGGGAAGCTCGCGGACGAAGAGGCTGAACGTGGCCGGTGCCCGCATGTCCTCCCGTAGGTACGAGAGCGCCATCGTGACCTCGTACAGGTCGGTGGTGGTCACCTGGGACATGCTTCGATCATGCGCGGCCGGCCGGCGCCCCGCACGGGGGCGGCCGGCCGCGCGCCCGCGGTCAGGTGATCGTCCACCGTTGCAGGGCCGAGCCGGTGTCCGGCTGCTGGGTCACCCGGGCGCCGTTCGCCGTCGACGCGGTGGTCAGCAGCAGGCCGCTGCGCACCGAGGCGACGGTGTACGCGCCGGTCGGCTGCCGCGCGACGGTCCAGCGCTGGTTGGCGCCGCCCGTGCAGGTCCACTGGATCACCCGCGCCCCGGCCGCCGTGGAGCCGCCGTCGACGTCGGCGCAGAGCCCCGACTCGGCGTTGACCAGCTCGTACGAGCCGTCCGGCTGCCGGGTGAACCGCCAGCTCTGGTTGGCGCCGCCGTTGACGGCGTAGGTGATCAGCTGCGTGCCCGCGGTCGAGCTGTGGTCCGGGTTGTCGAGCGCCTTGCCGCCCGTGACCAGGGTGCGGACACCGTCCAGGGAGCCGGGCGCCTCGCCCACCGGAGTGAGCGTGAGGGTCTGCTCCGCCGCGGTGCGTGCCCCGCCGACACCGCTGCCGGAGGTGTCGGTCCAGGAGCGGGCGGGGGTGGTCTCGGCGGGCCTGCCGGAGTCGGCGGACATGCCGATCACCAGCCCGCTGTAGCGGTTCACCAGCCGGTACGTCCCGGTCGCCGTGCCCGTGGCGGTGGTGCCGGGGATCACGAACCACTGCCGGCCCACCGCCGTCCCGCCCGCCCCGGCCGGGGTGACGGTCGGCCTGGTGCCCCAGGCGCGGCTGCCCGTGACGGCGGAGTCGACCCCCAGGAGCCCGCCGGTGGCGGCGTTCGCGACACGATATGAACCGTCGCCGAGCGAGGTGAAGATCCACGACTCCAGGGCGGCCCCGGTGCCGGCCGGCAGCGAGGTGGTGGTGGAACCGCCGGAGACCTGGGCGAGGACGCGTCCGCCTCCGGAGGAGATGCGATACGTCCGGCTCGGGTCGACGGGAGCGGCTGGAGCGGACGTACCGATCGTGATGTCGACGTACTCGCCGGACGAGCCGCCCGAGCATCCGAAGGAGCAGTACGAGCGGAAGTTCCTGCCGACGATCGCGGAGCTGGTCCGGCTCGTGCTGTCCAGGAACCAGCGGTACCACGAGGCGTTGGTGTAGGTGCCGGTGTCCCCGATCAGCCGCCACTGCTGCTTCGACAGGTCGTCGGTGGCATAGAACTGCTGGGATGCCTTGCCGCTCTGGTCGACGGCCTGCGGCTCGCCGATGTACAGCCCCAGATGGGCGTTGTACGTGATGTCCATGACGAACAGGGGAGAGGTGGGCGGCATCAGGCCGGCCGCGACCTGTTGGCTCACGGTGCCGGCGTTCGCCGGGTCGTACTCGTCGGAGACCGGGGTGTAGCCGGTCGTACTGGAGGCGTCGACGGGCACCATGTTGCTCTCGCGGCCGCCCACGCCTGGCTCGGTCCAGGCGCCGTCGTACCACTTCCGCCACGAACCGGGCGCCATCTTGCCGGATATCGGCGCCCGGGCCACGTGCGCGTGGAAGGCCTTCCAGCCGCCGCCCTTCTCCACGATCCGGGAGCCGTAGTAGACGTAGAAGTACCCGGACGCGGTGTCGACGAAGAGGCGCGGATCGCCGTCCCCGTAGTGGTACGTCTGCTGCGGGAAGGCGGCCGTGTCGCCCCGCTTGGTGCTGAACGGCGAGGTGATGACATGGGACTTGATGGTCCATGTCCGGCCCTGGTCGGTGGAGACCGCGTAGTCGATGCCGTCGTAGTGGACGCCGTCGCCGAAGGGCTGCGGGGTGAACTCGTTGTGCACCAGGCCGTACCAGGCGCCGGTGTCCGGGTCGACCCACACCCCCGCCAGGTCGCAGAAGTTCTTCTGGGAGTACCCCGAGCCGGCCGGCGGTGCGGTGGCCTCCAGGCCCGTCGGGCTGTTGTTGCACCGCCACGTGGTGTCGTTGTTCCTGTCGGCGGAGTTGGCCGGGTTGACGGCGTCGCTGATCGCGCTCGACCGGGTTGCCGTGTCGAAGTTCGTCCCGGTGAAGAAGTTCCACTGGCGGGGCTGGGTCGTGCCGTAGAGCGCATGGGCCTGCTGGAAGTAGAAGGTGCCGTCCTTGTCGAGGTAGGACGCGGCCGGGGTGTCGTCCGGGTGGGTCCAGGAACCCTTCGCGCCGACGGTGACGGTGTAGGTGGCGGCGGGAGCGGCTTCGGCCGGCGGTGCCGCCGACGCGCCACCGCCACCGGTGACCAGGGCGAGGACGACGGCGGCAAGCGTCGTGACCAGTACGGTTCTTCGAGCGAGCATGAGCACTCCTCCCCGGGACCGCGCGCGCCGCGGCGGCCCCTGGCGTGGAATCGGGCGTACCGCAGCATTCACGCCCGCGTCGGCCGGGCCCATGGACGGGCGGGTGGGAGGGCTTGGACTTTGGAGTCGTTCAGGGGGCGGGGGCGGTCAGCCACCTACGGGTCCACCGCGTTGCGGGGAAGGGGTCGCGCTCACGCGCGCGTGGACGGATTATTGAGAGTAGGAAGGGACGCGCGTCGATCGTACGCGTCCCGACGGCACGAGGAGGCAGACCATGACACGGACACTTGAGTGGACGGTCGGCCTGGAACTGGTCGAAGAGGACGGCAGGACCGAGGCCGAGGCGCATCTCGACACCGGCACGTCGACCCTCACCGGCCACGGCACCGCACGGTGCAACCCGTCGGACGTGGACGTACCGGCGATCGGTGACGAGCTCGCCGCGAGCCGGGCCATGAAGGACCTGGCAAGCAAGTTGATGCGCGAGGCCAACCGGGAGATGGAGGCGGTGGGCGCGGGGACCGTACCCCAGCACACCGGCCCCGGATACGGCTGGCCGGAGGCGGTCCAGTAATGGGACCGCCCCGCGTAACGGGCCCGCGGGCATCGCGCCGGCGGGCCCGGTCCCGTGTCACGCCCCGGGCGACCCGATGCCCCCGGTAGGGGCGACCGTGTCCCGGTCCTCCTCGGCGCCCTGGCTCTCGCCCTCGCCCTCGCCCTCGTCCTCGTCCTCGTACGCCAGCCGGTCCACGACCTCCACGACGCCGTCCACGCTCTCGCAGAGCCGCAGGAAGACCGGCGCGAGGCTCCGGCGCTCCAGCGTGCCGCTGAGCGTCACCCGGCCCTCGTCGACGTCGACGTGGAGCGACGCGGGGGAGAGGCCGAGGATGCGGATGACCACGTCCTCCAGGATCTCCTCCTGGATCGAGCGGTCGCGGCGCAGGAACAGCTGGAGCAGATCGCTCCGGCTGAGCACCCCGATGAGCTGCCCGCCCGAGTCCACCACCGGAAGCCGCTTCACCCGGTGCCGCTCCATCAGGCGCGCCGCCTCCACCGCCGTCCAGGACGGCCTGGCGACTACCACGGGGCTGGACATCATCGCCTCGGCGGTGCTGGGGCCGTCCTTGGCGGTGTGGCGGCGGAGCAGATCCGCCTCGGACACCACGCCGACCGGCCGGTTGGCCTCGTCGACCACGGGCACGGCGGTGATGCCGTACTCGTCGAGCAACCGCGCGATCTCCTTGAACGACGTCCCCGGCTGCACGGCCACCGCGGTCGGCGTCATCAGGTCCGCGACACTGCGGTTCCGCATCGTCCGTCCCGTCCCTTCTCCCGCTTCTCCGCCCATGATCCCTCACCTGGCGGGAACGCTCGTGACGCGGATGTTCCGCTGCGCGTCGACGTACCCGACGCGACCGCCGAACCGGTCTTCGGCTGGTGGACGTAACCGTGCGTGCCGGCGCGGAGACGCGCCGTGACGGCCGTTCGCCGGCCTAGTGCAACGGGTCGAGCCGACGGCTTTGCCGTTGCTGTGCCAGTGGCCGAACGGGTACGCGGTACCCGTCACCCGGCACTGGTGCGTGAACTGCTTCCGGTCGTCGTCGCCCCAACTGGCCCATGGGGTTTGCCTGGTTCACTCCAGGTCCAGGATCTCCCGCAGGGCAGCGACCGCGTGGGCCCGGTGGTCGTCGAGCCAGCGCACGGCGGCCTCCTCGTCGCCGTTGCGTACCGCCGAGATGACCGCGCGGTGCTCGCGCACGGCCAGCTCCCGGTTCGGTACCTCCGTGTAGTACAGCGAGCGGTACGCGTCGGTGGCGTCCCACAGGGTCGTGATGAGCCGGACAAGGCGCGGCATCCCGGACGCCTCGATCAGGGTGAAGTGGAAACGGCGGTTGGCCGCGGCCATCGCCGTCACGTCACCGGCGTCGGCCGCCCGCTCCACCTCCCGCTGGATCTTCTCCAGGGAGGCGAGCAGCCCGTCCTCGCCGCGGCGGACACCCATGCGGACCGCCTCCGTCTCCAGCAGCTGCCGGATCCGGTAGATCTCCTCCAGGTCCGCGAGGGAGAGTTCGGCGACGAAGTAGCCCCGGTGGATGTGGTGGACGACGAGACCCTCGCCCTCCAGGATCTTCAGGGCCTCCCGCAGGGGCACGCGGCTGACGTCGAGCCGGGCGGCGAGCGCGTCCTGGCGGATCTGCCCGCCGGGCCGCAGTTCTCCGGCCGTGATCGCGCGCCGCAGCTCCTGAAGGACGAACTGCTGGGCGGTCTGCGGCCGCCCCTTCTGCACCGCGCTGCTCATCGACTGTGACCCTTCCGTCGTTGATTCGGTGATGTCGTCGACGGCGTCTCTTCCGTCGTTGCCGCTCGGCCCGCGCCTGTGCGGGTCCTGGCACTGATCCGTATATCTTCCTACGGCGTGCCGGGCGCCCGTCCCAGCTCGGTCAGCAGGGACGCCGTGTGCTCCCCGAGCCGCGGGGGAGCGGCGCGATAGGAGGGTGGGGTGACGCCGAGCGTGATCGGGTTGACGACCTGGCCCGGTCCGGCCGCGGCGACGGGGACGCGGGGTGCGAGGCCCAGCCGGTCGGCGAGGCCGAAGGCCGCGGCGAGATCGTTGATCGGACCGCAGGGCACTCCGGCGCCGGTCAGCTCCTCGAACCAGCTGTCGGCGCTCCGTTCGGCGAGGGGACCCGCCAGCGCCGCGACCAGTTCCTCGCGGTGGGCGACGCGGGCGGTGTTGGTGGCGAAGCGGGGGTCGTCGGCGAGACCGGGCAGGCCGAGGCGTGCGCAGAGCGTGCGGAACTGGCGGTCGTTGCCCACCGCGAGGACGAGCGGCCTGTCCTTCGCCTCGAAAACCTCGTACGGAGCGATGCTCGGATGCCGGTTGCCCATGGCCCGCGGGACGACACCGGCGCCGAGGTGGGCGGCCGACTGGTTGGTGAGGGCGGACAGGAGCGAGGAGAGCAGGGAGACCTCGACCCGCTGGCCCTCGCCCGTCCGCTCCCGGTGCCGCAGCGCGGCGAGGACGCCCATGCCCGCGTGGAGGCCGGTGATCACGTCGACGAGCGCGACGCCCGCCTTCGTCCCCTGCCCGCCGGGCTCGCCGGTCACGCTCATCAGCCCGCCCATGGCCTGGACGAGAAGGTCGTAGCCGGGCAGATGGGCGCCCTCGGCGGCGCCGAAGCCGGTCACCGAGCAGTAGACGAGGCCGGGGTTGGACGCGCGGACGGCCTCGTAACCGAGCCCGAGCTTCTCCATCGTGCCCGGCCGGAAGTTCTCCACGAGGACGTCGGCGCGATCGACGATCGCCCGGGCCGTGTCCAGGTCCGCGGGGTCGGTCAGATCCAGGGCGACGGAGCGCTTGTTCCGGTTCACCCCGAGGAAGTAGGTGGCCTCGCCGTCGGCGAAGGGCGGACCCCAGGCCCGGGTGTCGTCACCGGTGCCCGGTCGCTCGATCTTGATGACATCGGCACCGAGGTCGGCCAGGAGCATCGTCATGTACGGCCCGGCGAGAACGCGCCCGAAATCGGCCACGACGATCCCGGACAGGGCACCCGGGGCTGGCGTCACCTGCTGATCTGCGCGCATCCGCTCTCCTTCGCCGGCGGTCGGATCCAGCTGGAACGTACGCATCGGAGATCAGATATTCAATACTGGATCCAAAATCCGATCTCCCGCTACGCTTCGGCACGCCGAGTAGCCGCACCAGCCTGGAGGCCGTCAGTGAAGCCGTCCCCGCAGTCGCCGAACGCGTCGAAGTCGACCCCCGTCCACCCCTTTGATCTGCTGGTGATCGACGGCCTGTTGACCGACGAGGAGCGGGAGATCCGCCGCACCGTTCGCGCCATGGCGGACAAGGAACTGCGCCCCCACGTCGCCGAATGGTTCGAGCGGGGCGCCATCCCCGCCCGCGAACTCGCCCGGCAGCTCGGCGGTATCGGCGTCCTCGGCATGCACCTGGAGGGCTACGGCTGCGCGGGCACCAACGCCGTCGCGTACGGCCTGGCCTGCCTGGAACTGGAGGCCGTCGACTCGGGTCTGCGCAGCCTGGTCTCCGTGCAGGGCTCCCTCGCGATGTACGCGATCTGGAAGTACGGCTCCGAGGAGCAGAAGCAGCAGTGGCTGCCCGGGATGGCGGCCGGCGAGTACATCGGCTGCTTCGGCCTCACCGAGCCGGACGCCGGATCGGATCCCGGAGCCATGCGCACCCGCGCCCGGCGCGACGGCGACGACTGGGTGCTGGGCGGCACGAAGATGTGGATCACCAACGGCTCGGTCGCCGACGTGGCCGTCGTCTGGGCCCGTACCGACGAAGGCGTCCGCGGCTTCCTGGTGCCCGCGGGCACCCCCGGCTTCAGCGCCCCCGAGATCAAGCAGAAGCTGTCGCTGCGGGCGAGCGTGACCAGCGAACTGGTCCTGGAGGACGTACGGCTGCCCGCCGATGCGATGCTGCCCGCGGCCCGCGGACTGTCCGGCCCGCTCGGCTGCCTCAACGAGGCGCGCTTCGGGATCGTGTTCGGCGCGCTCGGCGCCGCCCGCGACTGTCTGGAGACCGCGATCGCGTACGCCGGAGACCGGATCGTCTTCGAACGGTCCCTCGCCTCCTACCAGCTGACCCAGCAGAAGCTCGCGGACATGTCCCTGGAGCTCGGCAAGGGCATGCTGCTCGCCCTCCACCTGGGGCGCCTCAAGGACGCGGGCACCCTCGCGCCCGAGCAGGTCAGTGTGGGCAAGCTGAACAACGTACGGGAGGCCATCGCCATCGCCCGCGAGTGCCGCACCATCCTCGGCGCGAACGGCATCACCCTGGAGTACCCGGTGATGCGTCACGCCAACAACCTGGAGTCGGTCCTCACCTACGAGGGCACCAGCGAGGTCCACTCCTTGGTCATCGGCAAGGCCCTCACGGGCGAGCAGGCCTTCCGCTGACCCGCTGCGGCCATCCGGTCTAGCCAGCCGTCACCTTGGCGAGGAACGCGTCCAGGTTCGTCGTCGTCCGCTCGATCCGCTGCTCCACCGTCAGTGACTCCTCGTGGCGGCCGGCCCGGAGCCTGGGCTGGCGCTTGCCGCGGACGTACAGGGAACAGGCAAGGTCGGAGCAGATGTAGATGCCGACCGTGTTTCCCTCGCGTCCGCGGCTGCCGGCGAGCGGCGCCGCGAGCAGCGTCACGCCCGACGAGGCGTGCCCCGTCAGGCAGACCTGGCACAGGCTGGACTTGACCGCGCTGGTGCGGCTCGTGGCGGGCACCCGCAGGGTGATGCCGAGCGGACCGTCCTCGCGGGGGACGACGAGATGGGCGCGCAGCGGCGCGCCGGGGTCGACCCAGCCGAGGAAGTCGAGGTCCTGCCAAGGGAGTTCGGCGAAGTCCAGCGGGAGCTTGAGTCTGCTTGCCTCGCCCTTCGTGCAGTTCACGAACGACGAGCGGATCTGTTGGTCGGTGAGAGGTTCCACTTGGTGGACCGTACACACATGGAAGGGGCCGGGCATCCGGATTTCCGCCGGGCCGGAGCCCGGAAGACCGCGCCCGACGCGTCAGAGGACGGGCTGCGCGTCCGAGGCGCTGCCCGCCGCCTGCGGGCTCTCCGGCGAGGCCGTTCCGTCCGTCGCGGGTTCCGACGGCGGGCTCGGCGAATCGGGTGAGGCAGGCGACTTCGGGGCCGGCGGGGACGGAGGGGAGTCCGAGGGGCATACCGGCGGCGTGACGCCTCCATGGGGCGTCGGCGTCTCGTCACCCGTCACCGTCACACACGGCACCGGAGAGGTCGGCGGGGACTCCGACTTCGGGGACTCGGTCAACTTCGAGACGGAGGGCGACGGGGGAGCGGTCGGCGGGGTCGTCGGCTTGTCCTGCCGCCCCGTGTCGCCCGGCTCGCGGGCGAACCAGCCGTCGTCCTCGGGGTCGTACACGACGAAGATGTTCACGACGGTCACCGAGGGCGCCACGACGACCACCTGGGAGGGCTGGTAGCCGGCCCACCGGGTGCCCGTCGTCTTCGGGGACTTCTGGGCGACCGGCGGGGTCAGCGGATTGCCGCAGGCGCAGCGCACCCGGGGCACACCCCGGTCGTCGACCAGGACGGCCGTACCGGCCTGGAGGACCGCCTGGTACGACGTGGCGGAGCCGCCACGGAAGCCGTGGTTGGTCACCCGGGTGTCGACCCGGAGCTGAAGCGGGGTCAGGGACCGCAGATATCTGGGCACTCCGTTCGCCGAGATGCCGAGCACCGAGGCGAAGGCCGCGTTCTTGGCAGGCTGGTCGGCCAGAAAGCGCACCTGCTGCTCGACGTCGCAGCTCGCCACGTTCCGCGTTCCGCCGTACAGGCCCGCCGCCGAACCGGTCACGCTGCGCGTGGCGGAGGTGGCGTCCGTGGTCCGGGTCGGGCTGGGCAGCGGGGTGGGCGACTGCGAGGCGTCGGCGGCGCGGGCCGTCGACTTGGTGAAGGGGTCGGGGCCGGTGGCCGAGGCGTTCTGCAGGAACACCTCGCCGCCGCCGGAGCCACCGCCGCCGCCATTGCCGTCCGGACGGGTGAGGACGACCGCCAGGGCCACGGCCGCGACCAGGACGGCCGTGACCGAGGCGACCTTGGGGACGGAACGCCACCAGGGGCCGCCTCCACCGCCTTCACCCGCACCGCCGCCTCCGCCCGCACCACCGCCACCGCCACCGCCACCGCCACCGCCGCCGGAAGGCGGCCCGGGCGGCGGTGGGGGACCGGCTTTCCCGGGGCTGGTGCTCGGGCCCGAGAGGGGGCCCGAAGGCGGACCTGAGGGGGGAACCGAGGGGCGGCCGGACGGCGGTTGGGACGTCACGTTTTTCCCTTTCTTCCGTTCCGGGCCCATTGTGTGCGCGGAACGGGCGCCGCCCGCAAGCGGACGTCAGCCGTCGGTACTAGCGTGGTGACCGTGAGTAGTCCGCTCCCCACCACGTCCCGCCCGGCCTCCGACGCCCAGCAGCTCGCCCGCCATTGGGGCGAGGCTCTGGCCGCCGTCCTCGCCGGTTTCCTCGCGATGGCCGTCGTCGCCGCGCTCGGCCTCTGGGCCGCGGGCGCCGCCGACCTGCCCGGCGGCTTCGTGAACGTCGTCGCCGCGGTCGTCGTCATGGCGGCAGGAGGGCAGATCGACCTCTCCGGCGATGCGGGCGCGCTCGCCGGTACGAACGCCGAACTCACCGCCATGCCCCTCACCGTCACCCTGGTGGGCGCACTGGTCACCGGCTTCTGCTTCCTTCTCCCGCTGCGCCACCACGCCGTCGCCCGGACCCGGGACCTCCTCGCCCGCGCCGCCCGCACCGTCCTGCTCTGGCTGGCCGCGCTCGCCGGGCTCTCCGCCCTCGCGCGCCACGACTTTCCCGTTTCGATCGGCGGCGGCGAGAGCCAGGACACGATCTCCGACCTCTTCGGCGAACTCCTCGAAGCGGCGAACCCCACCGTCGGATTCCGCACCGAGGTGGGACCCACGCTGTTCTTCGGGCTGCTTTGGATCCTCGGCGTGCTGCTGATGGCCCTGCTGGTCTCGCGCAGGACCCCGCTCCCGCCCCGGCTCGTCCGCTACCACGAGGCCGTACGGCCGGCCGCCTCCGCCATGCTGCTCCTGCTCCTCGCGTACGTCCTCGTCGGCCTGGTCATCGGGATCGTCGTCGCGGCCTCCAGGGGCCACGCGGCCGACACGCTCGCCGTGATCCTGCTCGGCCTGCCGAACGTCAGCTGGCTCGCTCTCGGCGTCGGTATCGGAGGCTCCTGGGAGGGCACCGTCGAAGGGCCGTTCGGGCTGCCGATGCCCCAGATCCTCGACTCGGTGCTGCGCACGGACACCGCGGGCCTCTCCACCGTGGACCTGTCCTCCCTCGCCTCGTACGACTCCCGGGCCTGGTGGCTGCTGCCCGTGGCGGCCGTGCTCGTCCTGGCGGTCGCCTTCGTGGCCGCGGTCCGTTCGCCGGCCCGTACGCGGCTCTGGCAGCACGCCCTCCACCTGGGCGTCGCCTTCGCCCTGACCATGCTGGTCGTCGCCCCCGTCACGCTCGTCGAGGCGCGCTTCGGGCTCTCCATCCTCGGCATCGGTGAACTCGAGTCCCTCGGCGGCCAGGTCGTGCTGCGCCCCCACGTCTGGAAGACCGCCGGGTTCGCCCTGCTCTGGGGGCTCGTCGCGGGCTTCCTCGGCGGGCTGCTCGCCTCCCGCGTCCACCGCCGCGGTGAAGCGGAGACCTCTCCGCAGCCGGCCCCCAAGGGCTAGAAGCACGGAAGCGCTACGACCAGGTGGCGGACGGCTCGCGGAAGACCGGGCGCGCCCATGCCGGCGGTGGCGGCGGCGGGGTCGGCGGCTCGGGACGGACGGGGCCGCCACCGCCGCCCGGACCGGGACCGCCCCGCTCCAGGGCCGCGCGCAGCGCCGCGACGAACTCCAGACACGTCCCGTACCGTTCCTCCGGAGCCTTCGCCAGCGCCTTCGCGAGGACCTCGTCCGCCGCCTCGGGAAGCTCCGGACGTTCGGCGGACGGCGGGGGCGGCGGGTCGTACTGATGGGCCCAGAGCAGGGCCATGTCGTCGTCGCGGCGGAACGGGGGCACGCCGGTGAGCGTCTCGTAGACCACGCACGCCAGGCTGTACACATCGCACCGGCCGTCCACCGGCTTGCCCGAGATCTGCTCGGGCGCCACGTAGTCGAGCGTGCCCACGAACTGCCCGACCGTCGTCAGACCGGTCAGCGACAGGGACTTCTTCGTGAGCCCGAAGTCCGTGAGGTAGACATGCTCCGGATGGTCGCGGTCGGTGCCCTCGTCGACCAGGATGTTGCCCGGCTTCACGTCCCGGTGCACCAGGTCGTGGGCGTGCGCGGCGTCCAGTGCCGAGGCCACCTGTACGGCGATCCGGCCCGCCTTCTCCGGCGCCAGGGCGCCCTCGCGGTCGAGGAGCGCGCGCAGGTCCTGCCCGGGGACGAAGCGCATCGCGATGTACAGGACGCCTTCCGTCTCGCCGGCCTCGAAGACCGGCACGATGTGCGGATGGTCGATCGCGGCCGCCACGCGCGACTCGTGCGCGAACCGCTTGCGGAAGGTGTCGTTGCGGGCCAGCTCGGGCGCCAGCAGTTTCAACGCCACCGTCCGCTCCAGCCGCAGGTCACGTGCCCGGTACACGACCGCCATCCCGCCGCGGCCGACCTCCGCCTCGACGACGTAGCCCGCGATCTGCCTGCCGACGAGCCCCGACTCCCGGCCGGCGGGCAGATCGGGGTCCCGCGCCGCGTCGGCCATCAGCCCTCACCCGGCAGATGCGCCGGGTCCACGACCCGGGTGGGCGGCGGGCCGGTGGGGCCTTCCCGGTCTCCCGGTCGTCCGTCCTCCTCGTCGAGGCGTGGCACCACCCGCGTCGGCTCGTGCCCTGCCGCCGCCGTCCCGCCCTCCGGTACGGCGGAGGATGCCGAGGGACCGGCCGCGGCGGCGTACGTGCTCAGTGCCGTCCCGTCGCAGTACACCCAGCGTTCGTGCTCCGCGTCGTACAACCACAGCGATTCGCCGTCGACCACCATCCCCACCCGCAGCCCGTGCGTCCGGCGCCGGAACGTGTCCCGGTCGGTCCGGCCGGCCGCCAGCTCCTCGGCCGCGCGCCGGTAGCGGCCGAGCGACTCCTCCGCGCGGGCGATCAGCGGCCGGGGGTCGGCGGTCCTGGCGAGCGGCTGACGGGCATCCGGCGGATCCACGGGTACGGAGACGAGCAGCCGGGCGTCGACCCAGGCGGTCCAGCCGTTGGAGCAGAGGACCTGCCCCCAGTCACCGACCCGCTCCGTGAGCTGCACGGGCAGGAACGCGTCGAGCGGCACGGTCGGCAGGCCGGGATCGGGAGCCTCCCAGGTGGGCAGACCGTGGCGCGGCACGACATGCGTCGGCCGGAAGTCCGGTAGCGCGTCCGGGACCGGGGGAGTGACCGGGATGCCCATGGGCCGCCTGCCTTCACTGGTCCGGATATTGGATATCTGATCCTGGATACCTGATCTTGGATCATGGATATTGGATCCGATATTCGGCCGACCGACGCCGGCCGGCGGACATCGGCTACTTCCGCATGATCACCGGCTCGTGCCGCCGCAACAGCCTCGCCACGACGAAGCCGAGGACGAGGCAGAGCGCGACCAGCATCCCCATGTCGACCAGCCACGCGCTCAGCGTGTGGTCCATCAGAGGATCCGCCGTCTTCTCGCTCGGCGCGATCCTGCCGATGTCGATGGTCGCCCCCATCGCGGCGAACGCCCAGCGCGACGGCACCAGCCACGCCAGCTGTTCGAGGACCGGTGTCCCGTGGACGGTGAGCAGCGCGCCGCAGAACACCACCTGGACGATGGCGAGGAGGACGAGCAGCGGCATCGTCACCTCCTCCTTGCGCACCAGGGCGGAGACGAACAGCCCGAGCATCATCGCCGTGAAGGAGAGCAGGGCCACGGCCAGCGTGAGTTCCACCAGCGGCGGCAGGAACACGCCCTCGCCGTCCGGGACGTTCAGCGGCACGCCGATCAGCGCGACGAGCGTGAGGACCACCGCCTGGACGACCGTGATCGTGCCCAGCACCACGACCTTCGACATCAGATACGCGGAGCGGGACAGGCCGACGGCTCTCTCCCGTCGGTAGATCGTGCGTTCCTTCACCAGCTCCCGCACCGCGTTGGCGGCCCCCGTCAGCACGCCGCCGACACACAGGATCAGCAGCACGTTCAGCGTCGACTCGGGGTTGAGACTGCCCTCCGAGAGCGCCCGGGCCATCGCTCCCATCACGAACGGCAGGGCGATCATGATGGCCAGGAAGGTCCGGTCCGCGGCCAGGGCCGCCGTGTAGCGCCGCACGAGGGTACGCAGCTGGGACCCCCAGCTCTGCGCCTTGCGCGGCGGCGGGGGCTCGGGCACGACCCCGGAGACGGGCAGTCCCGGCCGCTGCATCGCGTCGGCGATGTACCGGCGGTGGAAGCGCGACGACCGGTACTGCCCCGCCCAGTCGCGGCCGCGGTCGGTCTCGAAGGCCTCGAACGCCTCCGGCCACTGGGCGAAGCCGAAGAAGTCCAGCGAGTCGTCCGGCGGTCCGTAGTAGGCCACGCGACCGCCGGGCGCCAGGACGAGCAGCCGGTCGCAGACGTCCAGGCTCAGCACGCTGTGCGTGACGACGATGACCGTACGGCCGTCGTCGGCGAGTCCGCGCAGCATGTGCATCACCGAGCGGTCCATCCCGGGGTCGAGACCCGAGGTCGGCTCGTCCAGGAAGAGCAGCGACGGCTTGGTGAGGAGTTCGAGCGCCACACTGACCCGCTTGCGCTGGCCGCCCGAAAGACTGTGGATGGGCTGCTCCGCCCGCTCGACGAGGCCGAGTTCACCGATCACCTCGTCCACCCGGGCCCGGCGCTCGCCGGCCGCCGTGTCCTCAGGGAAGCGCAGCTCGGCGGCGTAGGTGAGGGCCCGCCGCACGGTGAGCTGGAGGTGGAGGATGTCGTCCTGCGGTACGAGACCGATGCGCTGGCGCAGCTCCGCGTAGTCGCGGTAGAGGTCCCGGCCGTCGTAGAGGACGGTTCCCTGGTCGGCCGGGCGCTGACCGGTGAGCGCACCGAGCAGCGTCGACTTGCCCGCGCCGGACGGACCGACCACCGCCAGCAGGGTCTTCTGCCCGACGGGGAAGGACACGTCCTCCAGGAGGGTCTTGCGTCCGTGGTCGACCGTGACCGCGAGATCCTGCACGTCGAGGGAGATCTCGCCGGTGTCCGTGAACTCGACGAGCTGTCCGCCGATGAGGCAGAACGCGGCGTGCCCGATACCGACGATGTCGTCCGGGGTGACGCGGGCACTGGTGACGGGACGGCCGTTGAGGAAGGTGCCGTTGTGGCTGCCGAGGTCCTGGATCCAGTACGTGCCGTCGGGGTGCACCCGCAGTTCGGCGTGGCGCCGGGAGACGACCAGATCGTCGACGATCAGGTCGTTGTCCGGCCCGCGGCCGATGCGTACGGTCCGAGTCGGCAGCGGCCGCACGGAGGTGGGCTGCCGGAAGGTGCCGGTCGCGGCCGGATGGGAGACCGAGGACGGCCGGGGCGGGGTCCGCGGCGGCGCGGGAGGCGGCGGCTCGGGGGCCGGTACGGGCCGGGGCGTGGGAGGCGGCGGCTCGGGGGCCGGTTCGGGTGGAGGAACAGGGGCCCCGGGCCCTGGCCCGGGCTCCCGTACGGGCTCGGCCGCGGGAGCCTCGGGAGGTTCAGTCTTGACGGCCTCGGGTGCGGGAGGTTCGGGCGCCGGGGCTTCGGGTACGGGTGGCTCCGGCTCGGGAGCCTCAGCTGCGGGAGGTTCGGGCCGGAGCTCCTCGGGCGGGGCAGCTTCGCGCCGGAACGCCTCGGGTACGGCTGGTTCCGGCCTGGGAGCCTCGGGTGCGGGAGCTTCGCGCCGGAGCGCCTCAGGCGCGGCGGGCTCGGGCGCGGCTGGCGCGGCCGCGGCGGGCTCGGGCGCCGGGCCCGCGTCCGTCGGGCCCGCATCTGCCGGGCCTTCGTCCGCTGGGGCTAGGGGCCGAGCCGTGGTCGGGGCGGCGCCGAAGAGGACGGCGCGCGGGCCGTTTCCGGGATGCCCGAACCGTATGACCGTACCCGGACCGACCTCGCGCACGGCGATGCGGCGGCTGTCCGCGTAGGTCCCGTTCGTGCTGCCCTCGTCCTCAAGCGTCCAGTGGTCGCCGACGGCCCGCAGCACCGCGTGGTGCCAGGACGTGCGGTCGTCCTCGAGGACGACGTCGCTGGTGGGGTCGCGCCCGATGCGGTAGACCCGGCTCGGACTCATCACGGTCGCGTCCCCTGCGATCTCGAGCACGAGCTCGGGCGCGGCGGGCGCGACGGGCCGCTCTCCCATGCGTGAATTTTATCGTCCGGGGCTGATCCGTGCCTGCGAGAGCCGTCGGTATCGTGGGCGCCGCCAGCGCGACCGAAGGAGGGCCCACCCGTGCCGAAAGGTGTCACCAGGCGTCGGCCCCGCACCCGGGCAGCGCTGCTCAAGGCCGCCCTGGAGACCTTCGCCGAGCACGGATTCCACGCGACGACCATCGAGCAGATCTGCGAACGCGCCGGCTACACGCGCGGCGCCTACTACTCGAACTTCGCCAGCAAGGAAGAGCTCTTCCTTGCCCTCTTCGACGAGCACAGCGAACGGACCGTACGACGGCTCGCGGAGGCCGTCGACAGCCTCGCCGACGAGGAGTACACCCTGGAGCGGCTCGCCGAACTCGCCTCCCGGATCGAGCCGGACGAGCGGGACTGGTACCTCGTCACCACCGAGTTCACCCTGCACGCCATCCGCGACCGGCAGGCGGCATGGGTGCTCGCCCGGCACGACGCCCGGCTGCGGGCCGAGATCGCCCGGGGTGTCGAGGCCGTACTGCGCCGGGCCGGACGTGAACTGACCGTCGACGCGGACCGGTTCGCCCGGATGCTGATCGCCCTGCGCGAGGGCGGACTCGCGCAGAGCTATGTCGAACCGGAGGAACTTCCGCCGGGCACGCTGGAACGGGACTTCCTGGCCCCGCTGTTGGCGGCGACGACGCGGGAGCTGGGCGACGACCGGTAGGCCGGTCCTGGAACCAGCCAGTTGCGGTGCGGGGATGCCGGTGGCTACCGTCAGGCCAGAAAGCGCTTGCTATCTCTACCGCCTCCAAGGGAGCCGACCTCGTGCCGATCGCGGACGTCCTGATCTACACCCGCACGACGGGCTACCGCCACGACTCGATCCCTGCGGCCGCGAAGGCCCTGGTGGAGCTGGCAGGGGCGGCGGGGTACGGGGCCGAGGTGACCGAGGATCCGGCGGTCTTCACGCCGGAGCGGCTCGGGCGGTGCGCGGCGGTGGTCTTCCTCTCGACGACGGGGCCGGTCCTGAGCACGTCCGGCCGCGCCGCCTTCGAGGCGTACGTCGTGGGGGGCGGGGGCTTCCTCGCGATCCACGCAGCGGCCAACGCGGAGCCGGACTGGCCGTTCTACGGCGAGCTGCTCGGCACACGCTTCGACGGGCACCCGGAGATCCAGCCGGGCGTGGTGTGCGTGGACGTGCCCGACCACCCCGGGACCGCCGCGCTGCCGGGCCGGTGGGCATGGACGGACGAGTGGTACAACTTCACGTCGAACCCCCGGGACAAGGGGGTACGGGTCCTGGCCCGCGCGGACGAGTCCACGTACCGGGGCGGGACGCTGGGTGCGGACCACCCGCTGGTGTGGTGCCGCGAGGCCGGCGACGGCCGGGTCTTCTTCACGGCGCTGGGGCACGCGGAGGAGGCGTATGGGGACGAGACGTTCAGGGGGCATCTGGCGGGGGCGCTGCGGTGGGTGACAGGCGGGTAGCCCTCATCCCCGCGCCCGCGCCCGCCGTCACCCCCGCGCCCGCACCTCCCGTCACCCCCGCGCCCCCTCCCCGATTGCGGAGGGCGTCCGGGCGCGGGAGGGTGCGTGTGGGGCGGACGGGCAGGAGGAGGCCACATGGCGATCGCCACCGTGAATCCCGCCACGGGCGAGACGCTGCGCACCTATGACGCGCACGGGCACGACGAGGTCGAGCGGCGGATCGGCGCCGCGTACGAGGCGTTCCGGCAGTACCGCACCACGTCCTTCGCCGAGCGCGCCCGACTGATGCGCCGCGCCGCGGATCTCCTCGACGAGGACGCCGAGGACGTCGCCCGCACGATGACCACCGAGATGGGCAAGACGATCACGGCCGCCCGCGCCGAGGCCGCCAAGTGCGCCAAGGCCATGCGCTGGTACGCCGACAACGCCGAGGCCCTGCTCGCCGACGAGCACCCCGCCGCGGCCGACGTACGGGACTCCGGCGCCGACGCCGCCCGCGTCCACTACCGCCCCCTGGGCCCGATCCTGGCCGTCATGCCCTGGAACTTCCCCCTCTGGCAGGTGATCCGGTTCGCCGCGCCCGCCCTCATGGCGGGGAACACCGGCCTCCTCAAGCACGCCTCCAACGTGCCCAGGACCGCCCTCTACCTCGGCGATCTCTTCCGGCGCGCCGGCTTCCCCGAAGGCTGCTTCCAGACCCTGCTCATCGGGTCCGGCGCCGTCGAGTCCGTCCTGCGCGACCGCCGTGTGGCCGCCGCGACCCTCACCGGCAGCGAGCCCGCCGGACGCTCGGTCGCCGCCATCGCGGGCGACGAGGTGAAGAAAACGGTCCTGGAACTCGGCGGCAGCGACCCGTACATCGTCATGCCCTCCGCCGATGTCCCCCGCGCCGTCAAGACCGCCGTCACCGCGCGCGTGCAGAACAACGGCCAGTCCTGCATCGCGGCCAAGCGCTTCATCGTCCACGGCGACGTCTACGACGACTTCGCCGAACGGTTCACCGCCGCCATGACCGCCCTGACCGTCGGCGACCCCCTCGACGAGTCCACCGACGTCGGCCCGCTCGCCACCGAACAGGGCCGCGCCGACCTGGAGGAACTCGTCGACGACGCCGTACAGAAGGGCGCCACGGTCCTCTGCGGTGGATCCCGCCCCGAGGACCGCCCGCGCGGCTGGTTCTACCAGCCGACCGTGCTGACCGGCATCACCCCCGAGATGCGCATCCACCAGGAGGAGGCCTTCGGTCCGGTCGCCACGCTCTACCCGGTGACCGACATCGAAGAGGCCGTGGCCGTCGCCAACGACTCGCCGTTCGGACTCAGTTCGAACGTCTGGACCCGTAGCGACGAGGACATCGCCTTCTTCGTACGGGACTTGGAGACCGGAGGCGTCTTCGTCAACGGCATGACGGCCTCGCACCCGGCCCTCCCCTTCGGCGGCGTGAAGCGCTCCGGCTACGGCCGCGAGCTCTCCGGGCACGGCATCCGCGAGTTCTGCAACGCGACCACCGTATGGCAGCGCACGTGACCACCGGGGCAGCGCAGCGCACGTGACCTAGCGCTCCCTGCCCCGGCCCCGCTCCCTGCCCCGCTCCCTGCCCCGGTCCCGTGTCCACGCCAGCAGCTCGTCCGCCGGCCAGGTGTTGATCACCCGCTCCGTCGGCACCCCGCACTCCTCCGCCCGCGCGCACCCGAAGATCTGCCACTCCAACTGCCCCGGCGCGTGCGCGTCCGTGTCCACCGCGAACCAGACGCCCGCCGCCACCGCCTGCCGCAGCAGCCGGCGCGGCGGATCGAGCCGCTCCGGGCGGCTGTTGATCTCCACTGCCGTCCCCGACTCGGCACACGCCGCGAAGACCCGCTCCGCGTCGAAGGCCGACTCCGGCCGCAGCCGGCCCCCGCCGACCAGCCGCCCCGTGCAGTGACCGAGGATGTCCATCAGCGGGTTGCGTACGGCCTTCACCATCCGCCGCGTCATCGCCGGCGCGTCCATCCGCAGCTTCGAGTGCACCGAAGCGACCACCACGTCAAGGCGGGAGAGCAGCTCCGGCTCCTGGTCCAGCGAACCGTCCTCCAGGATGTCGCACTCGATCCCGGTGAGGAGACGGAACGGCGCCCACTCCTCGTTCAGCCGTGCCACCACGTCCAGTTGCTCACGCAGCCGATCCGGCGACAGCCCGCGCGCGACCTTCAGACTCGGCGAGTGGTCGGTCAGGACGGCCCACTCGTGGCCGATCCGCGCCGCCGTCCGGCCCATGTCCTCGATCGTGCTGCCGCCGTCCGACCACTCCGAGTGCAGATGGCAGTCGCCCCGCAACGCCGCCCGCAGCGTCTCCCCGCCGCTGGCCTCCGGTACGGAGATCTCGGCCTCCAGACGTTCCAGATACTCCGGCACCCGCCCCTGGAGGGCCTCCCGGATCACCGCGGCCGTCTTCGGCCCGATGCCCTTGACCGACTCCAAGGTGCCCGCCACCGCGCGCCGCTCCGCCTCGCCGACCGCCATGGCCGCGACGGCGGCGGAGGCCGTACGGAACGCCCGTACCCGGTACGTCGGCGCCTGCGAGCGTTCCAGCAGGAAGGCGATCCGGTCCAGCGCCGCCACGGGGTCCATACCCGCTCCTCACTCTCACCCTCGGCCGGACGGAGCGGGGGCTGCCGCCGCGTGCACCGGGCCGATCTCGCACCACACCGCCTTGCCCTCGCCGCGCGGCTCCACACCCCAGCGCGAGGAGAGCGCGTCGAGCAGGAGCAGGCCGCGGCCCGAGGTCGCCGCCTCGCCCGGCGTCCGCCTGCGGGGCCAGGCGGACGACCGGTCCTGCACCGTCAGCCGTACCCGACGCACCGGCTCCGGGAGCACCTCCAGCGTGAGCACCGCGCCGCCCTCGGTGTGCAGCAGCACATTGACGAGCAGCTCGCCCGTCAACAGCTCGGCGTCGTCGGCCAGTTCGGGCATGCTCCAGTCCCGCAGGGCCCGACCCACAGCGGCCCGCGCGTCCGAGAGCCCCTGCGGATCGGCCTGGTGGACGTACTGGTGGATGCGGGGCGCACGCGGGGTGCCGGGGTCCGGACTCCGCCGCAGCACGAGCAGGGCCACGTCGTCCCCCGCGCCCCACCGCTCCCACAGCTGCTCCGACAGATGGTCCGCGAGCGCCTCCGCCTGCGGCGGACCGCTGCTAATCGCCCCCGACAGCGCCTCGAGACCGGAATCGATGTCCGAGCCCGGCTGCTCGACCAGACCGTCCGTGCACAGCACCAGCGTCTCGCCCGGCACGAGGTCGAGCCGGGTCTCCGGGAACTCCTCGTCCCCGAACACCGTCGCCAGACCGAGCGGCAGCCCGCCCCGGAGCTTCGGCTGCCCGACCCGGCCGTCCGTGTGCCGGATGAGCGGACCCAGATGACCGGCGCGCACCGCGCGGACGGTCCCGGTGCCCAGGTCGACCTGCGCGTAGGTGCAGGTCGCGAAGCGGTTGGTGTCGAGCTCGGCGAGGAAGCGGGAGGCCCGTGCCAGTACGGTCGAGGGCGCGTGACCCTCACCCGCGTACGCCCGCAGCGCGATCCGCAACTGGCCCATGATCGCGGCCGCGTGGGTGTCGTGCCCCTGGACGTCCCCGACGACGACCCCGACCCGGCCACGGGGCAGCGAGATCACGTCGTACCAGTCGCCGCCGACCTGCCGCCCGCTCCACGCCGCGTGGTAGCGGACCGCGATCTCACCGCCGGAGATCGCCGGGATGCGGCGCGGCAGCATCGTCTCCTGCAGCCCGGTCGCCAGCTCCCGTTCCTCGTCGAAGAGGATGGCGCGCTGCAGGGACTGCGCGACGATCGCGGCGAGCCCGAGCAGCAGGTTGCGCTCGTCGGCGTTGAACGACGAGCGGCGCCGGTAGAACAGTGCCATCCCGCCGAGCGAACGCGCCTGGGCGACGAGCGGCAGATAGCAGGCGGAGGTGAACTTCAGCCGCTCGAGGTACGGCGCCAGCTCCGGGAAGTCCCGCCCGAGCGAGGGGAACGAGGACACGAACCGCGGCCGCCCGCTCAGGACCGTCTCGGCCAGCGGCAGGCCGCGGTCGAGCCGGCGCGAACGGAAGTCGTTCAGGGCGTCCAGCGACTCCCCGCTGAGCGCGATGACGTTGAGCGAGCCGTTCTCCACCAGGCCGAGCGCGAGCCCGTCCGCGCCGAGCCGGGCGAGCCCGCCGGGGCCGGTCATGGCCGCCGTCACGTCGTCGACCGTGACGGCCCGCGACAGCGCGTGCGTGGTCCGCTCGACGATGCTCGTCTGGACCTCGCGGCGCTTCTCCAGCTCCAGTACGAACGCGGAGTGGGTGACCTCGGCGGTGGTGTCGCGGACGATGCCGACGATCCGGTGGGCCCGCCCGTCCGGCGTCCTCAGGATGCGTGCCTGGACATGTGTCCACTGGGGTGCTCCGTCGTCCCCCTCGATCCGGAACTGCGCGGTGTACGAGGTCTCGCCGCTGGTGATCGCCGCCCGGACCACCGCGTCGAGCCGGGTGCGCTCCGCGGGGTCGAGGCGCTGCACGAGCGTGGCGGGGCGTCCGTCGAAAGCGCCCGGTTCCAGCCCGAAGACCAGCAGCCCGGCCTCGTCGACGTCGATGGTGCCCGTGTCGAGGTCCCAGTCGAAGCTGCCGGTCCGATTCATGGCGAGCCGCTCGGTGGGCCCGATCTCGCCACTGCGCGTGCGCCGGTCGTCATCGGTCATCCTCACCATTGTCGAACCCGCACCCCTTGGACGCCATGGCGGCGACACACCGCGTGCACGAGTTGTGACCCAGCAGAGGGGAGGGGCCCTCGGCGAGCGGCCCGGATGCGGTCCCGCGAACCGGACACGAGAATGGCCGGTACCGGAAGAACTAGTAGGAGGCGGCATGAACGCTGAGTCCGACAAGACATCTCCGGGGGAGCGCCCGACGCCCGACCGCCTCTTGCATGCCGGGTCGGAGGGCGAATACACGGCCGAGGACCTGGTCCTCGCCTCAGGCCGTGACGTGAATCCGAAGAACCTCGCGTGGGCCGAGCGCCGCATGGCGGCGAAGGGACGCGCCTCCCTGGACGAGCTCCTGCCCTGATCCGCCCGCCGGATCCCCATGCCAGACCGCCTTGGCCCGGACCTTCCCCCCACCGGGCCAAGGCGGAACACGACGGCCCCCGCCCGGGGCCGTCGTGGGGCTTCCCCATTTATGGAACACGTTCTACCGTGGCCGCCGTCGCGCGCACGGTACCCAGGACGACGCCGCCACGGGAGGCCCCATGCACCTCGAGTACACGCCCGCCCAGCTCCGTCTGCGCGAGGAGCTGCGCGCGTACTTCGCCGCCCTCGTGCCGGACGACGTCCACGCGCGCTACGCCGACCCTGCCGCGCAGAAGCGCTTCTACCGCGAGACCGTACGCAGGCTCGGCACCGACGGCTGGCTCGGCGTGGGGTGGCCCGTCGAGTACGGCGGGCGCGGGCTGAGCCCCATGGAGCAGTTCATCTTCTTCGACGAGGCCGCCCAGGCCGGCGTCCCGCTGCCGCTGATGGCCCTGAACACCGTCGGTCCGACGATCATGCAGTTCGGTACGGACGAGCAGAAGGCGTACTTCCTGCCGAAGATCCTCTCCGGCGAGATCGACTTCGCCATCGGTTACAGCGAGCCCGACGCCGGCACCGACCTCGCCGCCCTCAGGACCCGCGCGGTCAGGGACGGCGACGCGTACGTCGTGAACGGGCAGAAGATCTGGACGACGAACGGCGACACCGCCGACTGGGTCTGGCTCGCCGTCCGCACCGACCCGGACGCCCCCGCCCACAAGGGCATCACGATGCTCCTCGTGCCGACGAGCGACCCCGGCTACTCCTGCACCCTCATCAACACCCTCGCCTCGCACGACACCACCGCGAGCTACTACGAGAACATCCGCGTCCCTGTCTCTCGCCGCGTCGGCGAGGAGAACAAGGGCTGGCGGCTCATCACCAACCAGCTCAACCACGAGCGCGTGACCCTCGCCGCCCACGGCACGATGGCGATCCGCGCCCTCCACGACGTCCAGCGCTGGGCCGCCGACACCAAGCTCGCCGACGGCCGCCGCGTGATCGACCTCGGCTGGGTACGCCGGAGCCTGGCCCGCACGCACACCAGGCTCGACGCGATGAAACTCCTCAACTGGCAGATGGTGAACGCCGTCCAGCACGGCACCCTGACCCCCCAGGACGCCTCCGCCGTCAAGGTCTACGGCTCCGAGGCCCGCCGCGACGCCTACGCCTGGCTCATGGAGGTCGTCGGCTCGGCCGGCGCGCTCAAGGAGGGCTCCGCGGGCACGGTCCTCCACGGCGAACTCGAACGCGGCTACCGCTCGGCCGTCATCTTCACCTTCGGCGGCGGCAACAACGAGATCCAGCGGGAGATCATCTCCTGGATCGGCCTCGGAATGCCCCGCGTCCGCCGCTGAGACTCGTCCCCTATGCGCCGCGGTTCCCTTCCCGGGGGCGCCCGTGGTCGGCGGCGTAGGCCGCGAAGACCCGGTCGGGTGAGCCTTCCGTGCGAAGGAAGCGGTCGTCGAGGACGACGGCCAGGTCCTCCAGCGCCGTGCGCAGCACCGCCGCGGACAACCGGACATCCGGATGGCGCGCAGCTGCGGCCTGCTCGGCCAGACCGACCGCGTAGTCGAGGTGACCGGGCAGAGAGGTGTGCTCGTCGCCGTCGTAGAAGTAGTAGGACTCGGCGTACTGCATGAAGTCGACCGTGACGATCGAGAAGGCCGACGCGAGACCGTCCAGGAGAGCGGCGCCCCCGTCTGAGTCGAGGGCCTGGGAGGTGGCCCGGCTGCGGCGGACGTGGGAGAGCCGCAGGGCCAGGGCCCTGCGGCGGGCCAGAGCCGGGTAGATGCCGAGGATCCAGGCGACGGTCGCCGACAGCAGGACGAAGCCCACGAGGGCCTCCATGGGGGCGAGGACACGAAGCCACCCCGAGGTCGGCGCGATGTCTCCCAGTCCGAGTGTGGCCAGGGTGACCAGGGAGATGTAGAGCGCGTCCAGCGGGCCTGCGTGCTCGGAGGGGACGAGCGCCGCCGCGTACGAGAAGTCGTCCGGCATGTGGGGCCAGTAGATGAGCGCCCATCCCACGGCGACGGTCAGTGCCCAGGAGGCGAGGACGGTCACCATGCCCAGCGGGCCCGCGAGACCCGCCGGCCGCCACCACACGCCCAGGCGCGCGGAGAGCCACCACATGAACATCATCACCAGTCTGCTCAGACCTCCGTGGCGCGTCGGGTGCCAGAGCGTGTGGAACACGTCCCGGAGGATGAACAACACCAGGACGGCGCCCGCGAGCGTCGGAAGCCACGTCATTCCGGCACCCTTCCCGCTGTGCCGGGCGGACTCCCGCGTCCCACCCCCGATCTCAGCCTGGTGGCGGCGCCCCGCACGCTCGCACGGCCGCGCCGGTCCTGCGCCCGGGTCCGAAGAACACGGTCGCTTCGGTGGACGGCGGCGCGTCACACTGTGCGGGACCACCGCACGAACGGAGATTCGATGTCCGGCGCGACCGATCCGACCGACCAGACCCACGCCACCGATCCCGGCGCCCCGACGCATCCGGAGTACCCGGTGCGGACGAAGCGGCTGAGTCTGCGTCCCGTACGGCTGGACGACCTCGAGGCGATCTACGCCTACCGTTCGTTGCCCGAGGTCGCGCTCTATCTGCCGCACGAGCCGCACACCCGGGACATGACCACGGCAGACCTGGAGCGCCTGGTCTCAGGGGAGTCGCTCGCCACGCCCGGTGACTGGCTCGGGCTGGCAACGGCGGTCACCGCGTTCCTCTCGGCGTTCACCCACCGCGCCGGCGAGCTGGACGCGGCACGCGCGGTCCTCGCGCCCGAGGCCGTGATCGAGTACGTCGATCAGGACGGGCACGTCGAACGGATGACGGTGGAGGAGTTTCTGGCGCCCCGTCACACGCTCCTGAACGGAGCCGAGTTGACCGACTTCGAGGAGTTCGAGGTCAGCTTCTCGACCGTCGTCACCGCCGGACGCGCCCTGCGGAGCTCGCTCTACTACAAGCACGGCGTCCGCGACGGCGTCCCCTTCACCGGGTGGGGACGCAAGCACAGCCTGCTGACGAAGGCGAAGGCGAAGGACAGGGGCGACTGGCTCATCGAGTCCGTCACGTGGACCGACGACCCCGTCGTCCAGGGCTGAGCCCGGCTCTTACGTCCCCAGGGCCCGCGCGAGCAGCGCCCGACGGTTGTGGCAGGAGGTCTTGGCGAACACCGACTTGAGGTGGTCCTGCACCGTGTGCTCCGACAGGAACATCGCCCGGGCCACCGCGTGACTGTCGCCTCCCTCCGCGAGATGGCGCAGCAGCTCGCCCTCACGATCACTGAGTCCGTACGCCCTGCCGAACACGTCGAGTCGCTCGGCGGGCGTCGTCTCCTCGATGGTGACCGCGATATCGCGCCCGGCCGCAGGCTCCGCCCCGCCGATCCGGGCCGCCCGCAGCGTGACCCACAGACCGTCCGCGACATGGACGCGGGCCCGCGGGACGTTCTCGTCGACACCGGCCTCCCGGGCGAGGAGCTGCGCGGCGACGTTGTACGCACCGGCCGGTACGGGCGGCAGACCCTGCTCGGGCGGTACCAGCCGGGCGAGATACGCGTGGGCCTCGGGGGTCTGGCCCCTGACCTGGAGGTCGGGGGAGAGCAGCAGCACGAGCGGTCCCGGCCGGGCGGCGCCCGGTGGGCGTGCCACGAACGTCTCGGCTTGTGCACGCCGCAGGGCCTCGGTGACGGGCGCGGTGATCCCGTCGAGATACGCGATCTCCGGCGCGCCGAACTCCTCCCCGTACCGCCAGAGGTCGAGGAACCCCCAGCAGCCGAACCGGTCCGTGAACACTGCCGAGGCCACGTCCCGTACGCCGTGCGGGCGGAGCACCTCGTCCCACAACGGACCGCGCGACGAGGGCTCGTGGCCGCTCAGCGCGGCGGCGCCGCGCAGCGTCGTCCAGCGATTCGTCCGGGTCAGGTACTTCAGCCGGATCAGCCGGGGAAGCTCCGGCAGGACGGGGACATGCGCCACCGGCGCGCAGCCGATGGAGGTCTCGGGGTCGGTCAGCAGAAAGGCGAACGCGTCGAAGCCCAGGGTGGCGCGCAGCTCCCTCAGCAGCCGCCCGCGCAGTCGGCGGGAGTCTCCACCGGCCGCGCAGAGCCGGACGACGCGCTCGCGGGACCGTGCGTACGCGACGGGAAGAGCCATGAGCGGAGGCTACGGCGCCGTACCCCACATATCTGGGATATGGGGCGCGGGCACCGCAGACCAGCATGGAGGGAGACAGCGGCAGCGGACCGAGGAGGAGTGATGATCACCCTGCACATCGAGCACCCGGTCACCGACTTCGGCGTATGGAAGACGGCCTTCGACCGCTTCGCCCCCGCGCGGCGCGACGCGGGCGTCCTGCGGCATCACATCCGGCGCCCGGTCGACGATCCCGCGTACGTCGTGGTGGACCTCGGCTTCTCGACCACGGAGGAGGCCGAGCGGTTCCTCGGCTTCCTCACCACCCAGGTGTGGTCCGTCCCGGCCAACTCCCCCGCCCTGGCCGGAAGGCCGGCCACACGCATCCTGACCACGGCCGAAGAGCTCTGACAGACTGGGCCCCCCTGGACGATCATCAAGAGTGACAAGGAGCCGCGCAGTTGAGCGTCAGTGTCGCAGGACAGATAGACATCGCCGGACCGGTGGGGAAGCTTCTCCACCGGCGCCCGCTCCAGAACAGCACAGTCATGCAGTCGTTCGGCATCGACCCGGTGTCCGACGACATCTTCGTGCTCCAGATCATGGAGGGCGGAATCCAGCTCCCCGGCGAGTCCACGGCGCCGGACTGGGCCACGCGGAGCGCGCAGGGCGACCTGTGCGTCACCCGGCTCTCCGCGTCCGGCTCGATCACCGGGCACATGTACCTGCGCGGCTTCGGACACGGCGTCAACGTCGGCGTGGAGAACCGCGCCGGGGCGATCTGGCTGTGGACCGAGACGGCGTCGATACCCAACAGCAAGAACCAGGGCTTCGGCTCGGCCGTGACCAGCTTCGAGTTCCGCTCAGGCACGGTCATCGACCACGGCTCCTCGCTGCACACCCAGCCGTACAGCCCCGACCCGGCGGCCCGCTTCATCACCCCCACCATCGACCGCAGCACCAACGAGCTCGTCCTGCGCTTCTCCCTCGACGGCGGGCCGCACTACGAGCGGTACGACCTGGCCAAGGCGGCCGCCGGTGAATGGGTGGCCATTCAGCAGATCACCCCGGCCCTCCCTGCCGGCGTCTTCCAGGGGTACGCCTCCCACAGCGGCGTCCTCTACACGCTCCAGGGCCAGGCCCTGTCCGCGGTCGCCCTGCCAGGCGACACGTACATCACGGCGTTCGAGTGGGCCACCGGCGCCATGCTGGACCGGCAGCACATCACCGCCGGTCCCGGCCTGGAGCACCGCGAGGCCGAGGGCATGACCGTCTCCGTACGGAACGGTGTGCCGCACCTCCACTTCGGTTTCGCCACCGAGGACCCCGGCCCGCGCACCTGCACCATCATGTCGCTGTCCGCGGCCCCCGAGGTCGACGGCGTGAAGGTGCTCACCGACTGGCAGCCGATCACCCTCGCCGCCGGGGTCACCGTCGACCAGAACGCCCCCAAGGGGCGGCTCATCAGCATCGCCGGAACGACGACGCTGCAGCTCAGCGGCGGAGTCAGGGGCAGCTTCGACGGCGACGCGGTCATCGGCACCCTGCCCGACGCGCTGACCCCCAGCATGGTCTGCCGCGCCAACGTTCCCCGGAACAGCAACGGCGGCTACTGCGTCGCCCGTGTCGAGGCAGGCAACGACCGCGAACTGCGGCTCTATGGCGGCCGCACCACCAACGTCATCACCTGGGTGCAGCTGGACAGCTTCAGCGCCGTCTGGCGCTGACCCCCAGCTGACCCCCACCCCCCTTCTCCCACTCATCTCTTCTGGCCAAGGAGCCCATTCGTCATGTCCCAGTCCTTCAACCGCCGCAGCATCCTCGGCGCCGCCCTCGCCATGCCCGCCGCCGCGGCCGCCGGCAACCTGATCGCCGCCACGCCCGCCGCCGCGGCCGGCGTCGTGGCCCAGGCCTGGACCGACCTCGTCCTGGAGCCGGGCATCACCGCCCAGGCCGGTGCCACTCCGCAGGTGCGCCTCATCACGATCGCCGACACCACGTTCCTCCAGGCCCGTGGCGCGATCACCTGCAACCTCGTCGCCGACGCCAGGATCGCCACCCTGCCGGCCGGGTTCACGGCGCCCACCTGGTACGTGCGCGCCGCGACGCCCCGCAACAACAGCCAGGGCATCAACGCCTGCCGCTTCGAGATCAACACCGCCGGATCCGTGAGCATTTACGGCGCCAACAGCGGCAACCCGATCACGTGGGCACAGTTCGACTCGATCCAGGCGATCTGGCGATAGCGGATCCGGCACCCGTAGCCTGAACGGTATGAGGCAGGACGCCGACCCCGGGCTCTTCGGTCCCGACTCCGTCACCTGGCAGCTGCACGGCGACCCGGTGATGTGGATCGCCGGGGTCCGCGCCCTGTACCTCCAGGCACTCCACCCCGTCGCCGTCCGCGGCGTCATGATCAACAGTGACTTCAGGCGCGACGCCTGGGGCCGGCTCCTGCGCACGGCGAACTTCGTCGGCACGATCAGCTACGGCACCACCGACGCCGCCGAGGCGGCCGGCGCCCGCGTGCGGAGGATCCACCGCCTCCTCGGCGTCGACGACCCCGAGCTGCTGCTCTGGGTGCACTGCGCCGAGGTCGACTCGTACGTCTCGGTCGTCCGCCGCTCGGGCATCCCCCTCACCGACGCCCAGGCCGACCGCTACATCGACGAACACCGCGCCTCCGCCCGGCTCGTCGGGCTCGACCCGCGCACCGTGCCCGCCACCGCCGGCGAACTCGCCGCCTACTTCGACGCCGTACGACCCCGGCTCGCCGCCGGCGAGGACGCCCACACCGTCGACGCCTTCCTGCGCCGCCCGCCCGTCAGGCCCGCGCTCGCACCGGCGCGCGAGATCGTCTGGCGGCGCGTGGCCTCCCTCGCGTACAACTCCCTGCCTCCCTACGCCCACGAGCTCTACGGCCGGCCCGCGCCGCCGCCCGACACCGTCACGTATCAGCTCACCGCCACCGGCAATCTGCTGCGCTCCATCCCGGCCAGGCTCCGCTGGCGGCTGCCGCCAGGTCACATTCTGAAAGCGATGGCCCGTCTCGGCCCCGACGCGCGCCCCGCGCCGTACAGACTCCGCAGTCAGGCGGCCATACTGGACCGGCCGGGGAGGGCGCGGAGTATCGACGGGGGCGACAGCACGAGATGGCGGAAACCAGGCTGATCCAGGGCCGGTACCGGCTGCACGAGGTGATCGGGCGCGGCGGCATGGGCGAGGTGTGGCGGGCCACCGACGAGTCGCTCGGCCGCGGGGTCGCGGTCAAGTGCCTCAAGCCGCTGGGTCCCCAGCGGGACCCCCAGTTCGTGACGGTGCTGCGGGAGCGGTTCCGGCGCGAGGCCCGGGTCGCCGCCTCACTCCAGCACCGCGGGGTCACCGTCGTCCATGACTTCGGCGAGTCCGACGGGGTGCTCTTCCTCGTCATGGAGCTCCTGGAGGGGCACAACCTCAGCCAGCTCCTGGAGGAGAACAAGCAGCACCCGCTGCCGGTGCAGGACGTCGTGGACATCGCCGAACAGGTCGCCGACGCCCTCGCCTACACCCACCGCCAGGGGATCGTCCACCGCGACCTCAAGCCCGCCAACATCATGCGGCTCGGCGACGGCGCCGTGAAGATCTGCGACTTCGGCATCGCGCGCCTCGGCGCCGACATCGGCTTCACCTCCAAGCTCACGGGCACCGGCATCGCCATGGGCACCCCGCACTACATGTCGCCGGAGCAGATCAGCGGCGGCGAGATCGACCACCGCAGTGACCTGTACTCACTCGGCTGCGTGCTGTACGAGATCGCCACCGGCGCCCCGCCGTTCGACCTGGAGGACAACTGGGCCGTCCTCGTCGGCCATCGCGACACCCCGCCCGAACCGCTGCGGACGCACCGCGCCGAACTGCCCGACTACCTGGACCGGATCGTCCTCGATCTGCTCGCCAAGACGCCCGAGGAGCGGCCCACCGACGCGAACGACCTGCGCCGCCGGATCGTCTCCGCCCGCACCGGACTCACCGGACCGGGGCCCGTGGCGCCTCCCGTACGGCTGCCCGAGGCGGCCCCGCACCGACTCCCGTCCTGGGCCCGGGGGATGACCACCGGCCACCGGGTCACCGCCGGCTCCCTCGCGCTGCGCACCGTGGCGTACGACCCGGCCGCCGAGCTCACGGGGGAGTGGACGAGCCCCTCGCGGGTGATCCCCCAGCGGACCGCCGAGCGCGCGGAGCGTGCCACTCCGCCGCCGGAACTCCACGCCCAGGCCGCCGCGCCGCCGGAACTCCGCGCCCGGGCCGCCGCGCCGCCGGAACTCCTCGCCGTGCTCGCCAGCCGGCACAGGGCGGGGCTCAGCCTCGGCCGGCTCGGCCGCTGGGACGAGGCGGAGGACGTGCACCGGTCCGTCGTCGAGGACCGCGGCCGTGTCCTCGGGCCGGACCACCCCGACACCCTCGCCAGCCGGTACGAACTCGGCTTCACGCTCAGCAGGCTCGCCCGGCCGGCCGACGCCCTGCGCGAGTTCGGCCGCGTGGCCGAGGCGCGCGAGCGGGTCCTCGGCGCGGACCACCCCGACACGCTGGCCGCGCGCCAGGAGACCGCGTACGTCCTCGGCCGTCTCGGGCGGCACGTCGAGGCGCACCAGGTGTACGCGGAGGTACTCGCCTCGCGCGAGCGCACCATGGGCCCGGACCACCCCGACACCCTGCGCTGCCGCCACAACCTGGCCTTCAACCTGGGCCGCCTCGGCCGCCTCGACGAGTCGTACCGGATGGCCACGGAGGTGGCCGAGGCACGCGCCCGGCTGCTTGGCGAGGAGCATCCCGACACCCTGGTGACGCGGTACGAAGTGGCGTACACCCTCGGACAGTCGGGGCGCTGGACGGAGGCGCTCGCCGCCTACCGCGAGGTCGCGACGGCCCGTGGCACCGTCCTCGGCCCTGACCACCCCGACACCCTCGCCGCCCGCTACGAGGTGGGCATCTGCCTGGGCCGGCTCGGCCGGAGCGCCGAGGCCCTGGAGCTCTACCGCGACCTGGTCGAGGCCCGCACCCGGGCGCTCGGCCCCGACGACCCCGAGACGCTGCGCGCCCGCCACGGCCTCGGCGTCAGCCTCGGCCGCCTCTCCCGCTGGGAGGAGGCCGTCGAGGAGGCCCGCGCCGTGTGCGCGATCCGCGAACGCGTCCTCGGCGCCGACCACCCGGACACGCTCGTCAGCCGCCGCGAGATCGCCGTCGGCCTCGGCTGGCTGGCCCGCTGGCAGGACGCCCTCGCGGTCTACCGCCAGGTCGCCGAGGCCCGCGAGCGCACCCTCGGCGCCGACCACCCCGACACCCTCGGCAGCCGCCACGACGAGGCCCACTGCCTCGAACAGCTCGGCCGCGACGCGGAGGCCGTCGAGCTGTACCGCCGGGTGGCCGCCCTGCGCCGCGAGCGGCCCGGTCACGACGGGTAGCCGAACACGCGCTGGACACGGGGTTCCACGGGCGATCTTCGCGTGCTAGCAAGAGACATGACCGCACAGCGCTCGTACGACGCCGTCATCGTCGGCGGTGGCCACAACGGACTGGTCGCCGCCGCCTACCTGGCCCGCGCCGGACGCACCGTCCTCGTCCTGGAACGGCTCGGCTCCACCGGCGGGGCCGCCGTCTCCACCCGGCCCTTCGCCGGGGTCGACGCCCGGCTCTCCCGGTACTCCTATCTGGTCTCGCTGCTGCCGCCGAAGATCGTGCGCGAGCTGGGGCTGCGGTTCGCGGTGCGGAAACGGTCCATCTCCTCGTACACGCCGAAGGGCGACGGAGGGCTGCTCGTCGGCGGCGGCGCCGATCGGACCCGCGCCTCCTTCGCGGCGCTCACCGGATCGGACCGCGAGTACGAGGCGTGGCAGGCGTTCTACGGCCGTACGGGACAGGTCGCCGAGCGCGTCTTCCCCACGCTCACGGAGCCGCTGCCGTCCCGCGAGGAACTCCACGCGCGCGTGGCCGACGAGACCGCCTGGCGGATGCTCTTCGAGCAGCCGATCGGCGCCGCCGTCGAGGAGACCTTCGCCGACGACCTGGTCCGGGGCGTCGTCCTGACCGACGCCCTGATCGGCACCTTCGCCGACGCCCACGATCCCTCGCTGCTCCAGAACCGCTGCTTCCTCTACCACGTCATCGGCGGCGGCACCGGCGACTGGGACGTCCCCGTCGGTGGCATGGGCGCCCTCACCGACGCCCTCGCCGACGCCGCCCGCACCGCGGGCGCGGAGATCCGCACCGGCCACGAGGCCGTCCGGATCGAGACCGACGGCCTCCGCGCCGAGGTCACGTACCGAACGTCGGAGGGCGAGGGCGTGATCGCGGCAGAGCACGTACTTGTCAACGCCTCGCCCCAGGCCCTCGCCGAGCTCCTCGGCGAGACGCCTCCGCCGCCCGCCGAAGGCGCCCAGCTCAAGGTGAACATGCTGCTCACCCGGCTGCCCCGGCTGCGGGACCGGTCCGTCGACCCGCGCGAGGCGTTCGCCGGAACCTTCCACATCGCCGAGGGCTACGGCCAGTTGGCCACCGCCTACGCCGAGGCGGCCGCCGGCCGGCTGCCCAGCGCCCCGCCCTCCGAGATCTACTGCCACTCGCTGACCGACCCCAGCATCCTCGGCCCCGAGCTCGCCGCGCGCGGCTACCAGACCCTCACCCTCTTCGGACTGCACACCCCCGCCCGGCTGTTCACCGCCGACAACGACACCGCCCGCGCCGCCCTCCTCAAGGCGACCCTCGCCGAACTCGACGCCGTCCTCGACGAGCCGATCGCCGACTGTCTCGCCCTCGACGCCGAGGGCGAGCCCTGCATCGAGGCGAAGACGCCGCTCGACCTCGAACGCGATCTCCGGCTGCCCGGCGGGCACATCTTCCACCGCGACCTCTCCTTCCCCTACGGGGAAGAGGGCACCGGCCGCTGGGGCGTCGAGACCGACCATGCCAACGTTCTGCTGTGCGGCGCAGGCGCCGTCCGGGGCGGCGGAGTCAGCGGGATCCCCGGACACAACGCGGCGATGGCGGCGCTGGGACGATGAGGAGGGGGCGCCGCCCTGCTCCCCGCCAGCGGCGTGAAGCTCACCTGTGGCCGCGCTTAAGAAAACCTCGATGGACCCCGATGCACGACGTACGGAAGATTCTCTTCGGGGATCTTGGGCGCGAACCCGTGCCCGTACCCCATACGTCACAGGACACGCACGTCGGGAGCCAAGGCATTGAAGGCGCTGGTCAAGCAGAAGGCGGAGCCGGGACTCTGGCTCATGGACGTGCCGGAGCCGCAGATCGGCGCCGGAGACGTACTGATCAAGGTCAAGCGGACCGGTATCTGCGGGACCGACCTGCACATCCGCTCCTGGGACGGCTGGGCGCAGAGGACCATCGCCACACCGCTGACCCTCGGCCACGAGTTCGTCGGCGAGGTCGTCGAGACAGGCCGTGACGTCGTGGACATCGCGGTCGGCGACCTGGTCAGCGGCGAGGGCCACCTGGTCTGCGGCAAGTGCCGCAACTGCCTGGCCGGCCGCCGCCACCTGTGCCGCGCGACCGTCGGCCTCGGCGTCGGGCGCGACGGCGCGTTCGCCGAGTACGTCGCCCTGCCCGCGTCCAACGTGTGGGTGCACCGGGTGCCGGTCGACCTCGACGTCGCCGCGATCTTCGACCCGTTCGGCAACGCCGTGCACACCGCGCTCTCCTTCCCTCTCGTCGGCGAGGACGTGCTGGTCACCGGCGCGGGCCCGATCGGCATCATGGCGGCGGCGGTCGCCAAGCACGCCGGCGCGCGCAACGTGGTCATCACCGACGTCAGCGAGGAGCGCCTCGACCTCGCCCGCAAGGCCGGCGTCTCGCTCGCGCTGAACGTCGCCGAGCAGACGATCGCCGACGGCCAGCGCACGCTCGGCCTCAAGGAGGGCTTCGACGTCGGCCTGGAGATGTCGGGCAACCCGCGCGCGATGCGCGACATGGTCGCGAACATGACCAACGGCGGCAAGATCGCCATGCTGGGCCTGCCCGCGGAGGACTTCGCCGTCGACTGGGCGAAGATCGTCACGTCGATGATCACCATCAAGGGCATCTACGGGCGCGAGATGTTCGAGACCTGGTACGCGATGTCGGTCCTCCTGGAGGGCGGCCTCGACCTCGCCCCGGTGATCACCGGCCGCTACGCGTACACGGACTTCGAAGCCGCCTTCGACGACGCCGCGTCCGGCAAGGGCGGCAAGATCATCCTCGACTGGACCACCTCTTTCTAGGGCTCGGTTCCACCAGCTCGCCTGACCCCCGAAGGAACCCACCATGTTCGACTCCGTACGCGACGACCTCCGCACCACCCTCGACGAGATCCGTGCCGCCGGACTGCACAAGCCCGAGCGCGTGATCGGCACCCCCCAGTCCGCGACCGTCGCCGTCATCGCCGGCGGGCAGCCCGGTGAGGTGCTCAACTTCTGCGCCAACAACTACCTCGGGCTCGCCGACCACCCCGAGGTGATCGCCTCCGCCCACGAGGCGCTCGACCGCTGGGGCTACGGCATGGCGTCCGTGCGCTTCATCTGCGGTACGCAGGAGGTGCACAAGGAGCTGGAGGCCCGGCTGTCCTCCTTCCTCGGCCAGGAGGACACGATCCTCTACTCCTCCTGCTTCGACGCCAACGGCGGCGTCTTCGAGACGCTGCTCGGCCCCGAGGACGCCGTCATCTCCGACGCCCTCAACCACGCCTCCATCATCGACGGCATCCGCCTCTCCAAGGCCCGCCGCTTCCGCTACGCCAACCGCGACATGGCCGACCTGGAGCAGCAGCTCAAGGAGGCCGGCGAGGGCGGCGCCCGCCGCAAGCTGATCGTCACCGACGGCGTCTTCTCCATGGACGGATACGTCGCCCCGCTCGACGAGATCTGCGACCTGGCCGAGCGCTACGACGCCATGGTCATGGTCGACGACTCGCACGCCGTCGGCTTCGTCGGCCCCGGCGGCCGCGGCACCCCCGAGCTGCACGGCGTCATGGACCGCGTCGACATCATCACCGGCACCCTCGGCAAGGCCCTCGGCGGCGCCTCCGGCGGCTACGTCGCCGCCCGCGCCGAGATCGTCGCCCTGCTGCGCCAGCGCTCCCGCCCGTACCTCTTCTCCAACACCCTCGCCCCGGTCATCACCGCCGCCTCCCTCAAGGTCCTCGACCTGCTCGAGTCGGCCGGCGACCTGCGCGACCGGCTGCGCGCCAACACCGAGCTGTTCCGCACCCGCATGACCGCGGAGGGCTTCGACATCCTCGCGGGCGACCACGCCATCGCCCCCGTGATGATCGGCGACGCGTCCGAGGCAGGCCGCATGGCGGAGCTGCTCCTGGAGCGCGGCGTCTACGTGATCGGCTTCTCGTACCCCGTCGTGCCGCAGGGCCAGGCCCGGATCCGCGTCCAGCTCTCGGCGGCCCATTCATCCGATGATGTGAACCGGGCTGTGGACGCGTTCGTCGACGCGCGCGCCGCCCTGCGAGACTAGGGGAATGATCGAAGCGCGGCGGCTGCACATCCTCCGGGCGGTGGCCGACCACCGCACCGTCACGGCGGCTGCCGCCGCGCTCTATCTCACCCCCTCCGCCGTCTCGCAGCAGCTCGCCGCCCTGGAGCAGGAGACCGGCCACCGGCTGGTCGAGCGCAACGCCCGTGGGGCGCGGCTCACCCCGGCCGGCGAGATCCTGCTCAGCCACGCCAACGCGGTCCTCGCCCAGCTGGAGCGCGCCGAGTCCGAACTCGCCGCGTACGGATCGGGCGAGGCGGGGACGGTCACGGTCGCGGCCTTCGCCACCGGTATCGGCCTCGTCGTCGCCCCGGCGATCACCGGCCTCGCCCGGACCTCGCCCGGCATTCGGGTACGGGTACGGGACGCGGAGGGCGACGAGAGCCTGCTGATGGTCCTGGACCGCCAGGTCGACGTCGCCGTGGCCGTCGAGTACCGCGGCGCGCCCGGCGAGGACGACGCCCGGCTCACCCGCGTACCGCTGTACGCGGAGCCCTTCGACGCCGTCCTGCCGCTCGGGCACCCGCTCGCCGACGGCGGGCAGGTCGCCCTGGCCGATCTCGCCAAGGACGCCTGGATCGGCCAGTCCGCCGGCAACCCCTGCCATGACGTGACGGTCCTGGCCTGCGAGTACGCCGGCTTCGCACCCCGCCTCGAGCACTCCTCCGACGACTTCAGCGCCGTGGTCGCGCTCGCCTCCGCCGGCGCGGGTGTCGCGCTCGTACCGCGCTCAGCGCTGCGCGGCACGGCACTCGACGAGGTGGCGATCCGCCCGGTGGACGGCGTGGCCCCCACCCGCCGCGTCTTCGCCGCCGTACGCCGGGGGGCCGAGGACCACCCCCTGATCAGCCCGGTCCTCGCGGCCCTGCGGACGGCGGCGGAGCCGGGCGGCTGAGCGGACGGCCGGACCTCTGGCGCGTCCGTCCCCGGGCTGCCCATGATGGAGGGGGTGCCGGATCTCCTCAGGAGGCGCGCCATGGCCGTCACCGAAGGCACTGTGCCGTTCCGCGGATTCCACACCTGGTACCAGATCGTGGGCGAACCGGCCCGGACGGACGGGAAACTTCCGCTGCTCGTGATCAACGGCGGCCCGGGCTGCCCGCACGACTACCTGCAGGACCTCGCCGCCCTGGCCGAGAGCGATGGGCGGACCGTCGTCTTCTACGACCAGTTCGGCTGTGGCAGGTCCGCGCACGCGGACGACCCCGCCCTGTGGGTGATGGACACCTTCGTGGACGAGGTCGCCGCCCTGCGCGAGGCCCTTGGACTTGACCCGGTGCACCTGCTCGGCCACTCCTGGGGCACTCAGGTGGCCCTGGAGTACCTGCTTCGAAAGCCCGGCGGCGTGGCCGGAGTGGTCCTCGCCGACCCCCTTGCCAGCGCCGCCCTCTACGAGGCCGAGGCGCGTCGCCTGAAGGAATCCCTCTCGGAGGACGTGCGGGAGGTCCTCGACCGGAACGAAGCGGCGGGCACCACCGAGACCGAGGAGTACCTCGAAGCCCTGAAGGCCTTCTACGGCCGCTGGCTCTGCCGGCTCGACCCGTGGCCCGACCACCTCATGCGCTCGTTCGAGAACTGGAACGGGGAGGTGTACGAGACGATGTGGGGTACCGAGTGGAACGTCACCGGCAACCAGAAGGACTGGGACGTCACCGACCGCCTCGGCGAACTGGATCTGCCGGTGCTCGTCCTCTCCGGACGCTACGACGTGACGACCCCGAAGGTGGTCCGCCCCATCGCCGAGGGCATCCCGGGTGCCCGGTGGGTCCTCTTCGAGGAAAGCGCCCATGTGCCTTCGGCCGAGGAGCCGGAACGCTTCCGCCAGGTGGTCGAGTCGTTCCTGAGCTCGGTGGAGAACCGGGGTACGTGAGCGGTCATTCTGCCGAGCGCGTCCAGCCCACCGCCTCGATCCGGGAGGCGTCCGCAGAACGCGCGTCGTCGAACAGACGGCGCCCCGAGCCGTCCAGGAGCCGTACGGAATCGACGTACACCCCGCGCCCCACATAGCGCTGGTCCGTCGTGTACCGCCAGCGAAGCCTCGCCCCGCCCGGCGAGGACCAGGCCGACAGGTCCGCCGCCGCCTCGTGCCAGACGCGTCCCGACCAGCCGCTCACCGCTCCCGCCGGGTGAAGCTGCGGCTCCTGACCCTTGCGTACGGTGGTGAACGGCACCGGCCCCCAGGTCGCGCCGCCGTCCGTGGAGGCTTCCAGGCGGGCGGCGTCCACGTTCGGCTCGGTGTCCCACCACAGACCGCACTCCAGCCGGGCCGCGCCCGGAACCGGCGGCAGGGTCAGCGTCGTGCTCGTGGCGCTCGCCATGCCCGAGAACCATGAGGTGCGACCCCGCTCCGGGCGGACGGGGACCGCGCGGGCGAGGTTGTTCGAGGCGGCGACGCGGGGCGCCGAGCCGGAGCGCCAGGAACGGACCGGGTGGACCGAGTTGCCGAGGACGATGAGGAACGCGTCGGTGGAAGGGTCCAGGACCAGGCTGGTGCCGGTGAAGCCGGTGTGCCCCGCCGAGTGCGGGGTCGCCATCGCGCCCATGTACCAGTGCTGGTAGAGCTCGAAGCCGAGGCCGTGCTCGTCGCCTGGGAACGCGGTGTTGAAGTCGGTGAACATCAGCCCCACCGACTCGGGGGCCAGGATCCGCGTGTCGCCGTACGCCCCGCCGTTGAGCAGGGTGCGCGCGAGGACCGCGAGGTCCCACGCGCAGGAGAACACGCCCGCGTGCCCGGCGACCCCGCCCAGGCTGAACGCGTTCTCGTCGTGGACCTCGCCCCACACCATGCCCCGGTCGAGGCCCGACCAGGGGAGCCGGGCGTCCTCCGTGGCCGCGATCTTCGGCCGCCAGGAGAGCGGGGGATTGAAACGCGTGCGGTGCATCCCGAGTGGAGCAGTGATCTCGCTTCGGAGCAGTGCGTCCAGACCGCGACCGGTGATCTCCTCCAGGACCAGCTGGAGCGAGATGAGATTCAGATCGGAGTACAGATAGCGGGTCCCGGGCGGGTTCGCCGGCGCCTCGTTCCACAGCAGCCGCAGCTTCCCTTCCCGCGTCGGCTCCTTGAACAGCGGGATCCAGGAGCGGAACCCGGAGGTGTGCGTGAGCAGCTGACGGACCGTGATGTCCTGCTTCCCGCCGCCCCCGAACTCCGGCAGATACGCCGTGACCCTCGCCTCGAGCTCCAGCGCCCCGCGCTCGATCTGCTGCACCGCCAGGATCGAGGTGAAGAGCTTCGAGACGGAGGCCAGGTCGAAGACCGTGTCCTCGGCCATCGGGATCTGCCGGTCCGCCGGCAGTTCGACACCCGTGCCCGTCGTCTCGTCGTACGCCGCGTACCGCACCGCCCTCCCGATCGGCCGGTGCAGGGCGACCGTCCCGCCCCGCCCGGCGAGCAGCACCGCTCCCGCGTACCACGGGTGGAGGGGGGAGGGGCCAAGGAACCTCTCGGCGTCGGTGACCAGCCGGTCCAGGTGCTCGGCCAGCAGCCCGGCCCGCTCGGCGGACCCGTGCCGCAGAGTGGTCCGTCCGCCCCGGGGCACGGAGGCCGCGGCGGCTGCCCCCGGAATCGAGCCGACCATCACCGCACCTCCCAGGGCGAGAAGCCGTCCGCCGAACGCCCGGCGACCGATTCCCCGGCCCGCCGCACTCCCTGCCGATTCCTCCGTCATCCCTACCCTCTCCCACGCCACTGAAAGAATCCTTCGGCCACACGCGCGGCGCCTGAAACTTTCTTACCGGGGTGAGGGCGGGTCAAGGAAGCGGGCGGCGAGGCAAAGAATCTGACACTGCATCAGAAAATCTCTTCCCTCGGCCGATCCGCTGCGGCATCCTGCCGCCCATGAAGACGGAGCTGAGCCAAAAACTGGGGATCGAGCACGCCATCTTCGGCTTCACGCCCTTCCCCGCGGTGGCCGCCGCCATCACCAGAGCCGGCGGATTCGGCGTCCTCGGCGCGGTGCGCTACACCGCCCCCGACGACCTCGCCCGCGACCTCGACTGGATGCAGGACCACACCGACGGACTGCCGTACGGCCTCGACGTCGTCATGCCCGCGAAGAAGGTCGAGGGGGTGAGCGAGGCCGACGTCGAGGCGATGATCCCCGCGGAGCACCGCGAGTTCGTGCGGACGACCCTCGCCAAGCACGGCGTCCCCGAACTCGCCGAGGGCGAGGCCTCCGGCTGGCGCATCACCGGCTGGATGGAGCAGGTCGCCCGCAACCAGCTCGACGTCGCCTTCGACTACCCCATCAGGCTCCTCGCCAACGCCCTCGGCTCCCCGCCCGTCGACGTGGTCCAGCGCGCCCACGACCATGACGTCCTCGTCGCCGCGCTCGCCGGCAGCGCCCGGCACGCCCGCCACCACGCCGAGGCCGGCATCGACATCGTCGTCGCCCAGGGCTACGAGGCCGGCGGCCACACCGGCGAGATCGCCTCCATGGTCCTCACGCCCGAGGTCGTCGACGCCGTCTCCCCGCTCCCCGTCCTCGCCGCGGGCGGCATCGGCAGCGGCGAACAGATCGCCGCCGGGCTCGCCCTTGGCGCCCAGGGCGTCTGGCTCGGCTCCCTCTGGCTCACCACCACCGAGGCCGAACTCCACTCCCGCGCGCTGACCGCCAAGCTCCTCGCCGCGGGCTCGGGCGACACCGTCCGCTCGCGCGCCCTCACGGGCAAGCCCGCGCGCCAGCTGCGCACCGAGTGGACCGACGCCTGGGACGACCCGGACGGCCCCGGCACCCTCCCCATGCCCCTCCAGGGACTGCTGGTCGCCGAGGCCGTCTCCCGTATCCAGAAGTACGAGGTCGAGCCGCTGCTCGGCACGCCCGTCGGGCAGATCGTCGGCCGGATGAACTCCGAACGCAGCGTCCAGCAGGTCTTCGACGAGCTCACCCGAGGCTTCGAGCGGGCCGTGGACCGCATCAACCGCATCGCGGGAAGGAGTTCATGATGGGTGACCTCAACGTGAACGGCTTCTGGTCCCAGGCCGCCGCCGACCCCTCCCGTACGGTCCTCGTCGCTCCCGACGGCGAGGAGTGGACCGCCGGGCGCCTGCACGCCGACGTCAACCGGCTGGTCCACGGGCTGCGCGCGGCGGGCCTGGAGCGCGGTGACGCCTTCGCCGTCGTCCTGCCCAACGGTGTCGAGTTCCTCACCGCCCATCTCGCCGCCACCCAGGCCGGGTTCTACCTCGTGCCCGTCAACCACCACCTGGTCGGCCCCGAGATCGCCTGGATCGTCACCGACTCCGGGGCCAAGGTGCTCATCGCCCACGAGCGGTTCGCCGCCGCCGCGACCGCCGCCGCCGACGAGGCCGGGCTGCCCGCCACCCACCGGCACTCCGTCGGCGAGATCCCCGGCTTCCGCCCGTACGCCGAACTCCTCGACGGCTTCCCGGAGTCCGCCCCCCAGGACCGCACCCTCGGCTGGGTCATGAACTACACCTCCGGCACCACCGGCCGGCCGCGCGGCATCCGCCGCCCGCTGCCCGGCAAGCTCCCCGAGGAGACCTACCTCGGCGGCTTCCTCGGCATCTTCGGGATCCGGCCCTTCGACGGCAACGTGCATCTCGTCTGCTCGCCGCTCTACCACACGGCAGTCCTCCAGTTCGCGAGCGCGGCCCTGCACATCGGCCATCCGCTCGTCCTCATGGACAAGTGGACCCCCGAGGAGATGCTGCGGCTCATCGACACCCACGCCTGCACCCACACCCACATGGTCCCGACCCAGTTCCACCGGCTCCTCTCCCTCCCGGAGGACGTACGGGCCCGGTACGACGTCTCGTCGATGCGGCACGCCATCCACGGCGCCGCGCCCTGCCCCGACCACGTCAAGCGGGCGATGATCGACTGGTGGGGGAGCTGCGTGGAGGAGTACTACGCGGCGAGCGAGGGTGGCGGCGCGTTCGCCACCGCCGAGGACTGGCTGAAGAAGCCGGGAACGGTCGGAAAGGCCTGGCCCATCAGTGAGCTCGCCGTCTTCGACGACGACGGCAACAGGCTCCCGCCCGGCGAACTCGGCACCGTCTACATGAAGATGACCACGGGCGGCTTCGCGTACCACAAGGACCAGGAGAAGACCGCGAAGAACCGGATCGGCGACTTTTTCACGGTCGGCGACCTGGGGGTCCTCGACGAGGACGGCTATCTCTTCCTCCGTGACCGGAAGATCGACATGATCATCTCGGGCGGGGTGAACATCTACCCCGCCGAGATCGAGTCGGCCCTCCTCACCCACCCGGCGGTCGCCGACGCCGCAGCCTTCGGCATCCCGCACGCCGACTGGGGCGAGGAGGTCAAGGCGGTCGTCGAACCGGCCGAGGGCCACGAGCCGGGAGAGGCCCTCGCCGCCGCCATACTGGCGCACTGCGCGGAGCGCCTGGCCGGCTACAAGTGCCCCAAGACGGTCGACTTCATCGCCACGATGCCCCGCGACCCCAACGGCAAGCTCTACAAGCGACGCCTGCGCGAGCCGTACTGGGAGGGCCGGGAGCGGCAGCTCTGAGCCGCCTGTGGCAGCATGCGGATCATGAGTCCGGGTACGACAGGCCTGATCCGGCGGTGGACGACGTGGGGACCGGTCGTGGCGGGTGTCGCCCTTGGGCTCGCCTGGGGCCGTGGGCTGCCCGGCTTCGCCGTCGGCATCATCGCGGTCCTCCTGTTCGCCGCGGTCCTGGCCGCCGTCCACCACGCCGAGGTCGTCGCCCACCGCGTCGGCGAACCCTTCGGCTCCCTCGTCCTCGCCGTCGCCGTCACGGTCATCGAGGTCGGGCTGATCGTCACCCTCATGGCGGGCGGCGGCGGGAAGGCGTCCACCTACGCCCGCGACACCGTCTTCGCGGCCGTCATGATCACCTGCAACGGCATCGTCGGCCTTTCGCTGCTGGTCGGCGCGCTGCGCCACCGCGTCGCGGTCTTCAACGCCGAGGGCTCCGGCGGCGCCCTCGCCACCGTGTGCACGCTCGCGACCATGACTCTGGTCCTGCCGACCTTCACCACGAGCAGGCCCGGCCCCGAGTTCTCCGGTGCGCAGCTCGCGTTCGCCGCCGTCGCCTCGCTCTGTCTGTACGGGGTGTTCGTCGCCGTCCAGACCTTCCGGCACCGCGACTACTTCCTGCCGGTGCCGACCGAGGGCAAGGAGGGCCGGCAGTCCGAGGCCGAGCACGCCGAACCGCCGACCGACCGCGAGACCTGGGCCAGCCTCGGACTCCTGGTCCTGGCGCTCGTCGCCGTCGTCGGCCTGGCCAAGATCGTCTCGCCCACCATCGAGGACGGCGTCGAGTCCGCCGGACTGCCCAAGGCCGTCGTCGGCGTGATCATCGCCCTGATGGTCCTCCTCCCCGAGACGCTCGCCGCCGTGCGCGCCGCCGGACGCGACCGGATGCAGACCAGCCTCAACCTCGCCTACGGCTCCGCGATCGCCAGCATCGGCCTGACGATTCCGGCGATCGCGCTCGCCTCGATCTGGCTGTCCGGGCCCCTGGTCCTCGGCGTCGGGGCGCTGCACATGGTCCTGCTGGTGCTCACCGCCGTCGTGAGCGCCCTGACCGTGGTGCCCGGACGGGCCACCCTGCTCCAGGGCGGCGTCCATCTCTCGATCTTCGCCGCCTTCGTGTTCCTGTCGTTCAGTCCCTGAGTCGGCGGCCGCCGCGGCGGGGAGCGAGGCGGTGACGGTGGCGAGGGCGGCCCGAAGGTATGCGGCTGGTCCGGTACTTGACCCGCCGCACCTGGCCGTCGAGGATCCCGCCATGGAACGACTCCTGAGCCGCACCGTCGACGGCGTCCTACGCATGAGTGCCCAGCGCACCCCCGAGCGGATCGCCGTGCGGTACGCGGACCGCGCCTGGACCTACGCCGAGCTGGACGCGGCCGTCACCACCGCCGCCGCCGTGCTGAGGGAGCGGTACGGGCTCGCGGAGCGTTCGCGCGTCGCGACCTACGCCCACAACTCGGACGCGTATCTCATCGCCTTCCTGGCCTGCTCCCGCGCGGACCTGATCCACGTCCCGGTCAACCACCACCTCACGGGCGAGGACCTCGACTACATCCTGCGCCAGTCGGGGAGTTCACTCGTCCTCGCCGACCCGGGTCTCGCCGACCACGTCCCCGCCGACCTGGCCGTACGGGCCCTGCGGGACACCGAGGACTCGTTCCTCAGCGCGCTCGCCGAGCCCGGCACGTACGACACCGACCGCGACGCCCGCGAGTACGTCCAACTGCTCTACACCTCGGGGACGACGGCGCTTCCCAAGGGCGCCCGGATGACGCACCGCGCCCTGGTCCACGAGTACGCCAGCGCCATCGAGGCCCTCGACCTGCGCGCCGACGACAAACCGGTCCACTCGCTGCCGCTCTACCACTCCGCGCAGATGCACGTCTTCCTGCTGCCGTACCTCGCGGTCGGCGCCGAGAACACCATCGTCGACGGGCCCGACCCGAAGGTCCTCTTCGACCTGATCGAGGCGGGCCGCGCCGACAGCCTCTTCGCCCCGCCGACCGTGTGGATCGGACTGTCGAACCACCCGGAGTTCGCGAGCCGCGACCTCTCCGGCCTGCGCAAGGCGTACTACGGCGCCTCGATCATGCCCGTGCCCGTCCTGGAGCGGCTGCGCGAGCGGCTCCCCGGGCTGCGCTTCTACAACTGCTTCGGTCAGTCCGAGATCGGCCCGCTCGCCACCGTCCTCGGCCCGGACGAGCACGAGGGCCGCATGGACTCGTGCGGCAGGCCCGTTCGCCACGTCGAGGCCAAGGTCGTCGACGAGAACGGCGACGAGGTCCCGGACGGCACGCCCGGCGAAATCGTCTACCGCTCACCGCAGTTGTGCGACGGCTACTGGGACAAGCCCGAGGAGACCAAGGCAGCCTTCCGCGGCGGCTGGTTCCGCTCCGGCGACCTCGCGGTGCGCGACGCCGAGGGCTACTACACCGTCGTGGACCGCGTGAAGGACGTCATCAACTCCGGGGGAGTCCTGGTCGCCTCCCGCCAGGTCGAGGACGCCCTCTACACCCACCCCGCCGTCGCCGAGGTCGCCGTCGTGGGCCTCCCCGACGACCGCTGGATCGAGGCGATCACGGCCGTGGTCGTCCCCCGCTCCGACATCACCGAGACCGAACTCCTCGCCCACGCACGCGAGAAGCTCGCCCACTTCAAGGCTCCGAAGAGGATCCTCTTCGTGGACGAGCTGCCGCGCAACGCGAGCGGGAAGATTCTCAAGCGGGAACTGAGAGACCGCTTCGCAACTTCATGACGTCAGCCCGCACGTTCCTCGGCCACGGAGAGGATGTTCCCCTCGCTGTCCTTGAACCAGGCGCCCCGCAGGGTCTCCGACTCGGCGACTCCGTCGACCGTCTTGAGGCCGGGCAGGTCGTAGTCCTCGAACGTCACGCCCTTGGACCGCAGCTCCTTCATCTCCGCGTCGAGGTCGGCGACCGTCCAGCACGCAATGGTGTGCGCGGCCTGGCCGCCGTAGGGCGTCTCATAGAGAGCGAAGACCTGACCACCGGATTCGAACCTGGTGTCCTCGGGCGCCTCCCTGGTCAGCGTGAGGCCGAGGGTCTCGGTGTAGAAGCGCTTTGCCCGGGCCATGTCGTTAACCGGAATGATCGCGAGTATGGGTGCGTCCGCCAGCATCGCTACCACCTCCTCCTTCCAGGCTACGCAGCCACCCGCCGGGCCACAGTCCGAGCGGGCCGGGCCCGCCCGGTGGGTGACCGGGCCGCGACCCGGGGTGACCGCGCCGAAGCGCCTAGTCCCGCAGGTCCACGATCCGCTTGATCTTGCCCACCGACCGCTCCAGCGTCTCGGGATCGACGACCTCGACACCGACCGAGACGCCGATGCCGTCCTTGCACGCCGCCGCGATCGAACGGGCCGCCTCCGCGCGCTGATCGGGGGTGGCGTCCGGGCGGGCCTCGGCGCGGATCGTCAGGGCGTCCAGGCGGCCCTCCCGGGTCAGCCTCAGCTGGAAGTGCGGGGCCACCCCCGCCGTACGGAGCACGATCTCCTCGATCTGAGTGGGGAAGAGGTTCACCCCGCGCAGGATCACCATGTCGTCACTGCGGCCCGTGACCTTCTCCATCCGCCGGAACACCCGCGCCGTTCCCAGCAGCAGTCGGGTCAGGTCCCGCGTGCGGTACCGGATGACCGGCATGGCCTCCTTCGTGAGGGAGGTGAACACCAGCTCGCCCTCCTCCCCGTCCGGCAGCACCTCGCCCGTAAACGGATCCACGATCTCGGGGTAGAAGTGGTCCTCCCAGATGTGCAGACCGTCCTTCGTCTCCACGCACTCCTGGGCGACCCCCGGGCCCATCACCTCCGAAAGCCCGTATATGTCGACGGCGTCGATGGCGAAACGCTCCTCGATCTCCCGCCGCATCGCCTCCGTCCACGGCTCGGCGCCGAAGATGCCCACCTTGAGGGAGGTCGACCGCGGATCCACGCCCTGGCGCTCGAACTCGTCGAGCAGCGTGAGCATGTAAGACGGCGTCACCATGATGATCTCGGGCCGGAAGTCCTGGATCAGCTGGACCTGACGGGCCGTCATGCCGCCCGAGGCAGGAATGACCGTACAGCCGAGCCGCTCCGCCCCGTAGTGCGCGCCGAGTCCGCCGGTGAACAGCCCGTAGCCGTACGCCACATGGACCTTGTGGCCCGGCCTGCCGCCCGCCGCCCTGATGGAGCGGGCGACCACGTCGGCCCAGGTGTCCAGATCGCGCTCGGTGTAACCCACGACGGTCGGCCGGCCCGTGGTCCCGCTGGAGGCGTGGATGCGCCGGATCTCCGACTGGTCGACCGCGAACATCCCGAAGGGATAGTGGTCCCGCAGATCGGTCTTGGCGGTGAACGGGAAGCGGGCGAGATCGGCCAGGGAACGGCAGTCGTCGGGGTGCAGCCCCGCCTTGTCGAAGGACTGCCGGTAGAAGCCCACGTTCTCGTACGCGTGACGCAGTGTGGCGCGCAGTCGCTCCAGCTGGAGGACCTCCAGCTCCTCGCGCCCGAGCCGTTCGCCGCCGTCCAGCAGATCCGTCATGCCGCGCCCACTCCCGTCCCATCGCCCTACCGATCATTCGGTAGATCCTCCGGAGTCAGTAAATCCGTCGGGGCGCGGTCCCTGGAAGGGGGTGGCATCGATTTTTCGATTCCGTAAGCAGGTGATTACCCTCGGTCACCGTGACTCTCTGGCTGCTCAACCACCTCAGCACCCTCGCCCTCGGCGTCCTGATCGTCGGCGGCACCGTCCTCGTCTCCCTGACCGGGAGCGTGCTGCTGCGCCGCAGACATCCCAAGCTCGCCGACGGCGAACACAACGACATGGTCGGGGTCGTCCTCGGGATGTTCGGCGCCATCTACGGCATCATCCTCGCCTTCGTCATCGTCACCCTGTGGACCCAGATGGAGAACACCCAGAACGTGGTCGCCGCCGAGGCCACTGGCGTCGCCCTGATCGTGCGCGACGCCCGCGCCTTCCCGCCTGAGGCGCGCGCCCGGGTGCACGCGGCGGCCTCCGGCTATGTGCACGGCGTCGTCGAGGTGCAGTGGCCGCTCATGCGCGAGGGGGCCGCGGACTACACCGTCACGGGCGCGAAGCTCGACGGCCTGTACGACGCGCTCCAGTCCTACGAGCCCACCACCGAGGCGCAGAAGGCCTTCTACGGGCAGGCCGCCGCCACCCTCGACGACGTGGCGGGAGAGCGCCGGGCCAGGCTCACCATGGCCGGTCAGCAACTGCCGCTGCTCCTCCAGCTGCTGGCCGTCGGCGGCGCCCTCGTCATCATCCCGCTGACCTTCCTGTACGGGATGCGGAGCCGGCGCATGCAACTCCTCTTCGTCGGCGCGGTCGCCGCGCTCATCGGCTTCAGCCTCCTGCTCGTCGTCGTGCTCGACCGGCCGTTCGCGGGTGAACTGAGCGTCAGCCCCACGCCGTACAAGGAGGGTGCCCTGGCCGCGTTCTGGGAGCCCGCGGCGCGGGACGTCGCGAGGCGTTGACGTCCTGCGCCGAGGCTCTCCTCGCTCTCGTGCGGCCGAGTCTCGTGCGGCGGAGTCCCGTCCGGCGGAGCGCGCGGGGGCGCGCGAAGGGCGCTCCCTGTCGGTGAGTGCTCCCGCACGGCCACGCCACACGCATGTGACGACGGCAACAATGCGTTACATCTGGACGCGGAGAGTGACGGAAGCAGAGATCCCAGGAACGGAGTCCCATGTCGGTCGACACAGAGCAGACGGCGCCCGCGGCCACCCCCAGCCCCTCCGCCGAGGTGCGTCAGATCCAGCTCAGCCTCAGCACGGCCGCGGCGCGCAACCTCGCGACCACGACCAAGTCCGAACCCCAGATGCAGGGCATCAGCTCCCGCTGGCTGATGCGCAAGCTGCCCTGGGTCCACACGCCCGGCGGCACGTACCGCGTCAACCGGCGCCTTTCGTACGTCGTCGGCGACGGCCGCGTGACCTTTGTCAAGAGCGGCTCCAAGGTGCAGGTCATCCCTGCCGAACTGGCCGAACTGCCCCTGCTGCGCGGCTTCGACGACCCGACGGCGCTCGGCGCGCTGGCCGACCGGTTCGTGCAGAAGGAGTACGAGCCCGGCCAGGTCATCGTGCACTCCGGCAAGAAGGCCGACCACGTCTATCTGATCGCCCACGGCAAGGTCGAGAAGCTCGGCACCGGCAAGTACGGCGACGAGACCCTGCTCGGCCGGCTCGGCGACGGCGACACCTTCGGCGGCCAGGTCCTCGCCGGGGACGGCAAGTGGGAGTTCACGGCCAAGGCCACGACCGCGTGCACGATCCTGGCCCTGCCTCAGACGGCGTACAAGGCCGTCGCCGACCAGTACGAGAATCTGCGCGACCATGTCCAGGGCCTCGGCACCAACGGCCACCGACGGCCCACCAACAAGGCGGGCGAGGCGGCCATCGAGCTCAGCGCCGGCCACAAGGGCGAGGCCGTGCTGCCCGCCGCCTTCGCGGACTACGAACTCAAGCCGCGCGAGTACGAGCTGAGCGTCGCCCAGACCGTCCTGAAGGTGCACAGCCGGGTCGCCGACCTCTACAACCAGCCGATGAACCAGACGCAGCAGCAGTTGCGGCTGACCATCCAGGAGCTCCGCGAGACCCAGGAGCACGAGCTGGTCAACAACCCGGAGTTCGGGCTGCTCAACAACACCGACTACGACCAGCGCATCCAGACCCACTCGGGGCCGCCCACCCCGGACGACCTCGACGACCTGATCAGCATGCGGCGCGGCACCCAGTACATCTTCGCCCACCCCCGGGCCATCGCCGCTTTCGGCAAGGAGTGCAACAAGCGCGGGCTCATGCTCGACGCGGTGGACGTCGACGGCCACCACATCCCGGCCTGGCGCGGCATCCCGATCCTCCCGTGCAGCAAGATCGGCATCAGCGAGCACCAGACCTCCTCGATCATCGCGATGCGGACCGGCGAGAACAACGAGGGCGTCATCGGCCTTCACCAGACCGGAATCCCCGACGAGATCGAACCCGGCCTCAACTGCCGCTTCATGGGAATCGACGAGAAGGCGATCATCTCCTACCTCGTCTCCACCTACTACTCGGCGGCCGTCCTCGTCCCGGACGCGATCGGCATCCTGGAGAACGTCGAGGTGCGTCCGCGTGCCTGACCGTCCCTCCGCGCGGGGCGGTCGTCGCGGGAACGGGGGCTGAGCCGTGTCCGTGCTCTCCCGCATGGCCGCCGCGGCGGGCACCCATGAGGTGGCGGAGCTGATCGACGCGGTATTCACGGATCCCGTACGGCCGGCCCGGCCGCACCTGTTCGGGGAGCCGCCCCTCGCCGCAACAGGGCCGCTCGCGCACGGGCCGACCGGGCGGGGGCCGCTCGCGCACGGGCCGACCGGGCTCGGCACCTCTGCCGCTCGCTTGCTGCTCCCGCAGCCGTCCCACCCGGTCACGGCGCCCGCCACGGGCACCCCGCCGCCCAAGGGCGTACCGGCGCTGTACTGCCCGCCCGCCGTCCGTGACGACCCGGGCCTCGGCGAGCTGGTCAACGAGCGTCTGGTGCTCTGGGCCCAGGAGGTCGGCATCTACCGCGGCCACCTGGACAAGGTCCGTTCGGCGAACTTCGGGCGGCTGATGATGCTGGCCCACCCGGAGTCCGACGACCCCGACGTGCTCCTCGCCGCGGCCAAGTGCGGACTGTCCGAATGGGCGGTCGACGACCACATCGTCGACGGCGAGGTGGAGGAGCCTCACCACGAGGTCCTGGGGCAGCGCCTCGCCCTCTGCCACTCGGTCATCGACCAGGCCCACCTTCCGCCGGCCTACGCGCCGCAACTGGAGGGTGCGGTGCGCGCCGACCCGGTGGCGCGGGCGCTCCGCTCGGCCCTGGACAACCTTCTGGCGTACGCCTCGACGACCCAGGTGCGCCGGCTCCGCCACGAGCTGGCCACCATGTTCGTCGCGTACAACCAGGAGGGTGTCTGGCACACCACCGGGCAACGGCCGCCGGTCTGGGAGTACCTGATGCACCGGCACGAGAACAGCTTCATCCCGTGCATGGTCCTCGTCGACGCCGTCGCCGGCTACGAGGTGCCGATGGCCGAGTTCTCCGACCCCCGAGTGCGCCGCGCGTTCAATCTGGCCGGCACCGCGACCGTCCTCATGAACGATCTGTACTCGATGGGCAAGGAGGATCCCACGGACTTCAGCCTGCCCGTGCTGATCGCCGCCGAGGAGCAGTGCTCCATGGAGGAGGCGGTCACGCGCTCCGTGGAGATCCACGACGAGCTGATGCACACCTTCGAGGCCGAGGCGTCCGTCCTGGCCCGCACCGGCTCGCCGCAGCTGGCCCGCTTCCTGGCCGGAACGTGGGCCTGGGTGGGCGGCAACCGCGAATGGCACGCGGGCAGCGCCCGCTACCGGACGGCGGACTGACGCACCACCCGCACGACCCTTCTCGCCCCTCTGTCCCCCCACAAGAACCAGGTAAGGAACCCACGCATGACCACATCCACGCAGTCCACCGTGCTGCGAACGCCCTATCAGGAGTCCGTGGCCCGCTACTGGAACACCCACCAGCAGGACCCGGTCAACCTGCGGCTCGGCGAGATCGACGGGCTCTACCACCACCACTACGGCATCGGCGAGTACGATCCCTCCGTCCTCGCCGGGCCGGAGGACACCCGCGACGCCCGGATCATCCAGGAGCTGCACCGTCTGGAGACGGCCCAGGCCGATCTGCTCCTCGACCACCTGGGTGCCCGCACGCCGGACGACCTCCTCCTGGACGCGGGATCCGGGCGCGGAGGCACCAGCATCATGGCCGAGCAACGGTTCGGCTGCCGGGTCGACGGCGTCTCGATCTCCGAGTACCAGGTCGACTTCGCCAACGCGCAGGCCGAGAAGCGCGGGGTCGCCGACCGGGTGAAGTTCCACTTCCGGAACATGCTGGACACCGGTTTCGCCACCGGTTCGCGCCAGGCGATCTGGACCAACGAGACCACGATGTACGTGGATCTCTTCGAGCTCTTCGACGAGTTCTCCCGGCTCCTGGAGCACGGCGGCCGCTACGTCTGCATCACCGGCTGTTCCAACGATGTGACCGGCCTCCGCTCCAAGGCGGTCAGCCGGATCGACGAGCACTACACCTGCAACATCCACCCGCGCAGCGCCTACTTCCGCGCGCTCGCGGAGAACAACCTCGTCCCCATCGACGTGGTCGACCTGACGGCGGCGACGATCCCGTACTGGGAGCTGCGCGCGAAGTGCTCGGTGGCGACGGGTATCGAGGACCCGTTCCTCACGGCGTACAAGGAGGGCAGCTTCCACTACCTGATGATCGTCGCCGATCGGATCTGACCCTTTCGGCCCAAGGTGGGGGCACCGGACGTCCATCCGGCGCCCCCACCGCGCATCCCGCTGGTCCGCGGCACGGGCGGCGTCGGCGTACGGCTCGAAGGGAACGGCAACATCGCCGGCGCGGTCGTGCTCGACGCCCTGCGCCGGTATCACCGCCGTCCGCCGCCACCCCGGCGGACCCGGTCGCCTCGCCGAACAGCCCCGTACCCGCGAAAGTCGCCTCATGACCACCACTGCCACTTCCCAGTCCGCCGACACCCCCCGCGTCCACTTCTGGGCCGTACCCGACCTCACCGGGCTCGACTTCGACCCGCTCCTCGCCAAGCTGCTCCACGAGGATCCCGTCACCCGGGTGCGGCTGCCGCACGGCGAGGGGCACGCCTGGCTGGTGACCCGCTACGAGGACGTCAAGTTCGTCTCCGTCGACCCCCGCTTCAGTCGCCAGGCCGTCTACGGCCGACAGGTCACCCGGCTGGCCCCGCACTTCATCCCGATGGACGGCGCCGTCGGCTTCGCCGACCCGCCCGACCACACCCGGATGCGGCGCGTCGTCGCCCGGGCGTTCAGCGCCCGCGCGCTGCGCTCCCTGCGCGACCACGCGCAGGCCACCATGGACCGGCTCCTCGACGCCGTGGAGGAACAGGGCGCCCCCGCCGACCTGATGGCCATGGTCAACCGGCCCTTCCCGCTCGCCATGGTCAGCGAGCTGATGGGCGTACCGGAGAGCGACCAGCCGCTGATGGCCACGTGGTCCGACACGATCATCTCCGCAGGGGCGGGCCGCGAGGCCAGCGAGCGGGCGAAGGCCGAGATGGGCCAGTACTTCACCGACCTCATCGGCCGCAACCACGGCACCGGCCGCGAGACCCTCGCCGCCGTCCTCGCCGACGCCGTCGACGACGCGACCCTGGAGGAGCACGAGGCCGTCGGCCTCGCCGTGCTCATCCAGATCGGCGGGGCGCACGCCGTCCGCAACAACAGCGCCAACATGGTCTACGCCCTCCTCACCCACCCCGACCACCTCGCCCGGCTGCGCGCCGAGCCGGAGCTGCTCCCGCAGGCCGTCGACGAGCTGCTGCGCTATATCCCGCACCGCAATGCGGTCGGCCTCTCCCGAATCGCCCTGGAGGACGTCGAGGTCGGCGGCGTCCGCATCCCTGCCGGGGACCCCGTCTACGTCTCGTACCTGACCGCCAACCGCGACCCGGAGGTCTTCCCGGACCCCGAACGCCTCGACTTCGACCGCGGCTACAACCCGCACGTCGCCTTCGGCCACGGCCCGCACTACTGCCCCGGGTCCCAACTCGCCCGCATCGAGTCCGAGATCCTCCTCGACACCCTCTGGAAGCGGTTCCCCGGACTGCGGCTCGCCGTCCCCGATGAGGAGATCCCATGGCAGCGCGGCGCGCTGATCCGCGGCCCCGAGACCCTGCCGGTCACGTGGTGAGAGGAGGTACGACACGATGACAGCGATCCAGCCGGCCGACGGACTCGTCGTGCCACCCGGACACGGCAAGACCCTCACGACCGCCGCCCAGCGAGTGACGTTCAAGGTCACCGGCGAGCACACCCCCACGGCCTCCACCTTCGAGGTCGAGGTCCCGCCCGGATTCGACGTGGGCGCCCACACCCACGGCCACAGCGAGGAACTCTTCTACCTCCTCGAAGGGGAGCTGGACGTCCTCGCCTTCGAGCCGCTCGTCCGCACCCCCGACCGGTGGCGCGACTGGGAGAGCGCGTCGGGCGAACGGGTCGTACGGGCCACCCCCGGCACCCTCATCCTCGTGCCGCCCGGCTGCCCGCACGCCTTCGCCAACCCGACGGGGGAGCCCGCCCGGATGCTCTTCCAGGCCTCCCCGCCGCCCGACCACGAGCGCTACTTCGAAGAGCTGATGGAGATCCTCGGCGCCGGCGGAGACGTCGACCACGCGGCGATCGAAGCCCTCCGCCGCCGCTACGACATCGAACAGCTCACCCCCTTGCGCCACACCCCCGGGTGACCCGGCCGGGACGGCGGACCGTCGTCGGCGCGCGAAACCCACTTGCCGCGCTCCGACGGGCGGTGCTGGAGTTGCCGCCATGGATCCCGAAGCGATACGCGCCCTGTACGACCGTCAGCTGCGCCTCGACTCCCGAGCCGACGGGCCCGGCACCCGCGTGGAGCGCGACGGCCCGGTCGTACGGCAGACCGGCCCCGCCCACGGCTGGAACGGCATCCTCTGGTCCGGACTTCAGGAGCGGGACGCCGACGCGGCCATCGCCGAACAGATCCGCCACTTCACCGCACTCGGCCTGCCCTTCGAGTGGAAGGTGTACGGCCACGACGGCCCGGCCGACCTCGCTGCCCGGCTGCTCGCCACCGGGTTCACGGCCGAGGACCAGGAGACCCTGATGGCCGCCGAAGCGGCCACGCTGCCCCTCGCCGTGGACCTTCCCGAGGGCGTCGAGCTGGTGCCCGTCACCGACGCGGCCGGGGTGAAGCGGGTGACCGAGGTCCACGACCGGGCGTTCGGCGGAGACAGCTCCCACATCGGACGTCAGCTCCTCGACCAACTGACCGCCGCGCCGGACACCGTCGCCGCCGTGCTCGCCATGGCCGGCGACGAACCCGTCAGCGCGGCGCGTCTGGAGCTCTACCCGGGCACCGACTTCGCCGGTCTGTGGGGCGGTGGCACCGTCGAGGCCTGGCGAGGCAGGGGCCTCTACCGCGCCCTGGTCGCCTTCCGCACCCGGATCGCCGTCGAGCGCGGCCACCGCTTCGTCCAGGTCGACGCGGCCGACACGAGCCGCCCGATCCTCCAGCGCCTGGGCTTCACCGCACTGACGACGACCACCCCGTACGTGTACGTCCCCGAGGGGTTCGCCGCACGTTGACAGGCGTCTGTCGAGATGTTGCTATGGGTCGCCGCTCAGCCCGACCTGCGGTATCCCGAGATCCAGAGCGAGGACCCATGCCGCAGCGCGCCGCGACCATCGTCGGCGGCGGGATCGGGGGCCTCGCGGCCGCCATCGCCCTGCACCGCCGCGGCTGGCGCGTCGAAGTCCTCGAACGCGCCCCGGAGTTCACCGAGATCGGCGCCGGGATCTCCCTCTGGCCCAATGCGCTGCGCGCGCTCGACGCCCTCGGTCTGGCCGACGGCGTGCGGGAACTCGGCGCCGTCGAAGCCTCCGGCGGCGTACGCGACCGCCGGGGCCGCTGGATGTCCCGTACGGACACCTCGGAACTCGTCCGCCGCTTCGGCCATCCCCTCGTGGTCGTGCACCGCGCGGAGCTGCTGCGGGCGCTCACCGAGGCGCTGCCGGCGGACAGCCTGCGGTCGGGCAGCGAGGTGTCCGCCGTCCGCGAGGACGACCGCGGCCCGGTCGTCGAGCACCGGGGCGGCGAGTCCCGGCCCGACCTCGTCGTCGGTGCCGACGGGCTGCACAGCGCGGTCCGTCGCGTGCTGTGGCCCGACGCGGCCGGCCCCCGCTACGCCGGCTACACCGCCTGGCGCATGGTCACCGAGCCCCTCGCCGAGCCGCCCGCCGAGGGCGCCGCGACCTGGGGCCGCGGCGAGAGGTTCGGCTACACGGCCCTGCCGGGCGGGCGCATGTACTGCTTCGCGACCGCCTCGCTGCCGCCGGACACGGCCTCCGGCACCTCCGAGTACGCCGAACTGCTGCGCCGGTTCGGGGACTGGCCGGATCCCATCCCCGCCCTGCTGGCCGCCGTCCCCCCGACCGCGGTACTCCGGCACGACCTGTACGAGCTGCCGCCGCTGCCCTCCTTCGTCCGAGGCCGGGTCGCGCTCCTCGGCGACGCGGCCCATGCCATGACGCCGAACCTGGGCCAGGGCGCGTGCCAGGCGCTGGAGGACGCGGTCACCCTCGCCGCCTGCCTCGACGGCACTCCGGACGTGGCCGCCGCGCTCCGCTCGTACGACCTGCTGCGCCGCCCGAGGACGCAGGCCATCGTGCGCCGTTCCGCCCGGCTCGGCGCGGTCGGCCAGCTGGCGTGGCCGCCCGCGGTGCTGTTGCGCGACACGGCCGCCCGGCTGACGCCGACCCGGGCGACGCTGCGTTCGATGACACCGGTGCTCGGCTGGACCGCGCCGGGTGCCCCGGAGACCGTGACGGAGAACGAGAGCCACTGATGCCGGACTGGACCTATCACCCTCTGCGGGGCGTCGCCGCCGCCGTCGTCGGCAGGCGCCGTTCCCAGCGCACCGCACTGCGGCTGCTGGCCTCGATCGGCTCCCGTCCCGCCGGCGCGCGTCTGATCGCCCGGGGGTTCGGCCACCGCCATCCGCCGGAGCGGCTCGCCGGCGAGATCGCCGGGGTGCCCGTGACCGTCCGCCTCGGCATATCCGTCCCGCCCTCGCTCGCCCGCGAGACGGTTCGCGCCATGGCCCCGCTCGGGGCCGGTGTCGTCGAGGTGGCGCCGGTCTCGGCGACCGACGTGGAGACCGTGCGCGAGGCCGGGGCCGGTCGATCGATCCCGCTGGTCGTCCGTACCGCCGACCCGGATACCGAGGCCGCCCTCGCGCCCCACGTCGACGGCTTCACGAGCGACGAGGATCCCCATGTCGTCCGCGTGTCCGACCCGACGGTCACCGCCGCGGCCGCCGCGCTCGACGACCCGAAGGCCGTCGTGCTCGCACGGCACGGGGTACTCGTCGCGGCCGGACCCGGCTGGTTCGCACGGGTCACCGAGGCGGCCACCCCCACCGCGCCCGCTCCGCTGCTACGGGACGTCGGCCGCGATCCCCGCCGCTGGCCGGCCTGGTGGTGGGCGCTGATCGTCGGACTCGGGATGACGGGCGCCGGACTTGGCGCCGCGGCGATCACGCTCGGGCCGGTGCTGCTCTGGTACGACCGCGACTACCTCGGCATGACGCTCCACGAACTGCATGCCGCCAACCACCACCTCGTGCACTTCCTCCAGCACGACCGCATCACCATGGCCGGCACGATGGTGGCGATCGGCGCGCTCTACACCGGCCTCGCCGTGGGCGGGATCAGACGCGGTTGGCCCTGGGCCCGCGAGGTGTATCTCCTCTCGGGGGCGATCGGCTTCCCCACCTTGTTCTATTTCCTTGCCACCGGCTTCGTGGAACCCCTGCACACGGCCACCACCCTCGTGCTGTTCCCCATGTTCGTCGCCGGCGTCCGCCGGACCCCGCACGTCCCGCGGTGGCGCCAGGTGCCCGAGGGGCCGGAGCCGGAGCGTCGGCGGGCCCTCGTGGGCCAACTCCTGCTGATCGTCACGGGAGCAGGTCTCTTCGTCGGCGGAGCGGTCATCTCGGTGGTCGGTCTGACCGGTGTCTTCGTGCCGAGCGATCTGGTCTTCCTGGGCGCCGACACCCAGGCGCTGGAAGCCGTGAACCCCCGGCTCGTCCCCTTCGTCGCCCACGACCGCGCGGGCTTCGGCGGCGCCCTGATGGCGGCGGCCGTGGCGATCACCCTGCTCAGCGCCTGGGGCTGGCGGCGGGGCGAGGCCTGGGTGTTCTGGACCCTGGCCGTGGCGGCGGCCGCCGGCTTCCTGCCGGCCGTCATCGTGCACGGCGCGATCCACTACACGGACTTCCTCCACCTCGCGCCGGTCTACTTCGGCATCATCACGACCGGCACCGGCCTGCTCCTCGCCCGCCCCTACCTGTGCGCCAGGACCCCGGCGAGGCAGGCGGCCGGGTCCTAGGCCCAGTGAGCGGGGCGCTCGAAGCCTTTCGGCAGGCGGGTCGTGGCGTCGCCGCGGGCCGCGTTCAGCTGGGGCTGGGTGAGGAACAGCGCACCGGTGAGGTCCGCACCGGACAGGTCGGCGTCCCGTAGGTCGGCGCCGATCAGATCGGCCAGGGACAGATCCGCGCCCGTCAGGTCGGCGGCGATCAGCAGCGCCCCGCGCAGATCCGCGCCCCGCAGCTTCGCCCCGCGCAGCCGCGCGCCGATCAGATCGGCGCCGCGCCGGCTCTTGGTCTTGCCGCCCGCCTTGCCGCCCGCCGTCGCCCGCACCAGCGCGCTGGTCTTCAGGAGTAGTGGGTTGACCTCGCCGCGAACCGCGGCGACGTCCAGCTTCTCCAGCGCGTCCGCCGACCCCTCGGTCAGGCGCTCCACCCGCCCCAGGGCCTGCCGCAGCTCCGCGTGGACCGGCCGGGCTGCGGGCAGGGCGAGGGCCTCGGTGACGTAGCGCAGGAGCTCGTGCAGCTGGCGCATCACGGGGAACACCTCGTACATCTGCCGCGAGGTCTCGGGGGCCTCGCGCCAGGAGACCCCGCCGAAGGTGACCTGGGAGACCTTCTGCCCCGCGCCGAAGCAGTCGTACACCGTGCAGCCCGAATACCCGCTCGGCCGCAGCTTGGTGTGGATGCCGCAGCGGAAGTCCTCCTGGAGGTTCCGGCACGGTTCGCCGGAGGACTTGTTCACCGCGAAGTCCGCGGACTTCGCGAAGGGGAGCGCGACGCAGCACAGCCCGAAGCAGTTCGCGCAGTCGCCGCGGAGGGTCTCGGACATGGGTGTGCTGTTCCTTCGCCAGTGGGATGAGCACCCACCGTATCGCGCTGTGGGAGAAATCGGTTGCGAAGATCATCCGGCTCGGCCGACGATCGGTGCCATGCCGAAGTTCACGACGTACGACGGGACCGAACTCGCCTATGACGTACGGGGGGAGGGCGAGCCGCTCGTCTGTCTGCCCGGCGGCCCGATGCGCGACGCCGCCTACCTCGGCGACCTCGGCGGCCTCGCCGCGTACCGCAGCCTGATCGTGCTCGATCTCCGCGGTACCGGCGCGAGCGCCGAGCCCGCGGATCCCACTTCGTACCGCTGCGACCGGCAGGTGGCCGACGTCGAGGCGCTGCGGCTCCACCTCGGCCTGGAGCGCATCGATCTGCTCGGCCACTCGGCCGCCGGGAACCTGGCCACGCTGTACGCCGCGGCACACCCCGAGCGCGTCCGCTCCCTCGTGCTCGTCACCCCCGGCACGCGGGCGGTGGGCATCGAGATCACGGACGAGGAGTGGGACAAGGCCACGGAGGTGTTCGCCGACCAGCCGTGGTACGCGGAGGCGCGGGCCGGCGTGGCGACGATCGGTCCCGACACGCCCATGGCGCGGGTCATGGAGATCGCCTCGCCCTTCGCCTACGGCAGGTGGGACGAGGCCGCGCGGACCCACGCCGCGGCGGTCGCCGACGAGGCGCACTGGGACGCCGCGGCCGCCTACTACGCACCGGGCGCCTTCGACCCCGAGGCGACCCGGGCCGCGCTTGCCGGTCTCACCGCGCCGGTCCTGATCCTGGCGGGGGAGTACGACGGCGCGCCCAGCCCGGCGCGTGCGGCCGAGCTCGCGGAGTGCTTCCCGCACACCGAACTGGTCGTCCAGCGCGGCGCCGGGCACTTCCCCTGGGTGGACGACGCGGGCGCCTTCGCCCGCCCGATCGCCGCTTTCCTCGACCCGGAGGTCCGTACGGTCACCGTCGACGGGGTCCGCCTCGCGTACCGGGTGTGGGGTGCGGAGGACGCCCCGCCCGTGGTCCTCGTCCACGGCCGCGGCGGGAACCGCACCGACTGGGCGGGGATCGCCGAGGAACTGGCCACGGACCGCCGGGTGTACGCCGTCGACCTGCGCGGGCACGGCCTGAGCGACTGGACCGGCCCGTACGGATTCGAGGTCTTCCGCGACGAGCTGCGCGGATTCCTCAAGGAGCTGGACCTCGCGGGCGCCGACGTCGTCGGCCACTCGATGGGCGGCGCCGCGGCCTGCCTCCTGGCCATGGACGAACCGGGCCTGATCGGCCGACTGGTCCTGGAGGAGGCGCCCGTCTTCTTCCCGCTCGACCCGCCACGCGGCCACGCCGCCCGTCCCGAGGGGCCCGTCGGTCTCGACTGGGACGTGGTCCTCGCGACCGACGCCCAGCTGAACGCACCGGATCCCGCCTGGCGCGAGGGCCTGGCGGCGATCACGGCCCCGACCCTGATCCTGGGCGGCGGCCGGACCAGCCCCATCGCCCAGGAGCGGCTCTCCTGGATGGCGGACCGGCTGCCCGACGCCCGCCTCGTGACGATCGACGTCGGGCACGAGATCCACGCGACCCGCCCGGCCGAGTTCCTCGCCGCGCTGCGGGCCTTCGGTATCTAGGCGCCGGTGTCCTCGGCCGCTGCCACCGACCGGGCCCAGCGGTAGTCCGCCTTGCCGCTGGGGGAGCGCTGGATCCGGTCGGTGATCACCAGCTGGCGGGGGATCTTGTAGCCCGCGAGCCGGGTCCGGCAGTGGGTCTGGACGGCCTCCAGGTCGAGGGCGGGAGAACCGGCGCGCAGTTGGACGACGGCCGCCACATGGTTGCCCCACTTCGCGTCGGGCACGCCGGCGACCAGGGCGTCGTACACGTCCGGATGGGACTTCAGCGCCTGCTCGACCTCCTCCGGATACACCTTCTCGCCGCCGGTGTTGATGCACTGCGAGCCCCGGCCGAGGACCGTGACGATGCCGTCCTCGTCGACGGTCGCCATGTCGCCGAGCAGCACCCACCGCTCGTCGCCCTTCTGGAAGAAGGTCTCGGCCGTTTTCGCCGGATCGTTGTAGTAGCCGAGCGGTACGTGGCCGCGCTGCGCGAGGCGCCCCGGCTCGCCCACCGGCACCGGCTCGTACGTCACCGGGTCCACCACCCGCGTCCGCTCGTTGACCTCCAGGCGGAAGCCCTTCTCCGGGCCCGAGTCGACCGTCGCCTTGCCGTTGGAACCGGACTCGGAGGAGCCGAAGTTGTTCAGGAGCAGTACGTGCGGCACGAGCGCCTGGAACTCGGCCCGTACCGTCTCCGACATGATCGCCCCGGACGAGGAGACGCTGAACAGCGAGGACAGGTCCGTCCCTTTGAGCGGCCCGTGGAGCGCGTCGATCAGGGGCCTCAGCATCGCGTCGCCCACCAGCGACACGCTGGAGACCCTCTCCTTCTCGATCGTGCGGAGCACCTCCTCGGGCGCGTACTTGCGGTGGATGACCACCCGCTGCCCGTAGTTGAAGGCGATGAACGACGTCAGCGTCGAGGTGCCGTGCATCAGCGGGGGAGCGGGGAAGAAGGTGAGCCCGGCGCCGCCCGCCGCGACCCGCTCGGCCAGCTCCTCGGGCCGCTTGACCGGCTCGCCCGCCGGGTCGCCGCCGAAGAGCCCGGCGAAGAAGAGGTCCTCCTGGCGCCACATGACGCCCTTCGGCATCCCCGTCGTACCGCCGGTGTAGATGATGAAGAGGTCGTCCGCCGAGCGCGGCCCGAAGCCGCGCTCCGGCGAACCGGAGGCCTCCGCCTCGGTGAACGGTACGCAGTCGAGTGCGGGAGCGTCCTCGGCCGGGGTCCCCACCCGGACGAGGTGCCGCAGCTTCTCCGTCTGCGACAGCGCCGCCGCGACCCGTTCCGTGAACTCGGCGTCGAAGACGAGCGCGGCCAGATCGGCGTCCCTGTAGAGGTAGACCAACTCCTCCTCCACGTAGCGGTAGTTCACGTTGACCGGCACGATGCGCGCCTTCAGACAGGCCAGGACGGTCTGCAGATACTCGATCCCGTTGTAGAGGTGCAGGCCCAGGTGCTCGCCCGGCCGGATGCCGGAGTCGATCAGATGGTGGGCGAGGCGGTTGGCGGCGGTGTCGAGCTCGGCGTACGTCAGCCGGCGCTCCGCTCCGGTGCCGGGGTGGTCGACGTAGACGAGCGCCTCGCGCTCCGGGACCACGTCGACGACCGACTCGAACAGGTCGGCAAGGTTGTACTCCACCGTTCCTCCTGACCCCGCTGGTCGTCCAGGCCCGAACTGACTCGGCGGTCATTAGAGCGCCGGGCGGCGGAGGTGGGAAGGGGTCGCGCAGAAGAATCTGACTGAGTGTCAGAAAACTATTGAACTGGACCCGCGCCTCCTGCAACCTGTTCTAGGTCTGGAGACGGGAGGACGTCCATGGGTGGGACCGAACACCTCACCGTGCGGCGCGAAGGTGCCACGCTCGTGCTCACACTCAACCGACCGGAGGCCAAGAACGCGCTCTCACTGCCCATGCTGGTCGGGCTCTACGACGGCTGGCTGGAAGCCGACGCCGACGACACGGTCCGCTCCGTCGTCCTCACCGGTGCCGGCGGCACCTTCTGCGCGGGGATGGACCTCAAGGCGCTGGCGGGCAAGGGGATGGAGGGCGAGCAGTACCGGGACCGGATGAAGGCCGACCCCGATCTGCACTGGAAGGCGATGCTGCGCCACCACCGGCCCCGCAAGCCCGTCATCGCCGCCGTCGAGGGCTACTGCGTCGCCGGCGGCACCGAGATCCTCCAGGGCACCGACATCCGGATCGCGGGCGCCTCCGCCACGTTCGGACTCTTCGAGGTGAAGCGCGGTCTGTTCCCGATCGGCGGCTCGACGGTCCGGCTGCCGCGGCAGATCGCCCGCACGCACGCGCTCGAAATGCTGCTGACGGGGCGGCCTTACGGTGCGGAGGAGGCGGCCCGGATCGGGCTCGTCGGCCGTGTCGTCCCTGACGGGACGGCGCTGGACGAGGCCCTCGAGATCGCCGAGCAGATCAACGCCTGCGGGCCGCTCGCGGTCGAGGCGGTGAAGGCGTCGGTGTACGAGACGGCGGAGCTGACGGAGACGGAGGGGCTTGCGGCGGAACTCGCGCGGGGCTGGCCGATCTTCGAGACGGCGGACGCGAAGGAAGGCGCCCGCGCGTTCGCGGAGAAGCGCAAGCCGGTGTACCGCCGGGAGTGACTTTTCCCCACCCCGCCCCTTCCCGAACTGGGGGCAAGCCCCCAGACCCCCGTACGGCCTTCGGCCGTGTCCTCAAGCGCCGGACGGGCTGGGTGCCGCCCGCCGGGCGCAACTCAACCCCGCCGGCTCGGCGCGTGGCGCCGTGCCCCGGACGGGCTGAAAAGCCAGCCCCGCCGGGAGAAACTCAACCCCGTCGGCTCGACGCGTGGCACCGGCCCCCGGACGGGCTGGTTTCCGCCCGCTGGCCGGAACTTCAGCCCCGCCGGCGTTTGAGGCGCGGGGTCTGGGGCGGAGCCCCAGTTCGGGAAGGGGCGGGGTGGGGAGAAGGCCCCGCGCAGCGGCCCCGCACCGCCCCCAACGCCCTGCCCGCACCCACCCCGTACCGCCCCCGACCAAGGAGCCCCATGTCATCCGCCCCCTCGCCGGACACCCTCCGTGCGCCCCTCGTCGTCGAGTTCCCCTTCACCCGGTCCCTCGGCCCCCTGCAGTCCGCCTTCCTGACCGGGCTCCGAGAGCGGACCGTCCTCGGCGTGCGGACCGGTGACGGGCGCGTGCTCGTCCCGCCCGTCGAGTACGACCCCGAGACCGCCGAAGAACTCCGAGATCTCGTCGAGCTCGGCGCCACCGGCACCGTCACCACCTGGGCCTGGAACCCCGAACCCCGCACCGGACAGCCGCTGTCCACCCCCTTCGCCTGGGTCCTCGTCCGGCTCGACGGCGCCGACACCGCCCTCCTCCACGCCCTCGACGCGCCCGGCCCCGAAGCTGTCCGTACCGGAATGCGGGTGAGGATCCGCTGGGCCGCCGAACGGACCGGCGCCATCACCGACATCGCCTGCTTCGAGCCGTACGAGAGCACCCCCGGAGACGAGCCGCGCGCCCACGACGGCACCTTCCCCGACCCCGTCACCGGCATCCTCGCCCCCGCCCGGCTCGACTACACGTACACCCCCGGCCGTGCCCAGACCGGCTACCTCCACGCCCTCGCCGACAACAGGACCGTCGGCGAACGCTGCCCGTCCTGCGCCAAGGTGTACGTCCCGCCCCGCGGCGCCTGCCCCACCTGCGGCGTGGCCACCGCCGAGCAGGTCGAGGTCGGTCCGCGCGGCACGGTCACCACCTTCTGCATCGTCAACATCAAGGCCCGTGGCCTCGACATCGAAGTCCCGTACGTCTACGCCCACATCGCCCTCGACGGCGCCGGGCTCGCGCTCCACGGCCGGATCGGCGGCATCCCGTACGACCAGGTCCGGATGGGGCTGCGCGTCGAACCCGTATGGAGCGAGAACAGCCGCTACCCCGACCACTACCGGCCCACCGGCGAACCCGACGCCGACTACGACACGTACAAGGAGCTGCTGTGACGCCGGACCGACAGGACCGCGAGGTGGCGGTCGTCGCCTTCGCCCAGACCGACCACCTGCGGCGCACGGACGAGCTCTCCGAGGTCGAGATGGTCATGCCCGTCCTCCACGAGGTGCTGCGGCAGACCGGATGCAAGACCTCCGACATCGGCTTCACCTGCTCCGGCTCCTCCGACTACCTCGCCGGGCGCGCCTTCTCCTTCACCATGGCCCTCGACGGCGTCGGCGCCTGGCCGCCGATCTCCGAGTCCCATGTCGAGATGGACGGCGCCTGGGCGCTCTACGAGGCCTGGGTGAAGCTGCTGACCGGCGAGGCCGACACCGCGCTCGTCTACGCGTACGGGAAGTCGTCCCCCGGCTCCGTACGCGATGTCCTCACCCGGCAGCTCGACCCCTACTACCTCGCCCCGCTCTGGCCCGACCCCGTCGCCCTCGCCGCCCTCCAGGCCCGCGCGCTCATCGACGCCGGCCACACCGACGAGCCGGAACTCGCCGCCATCGCCGCCCGCAGCCGCCAGGACGCCACCGCGAACCCGCACGCCCAGCTGCCCGGCGCCCGCGCGCAGGGCGAGTACGTCGTCGGTCCGCTGCGGACCGGCGACTGCCCGCCCGTCGGCGACGGCGCGGCCGCCGTGATCCTCGCCGTCGGCGACCGGGCCCGCGAACTGTGCGAACGGCCCGCCTGGATTCGCGGCATCGACCACCGGATCGAACCGCACTCCCTCGGCGTACGCGACCTCACCGACTCGCCGTCCACCCGGCTCGCCGCCGATCGCGCCGGAGCCTTCGAACGGCCCGTGGACACCGCCGAACTCCACGCGCCCTTCACCTCCCAGGAGGTCGTGCTCCGCCGAGCCCTCGACCTCGACGACAGGGTGAGGGTCAACCCGTCCGGCGGAGCGCTCGCCGCCAACCCGATGATGGCCGCCGGCCTGATCCGCCTCGGCGAGGCAGCCGCCCGCATCCACCGGGGCGCCTCCGACCGGGCCCTCGCCCACGCCACCTCCGGCCCCTGCCTGCAGCAGAACCTGGTCGCCGTCCTGGAAGGGGAGAACCGTGCCTAAGGAGCCCGTGGCCGTCGTTGGCATCGGCCAGACCAAGCACGTCGCCGCCCGCCGGGACGTGTCGATCGCCGGACTCGTCCGCGAGGCCGCCGTGCGCGCGCTGGCAGACGCCGAGCTGACATGGGCGGACATCGACGCCGTCGTCATCGGCAAGGCCCCCGACTTCTTCGAGGGCGTGATGATGCCGGAGCTGTACCTCGCCGACGCCCTCGGCGCGGTCGGCAAACCGATGCTCCGCGTGCACACGGCGGGTTCCGTCGGCGGGTCCACGGCGCTCGTCGCGGCGAACCTGGTCGCCGCACGCGTCCACCGCACCGTCCTCACCCTCGCCTTCGAGAAGCAGTCCGAATCCAACGCCATGTGGGGCCTCTCGCTGCCCGTCCCGTTCCAGCAGCCTCTGCTCGCCGGGGCCGGAGGCTTCTTCGCCCCGCACGTCCGCGCCTACATGCGCCGCACCGGTGCCCCCGACACCGTCGGCTCCCTCGTCGCGTACAAGGACCGGCGGAACGCCCTCAAGAACCCGTACGCCCACCTCCACGAGCACGACATCACCCTGGAGAAGGTCCAGGCCTCGCCGATGCTCTGGGACCCGATCCGCTACTCCGAGACCTGCCCGTCCTCCGACGGCGCCTGCGCGATGGTCCTCACCGACCGGGCGGGCGCGGAGCGTTCGCCGCGGCCGGCCGCCTGGGTGCACGGTGGCGCGATGCGCAGCGAGCCCACGCTCTTCGCGGGCAAGGACTTCGTCTCGCCGCAGGCCGGCAAGGACTGCGCCGCCGACGTCTACCGGCAGGCCGGCATCACGGACCCGCGCCGGGAGATCGACGCGGTCGAGATGTACGTCCCCTTCTCCTGGTACGAGCCGATGTGGCTGGAGAACCTGGGCTTCGCCGAGGAGGGCGAGGGCTGGAAGCTCACCGAGGCTGGGGTCACCGAACTCGACGGCGACCTGCCCGTGAACCCCTCGGGCGGTGTCCTTTCCACCAACCCCATCGGCGCGTCCGGGATGATCCGCTTCGCCGAGGCGGCGATGCAGGTACGGGGGCAGGCGGGCGAGCATCAGGTGGAGGGGGCGCGCAGGGCGCTCGGACACGCGTACGGCGGGGGCGCGCAGTTCTTCTCCATGTGGCTCGTCGGCGACCGGCCACCGGCCGGCTGACGGGTGGTGCGAGGTCTGTCGGCACCCGGTGCCGCTCGCTACCCTGAGCCCCGGACGACGACGTTGCGCTATGCGGGAGGAGCACGGACGTGGCGGAGAGCACCACCACCCAGCACGCCTTCGCGGGCTGGGACAAGCCGGAACTCGACCTGAGCGGAGCGGACTGGCGGTCGAGCAGCCAGGGGGCGGGAGACGTTCAGATCGCCTTCGTCGAGGGCTTCATCGCAATGCGGAACGGGGGGCGGCCGGAGGCGCCGTCGCTGATCTTCACCCCGGCGGAGTGGCGGGCGTTCGTGGTCAACGCGCGGGAGGGCGAGTTCGACCTGACCTGACGCGGGCCGCCGCCCTAGGGTGGTGATCATGAGTGCGGAACGTGATCTGACCCGGCTGCTCGCCGGGATGCGGCCGGAGCTGAACCCCGGCCGCTATGTCTTCACCACGGTGGACGGCCCCGCTCCGGCGGGTGTCGTCCCAGTGGTCACCGTCGCCGAGAGCGAGGGGCTCACGCTGGTCGTACGCCAGGAGGAGGCCGACGCGGCCGGTCTGGCGTACGACTACGTGGCCGGATGGATCACGCTGCGGGTCCACTCGGCGCTCGACGCCGTCGGCCTGACCGCGGCGGTCGCGCACCAGCTCGCGGGGGCAGGGCTGAGCTGCAACGTCGTGGCCGGCTTCCACCACGACCACCTCTTCGTGGAACACGCCCGCGCGGACGAGGCGTTGACCGTCCTGAAGGACCTCGCGGACCGCGCGTCCCGGTCCACCGACTGACCGTCACACGGGGCTCGGTCCGGCGTACGCCGGGGCTTGCGCGGGGGTCATCGGGCATCGGGAGCGGGAGCGCCGGTGGGGCTGCTCCTGACCCGGGAGCGTGCCGACGAGGCAGCGGCCGAGCCGGCCGTCCGCCTCGACGCGCACGGCCGCGCGGCGGGCCGAAACGGCCGTCGCCTGGGCCTGCGCGGTGGGCCGAAACGGCCGTCGCCTCGCCCTGCGCGGTGGGCCGAAACGGCCGTCGCTTCGCCCCGTGCGGCATGCCCGACCCGGCCTGCTTCCCCTGGCGGCTCCACCTCGCCCTCGCCGAGACCCGCGAGACCGACCTGGAGGCCGTCGCCCCCGCGACCGCCCGTACGGTGCGCCTCCGTGCTCAGCCACTCACTGTCCGTGGCGAGGACCCGGCCGTCGCCCTCGGCGCTGATCCTCCTGTCCGCCGCGTACCGGAAGCTCGGCACCGACCGTCGCCGCGCAGCCGCCGGCCTCGCCCGGGAGCCCCGTGAGACCGGACGGACCGGCCGGCGCGGCGCCCCGCCGCGGGACCGGTCATGGGGGTGTCGTCGGGGCGTCCGGCGGAGCCGCCCCGGCGCGTCGCGGGGGTGGGCCGGGCACGTACCATGGCCGTATGTCCTTCCTCCGCCGCCGCAGCGCCGCCACACCCGCGGGCCCGGACTTCGACGTCCTGGCCATGGACCCGGGGGACTGGCCCGGCAATCTCGGCGCCGGTCTGCTGCCCGCCCCCGACGGAAGCTGCCAGGGCGTCTTCCTGCGCTACGACCTGTTCGGCGGCCGCGGCCCCGCGATGATCATCGGCAATCTGCCGGAGGGGTCCCCGGCCCGCGAGCTCGCCGACGGCCAGATCCCCTTCGAGGTCGCCCAGCTCCTCGCGGCCCTGGAGAACGACGAGCCGGTCGAGGTCCTCGACACCGAGGACATGCCGGTGATGCAGGGCGACAACCTGCTGATCGTGCGCCGGCTCAAACTCTCCGAGAGCCGTATCGCCTGCGTGCAGTTCGACCGCAGCGACAACGTCCTGGTGACGATCGCCAGTTGGGACCGGCCCATCACCGACGACCTGTACGCGCTGCTCAAGCCGCTGCCCGCCGAGCTGTTCCAGCAGGGCTGACGAGGGAGCGGGGGCCGATGAGCGCACGCGTCGACAGCTGGATCTGGGCGGTCCGCCTCACCAAGACCCGCTCGCAGGCGGCCGCCGCCTGCCGGGCCGGACACGTCAAGGTGAACGGTGAGCGCGCCAAGCCCGCCCAGCCTGTGAAGCCCGGCGACGAGGTACGCCTCTTCCACGGCGGCCGGGAGCGGATCGTCGAGGTCAAGCAGCTCCTCACCAAGCGCGTCGGCCCGCCCGTCGCCGCAGAGGCGTACGTCGACAACAGCCCGCCGCCGCCTCCGCGCGAGCACGTGGCCCTGGCCGCCGTCCGCGACCGCGGCGCGGGCCGCCCCACCAAGCGCGAGCGCCGCGAACTCGACCAGCTGCGCGGCCGCCCCGTCTGAGAGCGGCCGCGCGCAGGCACATTACGGCGCGAACAAGGTCGCCACCCGCGCCGCCGACGTGCCGATGCCGGTCGGTCCCCGGCGGAGCAGTGCCGTACCACTGCCCGTGTGGACGTCCTCGGCACCGTAACGCCGCACCTTGCGATGCCAGTTGAGGATTCCGGCGAGCCAGTCCTCCAACTCCCGTACATACGCCGCGAAGGCGCGCCGCCCGGCCGCGCCCAGGCCGAAGTCCTCGAACAGCCTGGGCAGTTCGTGCTTCTTCACATGCTCGAACTGGCGCAGCCGACCGCGCATCAGGTCGTCGACCATCGCCACAGCCGTCGGATAGTCGCAGTCGAAGAACGTCTGCAGGACCAGGACGCCGTTGTGCACCTCGCCCTCGACCTCGATCTCCTTCTGGTACGAGAACAGGTCGTTGAGGAGGGCCGCGTAGTCCGAGGCCGAGTTCTCCAGGCTCTGGACCGTTCCCGAGCGGAAGATCTCCGGGGGCAGCCCGGCGGCGTGCCGCAGTCGGCACAGCTGCATCGTCAGATCGGAGCCGAAGGTCTTGCGGCGCATCTCGATGTAGTCCACCGGGTCGGGCACCCGGTGCTGCGCCTGGTTGTGCAGCTCCCACATCCAGCTGTCCAGCATCGCATCGAGCGCGCTACGCAGCTGTTCCCTGGCCGCCGGCCCCATCGGGGCCGTGGTGCGGGCCCACAGATCGGCGAGCGAACGCTCCATCGGACTCACCGCGCGTGTTGCTCCCGCCGCCGGATCGTCCACTGTCATACAGGACTTGAGCCGCTCGGTGCATTCCTTGGCGCCGAGCAGATCGCGCGGCCGGCCGAAGACGAGCGGATAGTAGTCGTCGCCGTACGTGCCCCAGGTCAGCCATTCGGCGCTGAGCTCCAGCTCCTCCACGGTGGCGTCCGGGTCGAGGCCCGCCGAGCAGAGCGCGAGATCGAAGCCCTCCGCCGTCGGACGGTCCCAGATGTCGTCGAGAAGCCCCATCCGTTCCGCCCAGTCGACGGAGCGCCGCTTCGCCTCCTGGTGGTGCGGGCTGAGCGACAGCGGGTACGGCAGATCGATGTCGGGCAGCAGCGAGGGCCCCACCTGCTGGTGCGGCACGTGGGTGAGCGTCCGCAGGCGCGAGGAGGCCGACCGTCCGAAGAGGCTCCGGATGTCGAGAGCCGAGGTGCCGAGCACCCCGTCGAGCCGCGAAGGCCCGGTGTCCAGGCCCTCGTTCATGTAACGGCTGGACCGCAGGTGCCACTCGTGGCCGCCCGACTGCCAGTCCTGCAGGCCCTTCGCGTACGCCGCGATCGCGGCGCACTCCTCGGGACTCAGCCCCTTCTCCAGGCAGAGGCCCGGGACTTCGGTGAGCGCCGTGTTCTCGAACTGCTGGAGCCGGGAGGTCAGCAGGTCGTTGACGGCCTCGGCCGCCTCCTGCGTCGTACAGCCGAGGAACGTCTCCAGGACGAGGACTCCGTTGCTGTTCTCGCCCTCGTCCTCGACCTCCCGCTGGTACGAGAAGAGGTCGTTGCGCAGATGCACGGCGTCGGCGAACGTATCGCGCAGCACGAGCAACGGCCGGGAGTGCGCGACCTGTTGAGGGATCTCGGCGCCCGCCGCGTACTCGACGAGCCCCGCCGACCAAGGTGCGCCACCCACCTTGCGGCGCATCTCGATGTACTCGACGGGGTTGGCGATCCGCCCCTCGTTGATGTTGTCGAGCTCCCACAGCGACTCGTACATCAGCGCCTCCGTCGCCGCGGCGAACCGTTCCCTCCAGGCGGCAGACATGGACGGCACCGTGCGCCGCCACAGGTCCGCGAGGCCGGCCTCCACCGGGTTGGTCGGCTCGGGCACGGGGGCGGACAGGTCCCTCGGCATGAACAGCGGCAGCCGGTCCAGATACGCCTTGCCGCCGGGCCGGTCACGGGTGCGCTTGAAGACCTCCACGAAGTGGTCGTCGAAGAAGAACACCCAGGTGTACCAATCGGTGACCAGCGAGAGCGCCTCGGCGTCGCAGTCGGGGTGCGTGTACGAGCAGAGCAGCGCGTAGTCGTGGGACTCGAGGTCGTGCTCCTCCCAGACACCGGAGCCCTCCAGCATCCCCATCGCCCGCGCCCACTCCCGGGTGTGCGTGCGGGCGGTCTCCACCTGGGGGTTGAGCCGCGCCGGATACGGGACATAGAAATCCGGCAGAACGAAGGGCTGAGCCATGCGTGCGGGGCCTTTCGGTGAGCGTGGGCAGTGACCGGCCGAGCCTTACCCCTCGCCCCTACGGATCACGCGACACCGGAGTTAGTCATATGAACGGCGACGGGGTGCCGTCGAGCCCCTCGCTCGGCGACACCCCTCACGCCGTGGCCGGATTCGGCTCAGGCGCCGGAAACCCGCACGTCGGCGGCCTTCACAAAGGCGACCCGATGGCCGAACTGGATCTCGTAGTGCTCCTCCTGGCCGCGCACCACCCGATGCCCCGTGGGGTCGAACACGGGCGCGAAGTAGTACTCGCCAGGGGTGCGGCCGCCCACCACGTACGACTGGCCCGCGAGCAGCTTGTACGGCAGCGGCGACACCGACTGGACCGGCACACCGGCCGGATACGCCGAGGCCTCCGGATAGGCGCGCCCGTACACCGGGACCTCCGTCAGGCCCTCCCTCGGAGTCAGCACCAGGCCCCGGGAGTTCACCGCCGTCCGCTGGTCCTTCGGGTTGTGGAACCAGGCCTTCTGCCCCAGGTACCAGATCGCCGTCCAGTCCCCCTGCCGCTCGGCCACCGCGTACTGCTGGCCCGTCGAGGCCCGCGCCCCGGTGTCGTTGACCCCGGTCGTCGAGTCCTGGCCGCCGGGCCTCAGACCGATGTCCTTGACCAGCGGGGCGTCCGCGCTCGGCGCCGTGTGCAGCCGGACGGCGCCGCTGCCGTGCGGGGCGCACGCCTCTCCCGCCTTCGTACAGCCGGTGTAGAGCGGCTGGTGCGCGCCGTACTCCGGGCGGATCGTCACCACTCCCGCGTCCGGACCCGCGCTCGGCGTGAACGGTCGGCCGAGCAGCTGGAAGTAGTGCGCCCAGTCCCAGTACGGGCCGGGGTCGGTGTGCATCCCGCGGATCGTCGAGGTGACCGGGCCTGGCACATTGTCGTGCCCGAGGATGTGCTGCCGGTCCAGCGGAATGTCGTACCGCTGCGCCAGATACCGCACCAGCCGCGCCGACGTCCGGTACATCGCCTCCGTGTACCAGGAGTCCGGAGCCGTCAGGAAGCCCTCGTGCTCCAGGCCCACCGACTTGGCGTTCACGAACCAGTTGCCCGCGTGCCAGCCGACGTCCTTGAGCGGCAGATGCTGCGCGATGTGCCCGTCGGAGGAGCGCAGCGAGTACTGCCACGACACATACGTCGGATCCTGCACGAGCTTGAGCGTGACGTCCCAGGTCGCCTCGGTGTCATGGACGATGATGTACTCGATCGACTGGGACTCCGGCCGGTTCCCCTTGTCGTGGTTGCCGTAGTCCCCGTCCCCGAACGCCTCGTACGGCGCCGGGATCCACTCGCACGCCACCGTCTGCGGGCACTCGGTCCGCGCCGCGTCCGCCGAGCGCAGCCCGAGCGACTCCACCTGCGCCGTCTCGGGCACGAGGTCCGCGTCGGCCGCGAGCGTCACCACCTGCCCGCTGTCGGTCGTACGGGACACACCCGTGCGGATCACGTCGAACACGTCGTTCGCGTACGTCGTCGCGGTCGCCGCGTCGTCGGCGCCGGAGTACCGCGCCACCGCGCCGAACCAGTCGGCCGGGTCGGCGCTCGGCGGCCGGCCCGACTCGCGCTGCGCGGCGGCAAGCAGCGCCGCCCCGCCCTCGATGTTCGCCGCCGTGCCGGTCCGCAGCCGCTCCGCCGGAATCCCGGTCAGCGCGGCGGCCCGGTCCAGCGTCCTGAGCCGGTCCGGCAGCTCGGCCGCCGTGGGCAGCGGGGTCGCGACCTCTGCCCCGTGGCGCGGCGCGCGCGAGTCGTCGCCCCGGGCGTCCTCCTCGCCGTGCGAGTGGTGCGGGGCCTCGGCCAGCGCGGTCACCGCGTCCGTGAGGTGCATCGGGCCGTAGCCCCCGGTCACACTCGGGGCCCCACCGTGCGCGTCCCACCGCGACTGGAGGTACGACACCGCGAGCAGCACGCTCTGCGGTACGCCCTGCCGCTCGGCGGCCGCCGCGAACTGCCGCTGCAGCGAACCGGCTTCCAGGGGACCGGCCGTGGCCGGCGGAGCAGCCGACAGAAGCGGGAGGAGCAGGGCGGCGGACGCCACGGCGCCCACCGTGCGGGGAACCCGTCTGCGCGACACGGAACGGTGCAAGGCAGCCTCCAGGAACCAGGGGTGATGAGGGGGCGTGCGGGGCCGACCCGTACAGGGGTATCGGCTTCCCGACGATCCGTCAATCACCCCCAGCCACATGGGATTTCCCATGTCAGGGGCTGTGTCACGGAGTTTCGCGACGGCGGCACGCGGGCCTGCGGCGCGTCAGTGGAGTGGACCAATGGCCGGGTCTGCGGCCAATGGCAGAGCGCCGCGCGCCCGGTGTGTCGGCACCGGGCACACGGCGTGTCACCCCCGTGGACGGTCGGCGCGCACTCAGCGCGTGCCGACCGCGGCGCGCACGGCCCGCCGTGCCATGGCGCAGTCGTCGTGCAGCCGCCGCAGCAGCCGCCGCTGTTCCTCACCGGGCGAGACCGCACCCGAGGGGACCGGAACCGAACCGGCGGGCGGAGCCTCCTTGATGGTGCGCTGCACCGCTGTCTCGTACGTACGGATCTCCCGCGTCAGCACGATCATCAGGTTCACCAGGAAGGCGTCCCGAGACGCCGGCCCCGCCTGCTGCGCGAGCTGACTGATCTGACGACGTGCCAGCGGTGCGTCACCGAGCACCGACCACATCGTCGCCAGGTCGTAGCCGGGCAGGTACCAGCCCGCGTGCTCCCAGTCGACCAGGACCGGACCGGTGGGGGAGAGGAGGATGTTGGAGAGCAGGGCGTCGCCGTGACAGAACTGCCCCATGCCCTGACGGCCACCGGCGTGCGCCAGACCGTGCAGCAGCTTCTGCAGGTCGTCCCTGTCCCGGTCGGTGAAGAGACCCAGCTCGTGGTAGCGGGCGATCCGCGACGCGTAGTCCAGCGGGGCGTCGAAGGTACCGGCCGGCGGACGCCAGGCGTTCAGCCGGGCGATCGCGCCGAGCGCCGCGCGCAGATCCGCGCGGGGCGGAGCCTCCACGGGGTGGCGCGTCAGCGCCGCCGCCCGGCCCGGCATGCGCTCGATCACCAGCGTGCAGTTCTCCGGGTCCGCCGCGATCAGCCGGGGCGCGCGTACCGGCGGACGGTGCCGGACGAAGGAGCGATAGGCAGCTATTTCGTGCTGGAACCGCTCGACCCACGCGGGGGAGTGATCCAGTAAACACTTGGCGACCGCCGTGGCCCGCCCGGTCGTGCCGACGATCAGTACGGAACGGCCGCTGCGCCGCAGCACCTGCACGGGGTTGAACTCCGGGCAGATCCGGTGGACGGACGCGATCGCCATCCGCACCTGGGCCCCCTGGGGGCCGGACAGGTCGATTCTTCCGCTGAGCGGCTGAGCGGCACTGCCCGCCCATCGCCTCGCCCGGCCCGCCGGAGCGACGGGTGCGAGGTACGGTCCGCTGCCGGCCGGTACGGAACGGTGCTGGGGCCGGGGCGGGGCGGACACGGAGGACGATGCTGTGTACATGGGGAGACAGATCCCTTCGTGTGCCGACGAGTTACGTGCGTCGCCCCGCCCGACCTCCGGGCCGCACCCTGGGGAATGTGGGCCGGCTGCCGGGGCGGGGTGGCGCGTTCCTACCTGACACCCGGGCGCGGGTGGCGGAACATCGGGCGCACCCTGGCGAAGCCTGGCGAATAGTCGCCAGCCCTATGACAGGGGGTTACTGTCAACTCAGCCGAGAACCTGGGGGCTTAGACGTGACCGGACAGACCAACACCCGCCTGGCAGACCTCTTCGGCCTCGCCGGCTGGTCCAAGGGAGAGCTCGCGAGGCTCGTCAACCGGCAGGCGGCGGCCATGGGCCATCCGCAACTGTCCACCGACACCTCACGGGTGAGGCGATGGATCGACATGGGGGAGACCCCGCGCGACCCCGTACCCCGGGTGCTGGCTGCACTGTTCACCGAGCGACTCGGCCGTGTCGTGACCATCGAGGACCTCGGGTTCGTACGACACGGGCGCGCCGGGAAACGGCAGAACGTCAGGAACACCGACAACCCTGACGGGCTGCCCTGGGCGCCCGAGCGTACGGCAGCGGTCCTCACCGAATTCACGGGAATGGACCTCATGCTCAACCGACGCGGCCTGGTGGGCGCGGGCGCCGTGCTCGCCGCCGGCTCCGCACTCAGCAGCGCCATGCACGACTGGCTCCACACCGACCCCGCACGCGCCGCCACCCTGCCACGCGCCACCGATCCCCTCCACGCCGACCCCGCTGGGTTCGACCGCTACGAGGCCGCCCCCATCGGGTCGGAGGAGATCGAGGCGTTGGAGCGCTCGGTGGAGGTGTTCCGCGCCTGGGACGCCTCCCGTGGCGGCGGACTCCAGCGCAAGGCGGTCGTGGGCCAGTTGAACGAGGTGGGCGGCATGCTCGCCTACCACCACCCCGACCACCTCCAGCGGCGCCTGTGGGGCGTCGCCGCCAACCTGGCCGTCCTGGCGGGCTGGATGTCCCACGACGTGGGCCTGGAACCCACCGCCCAGAAGTACTTCGTCATCGCCGCCCACGCGGCCCGCGAGGGTGGCGACAGGCCGCGCGCCGGCGAAGCCCTGTCCCGCGCCGCCCGCCAGATGGTCCACCTGGGCCGGCCCGACGACGCCCTCGACCTGATGAAGCTCGCCAAGTCGGGCTCCGGCGAGGAGGTCCTGCCCCGCACCCAGGCGATGCTGCACACCATCGAGGCCTGGGCACAGGCCTCCATGGGCAAGGGCCAGGCCATGCGCCGTACGCTCGGCGAGGCCGAGGACCTGTTCGTCTCCGACCGGTCGGACGTGCCGCCGCCGAGCTGGATGCAGAACTTCGACGACGCCGACATGCACGGCATGCAGGCCCTCGCGTACCGCACCCTCGCCGAACACGACCCCGCCGCCGCCGTCCCCGCGCAGCGCCACGCCAAGCTGGCCCTCGAACTGCGCCGCAGCGGCCACAACCGCTCGAAGCTCTTCGACTACATCTCCCTCGCCTCGGCCTGCTTCATCGCCGACGACCCGGAGCAGGCGGACCGTTACGCCCGGCTCGCGCTGGTCTCCATGGGCGAGACGTCCTCGCACCGCACCTGGGACCGACTGCGTGAGATGTACCGGCTGACCGGGCAGTACGCCGGCTACGCCAAGATCGAGGACCTGCGCGAGGAGCTCGCGCTCGCGCTGCCCAAGCCCGCGGCGAAGCGGCCCAGGACCGGCAGGATCTGAGGGCGGGTCCGGGCCTGTAGGTACTGGAAAGGGCACACCGGCGCGTGCCGGTATGCCCTTCGGATGCCGCTGAGTCCTTCGTGTCGCCTGTCGTCTATCGCCTAGTGGCCGACGCGGACCACCATCACGCAGGCGTCGTCCTCGCGCGGCGCCTCACCGAACTCCTCCACCACCGTCCGTACGCAGTCCTGCGCGTCCCGCGCCCCGGCCAGCCGCGGCGCCAGAGCGAGCAGCCGCTGCGTACCCGTATCGTCCAGGCCGCTGCGGCGGGTCAGCCCGTCCGTGTGCAGCATCAGCAGATCGCCGGGGAGCAGCCGGATCCGGGCCTCCCCGTACGCGGCCCCGGTCGTCGCTCCCAGGAGCACACCGTCCGGCCGTTTCAGGGCGCGCCCCGTCCCGTCGCGGAAGAGCAGCGGGGCGGGGTGTCCCGCCTGCGCCCAGGTGACGGTCTGGCTGACCGGCTCGTAGCGGCAGCACATCGCGCTGCCGAGCGCCGGCTGCACCGAGGTCTCGAGCAGCTGGTTGAGATGGCCCATCAGGGCCCCGGGGCGAATTCCGGCCACGGCCATCCCGCGCAGCGCGCCCAGGAGCATCGCCATGGAGGACGTCGCGGAGACCCCGTGTCCGGTGAGGTCGCCGACGGTCAGGAGCGCGTCGCCGTCGGGGAGCGCCAGCGCGTCGTACCAGTCGCCGCCGATCAGCCCGGTCGAGGCGGCGGGCAGATAGTGCCCCGCCACGTCGAGCGGGGCGCCGGGGCCGCCGTGCGCGAAGCTCAACGAGCCGCGCCACGGAGGCAGCACGGCCTCCTGGAGCTCGACGGCGACCCGGCGCTCGGTGCGCTCGATGTGGCGGCGGCGCTGGAGGCTGTCCCGGGATTCGCGGACCGCGCGCTCGCTGCGGCGCAGCTCGCTGACATCGCGCAGGACGGCCCACATGGAGGCCGTGCAGCCGTCGGAGTCGAGGACCGGCTCGCCCATCATGTGGAGCGTGCGGACGCGGCCGTCGGTGCGGACGATCCGGAACTCGCCGTCGATCGGCTTCCCGTCGATCAGACAGTCCGTCACCATCGCCTGGAGCACGGGCTGATCCTCGGCGAAGACCATCGACGGCAGCTCGTCCAGCGACATCGGGCCGCTCTCGGGACTCCGGCCGAAGATCTGGTACAGCTCCTCGGACCAGCTGACCTCGTCGGTGAGCAGATTCCACTCGGCGCTGCCGACGCGGCTGAGAAGGGATCCGGTGCGGGGGGCCGGTACGCCGTAGGCGGCACCCGGGTCGGACGCCGCTTCGACCTCGATCTCGAGGAGGTCGGCAGCGGGGGTGACCGGGAGTTCGTCCGGGACGCCAGCCTTGAGCTGGCCCAAATGCGCGCCGAGATCGTCGAGTTGATGCACGGCGAGGTCGCAGAGGGCGCGCTGCCAGCGGTTCTTCGGATCGTCCTCGTCCATGACGGCGTCCCGGCGCACGGCGTCCACGTCAACGCGCAGACGACGGGTCCGCGAGATCAGCGCGTCCACGGTGCCGGGCTCCGGCGGCTGGGCTGGACGGTCCGCGTAGAGAGGGGACGGCATGTCGTACTCCGATACAGGCGCGACGCGGGCGAGCGGTGGAACGAGGCCCGGATACGACTGTTGCACAGGCGGAGACAGCCCGTAAGGGATTTGGCAACACTCGATACGGTGGTGCTTCTGACATATGCCAAAGGCCCGCCGATTATCGGCCATCAGGGTGGTAACGGGAGGGGGCGGTGGGAACGTTACGGTGCTGGTGTGGTGAACGACAGCGTGGACACGGTGGGGACGGCGGTGCTGCTGGCGGCGGCGCCCGCGGGACGGGGCCGGGCGGTGGACGCGGCGTCCGTGCTGCCCGCGCTCGCGGCGGTGCCCCCCGGCGCGCTGACCGGCACGCCGGTGGCGACGGTCGTCGAAATGGCCGACCCCCTCGACCCGCAGGCCGTCCTGACGCGGCTGCGGGCGGCGGCGGCCACGCCGGGTCCGCTGGCGGTGTACCTCGTGGGCCAGCTCCAGGCGGACCGTCGTCAGCACCTGCCGCACCTGGCACTGGCGCGCAGCACGGCGACGACACTGCGGTACACGGGGCTGCCGTGGCACTGGCTCGCGGCCGAACTCGCGGTGCGGCGGGCGGGTTCGACGACGGTGGTGGCGGACCTGGTGGCCGAAACGGAGCTCTGGTCGCGCCTTGGCTCCACCCCGGGCCTCCTCTCGCTGGGCCCGGGCGTGCGACTGTACGGGCGTGTCGCCCCCGCCGCGCGACGTGGCGCCCCGACGAACCCGGACTACCTCCGCCACTTCGCCACGGTGTGGCGCACGGGGGCCCGCCCACCACTCACCGACCTGCACGCCGACGCGGCGTTCCGGATGGGCCCGGGCCCGGCGCTGTACCTGACCCCGGAGACGACGGCGCCGGGGCTGCAGGGCCCACCGGGCGTGGGGCCGGTGGCGCCGGTCGGCGTGGCAACCTACGCGGCTGCACCGGCTGCACCGGGTTCCGGATCGGCGTCCGTCGTGCCCGGCTCGGCCGGAGCTGCTGCGCGGCCGTTCGCTCCAGCTCCAGCTCCAGCAACGCCCGCGCCTGTGGCGGTTCCCGTGCCCCAGCCGGGACACGGTCACGGGCATGGCTTCGCCGCCGTTCCGGGCGGAGCCGGCGCTCCCGGGCATCCGGACGCCCCGGGCGCGGCGCCCGTGCCCGCGCCGCCCCCTACGGGCGGTCACGCCCCCGACCCGCACCCCGCCATCCTGGCCGCCGCGCAGGCCGGCCGGCACGGGGAGGCCGTGGCGGTCGCCGTGGCCTGGGAGCAGGAGGCGCTGCGGCGGTACGGGCCGCGGTCACCGGAGGCCGTGCACTGGATGGAGGTGCGCGCCGACCTCGCCCGGCTGGCCGGAGAGCCCGCCCGCAGCTGCGAGTTGTGGATCAGCGTGGCCCAGGCCCGGCTCGGTCTGCGCCAGGGGCCCCAGGACCCCGACGTCGAAGGCGCCGTGGACCGTGCCCATCACCAGTGGGAGCGGATCGCCGACCAGGCCCGCGCCCGCGAGCTCGGCACCGCCCTCGTCGCGCTGCGCCGCCGCGTCCCGGGCCGCAAGGCCGGCGCCCTCGCCGCGCTCCAGGCCAGGATGGGTTGATCATCGGACGGAGTTCAAGGGCCGGTCCCCACCCGTCAGGCCGCCGCGGGCGGCACCACCCGGATGCCGAAGCCGAACGACTTGGTCGCCAGGGCGATGCCGAGGAAGAGCAGGGCGAAGTGCTCCTGCCCGCGCGCGGTCTCGATGCCCCCGAGGTCGAGCAACGAGCCCTGGGGCCAGCCCAGATCGGCCAGCAGCCCGCTGACCGTCCGCTTGGCGTCGGCGTCGTCACCGGAGAGGAAGATCGTGCTCGGTCCCTCCAGCGACTCCGGAGCGACCATCACCCCCCGGTCGATGGTGCAGAGCGTCTTGACGACGGGTGTCCGCGGGAACGCCCGCTGGATCTCCTCCCCGAGGCTCACCACGGGGTGCGAGAGCGTCTCGTCCTCCAGGAAGCCGACGGCGACGTCCAGCAGGACCTTCCCCGCCAGAGCCGGCGCACCGATCGACTCGAGGTGCGCCACCGACGCTGTCCCCGGCGTCGCGTTCACGACGACCTCCGCGTGTGCGGCGGCCGCGGCCGGATCGACGACCCGCACCCCCGCGTCCAGCAGCTCCTTGAGTTCCGTGAGGAGTTCCGTGTCCTCGGGCCGCCGCGACCCGAGGACGATGTCATGGCCCGCGCGGGCCCAGCCCGCCGCGAGCGCCCGTCCGACATTTCCCGTACCGAGAATTCCGATTCGCATGGCCACGACGCTAGGCGCGCCCCGCCGGGTGCCGCATCGGACCATGGTCGGGGAGGTCCCGCGCGAGGGTGTAGGCCCGCTGGCCTAGGGCGACCGGACCAACGCCCCGGTCAGAAGGGCGCGTTCGCGTCGTGGCGGCGATTGCGCGGCCCCCCGGGAGACCGTTACGGCCGCCGGCCCCGCCCCGAGCGCCAGAACAGGGGCGGGCTGACATGATCGTACGTATGCGCGCCTCATCCTCCGCCGCGTCGGCCGGCGCCCTCACCACCGAGCGGCTGCTGCTGCGCCCCGTGCGGGCCGCCGACGTGCCGGCCGTCACCCGGCTGTGGACCGACCCGGAGGTGCGGCGCCACCTGGGTGGGCCGGTCACCGATCAGGTGGTACGGATCCGGCAGCGGAGGGTCGTCGGGGCGCCCGGCGTGCACGCTGTGGTGCGGGCGGCCGACGGGGCGCTGCTCGGGCTCGTGACGGTGGAGCCCGGGGCGCGGGACGGGGAGACGGAGGTCTCGTACCAGTTCCTGCCCGAGCACTGGGGGCACGGCTACGCGCGCGAGGCCGTCGCCGCCGTCCTGGACGCCACGCTCCGCCGCACACCCAGCGTGGTCGCGCTCACCCAGGAGGCGAACCGCCGGTCCCGGCGCCTCCTCGAATCCGTCGGCATGACCCACGTCGCCTCCATCGTCGAGTACGACGCCCACCAGGTCCTCTACCGGCGCCGCCGCTGACGCCGACCGCAGGCCCTGTCACCGGACCTTCTCGCCCGCCGCCAGCTTCGCCACCGTGCGCGCCAGCCGCTCCGCCCGGCCCTTCGGCGTACGGGCCTGCCACAGCCGCATGATCACCAGATACTGATCGGTCTTCCCGAGCCCCTCGTAGAAGACCCGCGCCCGCTCGTCGGCCGCGAGCGCCGCCGCGAGGTCGTCCGGTACGGTCGCCTCCGCCTGCGACGGGTACGCGGCCTCCCACCGGCCGTCCGCCTGCGCGGCCCGCACCTCGGCGAGCCCCGCCTCGCGCATCCGCCCCGCCGCCGTGAGCGCCTCGACCTTGCGGACGTTCACCTGCGACCAGAGGCTGCGCGACCGCCGCGGCGTGTACTTCTGGAAGTAGTACGCCCCGTCCCCGCCCTTGCGCTGCCCGTCGATCCAGCCGAAGCAGAGCATGCAGTCGAGGATCTCGGGAATCGTCAGCGACGCGCCGCCCTTGCCCTTCTTCGCGATCTTCAGCCAGACCCCGGGCGTGTCGGCGTGGTGCGTTTCCAGCCATGCCTCCAGCTCCGCGGTCTCGGTGACCGTCATGAGCTCCAGCCCCTCGTACCGCTCCATCGAAGGTCCCCCTGCCGTCGGCCGATGTCGTGGCTGCCCGAACGTCGTCCGGAGCATCCACGACCACGATAGGCATCACCACTGACAGAGCGTCCCGACCACCGCGCGGGCGCGGCGGAGGCGCCCCGTCAGAACCGGGCGTGCGTCGTGATGTCCGACTCGAACTGCGTGATCATCTCCGGCGTCACGGTCGGCCTGCACTGGCCGATCGCCTCCAGATAGTCGGCCGTGGTCGCGCCCGGCAGCCGCTCGTCGGGCGCCGTCCGGCCGCCGACGGCGACCAGATCGCGCTCGAAGGAGTTCTGGGCGGCGATCCGCGCGGCGTGCTCGATGTCGGCGGGCGTGAACAGGTCGCTCGCCGCCACCAGTTCGTCGATGTCCACGTCGGGCCGGCCTTCGGTGTAGCGCGCCCAGATCGCTGCGCGCGCCGCCTTGTCCGGCGTACCGATCGGGATCAGGTAGTCGAAGCGTCCCGGGCGCAGGAACGCCGGGTCGAGGGAGCGGATCGAGTTCGTCGCGCAGACGAGCAGTCGCTCGTCCCGCTCGCGGAAACCCGGGATGAGCTTGAGGAGTTCGTTGGTGACCCCGTGCATCCCGCCGGGCTGCGCGGGCTCCTGGCGGACCGGGGCGATCTCCTCGACCTCGTCGATGAAGACGAGGACCCGCTCCAGCTCCGCGATCCGGGCGAACGCGGAGCGCAGCGCCGCCGCCAGGTTGCCCTCGTCGGCGAGCCGGGACGGCAGGATCTCCACGAACGGCCAGCCGAGCCGGGACGCGATGCCGCGTGCGAACGTCGTCTTGCCGGTGCCCGGGGGACCGAACAGGCCCACCGCGCGCGGTGGCCGCACACCGTGCCGGGCCGCGCGCTCCGGCTCGGCGAGCGGAAGGACGACCCGCCGTTCGATCAGGTCCTTCTCGCGCTCCATGCCGGCGACCTTGGCCCACAGATCGCCCGGCAGCAGCCGTCCGCCGAGGTCGTCGAGGAGATTGGCGGCGGGGCCGTGCAGCGGCTCGACCTTCTCGAAGTAGGCGACGGCGGGCTGACGGGTGTACCCGGCGTTGAGCAGCCCCTCGCCGAGCAGGTCCTCCTCGGGCAGGACGTACGCGATCCGCCCGACCCGCGCCGCGACCAGACGCCGCTCCAACTCGACCAGGAGCGCGCTCGCGAGCCCCCGGCCACGCCAGGCCGAGGAGATCGCGATCCGCATCACCCAGGCCCGTTCGCCCGAGACACAGGCGAGCGCGGCCCCGATGGGGACGCCCTGGTGGACGGCGACGACGGCCGGCTGGCGGGAGGTCAGGGCGCTGATGCACTCGGCCAGTGAGAACACGGACTCCTGTCCGAGCTCGGCCGTGGTGTCGATCAGGTGGACCACTGCGGCGAGATCGCTCTCGCGGTAGTCGTGGATGAGCCAGTTCACCGGTACCGCCCCTCGTACGTTCGTTCTTCGCGCCGTTGCGGCGAGGCTAGGGGCGGGGGAGGAGGCGGGTCGTGCGCCATCGTGCACAAGGCGGGACCGTCGAATGCTACGAACCGTCACTGGGCGTACGGCGTCCGACATGCGCGAAGCCCCCGGAAGGAACCTTCCGGGGGCTTCGTCGGCGTGGAGCTCAGTACGCGGGCGCGAGCTTAGGATTCGGGCCGTACGCGTTGTCGGTCTGGCTGCCCTCGGTGGCGAGGAACACGATCAGGATGATGCCGCCGACGAGCGGAACCAGGTCGATCAGGATCCACCAGCCGGAGCGGCCCGTGTCGTGCAGACGGCGGACGGTCACACCGAGGCTCGGCAGGAACACGGCGAGCGCGTAGACGGCGATGAGCAGCGGGTACGTGCTGATGGCGAAGTCGATGACCACCAGGACGACGGACGCGATGATGTTGAACAGCACGAACATCCAGTATTCCTGGCGGCGCGCACGGCCGGTGAATACCGCGTACTTCTTGAGAACGTCGAGGTACCAGTTCACTTAGTCCCCCCAAGGACTGGGAAATGCGAGCGGGAGCCTGTCCCTGTGGAGCAAGCTTACGCAGAACTTATGTGGCCGAAACGCCGAGGGTCAATTCGTTACCTGGCGCGGGACGTTGGGGGCTGGTGTGTCTGGATTTGCGTACGCGGCACGACGGCAACGGCGCCGTATCCCGGCCCGGGGATACGACGCCGTTTCTGGGAGAGGATCAGAGCTTTATCCCGTTCTCCTCGACTTGCTCATGAGGAGTCCGCCTGCCGTGAGGGCGAAGAGGCAGACGCATGCGCCGGTGATGACGTTGCTGACGATCGCTCCGGTGTCTGCGCTCGTGGCGACAACCCACGGGGAGATGATCAGCCACACGCCACCCGCCAGGGCGACGAAGTTCAGATCCTGCGTCCGTTCCGGGGCCATCGACATACAGACTCCGAGAGCGGCGAGACCGATGCCGACGATCAGGTTGCTGAGGGTGAGGTCCGGGTGGACGGCCGCGAAGTGAACCGTGTAGGCGGAGATGGCGGCCCAGACGCCGGCCAGGATGACCAGTTCCTCGACCGCGGCGACGCCACGGGTCTGGAGGATTTGGGAGTAACGTTCCCGCATTTCCGTCGCGTCGGGGTGTCCCCGGATATCACCAGGACGGTGAGAGACGTCAGACATACGACTCGCCTCCTTCTGGCGTCTTGCACGTCTGTCGCGTTGCGGCGTGATGCCGCGGTTTCATTGTGCGCTTATCTGGCCTTTATGTGTAGGTCTGTCCGGTAAGGGATCCGCACAGAAATGGGGCGGGTGGGTTGAACAGAACCACCAAAGAAGTGATCACTGAATGAACATTCTCTGAAAAGTCACGCGATCCGCTGTATCCATATGCGCGCCGCCGCCCCTGGTCAGCCGCGACTGTACGGGCGGGTGATGATCTCCATATTGTGGCCGTCGGGGTCGTCGAAGTAGGCGCCGCGGCCGCCGAACAGATGGTTGACCTGTCCCGGCTCGGTGTGGTGCGGGTCCGCGTAGTACGTGACCCGCATGCGCTCCAGCCGCGCGATCATCGTGTCGAACTCCTCGTCGGGGACGAGGAACGCGTAGTGCTGAGGGGTGAACGGCTCGTCGGCCGACTCGTAGAAGTCGAGGGTGACGCCGTTGCCGGTCTCCACCGGCAGGAACGGGCCGAACGGCGCGCCGACCTCCAGGCCGAGCACCTCGGCGAGGAACTCCGCGGAGCTCCGCTTGTCGCGGGCGTAGACGATGGTGTGATTGAGTTCGATGGCCACGTGGGGTCCTCTCGAAGGCTGCGTGGGTGTCTTCCTGCTTCCTCTTTCGAGCGCGTACGGCGCGAATTCGCGTGCGCACGCGCGGAAGACGACCAAGGCGGGCCTCGCGGCCGCCCGACGGCGGTCACGCCAGGGCCGGGTGTCTCACTCGCTCACGGCCCACGGCCCACGGCTCGCGGCCCCTGACCGACCCGGCAGTCATGAGGCCACGCTAACCGCTGGTCATCGGGGCGGGCAACGCGATGGTGCCGGGGCCCGGGCGGCCCCTCCGGCGCAACCTGCGTAACCTGGAGGAGGACTCGGGGGTTCGATCGTCCCACCGCCTGGAGGCGGACGACCATGACCGGAATTGTGTCCCGGAGCTTCGACTCCGCAGATGAGACCCGCCCCTTCGAGGACGGCAAGGGCAGGCTGGACGTCATCAACGCGGACCGCGGCGCGGTCGGCCGCGCTGTGTTCGAGCCGGGCTGGCAGTGGTCCAAGCACATCAAGCCCATCGCCGGGACGGAGAGCTGTGAGGCCGCCCATGTCGGGTACGTCGTCAGCGGCCGGATGAAGGTCGTCATGAACGACGGGGAGTCGGCCGAGTTCGGCCCCGGCGACTTCATGTCCGTCAGTCCGGGGCACGACGCCTGGGTCCTCGGCGACGAACCCTGCGTGATCGTGGACTGGCAGGGTTTCGGCGACTACGCCGTACCCACGGAGCGCTGACGGCGGCGGGGGCATCACCGGGCGCCGAAAGGCCCGGATCACCAGGGGCGTTGGCCTGTTATCGTCGCGCGCATGCCCGAACTGATCGCCCCCACAGCCCGACTTCATCGCTCCTGGCTCGACGCGCACGCCGAGTGGAGCCCCGGCGCCCACCAGTCCGGTGCGGGGATGAGGCTGGCGGAGGAGGAGGCCCTCGCGATTCCCGAGGTCTTCGCCGCTTGGGTCGGGCGTCTGCGGGAACAGGCCGACCGGACAAGGCCGTTGGCGGAGGGCCGGGTGCACGCCACGCACTGGTGGATCGTCGAGGACGGGGTGTACGTCGGCGCGATCGATCTGCGCCATGAGCTCAACGACATCCTGCTGCGCGCCGGCGGGCACATCGGCTACAGCATCCGGCCCTCCGCCCGCCGCCGCGGCCTCGCCACCTGGGCGCTGGGCGCGGTCCTCCCCGAGGCCCGCGCCCTCGGCCTGGACCGGGTCCTGGTGACCTGCGACGAGGACAACGTCGCCTCCGCCCGCACGATCGAGCGCAACGGCGGGATCCTGGAGGACACGCGCGACACGGAAATCGGCCGCAAGCGCCGCTACTGGATCGCGCTGTGAACGGGAAGACGGATCAGGGTGACGTCGCCCAGGCGATCGCGGCGGAACTCCGCCTGATGGAGCCCTCGGTGCGCTCCTCCCGTACGCTCTCCCGTCAACTCCTCGACCCCGAGTTCGTGGAGGTCGGGGCGTCGGGGCGCCGCTGGACGTACGAGGAGATGCTCGCCGCGCTGCCCGCGCTGTCGGGCGGCTCGGAGGACGGCCCGCGCTACGAACCCTCGGCGATGACCGGCACGGTCCTGGCCCCGGGGCTTGTCCACCTGACGTACGAGACCCACATCGACGGCCGCCACGCCCGACGCAGCTCCCTCTGGCGGCACCACACCGACGGCACCTGGCGCCTGTACTACCACCAGGCGACCCCCGTCCCGGAGCAGCGCCGGTAACCCTGGCCTGCGGTAGGGCAGTCGCTGCTACGCCCCCCGGGCCACGGCGCTCCGCGCAGGGGCGGCGCCGCCGAAGCCGGTCAGCGAGCCGAGCCGAGCCGAGTCAGCCGGCCGCCGCCGCGCCCCCACCCGGCCGCCGCGCTCCGCGCCCGCGCCGCCGTGCTCCGCGCCCGCGCCGGCCAAGGCCGCGCACGCTGGGGCCGGTCCGCTGGGGCCGGCCCGCCGAGGCGGGGCAGGCGGTCGACCGCCGCGCCCCACCCGGCCGCCGTGCTCCGCGTCCGCGCCGCCGGGGCCGGTCCGCCGAGGTCAACCGCGGCTGACCGGCCTGTGGTGGGGGCTGTCGCTGTCACGCCGCAGGGGCCGCCTGACGGCCGCGCCCCCGAAGCCTGCCAGCCGGAGGCGAGTCAGGCGGTCGCCGCCACGGCCCCCACCGGCCGCGGTGCTCCGCGCCCGCCGGGGCCGTGCCCCCGGCCCGGTCCGCCGAGGCCCTTCAGCCGCGGCTGACCGGCCGCCGCCGCCTCCACCGGCCGCCGTGCTCCCCGCCGCCAAGCCGGTCAGCCGGAGCGGGTGGGCCGCCGCCGGACATCCGAAGCCGGTCAGTCGTACGCGTCCGTCACGCAGTCCCGGCGCACGCGCCGCGTTCGTACTCGTGGCGCAGGGCGGCCGCCGGGGACCCGCGCCGCCGGGGCCAATCAGCCGCAGCTGACCCGCCTGTGGTGGGGCTGTCGCCGGCGCGCCCCAGCGGCCGCCGTGCTCCGTGCCGGCCGAGGCCGTGCCCGCCGGGGCCGCGCCGCCGGGGCCGGTCCGTCGGGGACCCGCGACGCCGGAGCCCGTCAGCCGTACGCGTCCGTCACGCAGTCCCGGGCGCACGCGCCGCGTTCGTACTCGTGGCGTAGGGCGGCCGCCGCCAGGTGGGGGGCCACGTTCGGCAGGGCGAAGTGTTCGTCGGCCAGGCGCAGAACGTCCTCGACCGTGACGATCGCCGGTTCTCCCGCGCCGGCCGCGTACCGCGCGGACGCGATCGCCAGGCCCGCGGCACGCCGCAGCACCCGCCACTCGTCCCGCCGGCCGGCGGCCCACGCCCGCGCGGGCGCCAGTGGCCGCACCGCGCGCCCCTTGCGGGCAGCGCCCACCGCCATGAGACCCGCCCCGGCGGCCACGACCACGAGCCCCACCACCGTCTCCGCGTGCAGCCCCGCCACCCGCACTCCTCCCCGTCGGGAGAACCCGTACCCCACTCGACCCGACTCCAGGCACGCCCCTTCACTGACACGCGTAAGTGACACGTGTCACCTTTCGGTTCCAGGCGTTGACGCGGCTGATCTTCGGTCGGACGCTGCTCCTATGACCGTCACCACCGTCACCACCACCCGCGGCCCCGTCCGCGGCGAGCGCCGGTCCGACGGGAGCCTGCGCTTCCTCGGCATCCCCTACGCGCAGCCGCCCGTCGGCGACCTCCGTTTCGCGGCGCCCGTACCACCGGAGCCGTGGAACGAGCCCCTGGACGCCACCGCGTACGGGCCGACCGCCCAGCGCCGTCCCTTCGCCGAGGTGACCACGATCCCCGAGCCCTCCGTCCCGGGCGCCGGGGTCCTCAACCTCAACGTCTTCACACCCGCCACCGACCCCGAGGCCGGCCTCCCGGTCCTCGTCTGGATCCACGGCGGCGGTTACGTGGCGGGGTCGGCGGCCAGCCCGTGGTACGACGGATCTGCCTTCAATCGGGACGGTGTCGTCCTGGTCTCCCTCGGTTACCGGCTCGGCATCGAGGGCTTCCTGCATCTCGACGACGCCCCCGACAACCGGGGCGTCCGCGACTGGATCGCCGCCCTCGAGTGGGTCCGCGACAACATCGCCCGCTTCGGCGGCGACCCGGCCAAGGTCACCGTCGCCGGTCAGTCGGCGGGCGGCGGCGCCGTGCAGACCCTCCTCGCCGTCCCGGCCGCCCGAGGACTGTTCCGCGGCGCGCTCTCCGTCTCCGGCGCCGTCATGCGCCCCGACGGCCCCGAGGTCGCCCGCACCGCCTCCCGGCTGTTCACGGCCCGTACCGGCGTCCCCGCCACCGCCGCCGCTCTCCGAGACCTGGCCGACGACGAACTCCTCGACCTCCAGGAACGACTGGGCGCGGCGGGCCCGGACCGCGAGGGCCTGCCGCCGCTGCTCACCCTGGGCCCCTTCGCCGACGGCGAACTGATCCCCGAGCCGGTCCTCGACGCGCTGACGACCGGCGACGCGGGCGCCGACATCCCGCTCATGCTGGGCTTCACCGCCCACGAGTTCAACGCCGCCCCCGCCCCGGGCCCCGACGCCCCGCCCATGCCGTTCCTCCTCGGCGCGCTGGGCCTTGCCGAGGACCGGATGGACGCCTTCACCACGGCGTACGCGCCGGCCGGCCCGGACGCCCTGTTCGGCCAGGCCCTGACCGACGTCACCTTCCGCGCACCGAACCTGGCGGTCGCCGACGCCCGCGCCGCGCGTGAACGACCCACCTGGCTCTACGAGTTCGTGTGGGAGTCACCCGTCAACAAACTGGCCTTCCACTGCCTGGACCTGCCGTACGGCTTCGACCTCCTGGACGCCGAAGCCGTCACCGCGTCGACCGGAGAGACCCCGCCCCGCGCCCTGGCCGACGCGATGCACCGGGCCTGGGTCGCCTTCGTACGAGACCAGGACCCGGGCGAGTCCTGGCCGCGCTACACGGCCGGCGAGCGCGCCACGATGATCTGGGACGCCGAGCCGCGCGTGGAGCGGGACCCGCTGCGCCAGGTCCGTGAGATCTGGCTCGACTGAGCGGCCCGCGGCGGGTCCCCGGCCGCTCTCACGCCGGGCCCCCACCCAGCGCCTCGGCGATCGCGTCCGCGAACGGCAATACGTCGGCCGGTCTGCGCGAGGTGATCAGGAGGAATCCGCCGGAGCCGTCGACCACGACGGCGCGGTCCAGCCACGTCCCACCCGCGTTCACGAGATCGGTCCTGATGGACGGGTAGGAGGTGACCTCCTTGCCCGCGACCAGCCCGCTCTCGACGAGCAGCCACGGCCCGTGGCAGATCGCGGCCACGATCTTCCCGGCCTTCGCGAACGCCATCAGCAGCCGCTGGGCCGTCGGATCCGTGCGCAGGCGGTCGACGTTGACGGTCCCGCCCGGTACGACCACCGCGTCGTACCGGTCCGCCGACACCTCGCCGTACGTCGTGTCGGGCCGCACGACGTCACCTGGCCGGCGGTCCGACACGACCGTCACGACGGGTTCCGCCTTCCGCGCGGCCAGGGTGACCCGGGCGCCGGCCTCCCGCAGCGCCGCGACCGGTTTCTTCAGCTCGTCCTGTTCCGTGCCGTAGTTCGTCGTGAGGACGAGGACACGCTTTCCGTCGAGCGACACGACCCTCTCCTCCCACCTGGTGGCGTGACCGCCACACCTGGCGACTCACCGAGCGGCGCGATCCTAAACGGGGATGCTGCGGAAGTGCGTGGTGATCCGGCCCTCCTCGTCCAGGACGTGGAAGGCGAGCGACGGCGCCATCTCGTCCCGGTACACGTGGTCGTTCGGGTGGTCGTACGGCTCCCAGGGCAGCTTCGAGGTCGAGATCACGCCGGGGGCCACAAGGAGCGGGCGCCCTGCGAAGGTGGTGGCCGCCGCGGTGTGCGCGTGCCCGCAGAGGAACGCGACGATGCCGGGTCGGCGCCCGGCCAGCTCGGCGAGCCGGTGCTCCCCGAACTGACGGATGCCGTCGACGAACGGCATCCCCAGCATGGTCGGCGGGTGGTGGAAGCCGACCAGGACGGGCACGTCCTCGGGCGTCTCGTCCAGCACACCCTCCAGCCAGGCGAGGGTCTCGTCCTCCAGATACCCCTCGTCCTTGCCCGGCACCGACGAGTCGGCGAGGGCCAGCGTGAACCCGTCGCCGCGCAGCACCTGGTTCACGGGAGCGCCGGGACGGGGCGTCGTCATGCCCAGGAGCACCTCGCGGAAGACGTCACGCCGGTCGTGGTTGCCCGGGCAGACCAGCAGCGGATGCCGGGTCCGCAGCAACTCCCGTACCCGCGTGTACTCCGACTCCAGACCGTGGTCGGCGATGTCCCCGGTCACCACGACCGCGTCGAGGTCGACGTCGAGCGACTCGAGGTACGCCATCACGGCCATGGTCCGCTCGGCGCTGCGCGGAGAACTGTCGACGTGGATGTCACTCACATGCGCGATCACGATCACTGCGGTGAACTCCTCTCCGGCGCGCTGCCGCGCGCCCGCGGGCCGGCCGCTCCGTCCCGCCCCGGTGAACGTACTGTGCGCGTCCGGGGCGACGCACGGGCCACTGCCGCACGGGTGGCCCGGACGCCTTCATCGAACTGCCGTGCGCGGCAGGCCCGTTCCCGCCAAGTGGGATCCCGCCGGTCAGCCCGCTCGAAAGCCGATCGTCCCGTCGGGCAGGACGGCCTCCACCGTCGCGCCGTGCTCGACCGTACGGCTCACCGTGCAGAACTTCTCGTGCGTGAGCCGCACTCCGCGTGCGAAGACCTCGGCGGCCTTCGGGTTGCTGTCGGGGAGCTCGAACTCGTAGCTGACCCTGATCCGGCCCACCCGGCCGTCGTCCTCCGGCCCGGAGACCGACTCCACGACGATCCGCAGATCCTCGTGGTCCACGGCGCGCGCCGTCCGGTCCACGACCATGCCGCCGCAGCCGCCCATGGCCGCGAGCAGCAGCTCCACCGGGGTGAACGAGGGCTGCGCGTCCGCGTCGTCCGCCGCTCCCATGCGCACCTCCGCACCCCGGTCGTTGCGGGCGGTCCACTGCCGGTAGCCGGTGCGGAGGGTCTCGATGCGGTAGTCGGCCATGGGGTCGTGGGCTCCTCGGTGTGCGTCCGGCCGTTCCGGCCTGAGTATGTGCGGACGGTCAGGGTGAGTATGTCGTCCCATACCCGGGCCGGGTCCGCGCTGGTCGAATACGGTCATGACCTCGGACACCCCGCGCACCAGCCGCATACAGCACGTCACGACGACGGCCACCGCCACCGGCTCGGCGCTTGCCGTGGTGCTGCTCCCGCTCGCCGTCGGCATGCTGCTCGCGAGGAGCGTGGGCGCGGACCCGATGACTCCGGTGAACGCCCTGATCACCAGCGGCGGCCAGCGTGCCCGTCTGACCCACTGTCAGCTCCGCGCCGTACGGCCCCGGCCGTCAGATGAGGGCCGGGGCGCGGTGCTCGGCCGGAAGCTCGCCCTGCCCGCCCTGCGAGGCCGGTGAAGCTTGAGCCAACTCACGGCCAACTCTCCGTATGCGGACCCGCAGGGCCCGCCGCCGGCCGCGTACGCCGACTGACCCCGGTCCGCCGACCGAACGCCAATTCCCCTTGCTGACCGGCGAGTTTACGAGCATCCTGTGCGCTACGCACGGCCGCGGCGGGGCAAGGGGGAGTCGTATGGCCAGACGCAAGGTGATCAAGGTCGAGGTCAGCAAGCGGGTGCTCTGGATCGGGGGAGAGGCGTATCCCCTGCAGAACATCGCCCGGGCGACGACGATCCGGATCAAGCCCCCGCGCGCGCGGGCGGTGGGGAACTTCGTGAAGTACCTGCTGATCACGGGCCTCCTGGTGGCCGCCGCGATCGCCGCCGTCCAGGCCGGCGAGGTGTCGGGCACCGACCGGGAGCGGATCACGCAGGTGGTGACCGTCGCCGCGGCGGTACTCGTGGCGATCTTCCTCCTCCAGTTGATCGCCGTACTGGTCACGAAGACGTACTACGCGCTCGTCATCGAGACCTCGGGAAACCCGCGCGCGCTGCTGGCCAGCGTGGACCGGCAGGAGGTGCACCAGCTCGTGCGCGACATCATGCGGGCCATCGAGGACCCCGCATTTCCGGGCTTCGTCCGGCAGATGGTCACCTACAACATCGCCAGCATGCGTGACTTCTACAACGCGTCCGGTGCGGGCAGCGTGGGGAGGACGGGACAGTGACCGGCAACGGTGAATTCCACATCGGCAGCATGCGTGACTTCTACAACGCGTCCGGGGACGGGGCCGTCGGCCGGATCGAGAACAACCATCAGGGCGCGCAGGACCCGCAGGCCGTCTTCGAGGCCCTGATCCGCGCGATCGAGGTCCTGCGGGGCCAGGTGTCCGTCGAGGACCGCGCGGTCCTCGACGATTCCCTGGAGACCATCCGCCAGGGTGACGGCGCGCCGCCCGGAGCCTTCCGCCGGGCGCTCGGCGCCGTCACCGGGGTCGCCGCGCTCGTCGGCGAGGTCGGCGTCCCGGTGGCCGAGGCGGTCCGCCGGCTGCTGGCGCTGCTGGCGGGCTAGCGATCCGGTTCCCGTCCCGCTCAAGGCCGTCGGCATCGACCTCGGTCCGGCGGTCCGAGTGCCGCAGCCGTCAGCCCCGGAACGCCGCGGGCCGCTCGGGGGACGCCTCGGCGAGGGCCTGCAGGACCGCCTCGGCTCCGGCCCGCAGGCCGTAGACCGGGGTGTCGGGCTGCTGGCGCCAGGAGTCGTCGATGCCGCCCGCGTCGACCGTGTCGAAGCCCAGCTGGTCGATGAGGGCGCGGACCGTCTTCTTCGCGACCTCGTCGTCGCCCGCGACCGGCAGCGCCATGCGCTCCGGGTCGCCGGCCGGGAGGGGCCGGTCCAGGATGTCCTCGGCATAGGTGCCGTTGAAGGCCTTGATCACCGGGTGGCCGAGGTGCCGCTCGGTCCAGCGGCTCTCGGTCAGGCCGTCGTCCTCGATGGCGGCGATCCGGCCGTCGCGCTGCTGTGGATAGTAGTTGTTGGTGTCGATGACGGCGAAGCCCTCCGCGGCCCCGTCGAAGAGACCCGAGGGCAGGTCGGGTACCGCCTTCAGCGGTACGGTCACGACCACGATCTCGGCGCCGCGCGCCGCCTCGCCTACGGTGACGGGCGTCGCGCCCGTCTCCTCGGCGAGAGCCGTAAGGGTCTGGGGACCACGGGAGTTCGCGACGGACACGTCGTGGCCGAGAGCCGTCAGCCGACGGGTGAGGTTGCCGCCGATGTTGCCTGCGCCGATGATGCCGATCTTCATGGAACGTCCTTCCGAGCGGGTGGGCCAGGTGCCACGCCTGCCCAGAACCGAAGGCCAGGGCGCTCCTATTCCCCCGTTCCGCTCTCCGTGTCGTGAGGGCCTCGCGCGCTCCGCGTGAATCCTGTGCCGTTCCGCGAACCGAGGAGTGCCAAGTGCGCGATGATCCAACCGACTTCGTGGTTCGTCGAGAGGGCAGCCGATGACAGCGCGCGACGATGCGCAGCAGTACCCGCAGGAGGAGTCCGTCCCGAGCGGCGGCGGCATGGACCGGCGCCGGTTCCTCGGCTATGTCCTCGCGGCGCCGACCCTCACCGTCGCCGCGCAGCTCGGCGAGGCGGTCCTGGCACCCGCCCCCGCCGCCGCGGCCACGCCCGCCCTGATCCCCTCACTGCCCGGGCCGGCGGAGATCTACGACCTCAACGACATGCTCACGCACGCCACCCTGCCCACCGCGAACCTGATCACCATCCGGATCGAATCCGACGGCACCGCCTCCTTCGCCCTGCCCCGGGCCGAGGTCGGCCAGGGCATCACCACCTCCAGCGCGATGCTGATCGCCGAGGAGCTCGACCTGCCGCTGGAGAAGGTGCGCGTCACCCTCGCCGACGCCCGCCCGGAGCTGCTGTTCAACCAGCTCACCGGCGGATCCAACACCACCATCTCCACCTTCACGCCCATCCGTATCGCCGCCGCCGTCGCGCGGGGCCGGCTGCTCAAGGCCGCCGCGCTGGAGCTGGGGGAGCTGGTGGGCTCACTCACCGCGAAGGCCGGCGCGATCGTCTCCTCGACGACCGGCCGGAGCCTCGGCTACGGCGAACTCGCCGCGAAGGCCGCCGCGGTCACCGACACCGCGGTCGGCGTGGCCCTCAAGCAGCCCTCCGAGTTCACGGTCATCGGCACCGCTCAACGGCGGATCGACGCCCTGGAGGCCGTGACGGGACGCAAGACGTTCGCCATGGACGTCCAGGTGCCCGGCGCGCTGCCGACCATGGTCTGCCGGCCGCCCACGATCAACGGCACCGTCCGCTCCGTCGACAACGCGGACGAGGTCCGGGCCATGCCCGGCATCACCGACGTCGTACGGATCTCCACCGGCGTCGCCGTTCGCGGCCGTACCTTCGGCCAGTGCATCGACGCCGTCCGCGCCCTGAAGGTCACCTGGGGACCGGGCACCACCGAGGGCGAGTCCGACGCCACCGTCCTGCGGAAGCTGCGCGCCGCCGAACTCCCCCTCGCCGTCCCGCCGTTGCCCCTGCTGACCAAGGCCGTCGACGCCCGCTTCACCTTCCACTTCTCCAGCAACAGCGCCCTGGAGACGAACTGCGCGATCGCGGACGTGCGGGCGGACTCGGCCGAGATCTGGGCGGGCGTGAAGTCGCCGATCGTCGCCCAGGAGCAGATCGCCCTCGAACTCGGCCTCCCGCCCACCGCCGTGAAGGTCCATGTCACCGAGGGCGGGGGCTCGTTCGGCCGCAAGCTCTTCCACGACGCCGCCCGCGAGGCCGCCGAGATCTCCCGGGTCATGGGCAAGCCGGTGAAGCTGATGTGGCACCGGACCGACGACTTCCGCCAGGGCCGTACGCATCCCATGTCGACGTCCCGGGTCCGGGCCACGTACACGCTCGGCGAGGTGCTGACGTACGAGCAGCGCCACACCTCCGTTGCCACCGACTTCGGCCACGGCCTCGGCGAGATCATCACCTCGTCGGCCGCCCAACTGCCCATCGGGGACCTCACCTTCTCCGAGACGATCTTCGCGCTCACGCAGCAGAGCCCGTACCACTTCGGCGTCACCACCCAGCTGCTCAGCGAGACCGACAAGGGCTTCAACACCGGCTCGATGCGCGGCATCTACTCGCCCAACGTCCGCTGCGCGCAGGAACTCGTCGTCGACGAACTGGCGAAGCGCATGGGCCAGGACGCCTACGCCTTCCGCCGCCGGCACCTCAAGGACGAGCGCGCCCGCGCCGTCCTGGACAAGGTCGCCGAGGCCGGCGACTGGGGGCGGTCCCTGCCCGCCGGCATGGCCCAGGGGATCGCCCTCCACCCCGAGTACCACGCCGTCGTCGCCGTCCTCGCCGAGATCGACTGCCGGCCCGAGACGACCGGCAGGAAGATCCGCGACGCGTACACCGGCCCCCGCGTCACCAAGGTCGTCTGCGCCGTCGACGTCGGCCTCGCCGTCAACCCGCGCGGCCTGGAGGCCCAGATGATGGGCGGCATCGTGGACGGCATCGCCCTCGCCCTCACCTCCGGACTGCACCTCCAGGGCGGCCACTTCCAGGAGGGGAGCTGGGACAACTACTTCTACACCCGGCAGTGGAACACCCCGCCCGAGCTGAAGATCGTCGTCATGCCCCCGACCTCGGACCGGCCCGGCGGCGCGGGCGAGCTGGCCGTCGCGGGCGCGATGGCCGCCGTCGCCTGCGCGTACGGCAGGGCCACCGGCACCATGCCGACGGCCTTCCCCGTCAACCACACCGAGCCGCTCGGATTCGAGCCGCTGCCCACCACCCCGCCGATCCCCGCCTCGCCGGTCGACGGCCTCGACCGCGCCTTCTAGGACCCAGGAGCCACCGTGCCGCAACACACCTTCATCCTCAACGGCAAGGCCGTCACGGCCGAGGTCGAGGACGACGTCCGGCTGCTGTGGGTGCTCCGGGACGTCCTGGGCGTCACCGGCCCCAAGTACGGCTGCGGGCTCGGCGTCTGCCAGGCATGCACCAGCCACATCAACGGCAAGGCGTTCAACCCCTGCTCCGTCCCGGTCAAGGACATCGCCCCCACCGACGAGATCACCACCATCGAGGGCCTGCCCGCGACCGTCGGCAAGGAGCTCCACCCCATGCAGGAGGCCTGGCTGGCACTCGACGTGGCCCAGTGCGGCTACTGCCAGCCCGGCCAGATCATGACCGCCGTCGCCAAGGTCCGCAGGGCGCGGGAGGCAGGGCGGGAGATCGACGAGGCCGACCTCGACGAAATCCGCAACATCTGCCGCTGCGGGACCTATAACCGGATCCGTGAGGCCATCGTGGCGGGAGCCCGCCGCATGCCCTGACCGGAACAGCGACCCCGCACGCGCAGCACGAGGGAGACCGGACCATGACTCGGAAGATCGTCCTGATGATGTCGGTCTCCCTCGACGGCTATATCGAGGGCCCGGACCGCGACATCGACTGGCACATGGTCGACGAGGAACTCCACCAGTACTTCAACGATCAGCTCGCCGCGATGGGCGGCTTCCTCAGCGGCCGGGTCACCCACGAGCTGATGGCCGGCTTCTGGCCGACCGCCGACGCCGACCCGAACAGCACGCCGGAGATGGTGGAGTTCGCGGGGATCTGGCGCGACATGCCCAAGACGGTCTACTCCACGACACTGGAGCACGCCGACTGGAACACGACGATCGTCCGCCGGGTCGACCCGGACGAGGTCCGCGCCCTCAAGGAGCAGCCCGGGGGAGACCTGGCCCTGGGCGGCGCCGACCTGGCCGCGTCGTTCATGGAGCACGACCTGATCGACACGTACCACATCTGTGTCCACCCCGTCCTCATCGGCCGGGGCAAGCCCCTCTTCCGCCCCACGGACGCCGCGACCCCGCTGACCCTCGCCGGCACCCGCGTCTTCGGCAACGGAGTGGTGCTCCTGCGCTACGACCGGGACCGCTGACCCGAGCCGACGCGTTGCGACCCTTGTGGGCGGCGCGGCAACTCCTTACCGTCGGGTAAGTTGCTCTGGCCGACAGGGCAGTTGATGCCGCACGCCCTCCTGGAAGGAACATCGATGTCTGCTGCCCGGACGCGAGGCGCGCGTCGCCTCCTGCTCGGTTCCCTCGCCGCCGCCCTCGCGCTCACCGTCGGTGGCGGCGGCACCGTCGCCGCCGCCCCGCCCGCCGGACCGGCGGGGCCCACGGGCCTGCGGGAGGTGATGCTCGTGGGGAACAACTGGGACGGGACCGCCGACGTCATCGCGTCCACGGGCGACTTCGCGCGCATCGGCCGGATCGACGTCATACCGGACCGCGAGGCCCGGATGTGGGAGATCGGGCTCAACCCGATCAAGCTCGCCTACTTCCTCGGCATCCGGCAGGGCCCCGGCGAGGGCCACGACCAGTTCGTCGACGACATGTACGCCACGCCGGACGGCTCGGCGATGGTGGTCTCCCGGCCGAGCTTCGCCGACGTCGTCTCCATCGACCTCCGTACCGGCGCGATCAACTGGCGCTTCCCCGTGTCCGGTTTCCGCTCCGACCACATGGCAGTCTCGCCCGACGGCACCCGGGTCGCCGTCTCGGCCTCCACCTCCAACCGGGTGCACGTCCTCGACATCAGCACGGGCCGGGAGCTCGGCTCCTTCGCCACCGGCGACAAGCCGCACGAGAACGTCTTCACCGCCGACGGCCGGTACCTCTGGAACATGGCCATCGGCGAGGTCACCACCGCGCTCGACGGCCCCGGCTGGGACTGGACCAAGGGCGACCGCAGGATCACCGTCGTCGACGCCCGTACCTTCGAGCAGGTCCGGGTCGTCGACATGCGCGCTCGGCTCGACGCCTTCGGCCGCAAGGACCTCTCCGACGCCGTCCGCCCGGTCGCCTTCACGCCGGACGAGTCCACGCTCTACTTCCAGGTCTCGTTCTTCAACGGGTTCCTCGAGTACGACGTCGCCGGCGACCGCATCACCCGCGTCAAGACGCTCCCCGAGAACCCGGCGACCGACCCGGACCGCACCACCTGGGTCAACGACTCGCGCCACCACGGCATGTCCATGAGCCCCGACGGCAAGCGGCTCTGCGTCGCCGCCACGATGGACGACTACGCCACCGTCGTGGACCGTACGACCCTGCGGGAGGGCCCGCTGGTACCGGCCGCCAAACCGTACTGGGCAACCGTCAGCGGTGACGGGCGCTCCTGCGTCATCTCGGAGAGCGGCGCGGACAAGGTGACGGCGATCGACTTCGCCACCGGCCGCGCCGTCGCCTCCGTCGCCGTCGGCGACCACCCCCAGCGCGTCCGGCTGGCCAAGGTCCCGGCCGGCTGGACCGGCCCGGCGGCGCGCTGACCCAGAAAGGACCCAGAGGGACCCAGAGGGACCCAGAGGGGCGCTCCACCCCTACCCGTAGTACTTCGGAGCTACCCGCCGACCGCCCTCTCCGGCGGGACGCCGACCACAGCGCGTGATCCATACGTTCGGCACCGGAACGACGAACCACTCCGGTACGGAAGGACACGCCATGGCGTCCCGCCCGCGCAACCCCCGGCTGCGCCGCACGCTGCTCACCGCGCTCGTCATCGCCTCGGTGGCGGTGCCGACCGCGGGAGCCGCCCGCCCCGCCGCCGTCCCGGCGCCCGCGCCGCCCGAGTTGGGCCCGCTGGCCCCGGCCACGACGGCCACCCTCGACGCCCGGTACGCGGCCAACCGGGACGCCGTGCTCGCCGCCGAACGGACCGCGGCCGACTACGGCGACCGGAAGCGGGCCGCCGCCCTGCACACCATGGCCGGCCGGGACCGGACCTTCCTCACCTTCGACGGCCGCGACGGCGGCCGCAGCGTGGAGGTCGTCGGCGACCTCGCGCGCGCCGAACGGATCGCCGTCCTCGTCCCCGGCGCCGACACCGCGCTCGGCAGCCGGCGCTTCCGGGCCGGCGCCGTCGCCCTCCAGCGGGAGCTCGGCGAGCGGGCCGCCGTCCTCGCCTGGCTCGGCTACCGCACCCCGGCCACCGCGAGCGCCGCCGCCCTCACGCCCGGCCGGGCCACCGAGGCCGCCCCCGAACTGGGCGCGTTCATACGGGAGATGCGTACCGCCAAGCCCGCCGCCCGGCTCACGCTCCTGTGCCACTCCTACGGCTCCGTCGTCTGCGCCAAGGCCGCCCCTGGGCTCCCCGCCGACGGCATCGTGCTCTACGGCAGCCCGGGCACCGGCGCCGGCAGCGCCGCCGAGCTGCGCACCGGGGCCGCCGTCTGGGCCGGCCGCGGCGACTGCGACTGGATCGCGCACGTGCCGCACGTCCGGGTGCCGCTGCCCTTCGGCGAACTTGGCTTCGGCACTGACCCCGTCGCGCCGGAGTTCGGCGCCCGTGTCTTCGACGCCGGGCCCGGCGGCCACAGCGACTACCTGGTGCCCGGCTCGGTACCGCTGGCGAACCTGGCCCGGATCGTCGAAGGACGGGAGCCCGCTGATGCGTGACCTCGTCCGCCGTATCGAGGCCGTCACCCCACCGGGCCGCGACCGCGCCCTGGACGCCCTGCGCGCGTTCGCCATCCTCGGCGTCGTCCTCGGCCACTGGCTCGTCACCGCCCTGATCGCCGACAGCGGCACGGTGCGCGGCGCCAGCCCTCTGATCCATCTGCCCGAATTCACCCCTGTCTCCTGGGTGTTCCAGACCCTGGCCGTCTTCTTCCTGGTCGGCGGGGCGGTGGCGGCCCGGGGCCACGCCGCCGCCCGCGACCGCCGGGAGAGCTACCGCCACTGGCTGGGGACCCGCCTGGGCCGGCTCTTCCGACCCGTCGCCGCCGTGCTCGCGGTGTGGAGCGTGGTGACACTCGCGATGCTCGCCGCCGGGGTGCCCTGGCAGACCGTGCACACGCTCGGCAAGCTCGTGCTCTCCCCGCTCTGGTTCCTCCTCGTCTTCGCCGCGCTCACGGCCGCGACCCCGCTCGTCGCCCGCGTCCACCCACTGTGGCCGCTCGCCGTCGTCCTGCACGTCGACCTGATCCGTTTCGGCCTCGACGGGCCCGCCTGGCTCGGGTGGATCAACGTGGCCGCCGGCTGGCTCGTCCCGTACTGCCTCGGGGCGGCCTGGGCCAGGAACGGGCTGAAGGACCGCAGTACCGGCTGGGCCCTGCTGCTCGGCGGCGCCGCGGCCACCACGCTCCTCGTGCTCTTCGCGGGCTACCCCGCCGCCATGGTCGGCGTGCCCGGAGCCCCGGTGTCCAACCTCAACCCGCCCACGCTCGCCGCCGTCACTTTCGGACTCGCCCAGTGCGGCGCGGCTCTGCTGCTCCTCGGCCCGCTGCGCCGGGCCCTGCGCCGGCCGACGGCCTGGGCGGCGGTGGCGCTGGTCAACCTCAGCTCGATGACCGTCTTCCTCTGGCACCAGACCGCGATGATCGCCGTCACTGCCACGGGACTCCTCGTCGGCGAACTCCTCGGCCACGGACCGCTCCTGGGCCTCCACTCCGACCCCGACGGTTACGCCTGGGTGCTGGCCCGCATCGCCTGGCTCCCGCTCTTCGCGCTCGCGCTGCTGGTCTGCTGCGCCGCGTTCCGTACGTACGAACAGGGCACCCGGCAGGTCCGCGTGAAGCGCCCCACCGCGACGAAGGAGCCACGACGTGCCTAGGGTGGGAGTGTTGGACGAGGGGGGACAGGTGAGGGAGCGCTACAGGGCGCGGGTCTGGACCGCGCTGCGGGAGACGCCGCGTGTGCTGCGCGGTGAGTTGTGGAAGTGGGGCCGCGACCCGCTGCCGCGCCATCGATGGTTCGGCTGGCTGCCGCACGCCCATGTCGTGCTGTTCGCGGCGGTCGTCAGCATCGGCAACCTCAACGAGTACGCGCAGGTACTGGGGCCGAGCCCCGGGCAGGTCGGTGCACTCCTCGTCTTCCTGGCGGGCGGGCTCGTCCTCGCCCTCTCCCGGCCCGTGGCGGGTTGGTGGGTCTCCACCACCGCGCTCTTCCTCATCGCGCTGAGCGCGCAGCACAGCGTCGACGAGCTCATGCTGTGGCCGTGGAGCGGTTACGGGATCGCCCTGCACACCCTGGTCCTGTTCCTGCTGTCCCTGCGGGTCCCCGCCCGGGCCGCCGTCGCCGCCCTGGTCGTCACCACCCTGTCGGGCGCACTGAACGCGCTCTTCACGTCGGCGCCGCACAACGACTCCCTGACGCGCGGGTTCATCGCCTTCGCCACCGCGGTGGTCGTCGGCGTCGCGCTGCGCAGCAGCAGGATCGCCCGGACCCGGCTCACTGCCCAGGAGGTCCTCACTGCCGAAGAACGCGCCCGGCGCACCCTCCTGGAGGAACGCGGCCGGATCGCCCGCGAGTTGCACGACGTCGTCGCCCACCACATGTCCGTCATCTCCATCCAGGCCCAGGTCGCCCCCCACCTCGTCGAGAACCCCTCCGACGAACTGCGCGAGAACCTCGCCGGCATCCGCCAGAACGCGGTCGAGGCGCTCACCGAACTACGCCGGGTCCTCGGCGTCCTGAGGGACGGGGGCCCCGCCGCCGACCGCGCGGGGCACGCGCCGCAGCCCACCCTGGACCGGCTCGGCGACCTCCTCGACAACGTCCGCGCCGCCGGGCTCACCGTCGACAGCTCCACCACCGGAGAGCGCCGTCCGCTGGCACCCGGCATCGAGCTCTCCGCCTACCGCATCGTCCAGGAGGCGCTGAGCAACGCGATGCGCCACGCCCCCGGCGCCCGGGTACGGGTGGAGATCCGCTACCTCCCGACCGGCCTCACCCTCCGCGTCGTCAACACCCCCCCGGCCCGCCCCGCCGACCCGGCCTCCGCCCCGCACTCGCCCGGACCCGGCCACGGACTGCTCGGCATGCGCGAACGCACCGGCATGCTCGGCGGCGAACTCGCCGCAGGACCCACCCCGGACGGCGGCTACGAGGTGACCGCCACCCTTCCCGTACCGAATACCCCACAGAAGGACGGCACATGACGAGCAGCACCATCCGGGTCCTCATCGCCGACGACCAGATGATGGTCCGTCAGGGCTTCACCGTGCTGCTCAACGCCGAACCAGGCATCGAGGTCGTCGGCCAGGCGGTCGACGGCGCCGACGCCGTCGCCCAGGCCGCCGAACTCGCCCCCGACGTCGTCCTGATGGACATCCGCATGCCGGGAACCGACGGAATCGAGGCCACCCGCCTCCTCACCGCCGACGCCGGCTCCACCGTCAAGGTACTCGTCCTGACCACCTTCGACCTCGACGAATACGTCTACGAGGCGCTGCGCGCCGGGGCCTCCGGCTTCCTCCTCAAGGACGCGTCGGCCGACGAACTCGCCCAGGCGGTACGGGTGGTGGCGGCCGGCGACGCCCTGCTGGCGCCCCACATCACCAAGCGTCTCATCGCCGAGTTCTCCCGGCTCAGCGCCTCTCCCCGCGCCCCGCTGAAGGACCGGATCGGCGATCTGACGGAGCGTGAGACGGAGGTGCTCGCCCTGATCGCGAACGGACTCTCCAACGCGGAGATAGCCACCCGGCTCGTCCTGGCCGAGCAGACGGTCAAGACCCATGTGAGCCGCATCCTGATCAAACTCGGCCTGCGCGACCGCACCCAGGCCGCCGTCTACGCCTACGACACCGGCCTGGTCCGCCCGGCCGGGCACTGACCGTTCGGCACGACCGGCCACGGGTCCCGCGAGGGAACCCGTGGCCGCTCGTGCGTCTGCGCGTCAGACCGCCGGCGGCACCCGTGACGGGCGGCCGGATCCCCTGGTCAGGGAGTACCCGGCGATGCCGGCCAGCGCGCCGAGCACGCCGCCCGCCGCCGTCCAGAGCCAGCGGTCGGACCACAAGCCCGAGGACCAGCCGTCCTCGGGCTCCCGCGCCTCGACCGCCGACGGCCCGCCGGCCACGGTCGCGTCCTCCGTCGTGGCACCGGGCACCAGCGGGGCCGCGAGCGAGCCGCCGCCGGCGTACGCCCCGCCCTTCTCGGCCGAGACAGCGCCGACGCGGGCCGTGAACGGCTGCCCGAGGTCCTCCTCGGGCAGCCCCGTGACGGTCAGCCGGACGTAGTAGCTGCCGGGCAGCGGATCGTCGTCCCAGGTGTCGGCCCACGGGCGGACCGGCCGCAGGGTGCAGGAGAGCTCCACGGCCGGAGCCTCCTGCGCCGCGGCCCGGGACTGCATCCCGTACATGCACGGCTGACGGCGGCGCAGACCGTCGTAGACGTCGATCCGCCACGTCGAGGAGCCGTGCCGGGCTACGGACTCCGGCAGGGTGACCGAGGCGGTCACCGTCGGCCGCTGCCCGGTGTCCGCGGGGAACACCCAGTACAGGTAGTCACCCGTGGACGCCTCGGCGGTGGCCTGCTGCCCCTGCCGGAAGAAGGCGGCGGTACGGAACGTGGTGCCGGCCTCGGTCGGTCCCGCCGTCGCGTCGGCGCTCGCGCTTCCGCTCGGCGTCGGGGTCGGGGTCGTCGAGTCCGCCAGGACCGGCACGGTGGCCGGGCCGAACAGGGCGGCGCCCGCCAGCAGGACGGCGCTCAGCGCGCGTACGGTACGCATCAGTTGGTCCTCCAGACGGCGACGCGCCAGCGGGACAGCCAGCCCCACAGCAGACCGCCCACGAAACCGGCCAGGATGAGCACGCCGAGCAGCCACCAGCCGCGGCCGAGGCCGAAGGCGGCCACGTCGGAGGCCTCATCGGGCGCGTCGACCAGGTCGACCGTCAGCTCGATCGGCATGCCGGGCGTCGTCTTCACCGACGGCGGCGCGGAGAAGGAGTTGCTGATCTGGAGGCAGACGGTCTCGGCCGCCGGCTTGGTGTCGGCGTCGATGCCGTCGACCGGCGGCTTGGGGTAGCGCAGACCGGTCGATATGACGTCCGTACGCCCGTCGCCCGCCTCGGAGCCGCGGACGATCTCACGCCCGCGCACGGTCACGGCCCGCAGCAGGACGCCGTAGTCGTTGTTGACCGCGCGGTCGGAGGAGATGCTCACCGAGGCGCGGAGCTCCTGGCCGGGCAGGACGTCCACCCGGTACCAGCGGTGCTGCCCGAAGGTCTCGCGGTCGGTGTACAGACCCGGCTTGAGCACCGGGGCGCCGGCGCAGCGCTCGGCGCCCTCGGTGGCCACCGGGGTGACGACCGGGTCCGCCGCGCGGTCCACCAACTGCCGGACGCGCTTGGAGAGTTCCTCGGTGTGGCGGACCGAGGTGTACGTGCCGCCGGTCGCCTCCGCGATGCAGGTGAGCTGCTGGCGGATCTTGGCGTTCGGCACCAGGCCCAGGGTGTCGATGGTGAGGTGGATGCCCCGGGCGGCGATGTCGCGCGCCACCTCGCAGGGGTCGAGCGGGGCGCAGGTGTCCTCCCCGTCCGTGATGAGCACGATCCGGCGGGTGGCGTCACCGCCCTTGAGGTCCTCCGCCGCCCCGAGCAGGGCGGGCCCGATCGGGGTCCAGCCGGTGGGGGCGAGGGTGGCGACGGCGGTCTTGGCCTCGGTGCGGTCGAGCGGGCCGACCGGATAGAGCTGCCGGGTGTCCTTGCAGCCCGTCTTGCGGTCCTGCCCCGCGTAGTCGGCGCCGAGGGTGCGGATGCCGAGCTGCACCTCGTCCGGCACCGCGTCGAGCACCTCGTTGAAGGCCTGCTTGGCGGCGGCCATGCGCGACTGGCCGTCGATGTCGCGGGCCCGCATCGAGCCGCTGACGTCGAGCACCAGCTCGACCTTGGGGGATTCCTTCGCCACCGGTTCGTCGGCGGCGGCGCCGGTCGGGAACAGCCCGACGGCCAGGACGGCGAGCAGTGCGCAGGCCCTGGTCGACAGCCGTTTTCTCGTGATCATGGGCGGATCGTAGGGATGATCGTCCGACAATCCAAAACGGGCCCGGGGGGGGGGGGGGGGGGGGGGGGGGGGGGGGGGGGGGGGGGGAAGAGGGGGGGAGAGGGGGGGGGGGGGGGGGGGGGGGGGAAGGGGGGGA
>NZ_JBVHXA010000015.1:116946-222822 GCF_055563935.1 Streptomyces sp. NPDC029169
GCAGGTTGCCGGTGCAACTTTTTTTTTTTTGGTAGGGGGGGGGCGGCGGGGGGACCACCCCCCCCCCCCCCCCCCCCCCCCCCCCCCCCCCCCCGGGGGGGGCCCCCCCCCCCCCGCCACGCCGCAGCCGTCAGCGCATGTCCGCGGGGCGTTCGGCGCCCTCGAAGGGGAAGCGGCGCCGGAAGTCGTCGGCCGCGTCCTCCAGGGTGCAGAAGCTGACGCCCTCGTGGCCCGACACGTACTCGATGAAGCGCTCCAGCATCAGCAGCACCTGCGGGCGCCCGCTCACGTCCGGGTGCAGCGTGACCGGCACGACCGCGTAGTCCAGCTCGCGGTGCACCCAGTCGAACTGGTCGCGCCAGTCCTGCTCCAGGGCGCGGGGGCTGACGTACCCGTGGCTGTTGTGCGCGTGCTTGTTGAACATCATCGGCGGCAGGTCGTCGACGTACCAGTTGCCGCAGAACTCGACCAGGTCCACTTCGTGGCCGTGGACCAGCGGCTTCATCCAGTCCTTGGCCTCCTTCGTGTAGTCGATCTTCGTCCAGCTGTCGCCGACCCGGGCGTAGAAGGGGGTGAAGTCCCGGTAGTTCTGGCTGTGGTCGTACGAGAAGCCGTACTTGTGCAGCAGGGCCGCGGTGTGCGGCGACATCTCCCACCAGGGCGCCACATAGCCGCGCGGCCTGCGACCGGTGTACTCCTCGATGAGCTCGACCGAGCGGGCGAGGACGTCCTCCTCCTGCTGGGGGCTCATCGCGATGGGGTTCTCGTGCGAGTAGCCGTGCGCGCCGACCTCGTGACCCGCCTCCACGACCATGCGGGTCTGCTCGGGGAAGGTCTCGATCGAGTGGCCGGGGATGAACCAGCTGGTGCGTATCCCGTACCGCTCGAAGAGCTTCAGGAGCCGCGGGGTGCCGATCTCGCCGGCGAAGACACCGCGCTGGATGTCGTTGGGCGAGTCCTCGCCGCCGTAGCTGCCGAGCCAGCCGGCGACGGCGTCCACGTCGACGCCGAGCGCGATCCTGATGTCCTTGGTGGTCATGCGACGGGGGCCTTTCCGTACGTGTCGAGAAGGTGGTGCAAGCGGTCGATCGCCGTCGCCATGACGGCCTGGTCGGCGGCGCTCCAGTCCCGCTCGTTGAGGCTGTGGGCGGAGATCCAGCCGGTCATCTCCGTGTCGCGGACGACCGGCGAGAGGAGCTGGGCGTGGACTCCGTAGACGTCGATCAGCGCCTGCGGCGGGCGCGGGTCGGCGCCGAAGCGGGGCTGGACGAGCGGGACCCGGTGGCGCTCCAGCCACTCGACGGTGTTCAGCCGGCGCTGGTCCAGCGAGGCGTCGCGGCGGATCGACCGCACGCCCGTGCCCAGTGCCTCGGCCGCGGTGAGATCCACGTGCAGGCAGTGCCCGGGCAGGTCCAGCCGGAGCGTCGTCCGGTCCGCGCCGACGGCCTCCCGCAACTCGCCGAGGACCCGCTGGAAGCGGGCGCGCAAGCTCCCGGAGCGCAGCAGTTCGCCGTGTCCGCCGAGGACCGGGTGGGCCCCGGCGAGGTCGAGCGCCTTCCAGAGGGTGGCGGCGACGCTGTCGAAGACCGGGACGCCGAGGGCCTCTTCGAGCCCGGCCGCCGCCCCCGCCCCGTACACGTTCGTGCAGACCACGGCGACCGCGTGGACGGAGCCGGCGGCGGCCTCCTCGATCTGACGGGCGACCTCGGCTTCCGGGATCCGCGCGAACGCCTCGTTGTCGCTGACGCCGAACGGCTCGGCGAGCACGCACTCCAGGCCCTCGGCGGCGTACGTCGTGACGATCCGCTCGGCGACGTCCGCCGTGTAGGGGACGGCGAGACCGAGCCGGGTCACGCCGTAGGCGGCGCAGGCGTCGAGCAGGGCGAGGGTGGAGGTGGTGGCGGGGATCCCGGTCGCCTCGGTGAGCGCGGCGCAGAGCGCGCGGTCGCGCTCGACGCCGAGCCACGAGCCGGACGTGCCGTTCCACACCAGGACGTCCACCCGCGCGTCGGCGAGCTGCCGGGCGGCGGCGACCATCGGCCCCGGGTCGAACTGGGCGTCGGAGCCCCCGTCGAGGGCGATCCGGGTGACGGGCACGCGGGCGAAGTGCGCGCTGACATCCCGTACGTCCGTCAGGAGGCGGTAGGTCACCGGCTCCAGGCAGGTGTTGGAGGACGGGGTGAGCATGCCGATACGGGTCATCGGACGGAGAGCCTTCTGCTGTAGTCGAGGACGAGGGAGGAGAGCGTGAACAGCACGCCGGCGCCGACGAAGTAGAGCAGCGCCCAGGTGTACGAACCGGTGCCGCCGACGATGTAGCCGACCGCGATCGGGGTGACGATCCCGGCGATGTTGCCCGACAGGTTCATCGCGCCGCCGACGACTCCGGCGTTGGCCCGGCCGGCCAGGATGGAGGGCAGCGACCAGTAGAGCCCGGCCCAGCGCAGGAAGAACATGACGACGGAGAGCAGGGTGACGGCGGTCGCCGGGTCCGGGACGAGGACCACACCGAGGAGCCCGGCGACGACGGCCGTGCCGGCGACGCCCATCATCGAGCGCATCACCTTGTTCGCCCCGGCGCCCGCCGCCTTCCAGCGGTCGGAGACCCAGCCGCCGGTGAGCTCGCCGACGAAGCCCGCGCCGAAGATGACGAGCGTCGACCAGCCGATCGTCTTGATGTCGAAGCCCTTGGTCTCGGAGAGATAGAGCGGGCCCCAGGTGAGCAGACCGTAGAAGACGCCGTTGAAGCCCATCCAGCCCAGGCACATGGCCCAGAAGGAGCGGTGCCGCAGGTACGGGCGCAGTCCGGTGCGCTCGTCGGCCGGACCGGCCGCGTCCTCCTCGGCGTGCGCCCGCTCGATGTACGCGGCCTCCGCCTCGTTGACCCCGGGGTGCTCGCGCGGGGTGTCGCGGATGTACCAGGCGGCGTACAGACCGACGGCGACGGTGAGGATGCCGGCGATGACGAAGCTGAGCCGCCAGCTGCCCGTCCAGGCGATCAGCGCGGAGATGATGACACCGCCGAGCGCCGCGCCGAGCGGGGCTCCGCCGTCGAGCAGCACGGCCCCGCGACCGCGCTCCTTCGCGGGCAGCCACTGGGCGTTGAGCTTTCCGCCGGCCGGCATGACCGGGGCCTCGACGGCGCCGAGCAGGAGGCGGTAGCCGAGCAGCGAGCCCGCGCCGGTCGCGGCGGCGGTGACGGACTGGGCGACGCCCCAGCCGATGCACGCGCCCGAGACCATCTTCCGGGGGCCGAAGCGGTCGGCCAGCCAGCCGCTCGGGATCTGCATCAGCGCGTACGTCCAGAAGAACGCGCTCAGGACGAAGCCGGTCGTCTCCTTGGAGAGCCCGAGGTCCTCGGTGATCAGCGGCAGGGCGACGGAGACGGAGCCGCGGTCGATGTAGTTGAGGGCGACGACGCCGAGGAGCAGGACGAACATCTTCCAGCGGACCCGGCTGGGGCGTCTTCCGTGGGTGGCGGCGGCGGTTGCCTCGGCGGTCTCGCCGACCGATGGGGTACTCATGGGCAAACCCTCGATTCACGCATCGGACAGGGTGAAACACGGAGGAACCATCGCCTCCGCGTTTTGGTATACCAAAGAATGGGGGCACCTCCGGGCGTCGTCAAGCGTTTGGTATACCGTGATGACTTCGATACGGGGAGGACACATGACCGGGACCCAGGCGGCCGCCGAGACCACACCGACCGCAGGCGGCGGATGGCTCCGCGACCAGGTCTGCGAAGGGCTGCGGGACCGCATCATCACCGGTCGCCTCAAGCCCGGCGACCGGCTGGTCGAGCGCGATGTCGCCGAGGAGTTCGGCGTCTCCCGCGTACCGGTGCGTGAAGCCATCCGGATCCTGATGGGGGAGGGGTTCCTCCAGGCGCTCTCGCCGCGCCGGATCGTCGTCAAGGAGCTGTCACGGCAGGACGTCGAGAACCTCTTCGACATGCGCGAGGCCCTGGAGGTCCTCGCCGTCCGCCGCGCCGCCGAACGCCGCACGGACGCTCAACTCGACGAACTGCGCGAGCTGTTGGAGGAAGCGCGGAAGGCGACGCTGTCGGGCAGGGCGGAACGCATCTCGCGCGCCAACACGGCCTTCCACCACCACATCGTGGAACTCTCGCGCAACGACCTGCTCGCCACGACCCTGGAATCGCTGGAGGGCCGGCTGCGCTGGCTCTTCCAGCAGATCGACGACCCGGGCCCCCTGTGGGACGAACACCGGATCCTGTACGAGGCGATCGCCGCGGCCGACGCCGACGCGGCGGCGGAGTGCTCGCTCCACCACATCCGCCACTACCGGGACGTGGCGCTCCGCCTCCTCTTCGAGCAGAACTAGCTACCGGTGTTCCGGGTTCGGGAAGTCGGCGCGGCAGCCGGCGTCCCAGGCCGAGCGCTGGTTGCCGTGGGCCGGGACGCCGCCCGCCCGCTTGAGCATCGCCGCCAGGTGCATCAGGTTCCAGGCCATGAACGACGTGTTGCGGTTGGTGAAGTCGTTGTCCGGACCGCCCGAGCCCGGGTCCAGATACGAGGGCCCGGGCCCGGCCTCGCCGATCCAGCCCGCGTCCGCCTGGGGCGGGATCACATAGCCCAGGTGCTGGAGGCTGTAGAGCACGTTCATCGCGCAGTGCTTGACCCCGTCCTCGTTCCCGGTGATCAGACAGCCGCCCACCCGGCCGTAGTACGCGTACTGGCCCTCGCTGTTGAGCAGACTGGAGCACGCGTACAGCCGCTCGATCACCTGCTTCATCACCGAGCTGTTGTCACCGAGCCAGATCGGCCCGCACAGCACGAGGATGTCCGCCCCCATGACCTGCTCGTACAGCCCGGGCCAGGCGTCCGACTCCCAGCCGTGCTCGGTCATGTCCGGCCACACCCCGGTCGCGATGTCGTGGTCGACCGCCCGCAGCACCGAGGTCCCCACGCCCTGCCGCTCCATCACGGCCCTGCTGCGGTCGATGAGCCCCTCGGTGTTGCTGACCTCGGGGGAGCGCTTGAGCGTGCAGTTGACGTACAGGGCGCTCAGATCGTCGTAGCGGTACGCGGTCGCCGACATCGGCCGTCTCCTCGCGGGGCTCGGGTCACGGGCGTGCCGCGGTACGGAAGCCACGCCACGCCGCCAGCCTCTTCGGCTCCGGGCGCACGGGCCAACCGGGAGGGACCGACCGGATGACGGCTCAGAACCGTACCCGCGCGGCCACCGGCAGATGGTCGCTGCCCGTGTCCGGCAGCGTCCACGTCGCGCCCACCTCGGCCTCGCCGCCCGCCAGTACGTGGTCGATACGGGCCAGCGGCAGGCTCGCCGGCCAGCTGAAGGCGAAGTCGTCGCGGTTGCCGCGCACCTGGGACAGCACGGGGGCAAGGCCCCGGTCGTCGACGGTGCCGTTGAGGTCGCCGAGGACCAGCACCGCCGCGGACCGGTCGGCCGCGAGCGCGCGCCCGAGCCGGGCGGCGCTCTCGTCGCGCCACCCCGTCGCGTACCCCTGCGTCGCCCGCACCCGGACCGACGGCAGATGCGCCACATACGTCGCCACCGGCCCGCGCGGACTGCGGACGACGGCCCGCAGCCCCCGCTCCCAGCCGGCCTCCACCTCCGCGGGCTTGAGGTCGACGCGCCCGATGTCCGTCAGCGGGTACTTCGACCACAGCCCGACCGTCCCCACGGTCGCGTGGTACGGATGCGTCCGGCCGAGAGCGATGCCGTAGGCGGGCAGGCTCGACGCCGTCAGCTCCTGAAGCGCGACGACATCGGGGTCCGGGCCGAGAAGGATCCGCGCGACACGGGACGGGCTGGCGTTCTCGTCGCTCACGTTGTGCTGCACGACCGTCAGCTCGTACGGCCCCGAGGCGTCCGCCGACGCGAGGACCCCCCGGAACACCCCCAGCCACACGGCACCGACGACCACACAGGCGACGGCCGCGACGACCGAGCGGCGCACGGCGGCGATGATCAGGCCGACGGGCACGGCGAGCGCGAGCCACGGCAGGAAGGTCTCGACCAGACTGATCGGGTTCCCCGGCAGCCGGGGAAGCCGGGAATGGACCAGCAGCAGCAAGCCGACGACCGCCATGACGACAGCCGTGAGCACCCCCCGCCTCCTTCGTGTCCCCTCCACATGACCCCCTTCGGGGGAGGGGACGCCGTCCCGCGAGATCCAGTTCCCTACAGCACGGCCACCCCGAGCGGCCGTTCACCCGCGGCCGGCCGCCTCAGTGGCCACCCAGGCGCGCCCCCGTCACCGCGGCGGCCGGTGTCAGCACGTGTGCGATCCTCGCTTGCCTCATCGGGAGGTCTTCCGCCCGCGGCGCGCCGACGCGGCCTCGAGCAGGCCCGCGATTCCGGCGAAGCCGCGGCGCCGCGCGTGTTCCAGCGGCGTCGTCCCGTCGTGGTCCGCGAGCAGCGGATCCGCCCCGGCGGTGATCAGCAGCTCGACGATCTCCTCGTGCGCGCGGCCGCCGTCGCCGAGGATGACCGCCTCGAGCAGAGCGGTCCAGCCCAGCCGGTTGACGTGGTCGACGTCCATGCCGGTCTCGCGCAGGACGGCCCGTACGTACGCGACGTGGCCGCGCTCCGCGGCCGGGATGAGCGAGGTCCCGCCGAAGCGGTTGGTGAGCGTCAGGTCGGGACCGGCGGAGAGCAGCAGGCGCATCATCCGCACGCTGCCCGTCACCCCGGTGACCAGCCACGGCGTGTCCGCCCGTGCGTCGCGCGCATCGGGATCGGCACCGGCCTCGACCAGCAGCGCTGCTGCATCCACCTGGTCCGCCAGCGCGGCCAGCAGCAACGGCGTACGGCGCTCCTCGTCCCGGCACTCGACGTGCGCTCCCGCGCCCAGCGCGGCGGCGACCCCGGCGGTGTCCCCGTGGTGGGCGGCCGCGAGCAGCAGCCGGTCGTTCGGATCCATGGACGTTCTCCTTCTCGCGGCGGCCAGGAGCTTCCCGGTGGGTGTCGGTCCGCTCTCCTCACCATCGTGCGTGCGCCGACGCCCACCGCCGGTCGGTCCACCGGATCGCCGCCGAGCACCGTCCGGTGGACCGCCGGGTCATCCGATCGGACGACCCGGCGATGCCGTGAGAGTTCCGACCACGGGGGACCCTCCCGCCCCGCGACGCCAGGCCCGACCAGCAGGAAAACCATTGTCGGTACGGGGCCTCCGCAGGTGACAATGAGTCACCACCGACCAGGAGGAACCATGAGCCAGGCGCACCTGACTCTCCAGGAGCTGCTGCCCGCACAGGAGTTGGCCGCGGCCATCGACGCCGGGCACGTCACCCGCAAGGCACACCCCGAACTGCCGCTGTCGATCTACACGTACACGCGGGTGTGCCAGTACGAGCGGATCTGGAACCAGGTGACCACGCGCTGCCGTGGGCTCGTCGCCGACGACGCCACCGGCGCGATCGTCGCGCTGCCGCTGCCGAAGTTCTTCAACGTCGGTGAGCACGAGACCGGTCGGCCCTACGCGCCCGCGCTGCCCGACGAGCCGTTCGAGGTCTACGACAAGGTCGACGGCAGCCTCGCGGTGGTCTTCCACTACGCGGGCCGGTGGCAGGTCGCCTCCAAGGGGTCCTTCATCAGCGCGCAGGCGACCTGGGCGCAGCGCCGGCTCGACGGCCGGGACACCGGGGCGCTGACCCCGGGTGTCACGTACCTCGCCGAGATCCTGTACCCGCAGAATCGCATCGTCGTGGACTACGGAGACCGGCGCGACCTCGTGCTGCTCGCCGCGTTCGGCCCGGACGGCGCCGAGATCCCGCTCGCCGAGGCGGCCGCCGACTGGACGGAGATCGGCTCCGTCGTACGGACCTGGCCCGCCATGCCGCTCGACGAACTGCTCGCCCTCACCGAGTCGAACACCCTGCCCGGCGGACACGCCGCCACCGGCACGGACGCCGAGGGATTCGTGCTGCGCTACGCCTCCGGCGTGCGCGCCAAGGCCAAGCTGAGCGAGTACGTACGCCTCCACAAGGTGCTCACCGGGGTCACCGAGCGGGACATCTGGCGCAGCCACGGCATCCAGCGTTTCGCCGGCACGTCCGTGAAGCGCCTCGCGCAGGGCCTCGGATGCTCGGTCGCCGAGCTCGGCGGCGTCACATCGGCGGGCGGCCGGCCGCTGGACGCCCTCCTGGAGCAGGTGCCCGACGAGTTCGACGCCTGGGTGCGCGGGGTCATCGACCGCCTGGAGGACGAGGCCGCGGCCCGGGAACGCGCCATCGACGAGGCCTACAAGTCAGTCGCTCACCTCGCCGCCGACCGGGGTGCCTTCGCCCGGGCCGTCAAGGCGCTGCCGGTCGACCCCGACATCCGGTCGGCCCTGTTCCTGCGCCTCGACGGGCGTCCGACCGACCTCTTCGTCTGGCGCACCGTCAGGCCCGAGGCGTCCGATCCTTTCACGACCGATGTGGAGAACTGAGCCGTGCCCGACGTACACGTCATGACGGGGCTTCCCGCCTCGGGGAAGACCACGGCCGCCCGCCGGCTCCAGGCGGAGTCCGAGGGCCGGATGCGCCGCGTCAACCTCGACGACCTGCGCACCATGCTGGACGTCCCTGCCCCCGAGCGCGGCCGCTCGCACGCGCACGAGCGGACCGTCCTCGACATCCAGGACGCGGCGGTCCGCTCCGCCGTCGAGGGCGGCTTCGACGTGGTCGTCGACAACACGCATCTGACCCCGCACATCCCCAAGCGGCTGAAGGCGGCGGTCATCGGCCTCGACGCCCGCTTCGTGGTGCACGACTTCACCGGCGTACCGGTCGAGGAGTGCGTACGCCGCGACGCGGCGCGCGAGCGGTCCGTCGGCGAGGAGATCATCCGCATCCTCGCCGACAAGCACGCCAAGGCCACCCGGGGCGGCTGGCGCCTGACCGCCGAGTGGCTCGGCGACCGGCCGGCCGCCGCACCGTACGTCCCCGATCCGGCGCTCCCCTCGGCCGTGCTGTGCGACATCGACGGCACGCTCGCGCTGCGCGGCGACCGCGGCCCGTACGACTTCACCCGCTGCGACCTCGACGTGCTCAACGTCTCCGTGGCCCGCGCGCTGCGCGCCTTCCGCAGCGCCGAGAACGACACGATCGTGCTGCTGTCCGGGCGCAGCGAGGACCACCGCGCCCTCACCGAGGCATGGCTCGCCCGTCATGGCGTGCCGTACGACGAGCTGTGGATGCGAGCCTCGGACGACGGCCGGGGCGACGACATCGTCAAGGCCGAGCTCTTCGACGCGCACATCCGGCACCGGTACGCGGTACGCGTCTCGCTCGACGACCGCGACCGTGTCGTCGCCCTCTGGCGCCGCATGGGGCTGCCGACCTGGCAGGTCAACTACGGCAACTTCTGAGCCACCGGCACGCTGCCGACCCCACCCCGGCCTGATCGCCACCGGCCCGTCGGGCCCGCTGCGTCTACCCTGGGTGTATGGGCAGTGACCAGGTCGGACTGTTCCTCTGCGGCGACGTGATGCTCGGCCGCGGAGTCGACCAGATCCTTCCCCATCCCGGCGACCCGGCCCTGCGCGAGCGGTACATGCAGGATGCACGGTCCTATGTGGCGCTCGCCGAGTCGGTCAACGGCCCCATTCCCCACCGCGTGGACTTCGCCTACCCCTGGGGCGTCGCCCTCGACGCCCTGGACGCGGCCGCGCCCGACATCCGCGTCACCAATCTGGAGACGGCCGTCACCACGAGCGACGAGTTCGCGCCCGGCAAGGCGGTCCACTACCGGATGCACCCGGACAACCTGCCCAGCCTGACCGCCGCCCGCCCCGACGTCTGCGTCCTGGCCAACAACCACGTCCTGGACCACGGCCGCCAGGGACTCGACGACACCCTCGACGCCCTGGCGAAGCACGGACTGCGCACGGTGGGAGCGGGCAGGGACGCCGAGGAGGCGGCGCGACCGGCGGTCGTCGACCTCCCCGGCGGCGGACGGTTCGTCGCGTACGCCCTCGGCATGGCCTCCAGCGGCATCCCGCGCGACTGGGCAGCCACCGCCCGGCGCGGCGGCGTCCACTTCGCCGCCGGGCCCAGCGACCCCGCCGCCGGCCGTCTCGTCACCCGGATCCGGGACACGAGGCGCCCCGGCGACATCGTCATGGTGTCGCTGCACTGGGGCCCGAACTGGGGGTACGCGCTCTCCCGCGCCGACGTCGACTACGCGCACGCACTGATCGACGCCGGCGCCGACGTGGTGCACGGCCACTCCTCGCACCACCCCCGGCCCGTGGAGGTCTACCGGGGCAGGCTCGTGCTCCACGGCTGCGGCGACCTGATCAACGACTACGAGGGCATCACCGGCTACGAGCAGTACCGCGACGACCTGCGGCTGCTCCACCTCGTCTCGGTGAGGCCCGAGGACGGCGGACTCCAGGAGGTACGCATGATTCCTCTGCGGGCCCGGCGCATGCGGCTGGAACACGCCCCCGGCCGTGACGCGCGCTGGCTCCACGACGTACTCGGCCGGACGAGCCGGCCCTACGGCGCACGGGTCGACCTCGACGAGGACGGAACCCTCGTCGCACGCCCCGCCTGACAGGCGACGGCGCGCATCCGCCCGCGCGCACGCTCCGGACCAGGGAGACGAGCGGGACATGTACTTCACCGATCGCACGGACGCCGGACGGCAACTCGCCGCATGCCTGACCCATCTCAAGGGCCATGACGTCGTGGTCCTGGGACTTCCCCGCGGCGGCGTGCCGGTCGCCGAACAGGTCGCCGACGCGCTGGGGGCTCCGCTGGACGTCTGTCTCGTACGCAAACTGGGGGTGCCCTTCCAGCCGGAGCTGGCCATGGGAGCCATCGGCGAGGGGGACGTGCGCGTCCTCAACGACCACGTCCTGGCCGACACCCGGGTCTCCGACCGCGACCTCGCCGTCGTCGAGGCACGCGAGCGCGTCGTGCTCGGGCAGCGGGCCCAGCGCTACCGCGGCGACCGGCCCGCCGCCCGGCTCGACGGCCGGACCGCCGTGGTCGTGGACGACGGCCTGGCGACGGGCGCCACGGCGGTCGCCGCCTGCCGGGTCGTCCGGGCCCAGGGGGCCGCCCGTATCGTCCTCGCGGTGCCCGTCGCGCCGCACGACTGGCGGGAGCGGATCGGCCGGGAGGCCGACGAGGCCGTCAGCGTCCACGAGCCGGAGTTCTTCTACGCGATCGGCCAGTTCTACCAGGACTTCTCACAGACCTCGGACGAGGAGGTCGTCGCCTGCCTGGAGCGCCACCACGCCGGTCAGGGCTCGGGCGCCGAGGACCCGGAGGTGCGCATCCCGGCCGGGGAGGTGCAGGTCGCGGGCCGCCTCGTGGTGCCCGACGACGCCCCGGGTGTCGTGCTGTTCGCCCACGGCAGCGGCAGCAGCCGGCACAGCCCCCGCAACCGGGCCGTCGCCGAGAGCCTGAACCGCGCCGGTCTCGGGACGCTCCTGTTCGACCTGCTCACCGAGGACGAGGCGGCCGACCGCGCCAATGTCTTCGACACGGAGCTACTGGCCGACCGGCTGGCCCGGGCCACGCACTGGCTGGGCCGGCAGCCCGGCCTCGACGGGCTGCGCACCGGCTACTTCGGAGCCAGCACCGGCGCCGCGGCAGCGCTGTGGGCCGCGGGCGACCCGCTGTCCGAGGTGGCCGCCGTGGTCTCCCGCGGCGGCCGCCCGGACCTCGCCGGACCCCGCCTCGCCCAGGTACGCGCCCCCACACTGCTGATCGTGGGGGGCCACGACCCGCTCGTACGCGACCTGAACGAGGAGGCCCAGCGTCAACTCCGCTGCGAGAACCGGCTCGTCGTCGTTCCGGGCGCCGGCCACCTCTTCGAGGAGCCGGGCACGCTGGAACAGGTCGGCGAACTCGCCGCCGGCTGGTTCGCCGACCACTTCTAGAGCCGGTGCCTCAGGAGCGGCTGTCAGTACGGCCCGTTGACGTTGTCGATCGAGCCGTAGCGGTCCGCCGCATAGTTGCAGGCCGCGGTGATGTTGGCGACCGGGTCGAAGAGGTCCATCGAGGTGCCCGGCACGTGGTAGGCCAGGAACGTCGGCTCGATGACCTGGAGGAGACCCTTGGACGGGGTGCCCTTGACGGCGTTGGAGTCCCAGAGGTTGATGGCCTGCGGGTTGCCGGAGGACTCGCGCATGATGTTGCGGTGGATCCCCTCGTACGAACCGGGGATGCCGTACTGCGCCATGACGTCCAGCGACTCGCGGATCCAGCCGTCCAGGTCGTTGGTGTAGCTCTTGGCCGCGGGCTTGGCGGCGGGGGCTGCCTTGGCAGCCGGGGCGGCCTTGGCGGGGGCGGCGGCCCGCTGCGAGCGGTCGGCCCGGTCCGTACTCGACTTACGGGCCGAGGACTTCGGCTGCGACGCCGGCTTCTTCGGAGCACTCACGGACTTCCCGCGAAGGGTGAGTTCGAGCCCGGGGTGAATAAGTGACGGGTTGTCACCGACAGCTTCGCGATTCGCCCGGTACAGGGCCTTCCAGCCGCCTCGAACATTCTGTTCGTCCGCGATCACGGAAAGGGAGTCGCCGCGGACGACGGTATAGGTCTTGGGGGCGGAATTCTGCGCGGTGGGAATCGATTCCGCGATCTTCGCGGGCGCGCTGAAGACGGTCTTCTCGACGGGTGCCGTCTTGGGGGCCGCGCTGGGCGCCGCGTGCGCGGTGGCCGTGGCGACGAGGGGGAGGGCCAGTGCGGCGCCACCCGTGCTCGCGAGGGCGATACCGCGGGTGAGGGGACGTCGCTTGGGGCGCCGGTGCTTACCGTGAGCGGGCATGAAGGATTCCTCTCCGGCGCCTGCGGGGTGAGCTGTCGGGTTAGGGCTGGAGCTGCCCGGCCGCACGCGTGCGGCTTCACCCCTAGCCGCTCCGGGAATCCGGACCGGCGAAAAAACTGGGTCCCCCGCTCCTGCCGACGGGTAAATGGGGGGTTTATCGGACGGTGGCAGGATTCGGCGTTCCGTCCGGGTCGAGGTGACCGTAGGCGAGAAATGTCGACCGGAACAAGACTCGGCACGGGTGGGCAATGTGTACAGAATTCATCGCCGCGTTTCTCGCGGCCCCGACCGCGCCGAACTTCCTTGCGGTACAAGGGAAGGGGGGTGCCCCGAGGGCCGCAGGCAGCCCCACGTGATTCATGTCACCCGGGAAGCCAAAACGGTCATTCCAGGAAATTCAGCTGGGTCGAGAAAAGGGACACAAGGGCGTGTAAATACCCTTGTGTCCCTTTTGGCTGGAACTGTGGGAATACGTTCAGCCCGTGATGCTCGGGGCCCCCGTCTCGATGTGACCGGTGTAGCGGCGCGACCAGGTGCCGTCGATGTCGGCGAGGATCGTGAAGTCGTACCAGCCGTTGCTGTACGCGACGGCGTTGAAGAAGTCCTCGCGGGAGGAGCTCGCCGGGACCGTGTACGTCCAGGGCCCGTCCGTGCGATAGGCGTCCGAGCGGATCGTGAAGGTCACCGGCCCGGCGGAGGTGTTGGTCATCTTGAACCAGATCGCCGTCTTCCCGGTGCCGGGCTCGGTCGCGAACCGCGCCGCCACCTCGATCGCCTTGCCCGCCTTCGAGGCGTCGCCGATGAAGCGCCGCAGGAAGCGGTTGGGGCCCATCATCGAGATGTCGTACTTGCCCGAGCCGGAGCCGAGCCCGATGTTGAAGTAGTCCGTCGACGTGGCACCCGGGTCGACCGTGTACTGCCAGGCCGCCGTGTCCCGGTGCTGGTGCGGGTGGATCGTGAAGTGCGCGGCCCGCTTCGCCTGCGCGCCCTGGTTCGTCATCGAGAACCAGGCGAGGATCTTGCCCGCCGCACCGAACTCGAACCGGTCGAGGTTTCCGTTGACCTGGTACGGCACGGCGCGCGCCGGGCGGCTGCCGGACTCCTGCGCGGGCAGGGCATTGTCCTGCGGCACCGGGTTGGGCAGCGGGCCGCAGGTGGACTGCCCGATGACCCTGGCGGTGGACGGGAGGCCCGAGGGGACGCCGTACACCGGATGCGCGAAGTCGAAGACACCCGTCAGGTCGCCGGTCACCTTCCGCCGCCAGGCGCTGATGTTCGGGCAGGTGGCGGGGGTGCCGAGGGCGGCCGTCCAGGTCTCCATGAAGCGCAGCACGGACGTGTGGTCGAAGACCTCGGAGCTGACCCAGCCGCCGCGCGTCCAGGGCGACATGACGATCATCGGGACGCGGAAGCCCAGGCCGATCGGCACGCCGTCGATGTACTCGCCGGGGGTGCCGGGCGGGGCGACCGGCGGCGGCACGTGGTCGAAGAACCCGTCGTTCTCGTCGTAGTTGAGGAACAGTACCGTCGAGTCGAAGACCTCGGGGTTCGCGGCCAGTGCGCGGTAGACGAGGTCCACGAAGTGCGCGCCGTCACCGGGCGGGGCGTAGGGGTGCTCGGAGAACGCCTCGCTCGCCACCACCCAGGAGACCTGCGGAAGGGTCCCGGCGACGACGTCGGCGCGGATCGCGGCGGCGATGTCGTCCGGAGTGGAGCCGGTGACCTTCGGCACCGAACCCATCCCGCGGTCGTACAGCGGGTCGCCGGGCCGCGCGTCGGTGAACTTCTTGAAGTATGCGAGGCCGTTGTCGCCGTAGTTGTCCTGGGCGTTCTGGTAGACCTTCCAGCTCACGCCGGCCCGCTGGAGCGCCTCGGCGTACGTCTCCCAGGTCAGCCCGGACTCCTCGCCGCCGTCCTTGCTGGCGGCGTCGATCTTGCCGCTCCACAGGAAGGTGCGGTTGGGCCCTGTGGCGCTGAGCGCCGAGCAGAAGTACGCGTCGCAGACGGTGTAGTTGTCGGCGAGGGCGTAGTGGAAGGGGATGTCGCCGCGGTCGAGATAGCCGAGGGTGCGGGTGTTGCCGACGCCCGTGACCCAGTTGTCCATCCGGCCCTTGTTCCACGCCGCGTGCTGGGAGGTCCAGCTGTGCGGGAGGTCGCCGTTGCACTGGGCCAGGGTCTCGCCGTCGACGCCGCCCGCCGGTGGGGTGGCGCTCAGCTTCCACGGGTACTGCCGGCCGCCCCAGTTGGGCTGGTTGAAGGTGCCCCAGCCGCCTGGGGTGTTGCCCGCGGCCCGGTCGCCGAAGCCGCGGACGCCGCGCAGCCTGCCGAAGTAGTGGTCGAAGCTGCGGTTCTCCTGCATGAGGATCACGACGTGCTTGACGTCGGTGATGGTGCCGGTCGCGGCGGCTGCGGCGGCCGACGCCGTGCCCGTGGGCAGCGCCGCGCCGGCCGTGAGGCCTGCCCCGATCCCTGCCCCGATCCCGACGAATCCCCTGCGGCTGATGGAAGTCAATGCCCCGCCTCTCGTGTCACCCGGTGCCCTGATGGCACACGGTGGACAGAATGAGGGAGGGGGGCTTAAAGGTATACGACCGTGCGGTAAGTCTTGGGTGAACTTACGAGGGGCGGCAGTTGGTGGTATCTGATTGGTTCCCAAATGAACCAATGCGGGGCGGGCGCGTACGGTACTCCCCGGCTACGACGCCGGTCCGGCGCCGTCCCGGCGCAGCATCAGCAGTGCCGCGTCGTCCTCCGCGTGCGGGCCGCCGGTGAGCGAGTCGAGGAGGTGGTCGGCCAGCTCCTCCAGTCCGGGCGGGCCGTCGGCGAAGGCGGCGGCCAGGCGCGCGAGCCCGAGATCGAAGTCCTCGCCCGGCTTCTCGACCAGCCCGTCCGAGTAGAGCAGCAGCGTCTCGCCCGGCGCCAGACGGGTCGTCGTGTACGGATAGGGGGCGAGCCCCCACTCGGCGGGAAGGCCCAGCGGCGGGCCGCCCGCCAGCCGGACCCGCTCGACCGTGCCGTCGGCGTGGCGCAGCAGCGGCGGCGGGTGGCCCGCGTTCGCCGCGTGGACCTCTCCCGTGGCGAGCGCCACCCGCAGGTACTGGCAGGTCGCGAACCGGTCGGCGTCCAGGTCGGCGAGGAACGCCGACGCCTTCCCCAGCACGCTGCCGCACCCGTGCCCTTCCGACGCGTACGCGGTCATGGCGACACGCACCTGCCCCATCAGCGCCGCGGCCTCGGTGTCGTGCCCCTGCACGTCGCCGATCGCGAGACCGAGAGCGCCGTCGGGCAGTACCACCGCGTCGTACCAGTCACCGCCGACCCGCACCCCCTGCCGGGCCGTCCGGTACCGCACCGCGATCCGGCCCCCGGGCGTCGCCGGGATACGACGCGGCAGCATGGCGCTCTGCAGACCGGCGGCGATCTCCCGCGACCGGTCGAGCGGCAGCACCCGGTGCACCGCCCGGGCCACCGCCTTCGCCCAGGCGGCCATGAGCGTGTGGTCCGCGAGGCAGAACACGGACCGGTCGTCGTAGAACACGCCCAGGGCGCCGAGCGGCTGCCCCTCGTCGAACAGCGGCAGGAACGCGGCGGCCGAGGCGGAGAAGCCGTGCCGGAAGGGCGTCAGCCTCGGGTAGCGGTCCAGGAAGGCGTGGACGGAGGTGAAGAAGAGCGGGCTCCGCGTACGGGCGACGTCGTTCAGCGGCCACGAGTCCGCCAGCCGCGACCTGCGCGGGAACTCCGCGGCGCCGGGCGCGAGCACGGTACGGATCATCTGGAGCCGCCCCTGCTCGAGCACGCCGAGCGACATCGCCTTCGCGCCGAGCGGGCGCAGGCTCACGTCATCGCCGAGGACCGCCGCGACCTCGCGGACGCTCATGGCGCGGGACAGCGCGAGCGCACCCTCGCCCAGGGCGCGCAGCGGGTCCTGGGCCTCCTCGCCCGGCAGCCGCAACGCGGAGTGCGCCAGGTCCAGGGAGGCGTCCCGGACCACCCCCACCACCCTGATCGCCCCACCCGGCCGCTCGCGCACCACACTGCCCCGGGCGTGTGTCCAGCGGGTGCGCCCGTCGTGCAGCACGACCCGGAAATAGGCGCTGTACGCATCCCGCCGGCCGGCCAGGAGATCCGCCGAGAGCCCGGACAGCAGCGCCCAGTCCGCGTCCCGCACCCGGGGCCGCAGATCGCCGGCGAGGCCCGTGAACTCCGCCGGGAGCAGGCCGAACACCGACCGGCCCACGGAGTCCAGGGCCAGCCGGCCGGTCGCCGGATCCCACGCGAAGCAGCCCACGCCGGTCGCCGTCAGCGCCTCGCCCGGCTCCAGCCGTGGACCCCTGCCGCCCATGCGCGTGCCGGTCAGCGCCGGGCGCGCCGGCGGGCGACGAACAGGCCGAGGAGGATACCCACGAGAAGGGTGACCGTGAGGACGCTCCAGAGCGGCAGCGTGACCTCGGGAATCCACAGCCTGATCGTGACCGACTCCGTGTTCGCGGCGATGAACCAGATCGCGGCAGCCGCGAGCACGACGAATCCGATCGTACGCAGCCGCAGATCCCGGCCCTTGACGGTCACGGTCGAGGGAGGGTGCGGCGGTGATGCCTTCGCCTTACCGGCCATGGGGCCCATTATCGGACGTTCCGGGCGAGAGCGCTGGCCACGGTCGGCGGGCCCGAGGGGGCGTGGGCGGTCGGGACCCCAGGCCGCAACCCGAGGCGGCCCGGGATGCCGGGACTCCCGCGCGGAACTAGGCTGCTTCGACAACGGCAGATGTCCGCCGACGCCGAGTGCGAGGCAGGATGGCAGAACGTGAGGCAGGCGCGGGGCCGGAAGCCCGCGAAGGGCGTGGAGCCGGCGCCGATTTCGAAGGCCGTGGACCCATCGCCGTCTTCGACGAGCGCGGTGTGGTCCTGGCCTGGAGCCCGGCGGCCGAGCGGCTCCTCGGTGTGGACCGCACCCGCGTCCTGGGCCGACCCGTCACCGATCTGCTCACTCAGGTCGACGCCGAGGGGCTGTCGGAGGGCGTGACGGTCGGCCCCATAGGGAACGGGGGCCACCCCGGGCACTGGGGCCTGTGGCCCTCCGGCCCGCTCCCCGGAGGCATCCGCTCCGGAGTCCTGGAAGCCGTCTTCACCCAGTCGCCGGTCGGCCTGCACGTCCTCGACACCGAACTGCGGGTGCTCCGGATCAACTCGGCGGCCATCGGCATGCGCGGGGTCCCCGAAGAGGAGATCGTCGGCCGGCCGTTCACGGAGGTCTACGCCCGCTACGACCCCGAACGGATCGAGGGCAATCTCCGCCAGGTCCTGGCCACGGGCGTACCCGTGTTCGATGAGCGGGTCACGGGCTACCCGAGGGCGGACCCCACCCGCGAACACATCTTCTCCGTCTCCGTGTTCCGGCTGGAAGACGACACCGGCCGCCCCCTCGGAGTCGTCGCCTCCGCCGTCGACGTCACCGCCCGGGAGCGCGCCCGCGACCGCCTGGCCGTCCTGCACCGCGTCCACGAGCGGATGGGCCTCAGCCTGGACCCCATGCGGTGCGCGCGGGAGCTCGCCCGCGCCGTCGTGCCCACCCTGGCCGACGTGGCCACCGTCGCCCTCGCCGCCCCGCCGCTCCACGGCCCGGACGTGGACGTCCGCTCGGCGGGGGACACAGCCGGGGACAGGGCGCTGCGCTGCGCGGCCGTGTGGCCGGCCGACGCCGACGAGGCGCCGGAGGTGGGCTCCGTCCTGGACCCGGCCGACGGCGACCCGAGCCGGCTCGCTCCGTACGTCGAGCGGTCCGAGACGGCCGGGCCCACCCTCGTCGTACCCCTCGCCCTGCGCGGCATCCCGCTCGGCGTCGCCCGGTTCTCCCGGCCGCGCCGGCCGGACCCCTTCGAGGACGACGATCTGCGCCTCGCGGCCGACCTCGCCACCCACACCGCCATCTGCCTCGACAACGCCCGGCGCCACGAGCACGACCACGCGGTGGCGCTCGCCCTCCAGGGAAACCTCGTCCTGCCCGGCGGCACCGGCCGCAGTGCGATGGAGACCGCGCACCGCTACCTCCCCACCGGACTCGGCACGGGCGCCTGGTTCGACGTCATCCCGCTGTCCGGCAGCCGTGTCGCCCTGACGGTCGGTCATATCGCGGGCGTCGGCCCGGACGCGACTGCCGCCATGGTCCAACTCCGATCGGCCGTCCAGGCGTTGTCCGCGCTCGACCTCGACCCGCACGACCTGCTTGCGCGCCTTGACGACACCACCCGCCAGCTCGACGAGGAACGCGCGGCCGCCGGTACGGAGGGACACCTGACGGCCCAGTGCGTGTACGCCGTGCACGACCCCGTGACGGAGACCTGCTCGATCGCCCGCGCGGGCCGCCAGACCCTCCTCGTCGGCCACCCCGACGGAAGCTGGCGGACCCGGCCCCTGGAGGAGACCACCGCGCTGGGCGAGGACGGACCGCCGTTCGCCGCCGACGAGATTCAGGCGCCGCCCGACAGCATCCTCGTCCTGCTGTCCGGCCGGGCGACGCCCGACGACCCGGCCCTGGCCGGACTGCGCGCCCACCTGACCGGCCAGGCCCCGCCCCGTACGCTCAGCGACACCGACCTCGACGGCCTTCCCCTCGACCAGGCGGCCGTCCTCGTCGCCCGCACCCGAGCGCTCGACGCGGACGACATCGCCTCCTGGGGGGTCACCCCCGAACTGGCCTCCGTCTCCGACGCCCGCCGCCGGGCGGTCCGCCGAGTCGAGGAATGGGGCCTGGGGGAGACGGCCTTCGCCGTCGAACTCATCGTCAGCGAACTCGTCACGAACGCGATCCGCTACGGCACCCCGCCCATCCGGCTCCGTCTCATCCGCAACCCCGCAGACTCCACCGTGACCTGCGAGATCACCGACGCCGGAACAGCCGCCCCGCATCTGCGCCGGGCGCGGGCCGCCGACGAGGGAGGACGCGGACTCTTCATCTCCGGGGAACTGTCGGACCGCTGGGGAGTCCGCTGGTCGGAGCAGGGCAAGACGGTCTGGACCGAGACCTCGTACGCACCCTGAGCCCCTGGCCCGGGATCAGCCGCCGCCGCGCGGCCCGCCGACGGTCACGGCGGCCGACGGCCGCGCGCCGGCGTCGTCCCGCTCGCCGTCCCGCGCCCACAGCGAGCGCACATGGCTGAGATGGCGGACCATGCAGGCCTCCGCGCCCCTCGCGTCACCCGCCAGCATGAGGTCGAGCAGCTCCAGATGCTCCTCGGCGGACGGCAGCAGTTCACCCCGCTCGTCCAGCGCCGTCAGCCCGTACAACCGGGACCGCTTGCGCAGATCGCCGACCGTCTCCACCAGGCGCTCGTTGCCGGAGAGACCGAGCAGTGTCAGATGGAAACGCCGGTCCGACTCCAGATAGCCGATGAGGTCATGGGCGCGGGCCGCCGCCACGATCTCCTCGGCGATCGGGCGCAGCGCCCGCAACTCCTCGCGGTCCGCCGTCAACGCCACCCGGCCGACGGTCGGCACCTCGATCAGCAGACGGATGTCCGTGTACTGGTCGAGGTCGCGCTCGTCGACCTCGGTGACCCGGAACCCCTTGTTGCGGACCGGCTCGACCAGGCCCTCACGGGCGAGGTCGAGCATGGCCTCGCGTACCGGCGTCGCGGAGATGCCGAAGTCCTCGGCCAGGACGGGGGCCGAGTACACCTGACCGGGCTTCAGCTCGCCGGAGATCAGCGCGGCCCGCAGAGCGTGGGCCACCTGGTCCCGCAGCCGCTCCCGGTTGGTGACCAGACGGGCCTGCTTCAGATGCCCCATGTGCCGTTCTCCGACTTCCGCTTGTCGCGCCGCCCGCCTGACGGGGCGTGGCGCCGCACCAGCGTACGATTTCACATCGGAAGCCCTGCCGGGAACGGGTCGCCCGGGTCGACCGTCGATCAGATCATGCACGCTGTCGACGCCGACGCTGCCGCTCAGTCCGGAGGCTCGGGCACGGGGGGTTCCTGCGGGGGCGGGGCGGAATCCGGCGGTTCCACCTCCGGCTCGACAGGCTCCACCGGCTCGGGTGCGAGAGGCGCGGGTCCGGGGGTGGGTTCGGGGTCGCGGGGGACGGGGGCCGGTTCGATGGGCGTGGTCATGGCTCTCGCCTTCGCTCCATGTTCTCCAGGGGGCGGGTCGCCGGACCCTGCACCACACGGCCGTCGGCCGCCGCGAACCGGGAGCCGTGGCAGGGGCACTCCCAGGTGTCCTCCAGCTCGTTGAAGCCCAGCTCGCAGCCCATGTGGGTGCAGCGCGGCGGACGGGCGACGAGGTAGTGGCGGGCCACCGACGCCTGCGCCCTGACCACGTCGGGGAACTCCCGCAGCGGCAGGATGCGGCGCGGGTCGAACAGCTCGGTCCAGTCGGGGCGCGGCGCCCCGGTCACATGGGCGGCGAGCAGCCGGCCCGCCATCACCCCGTTGCTCATGCCCCAGCCGCCGAAGCCCGTGGCCACGAAGACGTGCTGCGTGTCCGGGTGCTCATGCCCGACGTACGGGAGATGGTCCGCCGACCGTACGTCCTGCGCCGCCCACCGGTACGTCGTCCGGGCCTCGCCGAAGTCCGGGAAGATCCGGCGGGCCCACCCGGTGAGGCGTTCGAGGCGCTCGCCCGTGTGATCCGTACCGGGTACGAAGGCCTCGCCGGTGACGACGAGCAGCCGGTGACCGTCGTCGTACGGGGCAGTGCGCAGCGAGCGCGTGCGGTCCTCCGGGGTGAGGTACATGCCGTGCGGCGCCCGGTCCTTCGGCACGGGGGCGGCCACCACGAGCTCGCGCCGTACCGTCAGCCGCGCAAGGAGCGAGCTGTGCACGGTCAGCGGGAAGTGCGTGGCGACGACGACGTCCTCGGCGTGGACCGTGTGGCCGGCCTCGGTGGTGAGCCGGCAGTCCGCGTGCTCGCGGAGACCGGTGACCCGGGTGTGCTCGTGGATCGTGCCGCCGCGGGCGACGAGGTCCTCGGCGAGACCGAGCAGGAACCTGCGGGGATGGAAGAGGAGCTGGTCGTCGAGGCGTACGGCCGCGGCCACCGGGAAGGGGAGCTCGGTCTCCGTCACGTACGCGACGTCAAGACCCGCCTCCAGGGCGGCGGCCGCCTCGGAGCGGATCTCACCCGCCCGTCGCGCGTCCGTGACGTACGTGTAGGCGGGCGCACGCTCCAGCTGGGCGTCGATACCCGTCTCGGCGCACAGGCGGACGACATGGTCCATGGCCTCCCGCTGGGCGCGGGCGTACCGGGCGGCGGCGAGGGTGCCATGGGTGTCGCGGAGCCGCGCATAGGTGAGACCGTGCAGCGCGGTCAGCTTGCCCGTGGTGTGTCCGGAGACCCCACCGGCGATCCGGTCGGCCTCCAGAAGCACGACCTCGCGGCCCGCGCGGACCAGCTCGTGCGCGGTGCACAGGCCCACGATGCCGCCGCCGATGACGACGACATCGGCCGTGAGGTCCTCGGCGAGGGCGGGGCGGTCGGGAGAGGGGGTGCCACGCATCCAGTACGACGTGCCGAAACTCGCGTCCGCCGGCATCGCGCGCTCCTTCGGGCGGGGGCTGCTGTCCGGCGACTGCCCGCCCGGCTCGGGACCATGCGCGGCGGCGGCTGCGGGGCCCGAGACCGAGCTTCAGGGCTACGGCTCCTTGCTGAAGGCCTCGGCTATGGCGCGAGGCGCTCGACCGCGACGAGCGCCGCGTCGTCGCCGAGATGGCCGCCCGCGTACGCGCGCAGGTCGTCCCGCAGACGGCCGAGCAGAGTCGGCGGGTCGTCCCCGACCCAGGCGGCGACCCGCTCCGTCAAGGGGTAGAAGGCGCGCGAGCGGTCGCGGGCCTCCACGACCCCGTCGGTGTAGAGCAGCAGGACGTCGCCGACGTCGAAGGGGAAGGTCTCCACCGTGACGTCGGCGGGCAGTACGTCCGCGAGACCTAGCGGAGGGCTCGACTCGGCGGTGGCGAGGGGGATCACCCGCCCCCGCCGCAGGAGCAGGGGTGGCGGGTGCCCGCAGTTCACGAGCCGCACCACCGGCTCCCGATCGGGGATGTCGAGGACCAGCGCGGTGACGAAGGCCTCGTCGGCCGCCTCGCCGGCACCGGATCCCGGCTCCGCCACGCTGTCCGGCTCCTCGGCCGATCCGACACCCGCCTCCAGATGCCCGATCAGCGCGGGCAGCTCCGTCTCCTGCCGGGCCGTGACCCGGAAGGCGCCCAGGACGAGGGACGCCTCGCTGATCGCGTCGAGCCCCTTGCCCCGGGCGTCCCCGATCAGCAGCCGCGTCCCCGTCGCCGTACGGGCCGCCGCGTACAGATCGCCCCCCATCTGCGCCTCCTCCTCGGCCGCCAGATAGACGGACGCGATGTGCAGGGGGCCCGCCCGGCGGGGGAGAGGGCGCAGGACGACGCTCTGGGCGGCCTCGGCGATCGAGCGCAGCTGCGCCACCTTGCTCTCGTGCCGCTCGCGCAGGTGCGCGAAGAAGGTGACGATGACCGAGATCAGGATCAGCGCGATGATCTGGTACGTGTGGTTGAGGTCGGTCAGGCTCGTCCGCGCGATCGCCACCACGGCCTGGGCGAGGACCGCGACCGCACCCACGAAGGCCGTCATGCGAGGCCCCGCGAACGAGGCCGTCACCGCGGGCGCGGCGACCAGGAAGGGCCCGAGATGGACCTCGGGCGGAGCCAGGATGTCCACGACCGTGACCACCGCGATCAGCGCGAACGACGCCGAGAGCAGGGCCCGCCCGCCCCGCCGGGAGAAGCGGGGTGCGAGGTCGTGCCGCCGGGCATCCATGTGAAAGGCATACATCAGGTGATGGGGCATGTCCTGTTGCGGTGTGCCGCGGCCCCCGCCGACGGGGCCCTGGACGATGAGCCGGCGCGGCGCTGGAGATGGGTGAACGGTCAGGAGCCGCCGTGCACGACGCGGCCGGTCGGCGTGCTCACGTCGGCACGTAGTCGGCGAGGGTACGGGCCGCCCGCCAGCCCTGCCGCCGCGCCTTGGACACGTCCAGGACGACACGGTGGGCCAGCTGATCCACGGCGTACCGGGTCAGCGGCGGCTCCGCTGCGGGCCAAAGACGTGCCAGGGCCTCGGCCGCGACGGCTGCGCCCCGTGCCACGGGGAGGGGGAGGTGGTGGATCCGGGCGCGTACGCCATGGGCCCGCAGGACCGTCCGGATCGCCTCGTCGCGGCGGTACGGCTCCGGGTCCGCGATGTTGTACGCGCCCGGGCCCCAGTCGGCGGCCCCCAGACACGCGTCGGCGAGGTTCTCGACGGCCGTCAGGCTCAGGACGACATCGGGGCCGGGCAGCAGCACCCGGCCTGCCCGCACGCGGGCCAGGAGGCGGGGCACCAGGTGCGGATCGCCGGGGCCGTACACCGCGCGCGGACGCAGGATCACCGCCCCGGCGGCGAGCGCGAGGGCCTCGCCCGCGGCCTTCGTACGGCCGTAGGCGTTCAGCTGCCCGCGCACCGGATGGTCCTCGGTGATCCGGTCCCGGCCGGGACCGGGGGCGTAGACGCTGGCGCTGCTCACCCAGACCACCGGGCGGCCCGCGGCCGCCTCCAGGAGCCGGGCGGTGCCGTCGACGTTCACGGCCCGCATCGTCGCCTCGGCAGGCGAACCGGGCACGGGGTCGCCGACGGCCGCCGCGCAGTGCACGACGAGGTCGGCCCCGGCGAGGTCGGGCGGCGCGGTCTCGGCGTCCCAGGGAACGTGCCGGCCGACCGGACCGGGCCGCCGCCCCACGCATAGGACGTCGGCGCCGCGCGCGGCGGCGAGGGCGGCGACATGGGAGCCGCAGAAGCCGCTCGCTCCTGTGACGGCGATCGTGATCATGCGGGGTTCTCCGGGCCGGTGAGGGGGACGGTGGTGGCGCGGACGGTCAGCCGACGCCAGCCGGGCAGCGCGGCGCGCCGGTCCACCCGTGCGGTGACGACCACCGGGCGGTACGGGGCGAGTGCGGCCAGGACGTCGTCCAGCTGCGCCAGGGCGAGCCGCGCGCCGGGGCAGGCATGCGGACCGGCCCCGAAGACGAGGCGGGCGACGGCGGGCGGGGCGGGACGGTGGGCGTCCGGCAGCTCGCGGTCCGCCCCCACGGCATGCCGCGCCACGAGCACCAGCCGGTCCCCGGCCTTCACCGGACACCCGCCGAGCACGGCATCGGCCGCCGCCACGCGCGGCAACAGCGGGGACGGCGCCGTGACCCGCAGCAGCTCGCCCACGAGCGCGGGCCGCAGCCCGTCGTCGGCGGCCTGCTCCCAGAGCCCGCCGTCGGCACACCACGCGACGGCACGCGGCAACGCGGCGACGGTGGTGTTGACGGCCGCGACGGCGATCATGGCACGCACAGGTTCGTCCGCGGGGGGCCGCTGCGTGACAGGTTCGTCCGCGGTCGCCGCGGGCGGGCGCTCGTCGCCGTAGGCGCACCCGGGACCCCCACGTGGCCGCGCGCCCGAGGCTCCTCCGGTGAGCAGAGCCTCCAGGCGAGCCGTCGCCCTTGCCGCCGCGCCGGCGGTACCCGGCGGGCGGGGGCCCGGGAGGTGGTCGCGGACGGCGGCGGCCGCCGCATCCGCCGCCGCCTCGGCGAGGGCCGAGGGATCGGCCGAGGTGTTCAGAAGTGCGCGGACGGTCGCGCCGGCGAGCTCGCGGGCCAGCGGGACGAGGTCGACGGGGTGCCCGGCCGCGAGCGGGGCGAGACGACGGGCGAGCACGGCCTGCCAGACCGGGCGCAGCCGCTCCACCCCGGCCGCGCCCAGGTCGGCGGCGAGGCCCCGCCGGGCGTCGCGGTGGTCGGCGCCCTCCTGGTCGAACAGCGTGCCCCCACCGGAGAGCTCTCGCGCCGCACCACCCGTGGTACCGGCCGCTGCGCGGTCCAACGGGATCCGGGTCAGGGCCTCCCGGTACGGCTCGGCGCCGTTCACCAGAACCGCCCGCCCAAGCCTCACCACCGGCCGCCGCCGGACGGCAGCGAGCAGAGCGAACAGCACCGGATGCGACCGCGTATACACCCGCTGATCCCTCCACCGCGCCCGCCGAAGCCCCGCCCCTGGCGCCGCGCCCGCCCCCGGCGGCGTCCGCAGCGGCCACTCGTGGTCCGGCTCGGCTCCGTCGCTCGTCACCGCGCCCATCCCGGGCTCCGCCCGTGCCGCCCCGCCCGCCCCCGGCCCCGCCCGCAGCGGCGTCCCCGAATCCCCCGCCGCCTTCATCGGACCGACTCCGTCGCGTGCGCGGCCGCCAGTCTCGCGGTCGCCTCCCGGTCCGGTTTCAGCGAGCGGCCGGAGAGGGGGATGTCGGCGAGCAGGAGGGAGTCCGGGCGGGCCGTGCCCATGCGGCGCAGCGGGGCGGCGAGCGCTGCCCGTACCCGGTCATGGTCGGCCTCGCGGCGCGGCTGGACGACGGCGACCAGGCGCTCGTCCCCGTCCCCGGCCGGAACGCCCACCAGCAGGGCCAGTTCGACCCCGGGCACGTGCAGTGCGGGCTCGTACAGACCCGGGTAGATGTTCTCCGCCCGCCTCAGCACCATGTCCTTGCAGCGCCCCGCGAGCACGATCCGGCCGTCCCCGTCGAGTCGCCCCCGGTCACCGGTGCGGACCCACGGCTCGGGCTCGTCCCCGAGGTAGCGGTCGCGGGCCCCCGGCCCCGACAGCAACAGCTCGCCGCCCGCGTCCGCCTTCGCCTCCACCCCCGGCAGCGGCGCTCCCACCAGATCGCCGTCACCGGTGAACGCCGCTTTCTCCGCCTGCTCCACTGCCGCGGCCGGGAACAGCTCGGTGAGCGCGTACACCCCCCACGCCTCGTCCGCCCCGGCGCTCCGCACGCGCGTCAGCAGCTCCGCGCTCGCCGGCGCGGAACCGGTCCACACCCGCCCGCCGAACCGGGCGTCCACCGCAAGGGCCGCCCGAAGCTGAGGTGGCGTCAGATAGGTGGCCTGTGGGGCCAGTCGATGCATCTGCCGGGCCAGTACGCGCGGCGAACGCGCCGGCAGCGCGACCGGCGCGCCGCTCGCGAGCGAGGGTACGAGGACGAAGAACGTGCCGCCGAGCACGGGACGGCCGGACTCCGGACGTACGAGATCGGTCACCGTCGCCATCCCGGCGGCCAGCGACGAACGGGTGTGGACCACCGCGCGGGGCCGCGACGTCGTGCCGGAGGTGAAGACGATCACCGCGTCCCCGTCCTCGTCCACCGCACGCGGCAGCACCGACATAAGCACACCCGTGTCCAGCGCCGGCGCGCAACCCGGCAGTCTCGGTCCGACCGTCGCCACCGGGCCGCCCAACTCACCGAGATCCGGCAGCGCGAGCCGTACCCGACGGGCGAGTGGCCGCGCCCAGCCGGCGACCGCCTGGGCCGTCGCGTCGGCCAGCACGATGTCGGGGCGGGCCAGCGCGAGGCGGGCCCGCAGCACGTCGGGGCCCGCGCCCGGGTCCAGTACGGCCGCCCGCAGCCCGAGCCGGTGCACGGCCAGCATCACGGCCAGCGCGCGCGGCCCGGGCCGTACCGCGACGCCGACCGTGCCGCCGCGCCGCAGCCCCCGCGCGTGCAGGGCGGCGGCGTACCGGTCCGCGAGGTCGGCGAGTTCACCGCAGGTGGCCTTCGTCCGGACCGCCCCGGACCGTGTCGTACCGAGGACGGCCGGGCGGCCGGGATGCGACCGCAGGGTGTGAGCGAGTGCGTCCAGCATCAGCGCGGGTCCTCTCCGTGCCGCCCCGGTCCCCGGTCCAGGTACCAGCGGGCGGTGCCGACGATTCCGTACGCGCGCAGGCGCCGGGTCGAGTTCTCCACGACCATGTCGTGGGCGTGCACGATGGCGGTGGTGCGGCGGCGCACCCGGTTCAGGAAGAGCCGGTCGGTGGGGGAGGGCCGGCGCGGCATCCCACCGACGGCCTCGTACAGCCGCGCGGTGATGGCCATGTTGTTGCCCGCGTGCATCCGGTACGGCGCGAGGTAGCCGTGCCGCCGCCGGTGCGCGGGCCGTACCCGGCCGAAGAACGCGGCGACGCGGACGAGGGTACGGAACAGGGCGCGGCCCACCGGCCCGTGCTCGTCCCGGCGGGCGTCGATCCGGCCGCACACCAGACCGGCCCCGCCCCGCAGCGCGGCCCGGGCGGCGGCCGTCCAGCCCGGGTGCGGAAGACAGTCGGCGTCCGTGCGGGCGAGCAGCGCGGCCCCGTGCCCGATCGCGTACCGGAACCCGGTGTCGACGGCGCAGCCCACGCCCTTGTCGCGCTCGTCGAGCACGTGGACGGGGAACGGCGCCCGCTCCGCGAACGCCCGGGCGATCGCGGCGGTGTCGTCCTCGGAGGCGTTGTCGACCACGACCAGCTGGAAGTCCCGGTCGGCCTGGGCGGCGAGCGCCTCCAGGGTGTCGCCGATGCGCGCGGCCTCCTGATGGGCGGGCACCACCACCCACAGCGCGTCGTTCATGCCTTCTCCCAGACCATCGTCATGATGCTGACGCCTCCTCCGAGGCCGACGAACAGCACCCGGTCGCCGGGGCGCAGGCCGTCGTGCACCCGGTCGAGCTGCACGCCCAGCGTCGCGCTCGCGATGTTGCCGAGCTCCGGGACGGTGACGACGAGCCGGTCCTCGGGGACGCCGGTGATCTCCACGAACCGCTCCAGATACGGCACGGTCACCTGATGGACCAGGACGTACCGGAAGTGGCGCCAGTCGAGGCCCGTACGGTGCCGCATCCGGTCGATGACCGAGGTGCCCACCTTCTCGAAGACCTCGCGCAGCTCACTGCCGTCGCCCCGGAAGTAGGTGTGCTCGTCGCCCCGCGGATGCCGGGAACCGCCGCCGAATATCCCGCCGACCGGCCAGTGTTCGGAGTGCGTCTCGCTGTCCACGTCGAGGATCCCGCCCCGGTCCACCGTCTCCAGGACCACGGCGGCGCCCGCGTCGCCGAAGGTGTAGCCGGCGAACTCGTCCCGGAACTGGTCCAGGTCCGCGGGGTCGTGGCGGACGGCGCGGCTCGGCGTCTCACCGGTCACGACGAGCGCCCGCCGGGCACGCCCGGCCAGGATCATGGTGCGGGCGAGGTCGATGCCGTTGACGAAGCTGTTGCAGGCGTTGGTGACGTCCAACGCGTGGGCCCGGGAGCCCAGTTCGGCCTGCACGATGTGCGCGGTGGCCGGTTCCACCATGTCGCGGGTGGCGGAGGCGAACACCAGCAGGTCGACGTCCTGCGCCTCCGCCCCGGCCCGCCCGAGCGCCTGCCGGGCCGCCCCCACCGCCAGGGTGGAGGCGTACTCGCCCGGCCCCGCCATCCGCCGGGTCACGATCCCGGTGGCCCGCTCGAACACCCCGGCGGGCAGCGCCATCCCACTCCCGGCGACGACCCGCTGCCGCAGCCGCTCCGAATCCATGACCCGCTCGGGCAGGCACGCGCCGACCCCGGTGATCCCGACACGGAGAGGGCCGTCCGCGACGGCCTGATGACTGTTCATACGACGCAGGCTACGAACGCCGGGGGGCCTGGGGCCTGAGTGCGCGTACTCAACCGCCCTGAGGAAAAGCCCCCCGTTCCCTGGCGGTACGGTGGCCGGAAGATCGTTCGGAGGGAAGTGACGGGAATATGCGGCTGAATCGTACTCAGGCCCCCGGCCCGGCGGAGCGCCGGCGATGACCGCCGGAACGCCCGCGGGAACGTCCGCGACGACCGCCGGAACGCCCGCCGGAATGTCCGCGACGACCGCGGCCGACGGCCCCCACGTCCTCGTACGCACCGAAGGGCGAGCCGGGTTCGTCACCCTGAACCGGCCCCGGGCCATCAACGCCCTCACCCACCCCATGGTGCGCCGCATCGACGAGGCCCTGACCGCCTGGGAGGACGATCCGGCCGTCGAGTCCGTCGTCATCCAGGGCGCCGGGGAGCGCGGACTGTGCGCCGGCGGCGACATCCGGGCCATCCACGACGACGCCCGCGCCGGAGGCACCTCCACCCTCGACTTCTGGCGCGACGAGTACCGCCTCAACGCCCGCATCGCCCGCTACCCCAAGCCCTACGTGGCTTTCATGGACGGGATCGTGATGGGCGGCGGCGTCGGCGTCTCCGCCCACGGCTCCGTCCGGGTCGTCACCGAACGGTCCGGGGTCGCGATGCCCGAGACCGGCATCGGCTTCGTCCCCGACGTCGGCGGTACGTTCCTATTGAGCCGGGCGCCGGGCGAGCTGGGCACCCATCTCGCCCTGACCGGTGCCCAGGCCGGTGCCGCCGACGCCCTCCTGACCGGCCTCGCCGACCATCACGTACCGTCCGACGACCTGCCCCGGCTGGCCGTGGAGCTCACCCGCGCGCCCGCGCACGAGGTGCTGCCCCGGTTCGCCCGGCCGGCTCCGCCCGGCGAACTGGCCGCCCGGCGCGAGTGGATCGACGCCTGCTACGCCGCCGACACCGTCGAGGAGATCGTCGACCGGCTCCTCGACTCCGGCATCCCCGAGGCGAAGGAGACCGCCACCACCCTCCTCACCAGGTCGCCCACCGCCCTCAAGGTCACCCTCGCGGCCCTCCGCCGCGCCCGGCGGACGGAGTCCCTGGAGGCGGTCCTCGACATGGAGTTCCGGCTCTCCCGCGCCGCGCTCTCCTCCGCCGACCTCGTCGAGGGCATCCGCGCCCAGGTCGTCGACAAGGACCGCGACCCGCACTGGACGCCGCCCACGCTCGCCGAGGTGACGGACGCCGACGTGGCGCGGTACTTCGCCGAGCCGGAGGACCCGAAACAAATCCGGTGACCCGACCGGGCTCCCCTCCCTACACTCGCTGCACGTGCCGCCGAGATCACGGCGCACGCCGACGACCAACGAGGGGAGCCCGACCGTGTGTTGCCGCACCGCTGTCGTCGTTCCCCGGTCCCGGTACGACGTGATCCTGACGTCCCGGTCTCCCCGGTGCCGGCTGCGCGGCCGCCACCGGACCCCGTGACGAACACCTGACCTCCCGCCTGCCCCGGTGCGCCGCCAGACTCGCGCCGCGCCGCCGCGAGGTCTCTCTCCGCCCGCCTCCGGGCCGCTTCGTCCCGGGAAATCGCGCCGCCCTTTCTCGTACCCACCGAAAGGCCACGGGCCGTGCGTACCCACCTTCCCCAGCACGTCAGCAACTCCCTCGACCGCGTCCGCAACCTGGGCATCCTCGCCCATGTCGACGCCGGCAAGACCACCGTCACCGAGCGGATGCTGTACCTCACCGGCGCCACCCACAAGCGCGGCGAGGTCCACGACGGCACCACCGTCACCGACTTCGACGCGCAGGAACGCGACCGTGGCATCACCATCTTCGCCGCCGCGGTCAGCTGTGTCTGGGACGACCACCGGATCAACCTCATCGACACCCCAGGACACGTCGACTTCTCCGACGAGGTGGAGCGCTCGCTGCGCGTCCTCGACGGCGCGATCGCCGTGTTCGACGCCGTCGCCGGGGTCGAACCGCAGAGCGAGACCGTCTGGCGGCAGGCCGACCGGCACGGAGTACCGAGGATCGCCTTCGTCAACAAGCTGGACCGCGCGGGCGCCGACCTGGACCTGGCCGTCGCGTCGATCCGGGACCGCCTGCACACGGTGCCGCTCGTCGTCCAGCTGCCCATCGGCCGGGAGGACGCGTTCACCGGAGTCGTGGACCTGGTCCGCATGCGCGCCCTGGTCTGGGCCGCGGGCGCCGACACGTACAGCGAGGGCCCCGTGCCCGAAGCGCTCGCGGAGGAGGCACGCCGCCGGCGACGGGCCCTGGAGGAGGCGGTGGCGGAGCTCCATCCCGCCGCGCTCGAGGAGTTCTGCGCCGAGTCCTCGCTCGGCGCGGACACGCTCACGACGGCCCTGCGCGACCTGACCGGGACCGGGGACGGCGTGGTCGTGCTGTGCGGCTCGGCCTACCGCAACCGCGGTACGGAGCCCCTGCTCGACGCCGTCGTCTCCTACCTGCCCTCGCCGCTGGACGTACCGCCGGTGCGGGGCACCCTCGACGGCGAGGTACGGGAGCGGGCCGCCGACCCGGCGGAACCGTTCGCCGCGCTCGTCTTCAAGGTCAACTCGACCGCCACCGGGCGGCTCACCTACCTCCGCGTGTACGCGGGAACGATCGGAAAGGGGGATGTCGTGCTGGACGTCGGCGCCCGGCGCACCGAGCGGATCGGCCGCATTCTGCGCGTACAGGCCGACCGGAACACGGAGGTGGACCGGGCTCGCGCCGGGGACATCGTCGCGGTCGTCGGCGTGAAGGAGGCGCGCGCCGGGGCGACCCTGAGCGCGCCCTCGGCCCCGCTGCTCCTCGAACCGCCCACGGTGGCCGACCCGGTCGTCTCCGTCGCGGTCGAGGCGCGCCGGAGCCTGGACACCGACCGGCTGGCGACGGCGCTGGCCCGGCTCGTCGAGGAGGACCCCTCGCTGACGGTCCGGACCGACTCCGAGACCGGTCAGACCGTGCTCTCGGGCATGGGCGAACTGCATCTGGAGGTGGCCGTGGAGAAGATCCGCCGGGCCCAGGGCCTTGAGGTCGTCGTCGGCAGGCCGCAGGTGGCCTACCGGGAGACGATCGTCCGCGGGGTCTCCGGGCTCGTGTACCGGCACGTCAAACAGGACGGTGGCGCGGGCCAGTTCGCCCATGTCGTCCTCGACGTCGAGCCGCTGGAGGAAGGGGAGTTCGCCTTCACCTCCACGGTCACCGGCGGCCGCGTGCCCCAGGAGTACGTCCGCGCGGTCGAGGCCGGCTGCCTGGACGCCCTCGCCGAGGGCCCCCTCGGCGGCCATCCGGTCACGGGCGTGCGGGTCACGCTGACCGACGGCGCCACCCACTCCAAGGACTCCTCGGAGATGGCGTTCCGCACAGCGGGCCGCTTCGCGCTCCGCGAGGCCCTACGCGCCTCGGTGATGACGCTCCTGGAACCGGTGGTCGAGGTCACCGTCACGGTGCCCGACAGCGCCGTGGGCGGGGTGCTCGGTGACCTGGCGGCCCGCCGCGGCCGGGTCTCCGGCTCGACGGCGCGGGCCGGGACGGCGGTCCTCACCGCGACGGTGCCGCTGGCCGAACTGTTCGGCTACGCGTCCCGCCTGCGCAGCCGCACCCAGGGCCGGGGCACGTTCACCACCCGCCCCACCGGTTACGCCCCCGTGCCTGCGGGCACGGCGGTCGCCATGGCGCCCCGGTAACGGCCCCGACGGGCCCGCCCTCACGAGGGCGGGCCCGTTCCCCTGTCGTCGTCCCTAGAGGCTACGCGGAGGGGGCACCGGCTCCGACGGGATCCCGATGCCTGTCGGGATCCCAGCCCGCGGCATGATGAGGATCATGCTGCTGTCATTCCAGCCGGTCCTCGAGCGCATCGCCGAGGAGATCGGGGACCTCGTCGCCCGGGGCCGGCCCGCCGACTACATTCCGGCGCTCGCCGCCGGCGATCCGAGCCGCTTCGGCATGGCCGTCGCCGAGCTCGACGGGACGGTCTACGGGGTGGGGGACTGGCAACAACCCTTCTCCACCCAGTCGGTCACCAAGGCCTTCACGCTGGCCCTCGCCCTCGCCCACGACGGCGAGACGCTCTGGGAGCGCGTCGGACGTGAGCCGTCCGGCAACCCCTTCAACTCCCTTGTGCAGCTGGAGTACGAGCACGGCATCCCGCGCAATCCGTTCATCAACGCCGGAGCCCTGGTCGTCACCGACCGGCTGCACAGCCTCACCGGCGACGCCTCGGGCTCCCTGCTCGACCTGCTGCGCGTCGAGAGCGGCAACCAGGACCTCGACTTCGACCGTGACGTCGCCGCCTCGGAGACCGCCCACGGCGACCGGAACGCCGCGCTGGCCCATTTCATGGCCTCGTACGAGAACATCGCCAACCCCGTCCCGACCCTCTTGCGCGAGTACTTCCGGCAGTGCTCGATCGAGGCCTCCTGCGCCGACCTCGCCCTCGCCACCGGGTTCCTGGCCCGCCACGGCATCCGCGCCGACGGTTCACGGCTGCTCACCCGCAGCCAGGCCAAGCAGGTCAACGCCGTCATGCTCACCTGCGGCACCTACGACGCGGCCGGGGACTTCGCCTACCGGGTCGGCCTGCCCGGCAAGAGTGGCGTCGGCGGCGGCATCATCGCGGTCGTCCCCGGCCGCTGCACTCTGTGCGTGTGGAGCCCCGGTCTCGACGAACGCGGCAACTCGGTCGCGGGGGTCGCGGCGCTCGACCGCTTCACCACGATCACCGGCCTCTCCGTCTTCTGACATGCGGCGACCGCCGTGACGACCGCCGACCGCCGTGACGACCACGGAGCGGCGCCCGCGGGACAGGCCCGCGGGATAATGAGGCTGCGACGCTGGAGGTGCCTGGTGACCAGCACGGTCGGGCCGGCCCGGGGCGCCGGAGCAGTGGACACCGCGCTCATGGAGACCGTCCGCCGCACCGGTGCCTCCATCGGAGCCGTCTATCTCCTCGCCCCCGACGCGCAGGTCCTGCGCCTGGACGCCCTCTGCGGGGCCCCGGCCGAGTTCGCCGCGCCGTGGGCGAAGGTGCCGCTGGCCGCCCCGGCCCCGGTGGCCGACTCCGTACGCGAGGACCGCCTGGTCTGGGTGGGCAGCCAGCACGAGATGGCCCGCACCTATCCACGGACCGCGGTGGCCCTCCCGTACCCGCTCGCACTCGCCGCCGCACCGATCACCGGCACCAGGAGCTGGGGCTGCCTGCTCCTGATGTGGCCCGCGACCCGCCCGCCCCGCCTGACGCGGCGGGAACGCGGCTATCTCTTCTCCTGCTGCAGGCGCCTGGCCCGCCTCCTGGAGGAGGCCGCCGAGTCCGGACAGCCCTACGTCCCCGCCGACCCGCCCCGCGAAGTGCCGCTCGACACCGGCCGCAGGCCCGCGACCCCCGCCCAGGCGGCCGCCGACTTCGCCGAGCGTCTGCCCGGCGGCAGCTGCGCCCTGGACCTGGAAGGACACCTCACCTTCCTGAGCTCGGGCGCGGCCGAGCTCCTCGGCCGCGACGCCTCCGCCCTGCTGGGAACCCTGCCGTGGCACTCCCTGCCCTGGCTCGACGACCCCACCTACGAGGACCGCTACCGCGCCGCCGTGATCAGCCGCGAGCCCGTCTCCTTCACGGCCTGCCGCCCGCCGGACCGGTGGCTCGACTTCCACCTCTATCCGGACGCCAACGGCATCAGCGTCCGGATCGTCCCCACCGGCGCCCGTCCGCCTGCCGCCCCCGCGCCCGGCCGCGCCCCGGGCCCCGTCGCCCCCGCCCGCGCGGGCCGGCTCTACCAGCTCATGCACCTGGCGGCCGGCCTGACCGAGGTCGTCGGGGTCCAGGACGTCGTCGATCTGGTCGCCGACCAGATCATGCCCGCCTTCGGCGCCCAGGGACTGGTCCTCTCCGCGGTCGACTCCGGCCGCCTGCGGATCACCGGACACCGCGGCTACCCCGCCGAGATCGTCGAGCGCCTCGACGGACTACCCGTCGACACCACCCTCACCCCCGCCGGGCAGGCGCTCGCCAGCGGCATTCCCTCGTTCTTCGCGGACCCCGAGGAGATGCGGCGGATCTACCCCGAGGCCCACCCGATCAGCGGCAAACAGGCCTGGGCGTTCCTGCCCCTGATCATCTCCGGCCGGCCCGTCGGCTGCTGCGTCCTCTCGTACGACCGGCCCCACACCTTCTCGTCCGAGGAACGCGCCGTCCTGACCTCGCTCGCCGGACTCATCGCGCAGGCCCTCGACCGGGCCCGCCTCTACGACACGAAACTCCAGATCGCCCACGGCCTCCAACAGGCGCTCCTGCCGCACGGCCTCCCCACCGTCACCGGGCTCGACGTCGCCGCCCGCTACCTCCCCGCCACCTTCGGCATGGACATCGGCGGCGACTTCTACGACCTGATCCGGCTCGGCGACACCGCTGCCGCGGCCGTCATCGGCGACGTCCAGGGCCACAATGTCGCCGCGGCAGCGCTGATGGGCCAGGTCCGCACCGGAGTCCACGCCCACGCGACCCTCGGCGCGCCGCCCGACCAGGTGCTCTCGGCCACCAACCGGCTGCTCACCGACCTCGACCCCGGCCTGTTCACGAGCTGCCTGTACGCCCAGGTCGACTCCGCCCGCGGCCGTGTGTGCCTCGCCAGCGCGGGCCATCCGCCGCCCCTGGCTCGCCTCCCCGACGGCCGCACGGCACCGCTCGACGTACCGCCCGGCCCGCTGCTCGGCATCGACCCGGACGCCGTCTACCCCGTCACCGAGATCCCGCTCGTCGCCGGGCAGTTGCTCCTCCTCTATACCGACGGACTCGTCGAGACGCCTGGCACCGACTTCGACGACTCGCTCGCCGAACTCGCCGCCCATCTCGCGGCCTTGGACGACCGCGACCTGAACCTGCTCATCGACACGCTCCTGGCACGGGTCCGCCCCGCGTCCCGGCGCACCGACGACATCGCCCTGCTCGTCCTGAGGAGTCCGGGCACCGCGCGTCAGGCCTCGGTGTAGCGCAGCAGGACCGCCACGCCGTCCGCCAGCGGAAGCTCCTCGTCCGGCACGACGATCAACTCGGCCTGCGTACCGGCCGCCGCGCGGAGCAGCGCGGCGCCGGCCGCCGGTTCCTCCCAGGAGAAGTGCAGGCCGAAAGCGCTCAACTCCTCGGCGGACAGGGCGAGATGCGTGGGCGCCGAACCCACCCACAGATGCCGGGTGTGCCGCACCGGACGGTCCAGGATCAGCGTCCGCGCCTGCCCGCGCTGGAGGGCGGCGACGGCCGCGTCGATCCCCTCCACGTACTCCCGGTGGCGCGCCCGCTGCCCGAGGTACGTGTCCAGTTGATGCCGGTCGTGGGCGGGTAGGCGGCCGGCGAACAAGGCGGCGAGCTCCTCCTCCAGGAGCGCCCGGCCGGGCTCCGGACGGCGCGGATGCCCGTCCTTGAGCTTCACGAACAGCTCCCGCAGCTTCCGCGGGGCGGCCCTGATGAGGCTGTTCACCGCCCACGGGTCGCCGGCGAGCACGATCGTCTCCGTACCCTCGGCCTCCACGCCGTCCACCAGCTCCGCGAGCAGCTGTTCGACCTCCTTCGGCCAGCCCACCACCGGGATCCGACGGTGGACGCGGGGTGCGGGCGCGACCCGGCTCACCGGCCACCGGCCCATCTCGTGGTCCAGCTCCACCTCGTCCTCGTCCACCGGGTGCCCGCCGCCGTGCTCCGCCGCGTGCACACGGTGGAGCACGACGGCCGCGTAGGGGAGGGCAGGCGCGTACTGGAGCACGAGCGGAAGCACGTCAGGGAGCATCCCGTACCGGGCACTGCTCAGGGCGGGCGGTTCGGGCAGCGGCTCCGCGAGGAGGAGCCCGCCGTGCGCGGCGAACAGCGCCTGGCCGTGCGGCCCGGCCACGTCACGGTCCGTAGCGGCGCCACGCGTGAGAGCACTGATCGTGTCCTCGTCGGCACCCTGGGAGAGCAGGCTCCTGCGCACGTTCCGCAGGCGCAGCTCGATCGCCCGGTCCGCATCGTCGCCGTCGCGCGAGGTGTCGAGGTAGACGGAGACGACCGGCCCCGGATGGACGTACAGCGGGTCGAGGAAGTGCAGCTTCACGGCTTCCTCCCGGAGAGGAATGACGATTCCACCCGGGCGGCTACCCGCGCCGCGTCCGCCGACACCGCGCCGCCCCCGATCACCCCCCTACCACGGACATGGATGGCCCGACCCCCCGGGCGGTGAGACACTGGACGTCACAAGGTGTTCGTGGCACGTGACACACCGGACCTGCCGTGCGTCATCAGCGATTGTTCGTGGCGGCACTCGCCCTGCTCCTCGTGACGGCGCCCGCGCTCCCCGCGGCCGCCCGTGGACTGGCACAGGACGAGGAGGTCCCGCGCGGCCCGAACTTCGGCGCCCGCGCCCTGCAGGCCCTCCTCGACGGCGTCCAGTTCGGCGTCATCATCGCCATCTGCGCCGTCGGCCTGTCCCTGATCTTCGGGACCATCCACCTGATCAACTTCGCGCACGGCGAGTTCGTGACCATCGGCGCGACCTTCGCCTTCTTCCTCAACGTCTCGCCCTCCGGCCCCGGCTGGCATCTGATCCCCGCGGCGCTCGCCGCCGTCGCCTTCGGCGCCCTCCTCGGCGCGGCCGTCGACCGCGGCCTGTGGCGCCCCTTGCGGGCCCGCGGCACCGGGCTGATCAACATGTTCATCGTCACGATCGGCCTGTCGCTGCTGCTGCGGCACCTCGTCCTCGTGCTGTACGGGACCCGCCCCGGCTCATACGCCCAGTACGACATCCAGGAGGCGATCGATCTCGGCCCCGCCGGCATCACCCCACGCGACCTGACGGTCACCCTGCTGTCGATCGCCGCCCTCCTCGGCGTCGCCGCGCTGCTCCAGAAGACCCGGATCGGCACGGCCATCAGGGCCGTCTCCGCCGACCGCGACCTGGCCGAGGCATCGGGCATCAACGTCCAGCGCGTGGTCCTCGTCGTCTGGATGCTCGGTGGCGCGCTCGCGGCCCTCGGCGGCGTCTTCTTCGGACTCGTCGAGGTCATCACGTGGGACATGGGCTTCAAGCTGCTGCTGCTCATGTTCGCCGGCGTCATCCTCGGCGGTCTCGGCTCCGCGTACGGCGCGATGGTGGGCAGCCTCGTCATCGGCATCGTCGCCCAGATGTCCACGCTGTGGTTCCCGGTCGACCTGCAGTACGCCTGGGCGCTGCTCACGCTGATCGTCGTCCTGCTCGTCCGGCCGCAGGGCATCCTCGGCCGGCGTGAACGCGTCGGATGAGGGGTGGTGAGCCATGGACTTCGAAGTCATCCTCTCCGACGCCATCCGATCCGGCATCGGCCCCATCGCCGCGATCTTCGCGCTCTCCGCCATGGGTCTGAACCTGCACTTCGGCTACACCGGGCTGCTCAACTTCGGGCAGGTCGGCTTCATGCTCGTCGGTGGCTACGGACTGGCGATCACCGTGGCGACCTGGGGCGGCTCGATGTGGCTCGGGATCCTCGTCGGACTCGCCTCCGCGATCGTCCTCGCCCTGCTGCTCGGCCTGCCGACGCTGCGGCTGCGCGCCGACTATCTCGCCATCACCACCATCGCCGCCGGGGAGACGCTCCGGCTGTTCTACCGCTCCAGTTGGGCCGAGCCCACCACCGGCGGCGTATTCGGTCTCCAGCGGTTCGCGAACGAGTTCTACGACCTGAACCCCATCCCCCGAGGCTCGTACGGCTTCTGGCTCGTCAATTTCAGCTCGCGGGACCTGTGGGTGCTGATCGTCGCCTGGGCGCTCGTCGTCATCGTCGGCCTGCTGCTCGCCATGCTGATGCGCAGTCCGTGGGGCCGTGTGATCAAGTCGATCCGCGACGACGAGACCGCGGTGCGCAGCCTCGGCAAGAACGTCTACGCGTACAAGATGACGAGCCTCGTCCTGGGTGGTGTGCTCGGTGCGGTCGCCGGCATGCTGCAGGCCATCCAGGTCCAGTCGGTGAGTGCGGACAGCTTCGATCCCGGCGTCACCTTCTTCCTCTACACGTTGCTCGTCCTGGGCGGTGCCGGGCGCATCCTCGGTCCCGTCGTCGGCTCGATCCTCTTCTGGTTCGTGCTCACCTTCCTCGACAGCGCGTTGCGCCAGGCCATCGACGCCGGCGTCATCTCCTCCGACGTCATCAGTACGTCGGAGATCGGCGCCGTCCGCTTCGCCCTCGTCGGAATCGCCCTGATCCTTCTCGTCGCGTTCAGACCGCAGGGAATCCTCGGCAGCCGGAAGGAGATGCTGCTCAGTGGCCGATGACACGCGCCCCGCGTCCGTCCCGGAACCGGAGCCGGAGCCGGAGCCGGAACTGGAGCCCGAACTGGAGCCGCAGCAGGTGCGGGAGCCCCTCCCCGTGCCCGAGCCTGTACCTGCCGCTGTACCCGGGCCCGAGCCCGTACCCGGCGTGCCCAAGCCGGACCCGCTGCTCGTCCTCGACGGTGTCACCCGCGCCTTCGGTGGTCTCGTCGCCTGCCAGGTCGATCACCTGGAGGTGCAGCGGGGGACCATCACGGCCCTGATCGGCCCCAACGGCGCCGGAAAGAGCACCCTGTTCAACGTCGTGAGCGGCTTCGACCGGGCCGACAGCGGCCGGTGGTCGTTCGACGGACAGCCGCTCAACGGCCGCTCGGCGCACCGGATCGCCGGGCTCGGCCTGGTCCGTACGTTCCAGCTCACCCGCACCCCCGCCCGGCTCACCGTCCTGGAGAACATGCTCCTCGCCACCCCCAGGCAGCGCGGCGAGCGACTCCTGCCCGCGCTGCTGCCGCCGCTCTGGCGCGGACAGGAGCGCGACGCCGTGGCCAGGGCCGACGAACTGCTCGAACGCTTTCGGCTCACCCGGCTCCGGGACGACTACGCGGGCACGCTCTCCGGCGGCCAGCGCAAGCTGCTCGAACTGGCGCGCGCCCTGATGGCCCGACCGCTGATGCTCCTGCTCGACGAGCCCATGGCGGGAGTGAACCCGGCCCTGACCCAGTCGCTTCTCGGCCACATCACGGCGCTGCGGGACGAGGGCCTGACCGTGTGCTTCGTCGAGCACGACATGGACGTCGTCATGGGCATCAGCGACTGGGTGGCCGTCATGGCGGGCGGGCGGCTGGTGGCCGAGGGCCCGCCGTCCACCGTCGGCCGCAACCCCGCCGTCGTGGACGCCTACCTCGGCAAGCGCCATGACGAACCCGAGGCGAGCGGGGGAGAGGAGGCGTCATCGCCATGAACGAGACACCAGAGGTGCCGCCGAACTCCGGATACGGCCCCGCCCTCGTGGCCGACGACATCATCGCCGGCTATGTGCCGGGCGTCGACGTGCTCCGCGGCTGCACCATCGAGGTCGGGCAGGGCGAACTGGTCGGGGTCATCGGCCCCAACGGCGCCGGCAAGTCGACCCTGGCCAAGGCCGTCTTCGGACTGTTGCGCATCCGCAAGGGCAGGGTCCGGCTGTTCGGCGACGACGTCACCAACCGGCCCGCGCACGAACTGGTCCGCCGCGGCGTCGGATACGTACCGCAGCTGGCCAACGTCTTCGCTGCTCTCACTGTGGAGGAGAACCTGCGGATGGGCCTGTACCTGCGGCCTAAGGCCTACGCCGAGCGTGCCGCCGCGGTCGAGGAGATCTTCCCGGTGCTCGCCGCCCGCCGGAAGCAGAAGGCGGGGTCCATGTCGGGCGGTGAACGGCAGATGCTCGCCATGGCCCGCGCGCTGATGATGGAGCCGCGGGTGCTGCTGCTCGACGAGCCGTCGGCCGGGCTGTCCCCGATCTACCAGGACCAGGTCTTCGACCGGGTCAAGGAGATCAACGACGCGGGTGTGGCCATCCTCATGGTCGAACAGAACGCCCGCAGGTGTCTGCAGATCTGCGCCCGCGGCTACGTGCTCGACCAGGGCCGCAACGCGTACACCGGCGCCGGTCTCGATCTGCTGAACGACCAGAAGGTGATCGATCTCTACCTCGGTACGCTCGCCCGCGTCCGCTGACCTCACCGCGGTGGACCTGTCCCACCGCGGTGGGCCTGTGTCACTCCGCTCTCACTCCCTGTGTCACTCCGCTCTCACCCAGTGTCACTCCGTCACTCCGCTCTCACTCCGCGCCCTTGCTCACCTCCGTACGCACCGTCTTCAGCTCGCCCTTGTCGTTGTACGCGTACACCTCGATCGTCGCCTGGCCCGGCTCACCGGCGTCCGTGAAGTCGAGGGGACCGCTCACACCGTCGTAGTCGATGTCCTTGCCCTCGCTGAGCAGCTTCTTGCAGGCGGGGAAGGAATTGCACTTCTCTCCGTCCTTCGTGACCGCGACGATCTCCTCGGCGAACTTCCCCGGGTCGTCCGACTTGGCCTGCTCGGCGGCGAGCGCGGTGGTCGTGACGGCGTCGAAGGTCTGCGGGGCGAACTGCAGGACCTTCAGGTTCGGCGCGAACGCCTTCAGGGCCTTCACGAACTCGGGGTTGGTCACCGAGGCCGGAGCCGTTCCCTTCATGCCCGCGAGCCGGCCGGGGTCGGCGGGCGACACCAGCTTGGGCAGCTCCTCGCTGCGCAGTCCGTCGGTGCCGAATACGCCGATGTTGTCCGGCCCGATGCCTGCCTCGACCATCCCCTGGATGATCTGCGCGCCCTCCTCGAAGGCGATCACCGCAGCCGCATCCGGGTTCGAGTTCTTGATCTTCTGGACGATCTGGTCGAAGTTCGTGGCCTTGGGGTCGTACGTCTCGGCGAGCGTCACCGTGGCACCGCCGTCCTCAAGGGCCTTCTTCGTGGAGTCGAGCAGCCCGCGCCCGTAGTCGTCCGCGCGCGCGATCAGGGCCACCCGCTTGTGCCCGTCGCCCTGGATCGCCTTCGCCAGGATCGGGGCCTGCAGCGCGTCGCTCGGCGCGGTACGGAAGTAGAAGCCGCCGTCGTCGTAGTCGGTGAAGGTGAGCGCCGTATTGGAACTCGAGAACTGGACGACACCCTCACCGGTCACCCGGTCGATGATGGCCAGCGACATCCCGGAAGCCGCCGCACCGATGATCGCGTCGACCCCCGCGTTCAGCAGGCGGTCCGCCGACTGTGCCGCCACAGCCTCCTGACCTGCCTCGTCGGAGCCGAGCACCTTCGGAATCGGCTTGCCGAGTACGCCACCGCTGTCGTTGATCACCTTGATCGCGAAGTTCGTCGACTGGATCATGGGCGGGCCGAGAAAGGCCAGCTGCCCCGTCTCGGGCAGGACGTATCCGAGTTTGAGTACCCCGTCCTCGCCGGCAGCTGCCGAAGCGCCGCCTCCACCGCTGGTCGTACCGCATGCCGCTGCCAGGAGAGCGGCCGCGCCCAGGAAGATCGCGGACCGCCGTGCCGACGTTTTCATGTCCGCCTCCCCTCAGAGGCTTGATCCGTCCTTCTCCGCGCGTGAGGGCGCGGAGAATCCTGCTGCGACCAGCGAGTAACCGTCGACGGCCCCGCTAAACGGCTCACGGTCAGGCGGCGGCCATCCTGCGCGGCCGGGGGACCAGCTCACCGCCGCAGTTCGGGCAGATGTCGTCCATGGCGTCGCCGCAGGGCACGCAGAAGGTGCACTCGTACGAACAGATGCGCGCGGGCGCGTCCGGCGGCAGCGCCGCGGTCTCGCAGCGCTCGCACGTCTCACGCATCTCCAGAGCCATCGTTCTCCTTCAGGGTGTACGGGTGTCGCGCCGGGCGGGTCTGTTCACCGACCCGGTGACCCCACTCTCCCCGGCCGGACCGCGTGCCCGAAAGCGCGTCAAGGGCCAAAGATCACCATGATCGGGACTCGTCGTGCCGAGGCGGCGCCACCAGGGTGGGGGACTGGTTCGCGCGCCGCAGCGCGTCGGCGACGAAGCCGTCGGCCTTCAGCTCCTCGACCAGGTCGCCCAGGAACCCGACCGTCTCGGGCCGCCGGGCCCGGGTCGTGCCGACGGCCTGCCGGATCTCCATGAACCGTTCCTGGATCAGCCGGACGTCGGCGTTCGCCGCGACGAACGCGGTCATCGGCTGCCTGATCCCGGCCGCGACCTCCAGACCCTGCGTACGGAAGGCGTCGACGCCCTCCTCGCCGCGGACGACGGCCGCGTGCCGCAGCGTGCGGGTGAGGTACAGGTCGTACGCGGACCCGCGCTTCACACCGATCCGTACCCCCTCGCGGTCGACGTCCGCGGGGGTGACGAGGTCCGAGTCCGTGGGCACGGCGTACACGCCCTCGATCACGACGTACGGGGCGGTGAAGGCCACCTCGGCCTCGCGCGCCGGCTCGACGGCCAGGAAGCAGAGGTCGGCGCGGCCGGTGGCCATCGCCTCGTACGACGTGCGGGCCGCGTCGAAGCAGACGAGCTCGACCGGGACACCGAGGCGCGCGCCGGTCTCCCGGGCGATGTCGACCGTGACCCCGCCGGGGGAGTCCGGTGTGCCGTGCGCCAGGACCGGATTGCCGAGGTTGATCGACGCCCGCAGGACGCCGGTCGGCGCGAGATCCCGGGCGATGTCCGCGGTCGCAGTGGTCATGGGCCGGAGTCTAGGACAGGGGCTCCGGGGCTGGTCCGCGGGCCGGGGAGCCGGACACTCGCCGCGGTCACTCGGCGGCCGGGCCCCGGTCAGTCGCGGGGCCGGGGCCGCGGCCAGGGGCGGCCCTCCAGGCGCTCGGTGTCGCTGTTGAAGCGGCGCAGCTACGCGGCGAAGTCGGCCACCTTGTCGGCCGTCCAGTTCTCGAGGACCCGCTCCCGGCCGTGGACGTTCGCGGCGCGGTCCGCGTCGAGCCGGCGCCGCCCCTCGGCGGTGATCCGGATCCGGGATCCGTTCGACGACCCCGGCCTTCAGCATCGCGGCGGTCTGCCGGTTGAGCCTGGACGCGTCCAGGCCGAAGGCCTCGCTGAGCTGCCCGATGGACAGGGGCCCGTCGATCTCGATGCGGCTGAGCAGCACACAGGCGCTCCGGTCGAGTCGCCCGTCGGTGCCGCGCGCCCGACGCCCGCCCCCGTGGCGCCGAGGACGCGTTCCGCGTCGCCCTGCTCATCGGTAGCGGCGTGGGTCTCGCCGCGGCGGTCGTCGCCTTCCTCATCCCGGCCCGGCCCGCAGCCGGCACCGACGCAGCCACCGGCACCGACGAGGCGACCGACGCCGAAGGCGCCGCCGCGGCGCCGCATGCGCCGTCCGGGGCGAAGGTCTGACCGGACCGGCGACCGCAGCCCTTCACCCGGCCGCCATCGGCCGGTCCTCCACGCGACAGCGGGGTTCGAGAGAACTGATCTGGGCATGCCAAATCCCAGCGCCGAACGCACGGCGCGCACCCCCCGCATCGCGGTCCCTCAGGAGGACGCAGGTGAAGACGAGTTCGTGGATCCGCAGGGTCTCCGTCACCCTCGGCAGCAGCATCGTGCTGGTGGTCGCCGTCTCGGGCAGCGCGTTCGCCGCGCCGCCCGGGGCGCTGCCCGCCAACGCCGACGGACTGGAGCAGACGTTCCAGCCCGCCTACGACTACGACACGGACGGCTGCTACTCCACGCCGGCCATCGGCCCCGACGGCACGGTCAACGGCGGCCTCAACCCGTCCGGCGCTCTCAACGGCCAGTGCCGGGACTCCTGGGACCTCGACAACACCAACGGCTACGCCCGCTCGAAGTGCAACAACGGCTGGTGCGCCGTCCTCTACGGCCTCTACTTCGAGAAGGACCAGGCCCTGGCCGGCAGCGGACTCGGCGGCCACCGCCACGACTGGGAACACGTCGTCGTCTGGATCCAGAACAACGAGGCCCGGTACGTCTCCACCTCCGCGCACGGCGACTTCGACACCTACGCCCGTGACCAGATCCGCTGGGACGGCACCCACCCCAAGATCGTCTACCACAAGGACGGCCTGGGCACCCACTGCTTCCGCCCCGCCAACTCGGGCGACGAGCCGCCGGAGAACCACGAGCACGTGTGGCAGTTCCCGGCCCTGGTCGGCTGGAACGGCTACCCCGCCGGGCTGCGCGACAAGCTGAGCCAGGCGAACTTCGGCAGCGCCGTCTTCGGCCTGAAGGACGGCAACTTCGGCCCCCACCTGGCGAAGGCGAAGCCCGCGGGCATCCCGTTCGACCCCTACGCCTGAGCCGGCCCTGCGAAGGCGCTCAGTCCATGGGAACGGCGCGTGCGGGCACGTCGTGGCTCTGGTGCCCGCCGCTCGCCAGCATGCGTACATTGCCCTGCTCGTCGATCTCGGCCTGCACGATGCCCGTCTCGTCGGTGTACACGGGGTGCCCGCCGGCTCCCGTGCGGTCGGTGCGGGTGACGACGATCGAGTCACCCGATCCGGGAAAGGTCAGCTCATAGCGCTCGGCATGCTGCATGGGCCTGTTTATACCGACACATCGAACCGAACGCCGGTCAGCCGCTCCGACACCTCCCACAGCCGGCGGCCGGTTCCGGCATCGGCCGCCTCGGGGGAGAGGCGTACCAGGGCGGGCCCGCCGCGCATCTCGCCCGGCCCGTCCGGGCCGAAGAACTGGCCGCCCGCCACGCCGGGGGCGGTCGCCGCGTACAGCTGAGGGAGTGCGCCGCGTTCCGGCGTCTGGGCGAACGGCTTGAGCAGATGGCCGTACAGCACACGCACCGGGGCGACCGGCGCGCTCGTCTGAAGGCGGGTGGCCGCGTAGCCGGGATGGGCGAGCAGGCTGCGCACCGGGCTGCCGGCCGCGGCCAGCCGGCGGTGCAGTTCGTACCCGAAGACGGCGTTGGCGAACTTCGACTGGTCGTAGAAGGGCATCGGCGCATAGTCCCGCTCGCCGTCGAGGTCGTCGAAGCGGAGACGGCCCTTGCGGTGGTTGAGCGAACTCACCGTGACCACACGGGGGTCGGCCCCGGCGGCCAGCAGGTCGAGCAGCAGCCCGGTCAGGGCGAAGTGGCCGAGGTGATTCGCGGCGAACTGCAGCTCGTGCCGCTGCGCGCTCAGCGTGCGGGGCGGCGCCATCACGCCGGCGTTGTTGACGAGCACGTCGAGGCGCGCGAGCTCCGCGCGCAGCCGGCGGGCGAAAGCGCGGACCGAGTCGAGATCGGCCAGGTCCAGGTGGCGTACGTCGAGCCGGGCGCCCGGATGTTCCGCGGCGATCTCCTCGACCGCCCGATGACCCTTGGCCTCGTCCCGTACCGCGAGGATCACGTGCCCGCCCCGGCGGGCGAGCGCCCGCGTCGTCGCCAGGCCGAGGCCGCTGTTGGCTCCGGTGACGACGCACAGCCGGCCGGTCTGGTCAGGGATCCGCTCCGCGGTCCACTGTCGCATCTCCGTCATGCGGCACACGTTGCCGCTGATGACACCAAGTGTCAAGGCGCGCCTGAGTGTTATGGAGGGCATGGGGTGTACGCTGGGCGTCGTGAGTCCGAGCCCTGACCTGACCCTGGCCCAGCGCAAACGGCAGCTCGTCTCGAACGAGTTGACCGAAGCCGCCCTGCAACTCCTCGCGGTGAAGGGGTTCGACGCGGTCACCGTCGACGAGATCGTGGCCGCCGCCGGCGTGTCCAAGCGGACGTTCTTCCGGTACTTCGCGTCCAAGGAGGACGTCGTCGTCCAGTTCCTGGCCGACATGGGCACCGGCATCCGCGCCGAACTCGCCGCCCGCCCCGCCGGGGAACCGCCGTCGGTGGCGCTGCGCCACGCCATGGCGGTTCCGATCGCCGCCTGCACCGACCACCCCGACCACACGGAACGGGCCCTGCGCGTGGTGCGGTTGATCCTGGGCACCCCCGCCCTGCACGCCCGCTTCCTGGAGCGGCGGCTGCGGTGGAGCGACGACCTGGCGGCGGAGCTGACGCACCGTCTGAAGCTCGATCCCGCCACCGATCTGTACCCGGGCCTCGCCGCCGGGATGGCGCTCACCGCCTTCGACGCCACCCTGCACCGATGGAGTGCCGGAGACGGCACCGACGACCCCGCCGAACTGATCGAGCGCGCCTTCGCCCTCCTCGCCCCCGCACTGGACGGTCACACCCTCTTTTCCCTGACGAGCACCGCGACCTGATCGGTGACCAGGTCGAGGAGCGCCGCCGAGGACTCCTCATCGTCGCCCACGACGAGGAGGTTCAGGGTCAGCCCGTCCGTGACCGCCGCCAGATAGCGGGCCAGGACCGGCAGGGGAACCCGGATGTCGAGGAGCATGCTCGCGTCGAGCTCCACGATGAGCTCGTGGTAGATCTCCGCGTACCGCTCGTGCTGACGGCGGGCCAGCGGCTCGAACCCCGGTGTGCGCAGCGCGTACTGGGTGAGCTCGTACGTCAGCATGTGTTCGCCCGGGTGGGCGCGGACGTGCTCCCAGTACGCCTCGAAGCCCGCCCGGATGGTCTCCCGGAACGTGGCGCGCGGCCGGAGCGCCTTCTTCACCGTCCCCACGTAGTGGTCCGTGATCGCCGAGATCACGGACTCGAGCAGGGCCTGCTTGGAGTCGAAGCAGTAGTGGAAGACGCTCAGCGACACGCCCGCCTCGGCGGCGATCGACCGGGTCGTCGTCCTCGGCACGCCGTCCCGGGTCATCGCCCGGATCGCCGCCTCGGTCAACTGCCGACGCCGTTCGGCGAGCGGCATACGGGACATGCGGTGGTTCCCTTCTCGTACGGCCAGCGGTTCTCGTACGGCACGGGGTGGGGCGACCGTCCGGCCACCCCACCCATGGATCACCGGTCTCCGTCACCCGCTGTAGACGCCCACCTCGCGGAGCGAGTACCCCCACTCGGTGCCGCGCGTCACGCCGTAGATCCTGACGTACCGCGCCGTCGTACCGGCGAACTGGACGGTGTCCAGGCCGCCGTCACCGCTCGTGGTGGACCAGGCGGTGCGCCAGGACGCGCCGTCGTCGGAGACCTCGACGCGGTACGCCTTTCCGTACGCCCGCTCCCAGTCGAGCGTGACCCGCTTGACCAGCTGCGGCTCCCCGAGGTCGATACGGAGCCACTGCCCGTCCTTCCACTCGCTCGCCCACCGGGTGCCCGGGTCGCCGTCGACGGCCCGGCCGGGCGCGAACGTCACGAACGGGTTCCACCACTCAATGGTGGACGCCGATGCCGCGGCGCCCGAGGCCAGGTTCACCCCGGCGCGGTGCTGCTCGGAGGCGCCCCAGGTGTCGAGATAGGACTCGGCGCCCCGGAACAGGTCGTCCACCACGTCCTGGCCGCCGACCAGCCGGATGTCCTCGATCCAGTCCGGCACCAGGCCGTTGTGCGCGGCGCCGTCGGTGTTGAGGTCCCAGGTCCGCTGCCCCGTGGTCTGCCGGTCGATGACGGAGCCGCCGTCCGTGCTGCGGAACGGATACCGCACCGCGTTCGGGGCGTCCGCGCCCCGCGGGCCCGGCCAGCCGCCGACCCCGTTCATGTCGGTGCCGTAGCCATAGCCCACGTCGTACTTCTCGCGCAGGGCGTCCGTCCGCTTCGCCTCCGCGCTGAAGCCCTCGGAGCCGTGCATGTACTGGGCGATGAAGCCGCCGAGCCCGTAGACCCGTTCGGTCCAGTTCAGGTCCATCCAGCTGTGCGAGGAGAGGACGCCCGGGTACGACGCCGACTCCATGATGTCCAGCGCCCGGCCCGTGGCCTTGACGCTCATGTGGTCGATCTCCAGCATCATCTTGCGCTTCATCATGCCGCGCACCGCGTACTCGCCGAGTTCGGTCAGGCCGCGGGTGTTGCACTGCGCGTCGCCCGCGTACGAGGGGACGGCCACGCCCGCCGGCAGCTGCTTCTCCGCCTGCGGCGCCGCCGCGAGCCCGATCGGGTTGTCGTGCTGCGGTCCCGTGCACTTCTCGGTCTTCCAGAACGTGCCGGTCGACAGGAACTGGCCGACGTTGATCGCGGTGCCGAGCGCGCCCTCGTCGAACCGGACCCCGCACAGCGCGTTGTCGAACTTGTGGCAGAGGAACATGCTGCGCACGCCCAGCTGGTGGAGCTCGTCCAGACCGCGGTCGATGTCGGCCCGGTCGCACTGCGCGATGTCCAGGATCTGCTTGCAGCCGAAGGGCTCGGAGGTCTCGACCCCGAGGACGACCGCCAGCTTGCCCTGCTGGATGACCTCACGGGCCTGCGCGGAGTCGGTGACGATCCGGAACCAGCCCTTGCCCGGCCCGCCGAACATCCTGTCGATGTAGTCCTGCATCTCGTACGTCTTGCGGGCCTGCAGCCGGATGGACGTCATCTCGTCGCAGCTACGGTCCTTGAAGAAGTAGACCGAGCAGATCACGCCATTGGTGACGAGGTCGTTGACGAGCACCCGCTGACCGCCGCGCCAGGCCCGCTCGACCCAGGCGTAGTAGTTCTGCTGGTGGGTGAGCGAGTCATGGGCAGGCCAGTCCTTGAACGTCGGCCAGCCGTTCGGGTCGTGCCTGCCGTCGCCGCCCTTGGTGATGAAGTCGAAGACCGCGAGCGAGCCGTCGGGGTAGTGCTCGGGGCAGTCCTTGAGCGCGTCGGCGATGCCCTGCTCCGAGAACGTCTGGCCGCAGATGAGGCGGCCGCCGAAGGCCTCGTTGGACATCAGGTGGTTGTGCGCGTCGACAAAACCGCGCACCTCGCCCTTGGCGTTGGTGCCCTTGAAGGGCTCGCCCGTGATGTTGATCGCGGAGTCGGGCTGGGGCCGGGCGACGGGGTTCCACCAGGAGTCGTCGGCCGCCGAGCCGGGCGCCGGGCCCAGCAGCATGGCCATGGTGGCGAGCAGCAGCGCGAGCACGGCCAGCGGCCCGCGCCTGCCGGACGCACGGCTGTGCGAGGGGGGTCTCATGGACATCACTCACGTCTTCGGTCGAGGGAGGTTGTCATGTTCCGCGCGAAAGGCGTGGTCGAGGATCCCGACTGCCGCGAGCGGAGTCAAGAGTCCGGGACAGATGACCTGATGGACGGGGCGCGCGGCCGCGCGCCTGCCGAAATCGGCCACCGGGTCCACATCCTGATCTTTCGTCAGAACCTCACGGCACCCACCCTGGAAGGGCTCGCCGTTCCACCCCTCCGCCGAAAGGACCGCCGTGAGCCGCCCGAACCACCCGATCGTTCTCGATCCCACCGGCGCCGACCACCACGCCGAACACCGGCTGCTGCGCGCCCACGGCCCCGCGGCTCTCGTGGACGTCCTCGGCGTGCGGGCGTGGTCGGTCACCGACCCGGTCCTGCTCAGGAGACTCCTCACCGGCCCGGACGTGTCCAAGGACGGCCGCGCCCACTGGCCGGCCTTCGAGGAGGCGGTACCAAACTGGCCGCTTGCCCTGTGGGTCGCGGTGTCGAACATGTTCACCGCCTACGGCGCCGACCACGCGAGGCTCCGCCGCCTGGTCGCCCCCGCGTTCAGCGCCCGCCGCGTCGCCACCCTGCGCCCGGTCGTCGAGACCTTGGTGACCGGGCTCCTCGACGACCTGGCGGCCTCACCGCCCGGCGAGGTCGTCGACCTGCGCGAACGGCTCGCCTACCCGCTGCCCATCGCCCTCATCGGCCACATGATGGGCGTCCCCGAGGAGCGCCGCGACGGCTTCCGTACGCTCGTGGACGGCGTCTTCGACACCACGCTCACCGCAGAGGAAGCCGCGGCCAACGCCGCACGCCTCTACGGCCTCCTCGACGACCTCATCGCCGCCAAACGGGCCGAACCCGGCGAGGACATGACCTCGCTCCTCATCGCCACGCGCGACGAGGACGGCTCCACACTCACCGAGGCCGAACTGCGGGACACACTCCTGCTGGTGATCAGCGCCGGGTACGAGACGACGGTGAACGTCATCGACCAGGCGATCACCTCCCTGCTCACCCACCCCGACCAGTTCGCCCACCTCCGCGCCGGCCGGACCGGCTGGAACGACGTGGTCGAGGAGACCCTCCGCCACGAGCCGGCCGTCAAACACCTCCCGCTCCGTTACGCGGTCACGGACATCCCGCTCGCCGACGGCCGCACCATCGCCCGCGGCGACGCGATCCTCGCCTCGTACGCGGCGGCCAACCGCCATCCCGACTGGCACGGCCCGACGGCCGACACCTTCGACGTCACCCGCACCACCAAGGACCACCTGGCCTTCGGCCACGGCGTCCACTTCTGCCTCGGCGCCCCCCTGGCCCGCCTGGAGGTGGCCACGGCCCTGGAACACCTCTTCACCCGCTTCCCCGGCCTCACCCTGGCCGTCCCGCCCACGGACCTGCGCCCCCTCCCCTCCCTGATCAGCAACGGCCACCAGTTCCTCCCGATCCGCCTGCGCCCGGCGTAGGCAGGACAGGGTGCATGTTCCTTACGAATCACGGACGTCGGCGCGCACGCCCGGGCTGATCGGCGTGCGGTCCGTACGGTGATCCGTATGCGTGTACTTGTGACCGGCGGCGCGGGGTTCATCGGGTCCCACATCGTCGACACCCTCGCGGCCCGTGGCCATCGTCCCGTCGTCCTGGACGGCCTCCTCCCGACCGCTCACCACGGACCGCCCCCGGCCCCGCCCGCCGGGGCCGAGTGGGTGCACGCGGACGTGCGGGACCGTGAGACCGTCGCGCGCGCCCTCGACGGGGTGGACGCCGTGTGCCATCAGGCCGCCATGGTCGGCCTCGGCAAGGACTTCGCCGACGCCCCCGACTACGTCGGCTGCAACGACCTCGGCACCGCCGTCCTCCTCGCCGCCATGGCCGAGGTCGGAATCGGCCGGCTCGTACTCGCCGGCTCCATGGTCGTCTACGGCGAGGGCCGCTACGACTGCCCCGCCCACGGCCCCGTGCGCCCCGGCCCCCGCGCCGAACACGACCTCGCGGAGGGCCGGTTCGAACCCCGCTGCCCCACGTGCGGCGCCGACCTCGCGCCGGGCCTCGTCGGCGAGGACGCCCCCGCCGACCCGCGCAACGTGTACGCCACCACCAAACTCGCCCAGGAACACCTCGCCGCCGCCTGGGCCCGCACCACCGGCGGAAGAGCCGTCTCCCTGCGCTACCACAACGTCTACGGCCCCCGGATGCCCCGCGACACCCCCTACGCCGGAGTCGCCTCCCTCTTCCGCTCCGCCCTCGCGCGCGGCGAGGCCCCCCGCGTCTTCGAGGACGGCGGCCAGCGCCGGGACTTCGTCCACGTACGGGACGTGGCCGCCGCCAACGCCCTCGCCCTGGAGGCCCTCGACGACCGCGCCCCCGCCACCCTCACCTCGTACAACACCGGCAGCGGCGAGCCCCACACCGTCGGCGAGATGGCGACGGCGCTCGCCGCCGCCCACGGCGGGCCGCCCCCGGTCGTGACGGGGGAGTACCGGCTCGGCGACGTACGCCACATCACCGCCGACTCCGCCCGCATCCGCGCCGACCTCGGCTGGCGCCCCGCGGTCGGCTTCGCCGAGGGCATGGCCGAGTTCGCTACGAACGGGCTGCGGGGAGCGTGACCTCGAAGCAGCACCCGCCGTCCACATTGCGCACACCGGCGCTGCCCGCGTGCGCCTCCACGATCCCCCGGACGATGGCGAGCCCCAGGCCCGCGCCGCCCGGCGGCGTCCGGGCCTCCGTGCCCCGCCAGCCCGTGTCGAAGACCCGCGGCAGCTCGTCCACCGCGATGCCGCCGCAGCCGTCCGTGACCGACAGGACCACGGAGCCGGCACGGCGCTCGGCCGCCACGGCGACCGTGCCGTCGGCCGGCGTGTGACGGATGGCGTTGACCAGCAAGTTCGCCAGGACCCGCGTCATCTCCCGGCCGTCCACCTCCACCGGCACCGGCGCGACCCGGTCGCCCACCAGACGCACCCCCTGCTCACGTGCGAGCGGCACCGCGCCGGCCAGCGCGTCGTCCACCAGATCGTGGACCGAGACACGGGCCGGGCTCAACGTCAGCGCGCCCGCGTGGATACGGGAGAGCTCGAACAGGTCGCCCACCATGGTGTTCAGCCGGTCGACCTCGGTCCTGATCTGCCGGTGATAGCGGGCGGGATCGGCGACCACACCGTCCTCCAGAGCCTCGGACATGGCCCGCAGACCGGCGAGCGGCGTCCGCAGATCGTGCGAGATCCAGGCCACCAGCTCCCGCCTGGACGCCTCCAGGGCGCGCTCGCGCTCCCGGGACTCGGCGAGCCGCTCACTGGTCGCCGACAACTCCCGGCTGAGCGCGGCCAGTTCGGCGGGCGCGGGCACGGCGGGCGCCGTGAAGACCCCGCCCTCCCCGAAATCCCGGGCGGCCACGGCGAGTTCCCGGCAGCTCGCGACGACCTGACGGCCCAGCAGGAGCGCCGTGCCGAGCGAGACGACGGCCGCCATCGCGACGACCGTGGTGACCACGGACAGGTCGTGCGGCGAGAGGAACATCGCCCAGGCCACCGCGAGCGTCCCGGAGAGCATCGCCGTCACGGCGACGGCCGCGACGACGCCGAGCGACACCGCGACCGACCGGCGCCGCAACAACCGCAGCAGCCCCGCGCCTGGCAGCCCGGCGGCCGCCGCGCCCACGAAGGCGTACAGAGCGATGAGGAGCATGTCGCGCACGGTTCACCCCTCCGTCGTGGGCGTCGTGGGCGTCGAGCGGGGGGCGGAGTCCGCCGGATGCGGGGCCGTATCGAAGCGGTACCCGGCCCCCCAGACCGTCTGGATCAGCAGAGGACGCGCCGGATCCTCCTCGATCTTCCCGCGCAGCCGCCGGACGTGGACCGTGACCGTCGACAGATCGCCGAAGTCCCACCCCCACACCTCCCGCATCAGCCGCTCGCGGTCGCACACCTCGCCCGGATGCAGCAGGAAATAGCTCAGCAGGTCGAACTCGCGCAGCGTCAGCGCCAGCGGCCGCCCGTCCTTGAGCGCGCGCCGGGCCGCCGGGTCGACCTCCAGGCCGCCCGTCCGCAGCAGCGGTCCCGGCCGCCGGACCGCGGTGTGGCGGCGGAGCACGGACTCCACCCGCAGCACCAGCTCACGCGGGCTGAAGGGCTTGGTGACGTAGTCGTCGGCCCCGATCTCAAGCCCGAGGATCCGGTCCTCCTCGTCGCTGCGCGCCGTCAGCATGATCACCGGTACCGGCCCGCGGCCCCGCAGCTGCCGGCAGACCTCGAGACCGTCCATGCCCGGCAGCATCAGATCGAGGACCACCAGGTCCGGCCACCGCACCCCTGCGGCCGCCAGCGCGGACGGCCCGTCCGCCACCCGGTCCACGGCGAATCCGGCCCGTTCCAGGTAGCCCGTGACCACTTCGGCGACGGTCGGATCGTCGTCCACGACCAGGACGTGCGGGGCCGTCCGCGTGGACTGTTCAGACTGCTGCATGGGAGTCAGCCTCGCACCGGTCGCCTCAGCGCGGCACTCGAGGGGTGGGGCAAGGGGGCGATGTCCGCGTTTCGTAAGGTCCGCAGATCCCTTTTGTCCGTTCCGGATTCGTACGGTGAAATCCGTGACCGACTCGCCTTCCGCGACCACGTACGCGGTGAACGTTGTCCTGCCCTGCCTCGACGAGGCCGATGCCCTGCCCTGGGTCCTGGAGAGGGTGCCGCCCGGCTGGCGGGCGATCGTCGTCGACAACGGATCGACCGACGGCTCCCCGGACATCGCCCGCGCCCTCGGCGCGACCGTCGTCACGGAACCGCGCCGCGGCTTCGGAGCCGCCTGCCACGCGGGGCTGCTGGCCGCGGACGCGGACATCGTCTGCTTCTGCGACTGCGACGGCTCCCTCGACCCCGGTCTGCTGGTCCCGTTCGCGGCCCAGGTCGCGGCAGGGGAGGCCGACCTCGTCCTCGGCCGCCGGCGCCCCCAGTCGCGCGACGCCTGGCCGCCGCACGCCCGGGCCGGCAACCTCGCCCTCGCCCGGATGCTGCGCCGCCGTACCGGACTCCGCCTGCACGACCTCGGCCCGATGCGCGCCGCGCGACGCGAGGCGCTGCTCTCCCTCGGCCTCACCGACCGCCGCAGCGGCTACCCCCTCCAGATGGTGGTGCGCGCCGCCGGCGCGGGCTGGCGGGTGACCGAGAGGGACGTCCCGTACCTGTCCCGTACGGGAAAGTCCAAGGTCACCGGCACCTGGCGCGGAACCTGGCAGGCCGTTCGCGACATGCGCAAGGTTCTGCGCGAGGCACCACAGGCGCCGGAGACCGCCGGCGCGGCGCCCCTGGGGGCCGAGCGATGAGCACGCTCCTCGTCATCGCCAAGGAACCCGTACCTGGCCGGGTCAAGACCCGGCTCACCCCGCCCTTCAGCCCCGAGCAGGCGGCCCACCTTGCCGAGGCCGCGCTCGCCGACACGCTTGCCACGGTGCTCGCCACCCCCGCCGACCGCCGCGTCCTCGCCCTCGACGGCGCGCCCGGCGACTGGCTTCCGCACGGCTTCGAGGTCGTGCCCCAGGCCTCGGGCGGCCTGGACGAACGCCTCGCAGCCGCCCTCGCGGGCTGTACGGGTCCCACCCTGCTGATCGGCATGGACACCCCGCAGGTGACCCCGGAACTCCTGGGCGCGGGGCTGGACTTCACCGGCTGCGACGCCCGGTTCGGACCGGCGGACGACGGCGGCTTCTGGGCGCTGGGCCTCGCCATCCCCGACCCCGCCCTGCTGCGCGGCGTCCCCATGTCCGTACCGGAGACCGGGGCCGTACAGCGCCGGCGCCTCTCCGACGGCGGCCTCCGTGTGCGTGATCTGCCGCGCCTACGGGACGTGGACACGGCCGCCGACGCCCGGGCCGTCGCCGAGGCGGCCCCCGGCACCCGCTTCGCGGCCCACCACCGGGCGCTGACCGCGACCACGTCCGGGGCCGGGATCGCATGAGCGCGCTGGAATCGGAGGGCGGTACGGCAGAACTCCTCGGTACGAGGGCGCCGGCGGAGTCCCCGGAGCCCCCACCCGCCCGGGACCCCATCCGCACCCCGGGCCACACGCGCGCCCCCAAACCCGCCCGCGCCCCGGAGTCCGTACGAGCCCAGGACCTCGCCAGTGCCGGGGAGTCCGTCCGCGCCTCGGAACTCGCGGGTGTGCCCGAGTCCGTCCGCGCCCCGGAACCCGTCCGTCCCCATGCCTGGCTCGCCGACCCCTGGATCGACGCCCTCCGTTCCGGGCGGGGGCCGCTCTTCCTGCGGCGGGACGACGGCTGGCTCCTGCCCCTGGAGATCGAGCGGTGGTGCGCGGCCGCCGACCCGGCCGACGCCACCGTGCTCGCCCGGTGCGAGGGACCGGTCCTCGACGTCGGCTGCGGCCCCGGGCGCCTCGTGCAGGCGCTGGCCGTCGCGGGGCGGCCCGTGCTCGGCATCGACGTGTGCCAGGAGGCCGTCGACCGTACGGTCTCCGGCGGCGGCACCGCCCTGTGCCGGTCCGTCTTCGACCCGCTGCCGAGCGAGGGCCGCTGGGGCACCGTCCTGCTGATGGACGGCAACATCGGCATCGGCGGCGACCCGGGGAGCCTCCTCGAACGCGCCGCCGAGCTGGTGGCGCCCGAAGGGCAGGTCCTCGTGGAGGCGGCCGGCCCCGACGTCGACGAACGGGTCGAGGTCCGCGTCGTCGACGGCCGTGGCGCACGCGGCGCGGACTTCCCCTGGGCCCGCGTCGGCGCCCCGGCCCTGCCCGCGTACGCCGACGCCACGGGGTGGCGGGTCGAACACCGCTGGCGGACCCGGGGCCGAAGCTTCCTTCAGCTCCGGCGCCGCCGCTGAGCAAGACGCCGTACGCCGAGGAGCGCGCCCGTACCGACCGACACCACCCCCATCAGGACCAGCCAGTTGCGCACGTAGTCCAGCGGGAGGGCCGTCGGGTTGGGCGGGCTGCCGGGCCGCACCATCACGGGCAGCGCGATCAGCGTGAGACACCCCGCCACGATCAGCCCGCCGCGCACCACCCCCCGGGCGGGCACGGCGGCGAGCAGCAGCCCGGCGCCCAGCACGAGCGGCGCGATCACCCCGTCGTGCAGCACGATCGCGCCCGCCAGCCAGAGCACCACCTCCCCGACCGTCCCCGTACGCGACAGCAGCCACGCGCCGAGCCCCATGAGCGCGACCCCCAGCGCCCCGCACACATACCGGACCACCATCACAGCACCTCCAGTCCGGCGACCCACTTGGTCTGCCACACGCCCGGCCGGTTCGGCGCGATGATCCGCGCCGGGAAACCGTGGTCGAGGGAGAGCACCTGCCCGTTGAGCCGCAGCGCCAGCAAGGTCATCGGATCCTCCGCGTACGTCGCCCCCATCTCCATGACCCGGTACGCGCCCCGCCGTTCCAGGGACACCACCCGTACCCGGGACCGCGGCGAGGCCCCCGCCCGCTCCAGCAGATCCCGGATCCGTACGCCGGTCCAGCGCGCCTCCACGCTCCACCCTTCCACACACGCGATCGGCAGCGACACCTCGACCTGCGACAGGTCTCGCAGTTCGGCCAGGCTCAGCGCGTACGGCCGCGGTCCGGCCACCGTCAGCCGCCAGTCGCTCGCCGTCGCCGCGCTCACCCCGGCCGCGACGGCCGTCCGGTTGATCGGCAGACCCTGCGTCCCGCGGTCCGGGTGACGCGGCGCGAGCAGGTCCAGCCGCTTCAGCGGCGTGAACGACTGGCCCACCGTCGTCAGCGTGACCGCCGCGACCCCCGCCGCGACACCCGTCAGGAGCGACCGCCGGTCCGGCTCGTCCTCGGCCGGCAGCTCCAGCGTCCCGGCCGACCGGCGCCCCCAATGGGACCGGATCTCGGGCCATTTGACGGCGACGTGCAGCAGCACAGCCCCGGCGAGCAGCCAGGCCACGGCGAAGTGCACGGGCACGAACGAGAACGGCCACGGGTACCACTCGACGGTGTTCAGCAACCCTGTGAACAGCTGGAATACACCGGCCGCGACCAGGACGGCCACGGACAGCCGCTCCAGGGCGTGCCGCACCGACCGCAGCGGCGGCCGGACGAACAGCCTCGGATAGACCGCCCACAACTTCGCCATCAGCAGCGGGATCGCCGCGATGCCGCTCGCCACGTGCAGCCCCTGGCTGAAGCGGTAGCCCCAGGTCGGCCGGCTCGGCAGGACGTCGGCGAGCCAGTCCGGCGGCCGCTGCAGATAGTGGCTGGTGACGCCGGTGACGAAGCAGACCGTGATGGCGAGCCCGAGCCAGCGGCCGATCGAGGTCGCGGTCCGCGCGTCATGGAGCCGGCCGCGGAAGGTGGGGAAGGGTGGCAGCGCGAGGGGCGGTTTCATGCCCTCCATCTCACCCCTCACCGGGCCGCGAACGGCGGATCGACCCCTTACGAAACGCGGACGGTCGGGGCGCCGGACCGCCGGCTCGCACGTTCGGCTGCGACGCTGCGGGATGTGATCAGTCCTCGCACCGCCCTGGCCGGCGGGCTCCTCGCCGCACTCACCACGGTCCTGGTGTGCACCATCCGCAAGGACGGCTACCACACCGATCCCGGCGGGCTCTCGTGGTGGTACGCCGCGTCCTGGGCGCTCTTCGCCGCCTCGGCCTTCGCCGTGCGGAAGGTGCCGCCCCGTCAGGCGGTCGTCCTCCTGCTGGCGGGATCGGCGCTGGTCGCCGCCACCGGCCTGGTCGCCCCGCCGCGTACGAGCACGGACGCGTACCGGTACGCGTGGGACGGCCGGGTGCAGGCGGCGGGCATCTCGCCGTACGACCACGCTCCCGCCGACCGTGAACTCGCCCCGCTGCGGGACGACTGGCTCTTCCCGAGCGGCGCCACCTGCCAAGGACCGGACCTCACGGGCGTCCCGTCGCCCTCCCGACCCGTCGCAACGGAGCCCCGCACAACCTCACCCGCCCCGTTGCACTGCACGCGGCTCAACCGCCCCTCCGTGCACACCATCTACCCGCCCGTCGCCGAGTCGTACTTCCTCGGCGTCCATCTGCTCGCCCCGGACGGCACACGTCTGAAGCCCCTCCAGATCGGCGGCGCACTCCTCTCCGTCGCGATCACCGCCCTCCTGCTGCTCATCCTGCGCCGCCGGGGCGATCCCCGAACCGCGGCCTACTGGGCATGGTGTCCCGCCGTCCCGGTGGAAGCGGTGAACAACGCTCATGTCGACGTGCTCGGCGTGCTGTTCGCCGTCGCCGGACTCGGCCTCGTCGCGCGCCACCGGGTGGCGGGAGGGGCACTCCTCGGCGCCGCCGTCGCGGTGAAGCTGATGCCCGCGATCGTGCTGCCCGGAGCGCTGGCCGGCGTACGACGGGTGCGGGACGCGGCGGCGGTCCTGGTGCCGGCCGCCGCCGTGACCGCACTGGCCTATCTCCCGTACGTGCTCGTCTCCGACGGCTCCGTCCTCGGCTACCTCGGCGGATACGTCGAGGAGGAGGGCTACGACGACGCCGACGCCCGCAACCGCTACGCCCTGCTGCGCCTCGTCATGCCCCCCTCCTGGGCCCTCCCCGCGACGGTCGCCGTACTGCTCGTCTGCTGCGCCCATGTCGTACGGCGCGGCGATCCCGAACGTCCATGGAGCGGCGCGCTCCTGGTCACCGGGACGGCGTTCCTGCTCCTGACACCGGGATACTCCTGGTACGCCCTGCTGCTCGTCGCGCTGGTCGCCCTGGACGGGCGCTGGGAGTGGCTGCTCGTCGCGGTGGCGGGGGCGGCCAAGTACGTGACCAGCAGGGCGTTCGCCGACCCGAACGCCGTGGGCACCGTCGTGTACGCCGTCGCCGCCTCGGCGGTCCTGGTGGGCGCGCTGCTGCGGCGCCGGAGCGGCCGGGGCTACATCCAGTCGTCGGGGCCGGGGTCCCGGCCCTCCGCGCGTACGGCGAGACGGTCGACGTAGTGGTTCCAGCCCTCGTCGTGAGCGGCGCACGCCTCGGGGGAGGGGAGACCGGAGTGCCGCAGGCGCAGCAGGGTGCCGTCGGCCGTCGGCTCCAGGGTGATCTCGACGGTGCTGGATCCGGGCGGCACGGGCAGGCCGCCCCCGGCCCAGCCCCAGGTGAAGACGAGCCGCTTGGGCGGGTCGATCTCGACGAAGCGGCCCTCGGCGACGTTCTCGCCGGTGACACGGGTGCGGTAGGCGCCGCCGGGCTCGAAGGCGAACTCGCCCGTGGCGCCCATCCAGGACAGCCACTTGTCGCGGTCGGTGAAGAAGGAGAAGACGGTCTCGGGCCGGGCGCCGATGCGCCGTTCGACCGTGACCACGCCGTCGTGCACACTCACGTGTCGTCCGTCCCTTCGGCCCGCTCGGCGGCCTCCGCCAGTGCGGCGAGGGTGTCGAGCCTGGTGGCCCACCTGCAGACCCGCATCGAGGCCGACCCCCGGACCGTCTACCGCGCCATCTCCACCCAGGAAGGCGTGGCTGGCTGGTTCACCACCGGCGCCGAGATCGGCGAGGGTGTCGGCGCGCTGCACCGACTCTCCTTCCCCGGCGCGCCCATGACCTGGGATTTCCGTATCGACCAGGCGGAGGACGGCAAGCGACTGGCCCAGACGGTCGTGGCCGGCCCGCCCCAGTGGCTGGACACGGAGATCGTCTACGCACTGGAGGAGCACCCCGAGGGCGGCACGCTCGTCCGCTTCGACCACAAGGGCTTCAAGGAGATCGACGACATGTTCCGCGAGGTCACGATGGGCTGGGCAGGCATGTTCATGCGCCTCAAGGAGTACGTCGAGGGCGGCACCCCGGTCCCGTACTTCACGGTCTGAGCCCCGAACCGACCTCCCTCCCCCCACACACGTTCCAGGGAGCACGACCCATGTCCGAAACCGCGCGATCACCGGCATCACCTTCCAGGTCGACATCGACGCCGACCGGGCCGCCGTGCTGGCCGCCCTCGACACCCATGACGGCCTGACCGGCTGGTGGACCACCGGAGTGGAGCGGAAGGACGAGACCCTCTTCTTCGACTTCCCGCAGATCCCCGAGCCCTTCCAGCTCCACCGCGACCGGGCCGACGAGGACCGCGTCCAGTGGACATCGGTCGGCGTCTTCCCGCCGCACTGGTCCGGCACGGTGATCTCCTGGGACCTCTCCGACGTTCCCGACGGGACCGGCACCCGTGTGCTGTTCCGCCACACCGGCTGGCAGCCGGGCGACCCGGGCCTGCCCCCGGCCGCGTACACCTGGGGCCGGCTGATGACTCGGCTCAAGCAGTACGCGGAGACGGGCGTCGCGCAGCCCCTGTTCACCGTCCGCGCCGGGGCGTAAGACCCGGGCGGGCGTGCATCGCGGCGCCCGAAGGCCACAAGGCCGCGTGTCGGCGCGGAAGGCTGCCGGCTCCTCGATGTGCGGCCCCTACAGTGGGCCGCATATCCCGTGCCCACGAAGCGAGGTGGCGGCCGGCATGGCCTACGACGAAGGTCTGGCGGAACGGATCCGCGCCCGCCTGGTCGGCGACCCGGCGATCAACGAGAAGAAGATGTTCGGCGGCCTCGCCTTCCTGCACGCGGGCAACATGGCGGTGGGGGTCATCGGCGACGACCTGATGGTCCGGGTCGGTCCGGACGCCACCGAAGCCGCGCTCGCACGGACCGGCGCACGCCCCTTCGACTTCACCGGCCGCCCCATGCGCGGCTGGGTCGTCGTCGCCGCCGAAGCCCTCGCCGAGGACGCGGACCTCGCCGCCTGGATCGACGAGGGGCGCGCGTTCGCCGCGGGACTACCGCCCAAGTAGCGCCTCGGCGCTTGGATATCGGATACTGGATCCAATCTCTCGAATCCGATATCCGATATCCAATGTCCTGGATCCAATATTCAGCTCCAGTGCGGGTCGTACCAGCCGCCCCCGCGCAGGACGCGGTACTCGCCGTAGACGTCGGGGTCGTAGAGGTCCCAGCACCAATCCCACGCGTTGCCGAGCATGTCGTACAGACCCCAGGAGTTGGGCTGCCTCGTGCCCACGTCGTGCGGGCGTTCGCCGGAGTTGTCGCGGTACCAGGCGATGTCATCGAGGGGCCCGTAGCGGGGTCCCGCCGTGCCGGCCCGGCAGGCGTGCTCCCATTCGGCCTCGGTGGGGAGCCGGTAGCCGTCGGCGGCCGTGTCCCAATCCACGTTCCGGCCGCTGACGTCGTGCTGGTAGGCGGGGGTGAGACCGTCGCGCTCGGAGAGGATGTTGCAGAAGCGCGTCGCGTCGAGCCATGACACGTCGTGGACGGGCAGCAGGTCACCGGGCGTCGTGCTGGGGCGCAGGCCGGTGACCTCTGCGTACAGCGCTTGGGTGACGGGGTGCGCCGCGAGGCTGTAGGGCGCGAGGTCGACCTGCCATGTGTGCTGCGTACGCCGGTCGGAGAGCGTCACACGGCCCGGCGGGACGGGGATCAGAGCCGGTCGGATGTGGTGTGCGGTCATGACAGTGGCAGTGCCTTCGTGGCGATGGTGGCGGCCTCGGCGATGAGCTTGTCGTCGTAGGCGGCGTCGGCGTGGTGACGGTGGGACAGGACGGCCAGGACGATGGGGGCTCTGCCAGGAGGCCACGCGACGGCGATGTCGTTCCGCGCCCCCACTGCGAAGTCGGCCGCGCTACCGGCGCGCCCCCAACCCGTGAGCGGTACGAGCGCTAGCGCGACCAGCGCGACCAGCGCGGCGAGAAGGTGATGCCGGGGACGGTCGAGCCGCATGCTTCACGCTTTCCGGTCGGGTGGCGAGAGGGCCGTACGTCACACTCTGCCACCCCGTGCCGGGTCGCCGGGCCACCGGGTCAGCGACTCCGCGCACTTCAGCCGTCCCCACCCCGCCGATGCCTGATCCGCCGTGGGGCAAGCGGGAGTTGAAGCTACCGTGGCCCTCATGACCAACACCGACTTCTGGACGTCGACACCCGACCGGATCGTGCAGGGCAGCGGCCAGTGCACCATCACGATTCTCGAGCCGCCGTTCACCGTCTCCGCGACCGAGCTGCCCCCGCACGATCCCGCGCGCGCCCGCCGGTTCGCCGAAGCCTTCCCGACCGTGGACGCCATCCTGGAGGAGCTGCCCTCGCAGCCCGCGGGCGAGTCGCCGTATCTGGAGACGCGGGCCGACCTGGATCTGATCAGGGTCGGCTGCTGGGGAAACGTCACCGCCATCTCCGACCCGGCGTTCGTCGACAACGGCAACGACGAGCCGCTGCTTGCCATCACGGAGGAGCTGCACAAGCGCTATCCCGAGGCCCGGATCATCGGCAGGGCGGAAGTGGACTGCGGGGAGGCCCATACCGAGGACATCATCCGTCTCCCCGGCGGGCTCATGTTCCACGCGTCCGGGTGGCCCACGATGGACCCGTGGAAGCTCACCGGTGACCCGCACGCCATCGTCGACGCCCTCCAAGTCCCCCCTGCCGTACTGGAGGAGCTGGATCTCGACCTCGACGAGGAGCCCGAGGACATCGAGTGGAAGGCCCTCGTCGCGCTCGGCCTCGGGGATGCCGACCCGTGGCTCTGGCGTCACCTGGAGACCTCGGTGTTCCGGGTCCGTCACACCGAGGCGTACACGCTGACGATGGAGGAGCTCTGGTTCATCGGCGGTTGACCGATCACGCCCCTCCACCCCCCACCGGACGATCAACTCACAAAAGATTCACGCGAGTTCACAGACCGAAACGCCCGAATCCCTGGTTGATGCCTTGCCGAGCGTGTTTATGGTGGCCTTACGCGGCGCGTACGTCACGGGGGCCCCACGCGCCGCCCGACACCCCCTCAACGCCCCCCACAACGACGAGGGAAAGACCAGCACCTTGAACCGATCCATACACATGCCGCGCAGGTGGCGGCTGATCGGCCGCTTAGCGGCGGCGCTCGGACTCACCGGGGCGATCACCCTGACCGGCCTCCCCGGCTCCGGAATCGACGCGGCGAGCGCGGCTCCCACGACCGTCAAGATCAGCGGTAAGCGCTGCGACACGAAGCACCTCGGGCGCGAGTACGCGACCACGCCCCGGAACTCCGGCTTCCCCGACGACCCGACCGGCAACTTCGCCGTCTGGCCGGGAGACCCCAAGAACTACAACTACGCCATGCCGGGCCAGGCGTACGACGGGCTCGAAGCCCCGACGGAGGCGGAGAAGGCCAAGGCCCGCTCCCAGGACCCGGATCCGAAGAAGAACTACGAGAAGTGGGCGAAGATCGCCGCCGCTTCGGGCAAGCCCTCCGACAAGGCGATGGAGATCTACGCCCGCTACCTCGCCAGCAAGGAGAGGCTCTCCTTCAAGCACTGGTTCGACAAGCGGTACATCCGCAACGAGACCAACAACCACAAGGGTTCCGCCTTCGAGCGGCGCCTGGTCAAGGACTTCCAGCTCGTCGGCCCGGACTGGCTCTGCGAGGTCAAGGTCGAGGTCTTCGACGAGAACGGCAAGAAGATCGGCGAGCGGCGCTACGACGCCTACAACCAGCGGAAGAAGGAGTTCAACGAGATCAAGTCGAACTCCAAGCTCCGTAACGACCAGTTGAAGGTCGACCGGCTGATCGCGGAGGTGAAGAAGGACCACACCTTCCGCTTCAACGGCGGGAAGACCTTCTCCGACACCGATCGCAAGAAGATCGACCAGTTCAACAAGGAACTCGAACAGTCCCGGGGCAAGCCCAACCAGGTCCGCGGATTCCAGCGGCAGTACAACCCCATCCCGCAGACCAAGCCCATCCGCGGCTACTCCTCGTACGACAAGTGGTTCGCCCCCGGCTGCGCCGGCGCGACACCGCGCGCGGCGGACGCGAGCTCCTGCGGTACGCGGGGGCCCGTCAACGACCGGATCAAGGGCTCCGGCCGCACGCTGGACGAAGCCAGGCGCTTCCAGTCCGAAGCCGGCCGCCTGGACACCCGCGGCACCCTCCCCAGGGGAGGCCCCGGCGGGATCGACTTCACGACCCTCGAACTCCGCTACGTCGGCGGCCTGGAAAAGGGCAAGGGCATGGCCTACTCCATGAAGGCCGACCTGATGCCCGACCCGGAGAACAACCCCGGCTTCGGCGGTGAGGCCAAGATGACCATGGCCTCCGACGCCCTGTTCACCTGGCTGGCGCTCACGCCGGACCGGATGTGGGTGAACCTCAATCCCGACCAGCCCGACACGATCATGGACAAGGAGTTCGCGAAGACCGACGCCGGCCGCATCCTGCTGGAGGCGGACATGGAGATGAAGCGCGACTACGGCCGCGCCATGGACCCCAAGACGGACGTCGGCGACCGCTTCTGGGACTCCCTCCCGCGCAGGAACGGCTTCCCGTGCCTGCACTCGGGCCGGTACTGGATCGAACCCGAACCGGCGAAGGTCCGCGAACAGGACGGCGGGCTCTACATCCTCGACGCCCCGCTGAACGTCAAGTCCGTCCCGCAGGAGTTCAACACCCCCGGCCCGGGCGGCAAGGGCTGTGACCTCACCGAGGCCGAGATCAGGCAGGGTCAGGCCAGCATCGACACCATGCTGACCCCGATCGTGAAGAAGCTGGTCAACGAAGCCCCCAAGTACGCCGACCTGCGCCGCGTCTACACCTCCCGGGTCGCCGCCGAGTGGATCCGCCAGCAGGACGCGAAGAAGCCGTCCGACTTCCGCCCGATCATCAACAGCAACAACGTGAAGCCGTGGCCGCTGCGCCCGCCCAACGCCGACTGGGACAAGAAGACCGTCTTCGACGAGATGGTCAAGTCGTTCAAGGAGGGCGACTTCAGGTACGAGCTGAAGTACGGCGGCCAGGTCGCCGTCTACATGATCGGTGGCGTGGACTTCACCAAGGCGCCGAAGCGGAACATCTCCCGTACCCAGTTCACCGTGGAGAACCGCACGCTGGACACCACGACCAAGACGTCCATCCAGTCGGACGACACGTCCTACCGGGACACCGACATCGCCTATCTCGGCGGCGACGCCTCGGGTGACACCTCCGGCGGCGGGGACGAGGACCCGACCCCCACCCCGACGCCGACGGACGGCCCGAAGCCGACCGACTCCCCGTCGACCCCGGGACCGGACCCGTCCACCCCGGGCAACGGCAGCACCACGCCGCCGGCCAAGGACCCGGACGGTGACCTCGCCGACACCGGCTCCGACACCCCCGTCGGCCTGATCGTCACCATCGCGGCGGCTCTCGCCGGTGTGGGCGGCGCGCTCACTTGGTGGATGCGACGCCGTCGTCAGGGGACCGCCGGTTAGCCGGACCTGACGCGACCGCGCACGCGGTGACAGGGCCCCGCCCCCACTTCTTCCGGGGGCGGGGCCCTGTGCGGCGCTGTGCGGGGTGCTCGTACGCGTGGCCGTCCGCGACACGGTCAGCCGGTGCGGCGGGAGCGGGTCAGAGCCCGCGCGCCGAGGGCGGTGGCGACAAGGCCCACCACCATGGCGACGTACGCCCCGCCCAGCCCGTTGCCGGTGCCGAGACCACCGTCGGCGGTGGTGGCGACCAGCACTCCGAGCACCATGCTGACCAGCCCCGCAACCAGGGCCACCCCGGCCCCGAGCGATCCGTTGGCAATCCCGAGGCGACCGGCGGGGCGGGCCGGCGCGAGCCAGCCGACGACCACGCCGACCAGGCCCAGCAGCGCGCCCGTACTGGCTCCGAGCCGCCCGAGGCCGAAGTCGAAGAAGCCGGCCGCGACCGGCTGGACCGAGGCGGCGTGCGCGGCCGCCGGTGCGGCAAGCGCGATGCCCCCGAGCAGGACGGCAACGGTGGCGGCGGACAGGCGACGAACAGACATCGACGTGCTCCTTCTCTGTCGAACTTCCGAACTTCCGACGCGCTTCCGAACGTCGGACTTTTCCGAACGTCGGACCTTTCCGAACATCCGACTCTTCAGAACGTCCGACGACGGAACGTCACCCGAGCATGTCCGCCGGACCCACTGCCCGTCGTCCTGCGGACGCGGACACTTCACGCTGCCGCAGGCGCGGCAGGCGCCACGGACGTACCGCGTCTGCGGTAGGCGGCGTCTCCTCCCTGAGCGGGACTTCCCCGAGGCCACATCCGGCTAGGGTGCGGCCATGAGCACAGGACGGTTCGGTGTGCCCGCAGGTGTCGTGGACTGGGCGATCGCCCTCGGCGTGGCGGCCGCGCTGCTGATCACCGGGCTGTCCGGGCAGCACCCCGCCACCACCCTCAACATGCTCGGCCTCGCGCTGCTGACGGCCGGCGGGCTCGCGCTGGCCGCGCGCCGACGCGCTCCCGTTCCCGTCCTGGTCGTCACCGGGCTGTGCGCGGTGGGATACCAGGCGGCCGGTTTCGACGTACCCGCCGTCGCGTACCTGTTCGCGGTGTACACAGCCGTACGGGCCGGACACCGTACCGTCACCGTGGCGGCGAGCGTCGTCGTCCTCGCCACGCTCCCCCTCGCGGCCCTCGCCTCGGGCCTGCACGACACGGGCGAGGCGTTCGCCCAGGCCCGGGGCGCCCTGGAGATCGCCTGGCTGATCGCCGCCGGCGCCGCCGGGGAGGCCCTGCGGCAGGCCGAGCGGCGGGCGGACGAGGCCGAACGCACCCGGGAGGAGACCGCGCGGCGCCGCGCCGACGAGGAGCGGCTGCACATCGCGAGGGAGCTGCACGATTCGCTCACCCACCAGATCTCGGTCGTCAAGGTGCAGTCCGAGGCCGCCGTCCACGTGGCCCGCAAACGCGGAGAACCGGTGCCGGAGGCCCTGCTGGCGATCCAGGAGGCCGCGCGCGAGGCGACCCGGGAACTGCGCGCGACCCTGGAGGCACTGCGCGACGACGACACGACCCCGCCGCACGGGCTCGACCACATCCCGGAACTCGTGGAACGAGCCCGCACGACCGGTCTGCAGGCGACGCTGACGATCGCGGGCCGACCACACGTCGTGCCGGCCGCGGTGGACCGGACCGCCTACCGGATCGTCCAGGAGTCGCTGACCAACGTCGCCCGGCACGCCGCCGCCTCGACCGCGTCGGTCCGCATCGAGTACCGGCCGGACGCGCTCGCCGTACAGGTCGACGACGACGGCAGGGCCGCCCCCGGCACCGCGCCGACGCCCGGCGTCGGCCTGCTCGGGATGCGCGAACGCGTCACCGCACTCGGCGGCCGGCTGCGGGCGGAACCGCGCCCCGAGCGAGGCTTCACCGTCCTGGCCGAACTCCCTGTGGACCGGTCCTCGTGATCCGCGTCCTGCTGGTCGACGACCAGCCGCTCATCCGCAGCGGATTCCGCGCACTCCTCGACCTCGAGGACGACATCGAGGTGGTGGCCGAGGCCGCCGACGGCAAGCAGGCCCTGGAGCTCGCCCGACAACACCTGCCCGCGATCGCCCTCATCGACATCCAGATGCCGGTCATGGACGGCATCGAGGCGACCCGGCGCATCGCCGCGGACCCGGCCCTCGCCGACGTGCACGTCGTCATCCTGACCAACTACGGCCTGGACGAATACGTCTTCGAGGCCCTCCGCGCCGGCGCGGCCGGATTCCTCGTCAAGGACATCGTGCCGGAGGACTTCCTGCACGCCGTACGCGTCGCGGCACGCGGCGACGCCCTGCTCGCACCCTCGATCACCCGCAAGCTGATCAACCGGTACGTCACCCAGCCGCTGAACACCGCCCCAGGCACCGCCCCAGGCAACGGCACGGGCACGGGCCTTGAAGAGCTGACGGGCCGCGAACGCGAGGCCGTCGCCCTGGTCGCCCACGGCCTGTCCAACGACGAGATCGCCGACCGCATGGTGATCACCCCCATGACCGCGAAGACCCACATCAACCGGGCCATGGCCAAGCTCCACGCCCGTGACCGCGCTCAACTCGTCGTCATCGCCTACGAATCCGGCCTGGTGGCGCCACGCGGCTCCTGACGACGACGTCCTCAATCCGATGGCGTGGGGGTGAGCGTGAGGATGGCGGTGGCGATGGTGCCGCCGAGGATCGCCCCCGCCAGGACATCGGCGGGATAGTGGACGCCGGTGTGGATGCGCGAGTAGCCGACGGCCGTGGCGAGTGCCGCGAGCGGCAGCGCCGTGGGCGGGAGGAGGACGCCGACGGTGGTGGCGAAGGCGACGGCGGAGGCGGTGTGTCCGGAGGGGAAGGAGGCGGAGGTGGGCATGCGGACGTGACGGTCGATGATGACGCGGGCCGCTTCGCGGTCGGGGCGGGGGCGGCGCAGGAGGCGCTTGCCGAGGAGGTTGGCGCAGGCCGAGGTGACGGCGATGGCACCGACGCCGAGGACGGCGGCCTGTCGCGGCCGGCCGGGGGCCAGGGCGAGTGCGGCGGCGATGCCGAGTGAGATCTTGGAATGGTCGGCCGCGGTGGACAGGCGTCGCAGTCCGGTGTCGAGGGTGGGAGTGGGGGTCGCGGCGACCGCGGCATAGACGGCGCCGTCGAGGGCCTGGAAGTCGGTGACGACGGCGGCGACGTCGTGCGCGAACCGCTCGCCGGCTCGCCGGATTCTGGCGGTGAGCCCCGGACCATGCGCCTGAGGGTCGCTCATCGCCCTCTCCTCTCTGGTTCCGGGCTCTCCGGGCGGTGCGGGCGGTCCGGGCGGTGCGGGCGGTCCGGGCGGTGCGGGCGGCGAAAGGCGAGGGTGAGGATCCGGCGCCAGTTGAGCGGAGGCGTGACGGGTAGTGCCTCGGGCCGGTCGCGCGGCACGCGCACGCGGAGGACGCGATGCCGGATCGTGCAGGTCACGGGCGTGGGCAGGGTCAGCGCTTCGCCGTCCACGGCGACGGGCATGGTGTCGTCGTCACCGGTCACGTCGACGCGGCGTGCGGTCAGGAGGTTCAGGCCGCCGGAGCTCGGGCCTCGTAGCGCCATGTCGGCGGCCTGGCCCGCGCCCTCCACGCGTATGCCGATGACTCCCAGCCGGCCCGCGTCGAGGCGGGGACGCCGGCCGCCCGTGAGCGGATCCGGCCGGGCGTAGGGGTTGTTGCTCACGAGCAGCGCCTGCTGGGACGTCAGGCGGGTGTCGTCGGCGGTGGCATCGAAGCGGGGCCCGGACTCGTTGAGCAGGTCGGGCATGGCGGCCAGTACGGTCTCCGCCTTGGCATCGCGGTACTCGGGGCGCTCCACGACGCGTGCGTACACGCCGAACGACACGGTGTTGACGAACGGCCGGCCGCTCACGTCGCCGAGATCGATGCGGATTTCCTCGCCGTCCGTGAGGGCGTCGAGGCTGCGGGACGGATCGGTGCGGTCCAGGCCGAGATCCATGGCGAAATGGTTCCGGGTGCCGGCGGGGACGACCAGGAACGGCAGGTCGTGCTCGGCGGCGACCGCGGCGACCTCGGCCTGCGTACCGTCACCGCCCGCGACGCCGAGCAGGTCCGCTCCCTCGGCCACGGCCTGGCGCGCGAGGGCCGAGGCATCGAAGCCTTCGGCCGGGTCGAGCAGGATCACCCGCGCGCCGAGCTTCTGGGCATGTTCGACCAGTGCGAAGCGGCCGACCTTACCCCCTCCCGAGGCGGGGTTCATGAGGAGGACCGGCTGACGAGGAGGCTTCCGGTGCTCCGCCCGCATGACGTGCGGGGCGTGCGGTCGCCGGAGGGCCACCCGACCACAGGCCAGTGCCAGCCCCCAGAGGCACAAGGCGATGAGCGCCGTCACCCACAAGCCGCTCCGTACGTACAGCACGAGGAGACCGACAGGCGCGCCCACCATGAGGAAGGCTCCCAGCCACCGCCGGAGCCCGCGGCGGGCCAGCATCCACCAGGTGCCCGCGGCCGAGACGATCAGCCCGGCGAGACCGCTCACGACGATCACCAGACCGCCGCCGCCGAGCGCCAGAAGCAGCACGACGACCGCCGCCACGGCGGCGACCACGGCACACCGGGCCCACAGCCGCGCCCGGGCCGCAGCGCCGGCATCACCCCTCGGGCCCACTGCCATCATCCCGCCTCACTGGCCGTCAGACCTGCCCACCGTCGTCACGCCAGCCTCCCGCACCTGCCGCCCCGTGACGCCCCGGCAGAGCCGTCCGGGTGACACCGGCTCCGCCCGTATGGCGGTTCCGCCGCCGCTCCACCAGCCCCTGCCCCCCTCGAACCGGGCCACACCCATCGACGAAGATCGTCAGGGTGCTCGCAGGACCCGGCCGCGCCCCGCGTGGCGGGGACGGGACGCGTCACCGTGGCGGCGTCACTGTGGCGGGTCGCCGTGCCGGACCGGCCACCACGTCGCTCTGCGCCCGGCTCCAGCCGGTGAGTTCGCCCGGCCGGTTGGTGATGATGCCGTCGACGCCGTACCGGTCGTACCTGCTCCACTTCTCGGCCGAGTCCACCGTCCACACCCAGGCGGCCACGCCCGCCCCGTGCAGATCGGCCACGACGCCCGGTCTGCTGTCCAGCGCGACACCACTGGGGTTGTACGACGTCAGGTGCAGCTCCTTGCTGATCGCCACCGGGTCGTCGTCCAGGGCGCTGCGCAGCAGGCCCAGCGGCAGATCCGGGGCCAACTCGTGGACCCACCGCAGGTGCCCGGGCTCAAAGCTCTGGACGAGAACACGGCCGCTCATGTTCTCCGCCCGCACCACGTCGACCATCACCGCGACGTCCTCGATGCTGTCGGCCCGCTTGATCTCCAGGAGCAGACTCCCCCCGCGGGTCCGCAGGTCTGCCAGCTGCGTGGCGAGCGTGGGCACCCGGGCGCCGGCGAACACCGGGGCGAACCAGGACCCGGCGTCGAGTCCGTCGAGCTGTGCGGCGGTCAGCGTCGCGATGTTCCCGGTGCCGTCCGTCGTACGGTCCACGGTCGCGTCGTGCATCAGGTAGGGCACGCGGTCCCGGCTCAGCCGGACGTCGGTCTCGATGAAGTCCGCTCCCGAGCGCCGCCCGACCTCCTGCGCGACCATCGTGTTCTCCGGCGCCAGGGACGAAGCCCCCCGGTGCGCGACGACCGTCAAGGGCGCCCCCTCCGCGCGAAGGAACACATTCGTGTCGAGCGCGGTGACCTTCACGTCGTCGAAGGAGACCGTCGATCCGCCGACGGCGAGCGCCAGAACGCCGTCGGGCGAGCGGTCCAGCCGGCTCGTCCGCATCACCTGCCGGCCGTCGATGAACCAGGCGGCCTGCCGGTCCCTCACCTCGATACGTACCTTCACGTCCCGCCCCGCCGCCGCGGCCGAGGCCGCCGGGGTGGGGGAGGTGTCGCTCACGCTCCACGATCCGGCCGGTGTCCGGGCCGCGAACTCGACACGGTCGGCGGTGGCACGGGCGGTGCGCAGCACGCCGGCCTGCCACGGGCCCGCCCCGGAGGCCGGCACGTCCAGGCCGAGCGCGAACCAGCGCTCCGCGTCCGTCGAGGTCTCGAATCGCGCGGTGGCCTCGAAGCGATAGTCCGTCAGATGCGGTGGCCCGAACGTGATCAGCCTCGTCCCCGCGCCGCCGGCGGCCACCAGCCGCCCGCCCTGGACGCGCCATTCCCCGCCGATCACACGCCACTGCCCGGGGAGTTCGTCCGCGGCGAAGTCCTCCCGCACGACGACCTCTGCCGTGTCCGGGCGCGTGCCGGCGGCAGCAGTGGCGCCGGTCAGACAGAGCAGGATCACGGATGAGGCGAGGACCAGGGCGGTGCGGAGTCTGTCCGGACGCATGCAGGGAGGCTAGTACGGCATACCCGCCCCCGGCGGTCATGCCCGAGACGCACGCGTGTCACGATCGTGGGGTGGAGAACGGCCGGAAGGGCGGCCGCCGATCCGTCCCGAGAGCGGAGTCCGGTGAAAGACGACGAGATACGCGCCCGCTTCGACGGCCGCAGCCGCGTCGAGCTGCGGCTCGGCCACATCACCACCACGAGGCGACGCCGGATCGACGAGATCGCCCACGCGCTCGGCTACCGTCTCCTCGCCGCCGAGAACCTCGGTCCCCACTACGGCATCAGGCTCGACTTCGGACGCGATGACGGCCCGCAGGCACGCCGCCGTACCGAACTGACCATCGCCCGGCTGCGAGCGGGCGGTCCTTTGCTGCCGGCAACGGAGCCCCCGCCGCCTCCGCCACCGGGTCCGCCGCCCCCGGCCGTGGCCCCGTCACCGCGCCGGCCCCGTCAGCCCGGCCGCCCGGCTTCGGAGCCCCCGCCTCCGCCGCCCCTCACCGCGACCCCGGACGGACCACGGATCCCACCCCCGCCGGCATACCCCCCGCCCCCGCCACCACCACCCCAGACCCCCTAACGGCCTTCGCACACGCGGGCTTCAGCCGGACGCGGCTCCGCTCCCAAGAACACCCGACTGCCTGAGGATGCGTCGAAGCCAGCGGGTACGGGCGTCGCGGGCGTCCCGGCTGAGGGCTGCCTCCGGTACGAAGGTGTCGAAGCCGTGGAAGGCTCCCGGCCATACGTGCAGTTCGGCCTGGCCGCCGGCCCGCCAGATCGCATCGGCATAGGCCACCCCCTCGTCCCGGAATGTCTCGGCCGACCCGACCTCGACATAGGCCGGGGGCAGCCCGGACAGATCCGTGGCGCGGGCGGGAGCCGCATAGGGCGGCAGGTCCGCAGCTCCGTACCGCTCACCCAGCAGCGCCTGCCACGCGGTCGCGTTGGAGATCCGGTCCCAGGTGTCGACGCCGGCCATCTGGTGGCTGGAGAAGGTGGTGTTGCGGTCGTCCAGCATCGGACACAGAAGCAACTGCCCGATCGGCGTGGGCCCGCCCCGGTCACGGGTGAGCAGGGCGAGCGCCGCGGCGAGTCCGCCGCCGGCGCTCTTCCCTCCGACGATGATGCGATCCGCGTCGATGCCCAGACCGTCGGCGTGCTCGGCCACCTGGGCGAACCCGTCGTAGCAGTCCTCCAGCGGTCCGGGGTACCGGGCCTTCGGCGCCAACCGGTACTCGACGGACACGACGGCCAGTTCCAGCGGGAGAGCCCACTCGCGAAGCACCTGCGGAAGCACGGACCATGCGTTGCCCATGATCATTCCCCCGCCGTGCATGTAGTACAGCAGCGGCAGAGGCCCGGCGACCCCGGCCGGCCGTGCGCTCACGAGCGTGACGTCCGGCCCGCCCGACGCCCCCGGCACACGCAGCTCTTCCACCTCGAAGCGGCCGTCCGCGCGTAGATCCTGGACCGTCGGCCTGGGCCGGACCGCGGCATCCCGCTCCTGCCGGGCCGCGAGATTCTCCGGGGTGAACGGCTCCCTCACCTCGTCCCCCCAAGCCGCCAGCGCCGCACCCAGCTCGGGATCGAACGGAGGCACGCTCATGACAGCACGTCCGTACACGTACACGTACGCATCGCTCGCACGAGATCCATACGACGTAGTCAATCACTTGGCCCATCGCGGCGGCCGCGAGGATGTCCCGGCCGCGCTCACGGGAACATTCCCGCAGGCCGCCCCGTTGACCTCAAGTCAACTGCTCCGCACCCCGATCAGAGGAGTACCTTGCCCGACACTTCGCCCACCACCGCCGTCCCCCCTCTCCCTTCGCTCGCCGCCCAGGCTGAACGCCTCATCGAGCTCGGGGTGCACGAACTGGCGGGGATACGCGCCGAAGAGCTGCGGACCTTCGCCGAGGACGCCGGCAGCGGAGACGGCGGCGACACCCTGCTCGCCATCCACCCGGACCGCGTCCCGGCCTCCGCGCTCGCGCCGCTGCTCCGCCGTGACGACAAGCCCGGCTTCGTCGTCGTCGACATGCCCGACGTCGACGACTTCGCCCCCTGCGCCGTCGAGCTGCCCGACGCCCCGCTCTACCTCGTCACCGGCGTCGACCGCGGCGACCACATGGCCAACTGGAGCCCGGACGAAGCACTGCCGGCCCTCACCAAGGAGGAGCGGACCCCGCTCGTTCTCACCGAAGGCATCCACTGGGTGCTCCAGCAGCCGGCCGCCCTCGAGCGCAACCGCTGCTTCATGACCATCGGCTCCCGGCTCCGCAAGGCGAACGGTGCCCTGGACGCCCGTACCCCCGCGATCTGGATCAGCAACGGCACAGGACGGGACGGCCGCGAGCGGCGCAACGCCCCGAAGGTCGGCTGGTGCTGGTGGGGCAACCGCCACACCTGGCTGGGGTTCGGCTCCGCTACGGGCCGCCGGCACTAGGGAGGGCGGCATCGGCCCCGGCCCCGTCGGGGGCCGGGGCCGCCCACTAGGGGAGGGCCGTGAACCCCTCGGCGGACATCCGGTACAGCACGCATCGGCGGAGCGGCCCCTCGGGCACGCTCGGATCCTCGAAGTCGTCGGCCGGGTCGCGGGTCATGCCGATCCGGCGCATCACTGCCTGGGACCGAAGGTTGTCGACGGTCGTCGACGCAACCACCTCCGGCAGCCCGAGGACCTCGAAGCCGAAGGCGAGGCAGGCCAGCGCGGCCTCGGTGGCGTAACCGTTGCCCCACGCCGAACGCACCAACCGCCACCCGACATCCACCCCCGCGAACGGCATGTCGTCCCCGAGCTCGTCCAGGCCGGCGCGGCCGACGAACTCACCGGTCTCCCGTACCTCCAGAGCCCACCACCCGAAACCACGCGCATCGAAGTCGGCCTGCATGTCCGCCACCACGGCATCGCTCTGCTCTCGCGTCAGCAACTCCCCGAGGTATTTGCGGACTTCGGGATCTGCGTTCATCGCCGCCCATGGCTCGAGGTCGGACTCCCGCCACCGGCGGAGCAGAAGGCGATCGGTTCGCAGCTCTCGCATGCCGACCAGCCAACCGGATCAGCATGCGCGTGTCGACCGGATATACGGCGCGGATCCTCACGTTTCGCGTGCGACGAAGGCAGGCCGGAGGGAAGCGTCCACGGGGTCGTAATACCGGTGGAAGACAGGGGTGGTGGAGCCGGACATAGGGGGAACGATCCAGCTCCAGTCGGCGGGAGTGGTCCTGCCGAGGCGGCTCTCCTGGGCGATGTGCCGGAGGAACCGCTCCGACTCCGTATGGTGGTCGGCCATCGTCACCCGCGCCTCCTGGAAGGAGTGCAGTACCGCCACGTTGAGCTCCACCAGGGCCCGGTCCCGCCACAACGTGCGCTCCGTCGACCGGTCGAGCCCCAGCCGCTCGGCCACCACCGGAAGCAGGTCGTAGCGGTCGACGTCGGCGAGGTTGCGGGCGCCGATCTCCGTACCCATGTACCAGCCGTTGAACGGCGCCGCCGGATACCGTACGCCGCCGATCTCAAGAACCATGTCGCTGATCGCCGGCACCGCGTACCAGCGCAGCCCCAGATCCGTGAACCACGGGTGATCGGGGTGGCTCAGGGCCACTTCCCGTACGGAGTCGTCCGGCAGCTCGTACCACTCAGGCTCTGTTCCCGCCCCCTCCTGAACCATCAACGGCAGTACCTGAAAAGGCCCTTCGCCTCGCTTCCACCCCAGTTCGCGGGCCTGGGCCGTCATGGATGCACTGCGCGGATCGCCGCTCCAGCGCCCGTCAGGCCTGCGGTGTCCGGCGTAACGGACGAGCTGATCGTTGACGATCCGCGGCCCCGGACGCCCCGGCCGGTCCGGGGCGAAGACGGAGATCACCGGCCGTATCCGGCCGCCGTTTCCGGCCAGCCGCAGGTGGTCGAAGCACTGGGCGGCGACCTCGTCGGCGGACGCGACATGTCTCAGGTCACGGACCACCAGGCTGCGCCAGTAGAGCCTGCCGATACAACGAGCAGCGTTGCGCCACGCGACGCGAGCGCCGAAGGACAGCTCGTCGGGGGAGTGCTCGTACGTCCCGGTGCGACCGATCTCGGCCAGCACTTCGCGCACTCGACCCTCGGCGTCCCCTGTGTGCGGCTGCTCGTGATGGAACTGGCGGATGAAACTCTCGGCCTGTTGGGGGTCCGCGAGATACGGCATCCGCTCCGATGACACCCCGGGGACGGGCGCGCCGCGTGCATCGTCGGGCGTGAACGGGCACGTGCGGCTGACGGGGGCAGACTTCCGGCGGCGACTCAGACTGAAGACCAAGGTGTTTCCCTCCCGTCCTCATGACTACCGGACGGACACACGCCGGTGTGGAGAGTAGCCACATATCGCGTGGGAACAGGGGCCGCACTGGTAAGGTGCCGGGCACCCGAACCCCGTCTAGCTGGTCGAGAAGCTCCACGCCTCGATGTCGCGGTAGCGGATCGGCCCCGGACCGCGGCCGAAGTTGCTCCCCACCAGGTGCAGGCGTTCGGCCGGCCACGGCCGGCCGACGAACCCGGAGAGTCCGGCGGCTGCCTCCACCACACCAGCGGGATCGTTACGGCGGGCCCGGGCCAGGGTCAGATGGGGTCGCAGCGGCCGATCCTCGAAGGGAACACCGCACTCCCCGACCACGGCACGAACGTCCGTGGCCAGCTGGTGCAGCCCTTCCACGTCTCCGCCGACCCCGCTCCACAGCACCCGCCCGTCGAAGTGCCCACCACCGCGCAACGCCAGTTCAAGGGCCCGGCGCGACGCCGCGAGCTCGGCGAGCGGCGCCCGTAGGAGGGGAACGGTCGCGACCGGGAGCTCACCGAGGAACGCCAGCGTGATGTGCCAGTCCTCGATCCGGTTCCACCGCATGCTCGGGTACGCGTCGTAGGCGGGGCGCAACTCCCGCGCCAACTCCTCCTTCGCGTCGTCGGGCGGAGCGAGGGCGATGAACACGCGAACGGTCGTGGCCTGGATCTGATCCTTCACAAGGACTTCGTACCGCCTCTGGCCTCCCCAGTCACATTCGATGGCCCGCTGCCGCCCAGAGCGATCGGTCTGGCGATCCGTTGGGGAGGACGTCCAGGATGAGGGTGAGGCCGAAGCCGAACTCGTCGAAGGGGCTGCGCCATGGACAGGGAACGCGTGAAGAAGGTCTGCATCGTCGGGGCCTCGGGGAAGCTCGGGCAGTACATGGTCCGGCACGCGCTGGAACGCGGCTACGAGGTGGTCGGCGTGTGCCGGGAGCGCAGCGTGCCGAAACTGGCCAGGCGGTCGCCGGGTGCGACGGGGTGCTGACGGTGCTGGCAGTACGTGTCGGGCACGGCGCAGGCGGTGCTCGACCACGCGCTCGCCCTGTTCATGGTAGATGCCGTCACCGACGTCACGCTCGTCCCCGAGGCCCGGCGATCGTCGGCTGCCACACCCCCAGCGCCCTCGCCCACACCGGTGGCCCACGCGACCATGCCTAAGGGCTGTCCCGTACGCCGGATTTCAGAGGAGCGGCCCTGGGCCCACCACATCTCGGACAGGCCGAACCCTTCGGCCCGGGCCAGGCGCCGCCGGAACGCGGCTGGATGGCGGTCACCGGACAGGTGCAGGGACGCCGAACACGTTCGCGGCAGCCAACCCCGCCGACCCGACTCGCCCTGGACAGCATCGGCGCCAGGGTCCGACGATGGGCGCATGCTGAGCACCCTTCTCGCCTTCCTCGGCGCCTGCACCCTGGTCGCGGCCTCACCAGGCCCCAGCACCATGCTGATCATCCGGCAGTCCCTGCACAGCAAGCGCGCCGGTTTCCTCACGGTTCTGGGCAACGAGACCGGGGTGTTCGTGTGGGGCGTTCTCGCCGCGTTCGGGCTCACGGCGCTGCTCGCAGCCTCCCAGCTGGCCTACGACATCATGAGGATCGTTGGGGCGATCGTCCTGATCCTGTTCGGCATACAGACTCTTCTGGCGGCCCGGAACGGGCACGCGCAGGCGGTCGAGCAGGAGGCGGCGACCGTTGTCCGGTCCGGGTGGAAGTCGTACCGCGCGGGCCTGCTCCTGAACCTGGCCAATCCCAAGGCTGCTCTGTTCGCGATGTCGTTCCTGCCCCAGTTCGTTCCGACCGGCGCGCCCAAGCTGCCGACCCTGATCGCCCTTGCCGCGATCTGGGCGGTGTACGAGGTCGGTTACTACGGCTTGTACGTGTGGTTCGTCGGCCGACTGAGGGCGGTGATCTCCAAGGCGAATGTGCGCAGGCGCCTGGAGCAGGCCTCCGGAGGTGTGCTGCTGATTCTCGGTGTCCGGATGGCCGTCGAAAGCTAGCTGGACTGCCAGTGGCCGCCCCACACCTGCCACTGCAGACGGTGACGCTGTCGACGCACGAGGTGCAGCCCCTGCGGCGCAGCCAGAGCCACGCCCCGTTCGCCCGGATCCTGCCGACGGCACCCTGCACGAGATGCTCACGGCGGCTTGGGAGCGTCTGTCGGGCGGCCGCTGACATGTCATCCCCTTCGCCCGCCATCCCATCTCGCCCGGACGATCCCGTACGTCCCCGCTCGACACCTCCCCGCAGCCCGTGGCCGACGAAAATCGTTCGCTCTCGGTGTACTTGGCGTCCTACAGTGAAGGTCGCCGGGTGGAGCAGGTCGGTAGCTCGCTGGGCTCATAACCCAGAGGTCGCGGGTTCGAATCCCGCCTCGGCCACTAAGAGACGGGCCCGTCGCACACGCTGCGGCGGGCCCGATTGCGGCGTGTCATGGGCACGAACCGGAATCGCGCACAAGGTTGGTCTGCAGTACGGGCGCAGGAGCCGCCGACTGCCCCAGGACAGTCTGCGCGGCAGGATTCGCCGGCCAAAGGGCGGCATGAGGACTCCGGATGATTGTTCCCCCGGAGGGGATTGGTCCCGTCGGCCGTGTGAATAGCCCCGCGGGTCGCTGCATCTAGGACGTGTTCTGTCCTATACGGAGGTCATGCTTCCGCTGGGACTTCGCGGACAGCTCATGCCGCTCGCGAGGAGTTCCACCCCCTTCTGTAAACGTGTTCCCGTTCAAGGAGTGATCCTCATGAAGCCTCCCGCCATCGCCCCGTGCCTGGGTGTGTCCGACACGCAGGCGAGCGTCGACTTCTACGAAAGGCTCGGTTTCACTGCCATGCCCGCCGGAAACGACCCGGAGGACGACCTGCGCGTCCTGCTCTTCGACGGCGAGTTCGCGTTCATGGTCTACCGCGATGAGCAGCTGCGCGGCTGGCTGCCCGTTCTGAAGAACACGCCGGTCGGCGCCTTCGGCATGTTCTACCTGGCCGTCGACGACTTCGACGACTACGTCGAGCGCATCCGGCCGCTGGTCACCGTCCAGAAGGACGCGATGGAGCACCACGGTGACAAGCTCTTCTACTTCACCGACCCCGACGGCTATGTCATCGGCGTCACCCAGAAGAGGGCCCGGTGACCGGCAGGAAGATCACCGAGGCCCCGGGCGGACCCGGCTCGTGACACCGGCATCCGGCTTGATCCGACCGAGCCGAACGACACAGGATCCGCCACAGTGCCCATGAATGCGTTCACGCACCTGCGGTACAGCCCCTACGGTGCGGGAAAGAGCCGGGGGAGCGAGAGGCCTGCCAAAAATCGGTTCATGCCGGGTGAGAAGCGTCCTAAGGTGGCGCGGTGACGACTCAGATGATCATCCTCAACGGCGGTTCCAGCTCGGGCAAGTCCGGGATCGTAAGGTGCCTCCAGGCCGAACTGCCCGATCCGTGGCTGGCGTTCGGCTGCGACTCGTTCGTTGACGCCATGCCCGCGAAGATGCAGGCATCGGACGAGGGGATCACCTTCGCTCCAGACGGCGCAGTGAGCGTCGGGGCCGACTTCCGGGCGCTGGAAGCAGCCTGGACGGAGGGCATCGTGGCGATGGCCCGCGCGGGCGCCAGAGTCATCATCGACGACGTGTTCCTGGGCGGAGCGGCGTCCCAACAGCGGTGGCAGAAGGCCCTCGGTGTTCTGCCCACACTGTGGGTCGGCGTCAGGTGCGAGAGCACGGTCGCCGCCGGCCGTGAAATCGCCCGAGGCGACCGGGCCCTGGGAATGGCCGCTCTGCAGGCGGACTTGGTCCACGAAGGGGTGGTCTACGACCTGGAGGTGGACACGACCCACACCGAATCCCTGCTGTGCGCACGAACCATCACCGCCCACCTCAAGTAGACCGGCCCGCTGGACTCCCAACCGCTACGCCTCGAGCGATCCCCGGCGAGACACCGCGCTGCTCGGTGAAGGACGGAGTCGTCACCGCAGAAGGCACGGTCGTACCCAGAGGGTGCGACGCCGCCACTGGAGGCCTCTCACAGTTCCTATCGACGAGCACGGGAGGCGCGGTGGCCACACCGAGGGCCGTGAACTTGTGCAGAGTGGTCCACCCGGGGCCTCCTCCGTAGGGATTCCCACCCGGCGATCCGCGTTACTCGGGCGGCCAGGGGCTCCGGCGTAGGCTCTGCTGGTCCTCATCCACGCGGCCCTGACGCTCGTCTGACTCGGCAGCTACTGGTACTGGCCAAGGCCCGCGCACGCTTCGAGAAGCGTCCTGATCGGTGCGGCGTCAAGGTCGCCACTTCCCAGCACGCGAGGATGCTTGTCGGCGTACAAGCTCATCTCCAGAGCCAGGTACGAGCTCACGTACACACTCGATCGGGTTGATCTTGAGCGTGTCGTACCCGTGTCGTGACTAGGTCCGTTCGATGTGGGAGAGCCATCGCGTGGGCTGAGTGGGGGGCGACGGGTGTCCCGTCTCGATGATCCTGCACTCGGAGCATCGGATGGATCTGCGTCGCTTCCGTGCCTTGCATGAAGCAGCCATGAGCATCTCCGCGATCGCCGGGGAGACCGGGCTTTCGCATCCAGATCCTGGCCGCCTCGCCGGCGCCGGCACCACTCAGGTCAGCCGACCGTCATCGGGACGTCCAGCTGATACCGCAAACCCACCCCGGATGCTGGCTCTCACTTGGTGAGAGTTGGACCTCACCAGCGATCAGATCGAAGCCTCGTCGGGCAGCGAAGGTACGTCGCACGGACGGAGGGCCATGAGCGAGTCTTCCAAGGTCGCCACCATGGCAAAGGGGAACCGGTCGAGCTCAAGACAGAGTGCGACGTCATCAGGATGGACTCCTTGACGCACACCCTCCGCCAGCTCCGCGGCGGCGCGCGACTCGCCAGCGCGGCGGAGGAACTCAACTGCATCCGTCCCAGCCTCCGTGGCCCTTCGCGCGATGTATTGAGCGCACGCCAAGTCTTCATCGGCCTGCCCACCCTCGCCAGTGACCACGAACGTGACCCTGTCACACTCGCGTGTCCGCAAGAGCCGAGCCGTTGCCTCCGCCACCACGAAGCTGGCACACAGCACCAGCGACGCCTCCTTGACCGCGAGGGCGCCGACCGTCCCTGCCGTGGTTTTCTGCACAACGGTCCGTCCGCCGAGGTCAAGAGACCGCAGTAGGCCCGGTGAGTTGACGGTGTCGAACCCGGGGGCGGGCGGACCGTCTTTGAGCGCCACCCAATCCGGATGGCGCGACTTGAGTGCCAGGGCTTCGTCCAGCGACTCGGCAAGAACGATCTTTTCCGCTCCCTGGGCGAAGGCCCAGGCAGCCACCGTGAAGGCACGCATGACGTCGACTACGACCGCCACGGACGGGGCTTCGACCAGCTCAGCGACACCAAGGAAACGAGCGTCCATCCGATCATGATCACGCATGCCCGCCCCGGAGCACCCGGACAGTGGTACGCATCACGTCGACGCTCTCGGAATGCAACACAAAGAGTCCGGGTCCTGGGGTGTTGGGGAGGGTTGTGGGTGTCGCTGGGTGTGGGTGTGGGTGTGGGGGTGTGGTTGTTGTTTGTGTGGGTGTTTGTGGGGTGGGTTGATGGTGGTGGTGATGAGTCAGGGCGGGGGATCTTTCCGGATTTGCGCTGCCTGCCGAGTGTCGCCGGTATGGTGTTCTGCGTGGTTTTGTCGGTGTCGTGATGGTGGTTCAGGGCTGGGGAGACGATGTTGTTGGGCAGTGGTAGGTGGGTGGCGATGGGTTGGTCCTGCGTCCACGGGTTCCCGTTCTGCGCCGCCCTTACCAGGTCCGTTCCGTGTTGTGTAGCTTTGCCTTGATTCTTTGTGTTCTTCTTGCCTGTTGTCGATGCCTGGGAGCTGGGAGAGCGCACGGCACCACACTCCGGACGGCAAAGGCCGAATTTTTTTCCGGTGGGGGTCTGTGGCATCTGTACGACTGTCGCTTCCGACGAGCGGGGACTGCTCACGCTGTCCGGCGGGTCTGCCCGGGGGGAGGTCGATACGTGAGGGCGGGCTGGCTATGCGCGCTGCCACGGCGGTGGTGCGGGCGTGCACCCCGCAGGGGTAGGGGCCCTTGTGGCGGCGGCCCGGGGAGGAACCCGCGGCGTCGCTAGGGCTGCGTCCACCCCCGGCCATGTGAAGGTGATCAGCGGCGTCTTTACGCCCACCGTCGAGGAGATCGCCCAGGCCCGCGCCGTCGTCGCGGCCGCTGACGCCGGCGGCGGCTCGGTGACCACGGTGAACGGGCAGATGCGCGGCACCCTCTTTCTTCAACGCCGCCCGTGCCCTTGTCGCCGAAGTGGACCGCGCCTCGTGAGCGCCGCGGCGCCCCACGGATATGGCCACATCAGCGAGAGCCGGATCCGCGAGAACGTCGGCCTCTCTTAGACCGAACTCGTTCCCCGGCCTGGTCATCGAGCACCGCCCCGGCCGGACCGTCACCGAACTCGGCAGCCTCCTCGGCGCCGCTCTGAGCGGCAATGTCGCCCCGATCCACACCGACGCCCACTCCAGCGGCAGGACCCGGTGGGGTCGCATCCTGGTCTGCTCCGGCGTCACCCTCAACGTCGTCGCCGGCATGACCGTCTGCAGCATCAGCGGCCTGACCACCGCCAATCTCGCCGTCGATCGCGTGTGCTTCACCGTGCCCGTCCATATCGGCGACACTCTCTACGCCGAGACGAAGATCCTCACCCGTCGGACCTCTGAAAGCAGCCCCGGCACAGGGGTCATCACCTGCCACACCACCGCGCACAACCAGGATGACACCAGTGTCCTGGCCTTCATGCGGGCCTTCCTGGTCCCCCTTGGACGCCGACACCGTCCGTGAGGCCACCGACTATCAGAAGGGCGGACCATGAGGCCACCGACTATCAGAAGGGCGGACCATGAACCAGCAGCTGACCTTCGTCCCGGCTGATGACGGCCTGTGGGAGCAGTACGACCAACGTGCCACCCGTTGCTACGATCACCTGATCGGAGACACACCCACCTGCGCGTGCACGCCGACCTCCAGGTCGCCGTCCGCGGCGGCTGCGTCGCCGCCGGCGGCCTCGGCCTCCTCGTCGAGCAGTTCTTCGGCGGCGCACCCGTCCCCAGCGCCTGCCTCGGCGACGGCTGCGTGGCCCCCGAAGAAACGCGGCGACCACCTCGCCACTGCCATGGCCACTGAGCGCCTGCGACCCCTCATCGAGCGCGGGGCGGTGATCTCCGCCATCGTCACCTCCTCCACCGGCTACGCCCGCCGCCTCGGCGGGAGGCCCCCGTCGACGTCCTCGCCCGGGCTGGCTCTGTTCACGAGTTTGAGCAGCATTTGTGCACCAGTTTGGGAGGCGCGGAAGCCGGAGGGGAATCGAACGCCAAGTTCGTTGACCGGGAGCAGGCTGGAGGGGTCAGGCAGTGGCACAACAGAGCTGATGCCCTGCCCGTGCAGCGGTGTGCCCGACGTCCTCGTGAGGTGGACCGCCGGGCACACTGAGGTGGAGCCGATCGCTATCCCTGCGCTGTGCGCTCCTTGGCGATCAGGTGGTCTGCCACGTGCTGCGTACGCGGGGCGGGTGCCCATCCTCGGGACGCCACGGCGGTGCCTCCTCAGGGGCGGGCAGGTCAGTCACAGGCTGGACGGTACGCCGTACCCCAGCGCCGGTGCCGTGGACGCGTCGAGACCCAGGAGGGCCATGAGCGCACTGCTGCAGAGACGCCACCGCACCACAGGGTCGAGGCCACTGAGGGGCCGCAGACGCTCGCCGTCCTGCGGGCCGCGCTCGCCGTAGACGCCCTCCCCGACGGCGAAGGCGGGGCGCCCTTGGTCAGCGGCGGGGCAGGCCCGTCACGTGGAAATGGATGAACTCCTCCCGGTCGACAGTGCTGTTTTGGTCGGCATCAACGTAACCGAACCGTTGGGGGTCCATCTTCGGGTCCCTCGGCGAGCTGGCCAGGTAGTAGTCGACCCACTCTTTGTAGGTGATGACGCCATCGCCGTCGGCGTCAACTGCTTTGAACCGGTCGTAGGCTCCTTGCGGAGTCAGCATGGCTTTCCCTTCCTGGTCGACGCGCTGCCGACCCGTGTCGCGATCTTCCCCGGCTTCTCGCAACCACAAGCCAGGCCCCCACCGACGTCACCCGTTTTGACGCCCTGCTGGCGGACGCGAAACATGCCCTCTACGGCCGCATCGCCCTCCCCCAGAGTTCGAACAACGGTCTCTTCTAGTGCTGCTCAAAGTCGCGAACATTTGCTGTCCGATCTCATGAATAAAGCCACCCGGGTAGTGGCCACCGACGACCTCCAAACGCTCCTTCACAGGCGAAGACTTCGATGTCGAGCACGGCCTCACCGACGAAGCCGAAGCCCTTCAACACCAGCTCGCCCGGCCGTGGAACGGTCCCGTCCACCGGCCCACGGGTGGACCTGGTGGGAGCAGGACAAGAGCGCCCTGACCACCTACCGCATCAGCTCGTCCGGCAGTGGAGCGGTCCCGTCCGCCGGCCCACGGGTGGACTCGGTGGGAGCAGGAGAAGAGCGCCGTGATCACCTACCGCTTTGCCCGGCCTGGCCGCACCACCGCCGGCATGCTCACCCTTACCACCAAGGGGCGCGAGCGTCACGGTGCGAGTGTGGTCGTCCACGGCTTCTGGGCCGCCAGTCAGTCCGCCGCTGCCATGTTCGCTTTCCTCAGCCGCTACAACACCCGTGCCCGCACGATGGAGTTCTGCCCGGCGCGCTCCCGCCGTACCCCACCTTTCTCCACGGGCTCCCCATCACCGCAATACCGTCCAAGGCCTGGCCTGGATGCTCCGCATCCTCGACATCTCCGAGGCCATCCGGCTGCGGGGCCGGCCAGGCGACCTGACCACCGCCGTGCCGATCGAGATCGAGAGAAGGAGACCGGCGGCTGGGGCGGGTGGATGTTCCAGGTGAAGGCCGGAGCGGCTGAGATCGTCCCCACCCATGTCGAGGGACGGGTGTCCTTCACCCGGCGCCGGCTCTCGGTCTGGTACGCCGGCGGCTACCGGTCCACCACATCCGCCCGCATGGCCGGGGTCCACGCCCTATCGGAGAAGGCGTTCGCGACCCTTGTTCGCAGCGTCGCCGAGTTCGGGCCCTGGTTGCCCGATCGCTTCTAGGGGCCACGACATCACCGAGAACACCGCGGTTCTCAAGGAGGCCGCCGACCGCCTCGGCGGCTCTGAGCCATGGACCGGCCGTCCGTGCCTCCCTCGAAGCGAACCGCCCCCGCCCGGTGTCCCTCTTCGCCTGTCCCTCTTCGCCCCAGCCGCGCCAGGAGGGGGCACCGTCGTGACGTCCGCGAGCGGGTCTGCTCTGCTCCAGCTCCAGCAGGGACAGGCCCGCTCCGCGCCGTATGGAGCCACAGGGGGGTCGGGTCCGCGTCGCCGGGCGGGCCACCGGCGCAGGTCAGCGGCTCGTTGCGGGGTGCTGGACGAGGCGGGTGTGGGGCCGGCGGCCCCGCGCCGTGCGAAGGACGCGGAGCCACCCGGGGGCACCCATCGGGGGCGGAACCACCACAGTGACGGTAGGGAGTGTGGTGGCCGACGGCATGGGGGAGGGGGCCGAACGGGGGCGTGGCCGCCGGTCGGTGTGGTCGCCTGGGTGATGGATGTCGAAGCTGAGCTCGACCGGCGGGCGGCTGTCAGTTGCTGGTGTGAACTGGATTAGGCTGCTTGTCTTCTCACTGTCGCCTGGTCAAGGAGCCGTGTCCTTCGTGGTGTCCCAGCAGCCCCCGATGCCTCAGCAATCCCCGACGTCGCACGGTGCCTTCGGCTCAGCTGGGCAGCATGCCCCGTACGGACCGCCGATGGGATCCGGCTATGGCCCCCCGCGGCCGGAGGGGCCCCGGCGGGGTCGAACGGCGTTGCTGGTCGGCGCTGCTGTGACTGCGCTGGCGCTGGTGGCCGGAGGGGCGGTCTGGGCGACCTCGACGTTCGCAGAGGCGACGAGTGAGGAGGCTGCCGACGGCAAGCCGTCCCCGATGTCGGCATCCGCGTCACCGGCCAAGCGCGGCACCGACGGCAAGGTCGCCTGGAAGAAGGACGCGCCGGCCGGCGACCGGGACGGCCGCACCGTGTCCGCGCCCGGCTCCTGGATAGCCAAGAACGGTGCGTTCGTCACGACCGTGTCCGACGGCGTCACCGGCCACGACCCGGCCGATGGCACCGAGCGGTGGACGATCCCCCTCTCGGGCAACGTCTGCGCCTCCTCACGCACGCAGACCGGCACCGGCTCCATCGCCATCGCCCACTCCAAGGAGAAGAAGCTCAAGAGCCGGTGCACCGAGCTGAAGGTGATCGACATCAACAAGGGTGATGTCGTGTGGAAGACCTCGATTCCGGAGGACCGGTCCACCCTGGGCTTGCGCATGTCGGTCGCCATCAGCGAGAAGACTGTCGCGATCGGGTGGCCCGAGTACGGAGAGGGGCCCCAGTCCGCGGCCGGATCGTACGGCTTCTCCGTCGCCTCCGGCGCGAAGGTGTGGGACCGGCCGGTGGCGGGCTGCGAGAGCGATGAGCACACCGGTGGCCGCGAGATCCTGACGATCAGCGCCTGCGGTGGCACGTACAAGGTCGGCCACAGGGAAGCCGGCACAGGCAAGGCGAACTGGGTCTACAGCAGCGCGGCCAAGGACGCCTGGATCGCCTCCGCCGCCCCGCTGGTCGTCGGCCTGAACCTCGACCCAGAAGCGTTCGAAGCCACCCACCTCGTCTCCGTGAACGCCAGGGGACAGGCGCAGGCGAACTGGGAGGTCAAGGACGTCTACGCGACCGGCTGCGACAGCTCCTGGCCGGCGTGCGGAGCCGTCGCAGCCACGGCAGACACCCTGTACCTGGCCACCGATGAGAACGACACCGCGGACATCCACGCGTTCGACATCCGTACGGGCCAGAAGAAGTGGGCCTACACCCCGGATACTGACCAGTGGCGCAGTCTGGCGCTCATCAGCGCCGACTCCGGCGGTGCCACCGTCTACATGACGCCGACCAGCATCCGCGGCAGCGAAGTCGTGCGCCTGGCCGGTGCCGACGGCAACCCGACCCAGCTGATGAAGACGCCTGACGTCAACGGCGTCACCGAGAAGACCCCCGACGACGACATGGTCAACCCCATGCTGGTCGAGGACCGCCTCCACTTCTCCGACGGCCGACTCCTTCTGCACCGCACCGGGTCCTTCAACCTCGACAGCGTCCCACCGATGACCCTCGTGCTGACGACTCACTGACGCACGCAGCCCGCGCCGCGCCGAACAGGGGCGGCCCCATGCCGGGGCCGCCCCTGTTCGTTGATCGCTGCAGCGATGCGGCACCGTGCTGTCGATCACGCCTGTGAACCTTGACGAGCAGACAGACCGTCCTCAGCCCGAACCGGGCCGCAGTCGCGGGGCCCGCACCGCCGCGTCGGCCGCCCCTGCCGACCCCGTCGCTCTTCGGGCTGCTTCGGGCTGCCATCCCTGTGAAAGCCCCCGCCATCACCTTCCTTGTACATGGCCGGAGGTGTAGGGCAGCCAGGAGTGTCGGGGACGGGGTTCACCCGGTCGTGGGCGCGGCGCCGTCTCTTCTTGACGTGCGTGGACGGTGGAGGCGGATCCCCGCCCCGGTCAGCCAGATGCCGTCCTGCGCGACCTGGCCGAGCACTGTACGCCACGAGGCGACAAGCGCGCCCTTCACGCCGCCGCCGTTGCTGATCTTGTCAGCGTCACACATCACGCCGGCGACGGCGAATCCCTGGATAGCCGGGGCCCACCGGGCAAGCAGCCCCATCACGTCGGGCAGGTCATGGGTGAGGACGTGATCGAATGAGTCGAGAGTGTTGACCTCGACGAGGTAGCAGGGGTGTTCGGACCGGACCCAGACTCGGAAGCGAGAGGGGAAGCAGGTCCGCGCTGTCCGTCATGCCCTCCGTGGCAGTCCACAGGCTGAAGTCGTGCTGCCTGAGTGCCTCGTCCCACTCCTCCGGCTTCGAGTACGGGTCGAAGGAGGTGGCTGTCCAGCTTCCAGCCCGCAAGAGGGAGCCGAGGGACAGGCCGATTCCTCGCACCGGCGGACCTACCCCCGACCAGGACGACCCGACCGGCTACTCCCGTATGTGGGTCGGCCCCTACCTGGTCACCCCCGGCCCGGTGCGAGAACGCGCCCACCCCCGGGGCGGGAACGCGTCGTCTGCATCCTGCGCCGCCGGCGCCCGGGCCCGCCTGACGGCACCGGAGTCGCTCACGAGGGTGCTCCAGCAAGCTCTCTCGGCGTGATCACACACCACCTGCAGCGCGACCAGGACTTATGGCCCAACACCCTCGAGCCCGCCGCCGGCGCGGCACGGCGACGGCAAGGCTTCAGCGCGGAGCTCGAGCGGCAATGCGGGTACTGACACCGGACTGCACCGTCGTCGGCGTGGACGGCCCACCGCCCAGTGATACGGATTCAGCCAAAGCTGATCTCTCCATCAGCAGGCGCACGTTGACTTCGCCGCCTTCCGCAACGGCGAGGTCCCCGGGTCTTCTTCCCCCTCAGCCTGACCCAGCATCACTCTGACGACAGACAGCTCCATGCCGGATGGCGGCAGCTACCCGAGAACTGGCCTGAACAGGCCAGCACCACGTGTCACGAGCTCGGAGCGCTCACCAGGTCCGTGCCATCATCTTCTCCGCCTTAAACGGGAGTGACAGTGGCGAAGAAGCCGAACCCGAAGATTGCCCGGGCGCTGCGCCCGCGTATGGGCATCCCGGAGCACGCTACGGAAGAGGACCTGCTCGCCTACCTCAGGGCCTCGATGGCCTTATCCACCGACCAGCCGCACGAGTTCAGTCGTGTCATGGCTTCGCTGCGGGGCTCTCCTGACCACTCCCACCTGTCGCTGCAGACCATGGCCATCACGGCCATGGCCGCCTCACTCGTGGCTCACAAGGAGGAGGCCCGCCTGCCGGCCGGCCCAGAGGCTTTAGGAGAGTTCCCCTCCGCGTGATGCGAGTGAAGGCGCCGTGCCAGCGCCTTCACCTGGCACCTGACCTCCTCCTACCCTGCGGGCCCAACGCGCTTTCGCGGCTTGCCCCTGCGCACGAGCCACTGCGCCAGGACCGCCTTGCGATGACCGCGAAGGTCTCCCAGAGCCTCGATGATCCCAGGTCGGCTCTCCGCCTCGGTGCCGCGCAGCCCGACCATCAACATCGCGATCGTGCCTACCTCTCTGATGCACGCGCGCGCCACGTACACCAGCGCGATGTGCGGTGCGTCCGCCAGCACCGCCAAGACCTCCGGGTTGCTCATGAAGCCCATCTTTTGCGGTCGGTGACTTGGTTGTACGGCCTTGGAGGGCGGCCTGAAAGCTCATCAGGGGCCCATGAACACATACGCAACACCGCAGGGTGTTTCCCCAGCTCAGAACCACACATACCGGCATCTGTGAACAGAGGATGAACATGGCGAACACGCCTCGCCCGCCCCCCAGCCAACCTTGATCCGAGGGTGCGGAAGCTGAAGGAGGAGCTCCGCGCGATCGTGCAGCGGACAGGCCAGAGTTACCGAGACCTGGGTAAGGGGGGCGGGCTGGCCATCGGCACCATCTCGAAGATCCTGGGCGGGACTTAACGGCCCGAGTGGCCGCAGCTGAGGATGCTGCTCGTGCGATGTGGCCTCGGCGACGCCTCGCAGCTCCGGCAATGGGAGCAGCAGCTGCAGGACGTCAGAGCCCACATGCGCCGAAAGGAGGAAGCCAGCTGGTCACGGCAGCCCCTGGCCGACAACGGGCATCCCCTGGCCCGGCGTTTCGCTCAAGACCTGCGGGGCTACCTGTCGACCACACGGCTGACCCCCGATGACATCGAAGCGATGACTTGACCGGGTTCAGCCGGGTGCTGGTCATGGACTCCCTGTCCGGACGCGCCCTACCGCTCAGATGGGTTCTGGTTTCCCTCCTGCGCGCCTCCGGCGGAGAAAACAGCCAGTGGCTTCAGCGCCGAGAGAAAGCCGCGGTCGAGATGAAGCGTGCCGGAGCCAAGCCGTACCTGCCGGTCGCAACAGACCCTCAGCTCCCCCGGTACTTGCGGACCAGACAGCGACTACCGCTTCGCCCGGGCTCGCATGATCGAGATGCTCCTCGACGACTGGGATCTCCTGACCTGGTCCATCTTCCAGCTGCCCGGCGACGCCTCCCCTGATATGTCCGTGCACCTCGGCTGGTACTACTTCGCCAACCTTATTGACAAGATTGCCGCGCGAACCGAACTCCGCATGACGGATAACCTCAGGGACAGCCTTGCCAGACTCGGCGCCCAGATGACGGTCAACACCGGCAACGAACGCGCCGTGGCAGACTTCCGCGCCATGTGCGGGGAGCGGGAAGATCTGCTCATTGCCCGTCTGGCCCATCGTTCGTTCACCGGTGTTCATGGCTGGCAGAAGGTGTCCGGGGACATCAGCGACCTGCGAATCACTGGCAGCGCCACCTTCCAGTAAAGTCGTGGACCGCTGCTTCCCCGGGCAGTCCTCAGATGAGGCAACTGCGTTCGTGGCACGTCTTCAGGACACCACGAACCACGTGCGCTTCCTGCTGGAGACGAGCGCTGAGGCGATGTGGTCCCCCGACGGTCGGTGGAGCGACTTGGAGCCGCCCCGCAACAACGCTGCGTCCGCTGCGCAGTCGCGCATTCCGGCCTGGCTCTCAAAGAGGCGCTGAGGCTCCGAGCGCAGACTTCCCCTTCACCACCGCTTGGCGGCCCAACCAGCGCGGCGACCCTCGCGCCGCCCGCGCTCCTCGCCCAGGAAGCGATCCCCCAACCTGATGACGCAATGCCGGCCCTCGGCGCTACCAGCCTTCGTCGCCTGGGGAGTAGCCCACGTCGCGCCGTTGTGTGTCGGGGGGGCAAGGCGTGTTCGGGTCCTGCCTGGAGACGATCCGGTTGGTCGGTTCTCCAAAGGATGATGGCGCTGACCACTGTGTCGCCGGTCCGCCAGGGCAGAAAGACCTGTTCCTTTGCCGAAGGCAGACGTCCGTGGCTGATTGTGTCCATGGTGATCCAGGAGCTGGGGATGTGGAGCCTGGTGGCGTAGTCGGATGTGGTCGGGAACCCCTGGCGGGCACTGAGTTCGCAGGCCACTGGACCACGGCGTGGAGCACGTCAGTGACGCGAGCCTGTTACTGGGCGCGTCTCTGTCGCCTGGAGCGGGACAGCTCGGGCAGCCACAGCAAGCCGGCCAGAAGAGCGGGAACGGCGAGGGCGGCGTGGGCACCCTCCCAGCAGCGAAAACGATCCCGCGATCGTACCGAACGAGGCGAGCACGGGCGAAATGATTCCAGGGCTGCCCCTGTCCGGGCAGCCGGGCAGCCGGGCAAAGGCAGTTGGTCATGCAGCCGCGAAGCAGACTTCGAGAGACCTAGAGGCCACCACATACTTAGAGGGTGTCCCACGTGGCAAGTCTCGCGAGCTCCTTGCAGCAGGTCAGGGCGGCGGCCAGGCCGAGAAAGGCGAGGAAGTGCGAGCCCTTTCGTTCGTATCGGACGGTGAAGCGGCGGTAGCCGACGAGCCAAGCGATCGACCGCTCGATCTTCCAGCGGTGCCGACCGAGGCGTTCGCCGGACTCGAAGCCGGGCCGCGCGATGCGCGCGAATGAGCCCGCGCTCGCGCAGCCAGGCCAGGTGTTCGACGGAGAAGTACGCCTTGTCCGCGCGGAGTTTGACGCGTCGGCGCCGCCGTGGTCCCCCGGCGGGACCGGACGGCAGGTATGCCGCGGATGAGCGGCTTGAAGGCGAGGCTGTCGTGCATGTTCGCGCCGGACACGGCGACGGCGAGCGCGATGCCCTGGGCATCGGACAGCACCTGCAGCTTGCTGCCCTTCTTGCCGCGATCGACCGGGTTCGGCCCGGTCAGCGACCCCCCTTTTGGCGCGAACGGAGGCCGCGTCGACGATCGCCGAGGTCCAGTCCACCTCGCCCCGGGCCCCGAGTTCGTCCAGCACCGCCCGGTGCAGCCGACTCCACAGGCCGGCCTCGGTCCATACCGTGAAGCGGCGATGCGCGGTGGCGGGCGACGTGCCGAACATCGGCGGCAGATGCCGCCAGGCACAGCCGCTGGTCAGCGCGTACACCACAGCCGTGAACACGGCCCGCTCGTCACACGGAGCGGTCCCACCACCTTGCGGACGAGCAGCCAACGACGGCAGCAACGGGGCGGCCAGCTCCCAGAGTTCATCAGGAACCAGACGCTTCGAAGATCAGCACCCACGACCGGCATCATGCCGCACCAACATCAAGTCACGTCAGACAACCTCTAAGCCTTGACTGGTGCGGCCGACCTGGCGGCCTGCTCGATCTTCCCGCAGTAGGCTGCACGGCCTTCCTCGTCGATCTGCTTCTCGAGTTCGGCACGCAACCCGGTCCGGCCATCGAGGCCCTCGCGCAGGATATCGGCGTGCCCGGCATGCCGGATGGACTCGCCGAGGACATGGACCATGATGGCGAACAGGTTCGTGTCGGCATAAGGCTCCGACCACCACGGCACGTGGCCGGGGGCGTCGAGGGGAAGCTCGCTGATCGTCGCGTCCGAATGTTCCCACGTGCGCCGGTAGAACCCGATGATCTGATCGCGGGTCTCGTCCTCGGTCGCCCACAGATCGCTGCCATTGGAGTCCTGCCACCGGGGCAGCAGTTCCGGGGAAGGGCGGTCGAAGACCTCGCCGAAGTACCTGGCCTCCACGGTGGCCACGTGTTTGACCAGGCCAAGGAGGTTGGTCCCGGTCACTGTCAAAGGCCGGCGGGCGTCGAATTCGGACAAGCCGTCGAGCTTCCAGAGCAGCGCCTTACGGTCCCGCCGCAGTCTCTCGTGCAGGTTCTCTTTCGCGAATTCATCGATCATGCGGCATGAGCCTGCCATGGGCTGCTCGTGCTCTCACGATCCCGTACGTGGTCCGCAACCACTGGCAGAGCCGAGGCCTGGCCATGGCCGCCGCCCTGACCTGCTACAAGAAGCTCGCGAAACGTGCCACGTGAGACAACCTCTTAGTACCTGTTCCTGAACCTCGACCGCGCGCCTGGTGTCAGGTGCGCTGTAGTTGGCCCTGTTCTCGTATAACTACGGCGAACGGACATGTAGCGCTGTGTGATTGCGCTGGTCGTCGTTTCTCCTGGCTGGGCGCCTCGTTGAGCTGAACGAGTGATCTCGGTCGGGGTGGAGGGGGACGGGTGCGGCAGGACTGGGAGCCGGAGGACCTGATCGAGGTCTGGACGCTGCTGGAAGACGACATGAAGCGGGTGCGGAACAAGTCCGGGGCGACCCGGCTCGGGTTCGCGCTGCTGCTGAAGTTCGAGGTGGAGGCCCGGTTCCGGAGTCGGCCAAGGACGTGCCGGCCGCCGCGGTGGAGTACGTGGCGCAGCAGGTGAAGGTGCCGGCCGGGGCGTGGGCGGAGTACGACTGGCAGAGCAAGGCGATCCAGCGGCACCGGGGCGAGATCCGGGTGGCGTACGGGTTCCGCGCGAACACCGAGGAGGACCAGGACCGGCTGGCCGCGTGGCTGGCGACTGAGCTGTGCCCGGTGGAGTTGTCGCGGGACCGGCTGGCGGCCGCGGTGGTGGCCCGGTGCCGCAACGACCGCGTCGAACCGCCGGCGCCCGGGCAGGTGCGGCGGCTGGTCGGCAAGGCGGTCAAGGACTTCGAGAAGCGGTTCTGCCGCAGCACGCTGGACCGGCTCAGCCACGCGACCCGCTCACGGCTGGAGGACCTGATCGCGGGCGATGGAACCGAGCAGGATGCCAACGGTGCGGTGACCGGGGGCGGGCGGTCGCACTTCACCGAGCTGAAGACCGACCCCGGCGCCCCGGGCCTGGAGAGCCTGCTGGCGGAGGTGAACAAGCTGGAGCGGGTGCGGCGGCTAGAGCTGCCCGCGGACCTGTTCACAGACATGTCGGAGAAGCTGGTGGACGCCTGGCGGGCGCGGGCGTCGAAGGAGTACCCGGCGAACCTGGAGCGGATGAAGCCGCCGCGCCGGCTGACGCTGCTGGCCACGCTGTGCCATGTCCGGCAGACGGAGATCACCGACTCGCTGGTGGACCTGTTCATCCAGCTCGTGCTGAAGATCAACACGAGGGCGGAGCGGAAGGTCGACAAGGAGCTGGGGGCGGAGCTGAGGAAGGTCCGCGGCAAGGAGGCGATGCTGCTGCGGGTCGCGGAGGCGGCTTTGTCGGAGCCGTCCGGCACGGTGCGGCGGGCGATCTTCCCGGTGGTCGGCGGGGAGAAGACGCTCAAGGCGCTGGCGGCCGAGGCCGCGGCGAACGAGGCGCGCTACAAGGCCCGCGTGCGTACGGTGCTGCGGTCGTCGTACTCGGCGCACTGGCGGCGGATGCTGTCGCCGCTGCTCAAGGCGCTGGAGCTGAAGTGCAACAACACCGCCTACCGGCCGGTGATGGACGCGATCGACCTGCTGGGGCGGTACCTGGAGCAGCCGCTGAAGGAGGGCGCGTTCTTCGACCCGGCCGAGAGCGTGCCGCTGGAGGGCGTGGTCCCGGAGCAGTGGCGGGCGGCGGTGGTCGACGACAAGGGCCGCGTCGAGCGCATCCCGTACCCCGAAGCCGTCGAGCAGGCATACGCCGACTTCGCCGCCCTCCAGGATGGAGGGGTTCCCGGCCCCCCGGGCCGAGTCCCAGCCCGTACGGTGACACGCCTTCGGGGTCCCGGGAGTTAGCGCTAACGGCTGTCCACCAGTACGAAGGCGTAGAAGGAACCTGTGCACTCGTCGGCCGGCCCTGTGGGCTCAGATGGGCCGGCGGCCCACCCGCAGTGATCAGATCGTTGAGGCAGGGCGGGCAGAGGACGCGGCGTTCGCTGCGAGGCGGGCCATCCCTGGCCGGGCGCGGGTGAGGGCGGTGAGTGCGTGGAGGTCGGCGACGACCGGGTAGTTGAAGGCCAGGGGGCGGGGCCCGGTCTGGTCAGCTGGAGCGGGGAAGCGGCCGGTGTCGTCCTGGCAGGAGAGCAGGTAGGCCATCCCGGCGGCGGTGACGTGCGGGGGCCCGTAGCCGGTGACGACGGGGAGGGCCTGGGCGGTGGAGAGGGCGTCGGTGTCGTGGTGGGGGCTGTGGGCCCATCCTCCGTCCGGTTGCTGGGTGGCCGTCAGTCGGGCTACGGCGCGGGTGGTCGCGGCCGCGATCCGGGTGGGGTCGGTGCCGGGGGTGTGGCGTGCGGCGTGGAGGGCGCCGACGGCGCGGAGGATGACGCTGGGCTCGCTGAGCGTCCAGCTGGGGGACCAGGTGCCGTCCGGGTGCTGGGCGTCGAGGACGAACCGGGTGGCGGCGGTGACGAGCGGGGCGTGGCGCGGGCCGAGGGGGGCGAGGGCGAGGATGGCGCCGGCGGTCATGTCGAGGTCGGGGTCGTCGCCTTCGCGCCAGGTGGGAAAGCCGCCGTCGGGGCCGGCTTTCACGGCGAGGTAGTCGGCGCCGCGGGTGAGGTGGTCACGGTAGCGGTGGGGGTCGAGGGCGTGGAGGAGCTCCATGCAGCGGGTGGTGGTGTCGACGTCGGTCTGGCGGATGCCGCTGGCGAAGGGCCAGCCGCCGTCCGCGGCCTGCCGGGCGGCGACGAAGGCGCCCATCCGGGCCGTGTAGGGGCGTAGCGCGGGCCGGTTGAGGTAGGCGAGTCCACCCACCGCGGACAGCCAGATGTCCTGGCTGTCGAGGAACGGCATCCCGCCCTCACGGTCACGGGCCAGCAGCAGGCCGGTCAGGGCGTGGGCGATCAGAGGGTGGCCGAGCCGGCAGGACTGCAGGGCGTTGAGCCCGAGCAGGTGGGTGGCGGCGCTGGCCTCCCACAAAAGCCGCCCGCCAGTGTCCTCCAGGAGATCGGCGAGCTGACCGCGTTCGCTGGTGGAGACCGTATGCGGGTAGGCGGTGGCCTGGGCGTAGATGACGCGCACGGCGAGAAAATTGACCAGGGTGAAGGTGGACAGCCCATGCCCGGGTGCGGCCCCCGGGATGTCGTCGTCCCGTAGCTTCAGGCCGCCGAGCACATGCAGGACGGCATGCAGCATGCTCCGCTTGAGCCGGCCACGGCTGCCCGTGGAGGCGGTGAGGCCGTCGGCGACGGGAGCTGCCGCGTCGGCCGCGTCAGCCGGCAGGGTGCCAGGACGCAGGGCGGCGTCGATGAGCAGGGCATCGAGAGAGCCAGCCCTCTCGCGTCGCTCCTCCAGCCACCGGGTCAGTTGCCGCTGCTCTTCCTGGTGGGTGCCGTGTGCGCGCAGCAGGGCGAGTAGCAGGGCTGTTTCGAGGACCCGGCCCTCGCACCGGTCCGGCAGCGCGCCACCGGGCGCCACGGCCAGGGCCAGCCGGCGTTCCAGCCGTACGGCGGCCTCCTCGACCGGATCCACAGCCGCCCGCCGCGGCTTCGATTCGCGCTGCACGGGCAGGGTGGCACGGTAGCGACGGCTCTCGTACTGCCAGGCCACCGCACCGTGCAAGAAAGTGCGCAGACCCTCGATGCGCGACCCGGCGTCCCGAAGGTGGGGATACGAGGCGGTCAGCCGCACGGCGGCCGTCTCGAAAACGTCCAGCCGCTCCTCGACCATCGCGCGGGCCATCGCCGCCGCCTCCCCCCGGCCGACACCCCGCTCCCGCGCCAGTACCCCGACCAGGCCGGCATCGGCGGCCCGCTCCGATCCTGCGTCGAACAAGTCATTCGTCCAGGCCACGACATCGGCACACACCTCGTGCAGAACCCCGGCCTCCGGCCACGGATGAAGGTGCCGCTCAGCCACCAGCAGCAGCGGAACCACCGTGATCGTGCGCCGGCGCAGCTGAACGTACTCCCGCACCGAGGGCACGTACCGCTCCTGACGCCACCGCGCCTCCTGACAGGTCGCTTCCGCGAAATCGGCGTACGAGGCCGCGAACCGCGTGGACCACCCCGGCGCCGTCCCCGCCATCGTGCGCTGCCACAGATCCTCCAGGGCAGCCACCACCGGCGTTCCGGCCGCCGCCTCGGAGACGTTGCCCGTCAAGACGCCGACCAGGGGATCGAGCACGCTCCGCACCTCGGACACCGAGGCGTGTCCAGAACGCCGGTCGAAGCAGTCATCAACCAGCGTAATGAACGCACCCCAGCAGGCCAGCACCTCCAGCTCCGCCGCTGAAGCCGACGGCGCCACCGCGCCGGCCATCCGCCCATGTGCCGCCCCCGCCAGACGCCGCACCTGACCGGCACCGCTCACCAGCCCCCACCGGCTCGCCCACGCCCGCGCCCCGCACTCGGCCCTCAGCCACCAGACACTGCACACCCCCGCCCCCACCGGACCAACAACCCGGCCAACCCGGGGCGCGACCGCACCGCCGCTGGTGAACGGACGCGGTTCGCTGGGCACGTAGTGGCTCATGCACTGCCCAACGGTGCTTCCGACCGCCTGGTAATGCCCCGCCAGCCCAGGCGGAGCAGCCCCCCGCTCCGCGTACCCAAGCGGAGGCCCTGAAGTCACGCTGAGCTACTTGTCCCCTCGCCGTAACTATACGAGAACAGGGCCTAGTTGGCCTTGGTGAGCGCTGTAGGCGGCCCGCAAGGGAGTTGGCGCGTCGACCGGACGGACGACGCGAATAGCTGGCCTCGGATGCACTCCGCCCCGACCACCCCTGCCAGTTCCCTTCCCGGGAAAACCGGCGGGGGCGGTTCGCGGCTGCTCAGTCCTGGCGGGCGCCCTGGATGATCCGGCCGACGATGGCCGCGGCCTGCTCTGGGTGCCTCTCCAACCATGTGCCGAGGTGTTCCCGCACGGCCTCGGCGACGCTGGCGCGCACCGCGTCGCCGCCCAGCACGCCGCGCGTGGAGCCCGAGAACTCGGGCCGGTCCAGCTTCACCGACACGACCGCCGTCAGACCGTCGCCGATCTGGTCGACGTTGAGATCGGGGGCTGCTTCCGCCAGGAGCCGCCGCTCCCGCACGTGCGCGTTGACCGCGCCCGCCACCCCGTCGCGGAATCCTGCCGTATGCGTGCCGCCATAGGGGGTGGGCTCGCTGTTGGCGTAGCTCTGGAGCCGCTCGCCGTGGGAGCCACGCCACCGCAGGGCCACCTCGACCGTCCCGGCGAGCCGCGGGTCCTCCCGCTCGAAGCCGATGACGTCACGGTGAACGGGTGCTCCCGCCTGCGCGTCGAGGAAGGCGATGAAGTCCCGAGCCCCGCCCGGGAACCGGCACCGCACCGATCGGGACCCGCCCGAGGGGCGTTCGTCGGTCAGCGAGATGTCCAGGCCCCGGTTGAGGAAGGCCAGTTCCCTGAAGCGCTCGGCCAGCACATCGAAGGAGCACTCCCTCGTCTCGAAGATGTCGGTGTCGGGCCAGAAGGCAATGGTGGTCCCGCCTCTGGTCGTCGGTCCTGCGCTGGTGGGTGGGGTGAGCGCGACGCCGCGCGCGTACTCCTGGAACCAGTGAACCCCCTCGCGCCGCACCTCGGCTGTCAGGCGGCTCGACAGGGCGTTGGTGACGCAGGGCCCGACGCCGAAGAGGCTCATGGCCACAGCGTGGCGGCCGCCTGGCTCCGCCCCAGGGCGCATTTGGGTCAGTAGGGCTTCGAGACCGGGACCGCCGGTGTCCCCGGCGGCCTCGACGGGGACCCCCCGCCCGTTGTCGGCGACACGTATGCCGCCGTCGGGCGTGAGGGTGACATCGACGGCGCTGGCACGGCCAGCCAGGACTTCGTTCACCGCCCGGCCGACGACATCGAACACCATTTGGTGCAGGCCGCGTTCGCTGGTCGAGCCGATGTACATCCCGGGCCGCTTCCGAATGGCTTCCCGCCCCTCCAGCACCTGGATGTGGCTGGCGTCGTACGGGTTGGCGGCGTCACTCATGAAGTCCCCCCAATGGTGTCTCCAACGGAGCCCCCAGCCTAGGCGGATCTAGGGAAAATACCAGGTCAGACCCTATTCCTCGAGGGCGTGGACGGGCGGGTGGGCACCTGCTCGGAGGAGGTCGGCCCAGGGGCACGCGCGCCGCTGTCGGAGGACAGCCGGAGCCCTGCGGAGACTGCGGCAGGCCCCATTTCCGGCGATCCCGAAGCCCCCGATTCCGATGCGTCACACGCCTGCCCGGACCACAGTGTCCGGTCGCTTCATGGCTGGACTCCTCTCGGAGCACGTCCATGGCCGGGCGGGCCAACTGGAGCGCTCGCAGCTGGGCAGTTCTTGGAGACTGGGATGGATCGCTTGGGAGGCCGGCGTTCATCAGTTTCGGTGATGTGCGGATGCGATGCTGACCAGGGGTGCAGCTCTGTGCGAGGGTGCGTGGGTCGGAACGCGCGGTCGCGGTCGCGGCGGTGACCGTAGTCAGTCCCGGTGGGCCTCGCGGGAGGCGGGCTGGCCGGTTCGGCGGGATGTGCGGCGGGTGATTCGCCTGGTCATCAGCGTGATCGCGGCCCAGGTGATGAGCGACTCGGAGTGCTGGATCAGCCGTTCGTAGTCGCGGGCGTGCCGGCGGGCATGCATGACCCAGGCAATCGACCGTTCGACCACCCAGCGGCGGGGCAGGACGACAAACCCCTTCGCGTCCTTGGGCCGGCCCACCGTCTTGACCGTGAGATTCAGGTACTTCTTCGCCCAGGTCACGAGCTGTCCGCCGTAGGCCGAGTCTGCCCAGACGATCGTGATCTCCGGGTGCACCAGCCGCAGCCGGAACAGCACTTCCTTGGCCGCGTCGCGGTCGGTGATGTCGGCCGGGGTGACCATCACGAACAGCGGCAGGCCCTTGGTGTCCACGACCAGGTGGCGCGGCCGTTGATCTTCTTCGCCGCGTCGTAGCCGCGTGAGTCCCTGCCGACGGTCTCGGCGGCCTTGACGGACTGCGAGTCGATGATGATGGCGACCGCCCCGGGCGATCGGCCCATGTCGCGGCGAACGCGTTTGCGGAGCTGGTCACGAATCTGCCCGATCACCCCGGCTGCCGACCAGCGGGCCATGAAGTTGCAGGCCGTCCGCCAGGGCAGGAAGTCCTTCGGTAGGGCCCGCCACTTGCAGCCGGTGTCGACGACGTACCGAATTGCGTCCACGATCTCGCGCCGCGGGTGCTTCTCCGGCCGCCCGCCTTGGACGGTCTCGCAGGCCGGGACCGGCAGGAGCGGTTCGAGCAGGGCCCACTCATCATCGTAGGTGTCCGAGGGGTAGCAGCGGCGCCCGGCCAACGTCCCCTCCTTCATGGGGGTGGGAGCCGGCCGTGAAGCGGCCGGCCCCCACCGGGTCACGCGTCGATGTAGTCGGCGATCACATCGAGCGTGGACTCGACGGAGTTGAGCTGGGTGTTCAGGTGCCGGACCCACCGGCCCTTGGGTTGCAGTGCGGCGAGCGGGGCGACGACGCCGGTGATGAACCGGCGGATCTCGGTGAGCTTCTCGCGAATGAGCGCGACCTCGTAGGCCTGAAGCCCTGCGGGATCCGAGCAGAACTTGTAGCCGTCCGCCCTCATCCAGATCAGGGGCGGCCAGCCCTGTTCAGCGATCGCGTCCCGCAGACAGGCCAGACCCGAGCGGGCCTGATGCGGCGAGAGCTCGCTCGACCTGACCAACTGGTTGAAGGCCAGGCCGGCTGGCCGTGCCTCGAAGAGGATGAAGCGGACGGTGTCGGCGTGCCTATGGGCCGCCGGGGAACGGCGCTGCGAAGCGCGCGGCATCCCACTACTCGCCTTGCAGCAGGCGGGCCAGCTCGCCGTCGACGTCGACCTTGCCGGTCCCGCATCCCCGGAACGACCCGTCCGGAGGCCGATACGAACGCGTGGCAGGCGGTGATCAGGTCCAGGAACTCCACCGAGCGGTCGATCCGCTTCACCGCCGGCGCGACCGGACTCGTGCGCTCGAAGTCCTCCCGGGCCTGGCGGCCCCGCTCGACCTGAGCGTGATTGACCTGATGACGGGCGGTGTCGTTCGACATCGCCCTAAAGGCGACGTCCGGCCGGCGCAGCAGGCCCGTGGTCACCGTCGCGGCGATGTGGTCGTCGCGGGTCAGCTCCTCCACCGCCCGGACCCGGTCTTCCTGCCGGACCTGCGCGACGACCGTGGGCCGCTTGAGTAGATCGCCAGTGACGACCGCGGCGACTTCCTCGTCCATCGCGAGGGTGTGGATCGCGCTGACCTTCTCCTGCGGGGTGATCGGCTCTCGACCTGACGGCCGACCCTCCGCGACGCGTCGTCGGGAGTCCACCTGGCCTTCCCTCCCGGCGGGGTGAGGATCGCGGTGAACCGCTCCTCCTCGTTCGAGATGCCCGCCAGGATTCGGTGGACCGTGAAGGACACGCGGGCCTGCCGGTGCTGTTTGGGCCACCGCGAAGCAACCCAACGGGCCCCGTTCACGGCTGAGTAGGACAAGCCGATGTCCTCGGCCAGGCGGAACAGCGAGTCCTTGACCGTGAACAACTCCTCGCCCCTGTCCTGCGGGCCCTGCTCTCGCATGGGCTCGATCTCCAAGGCGTAGTCCCCGATTGCGAACTGACCCCGGGGGTCTGGGCCTCACACGATCTTGCGCAGCTCCGCGACGATCTGCTCGTAACGGTGGGCGCTGACGCTGCCGACCTTGTCGGCACTCTCGATCTTCTCGGGCATGGTCCTCACCACCCTGAACGGGCCGGGGCACGGCCCCTCGGCCGTGACAAGACGCGGCCCGCTGTCGTGACCGAGAGTCGACCCCGCCCGCCGAAGATCACAACAGATGACTGGAAAAAGCCGGAATCTGACCGAAGGTCCAATTCGGATGCGTTCGTGGAGAGGTCACTGTGACCGTTTACCGAACGATTCGTTCCGCGACCGCCAGGCCCTCATAACGCACCGCCGCGAGCAGAAAACAGCGTCCGCACGCCGATCCACGCCGGCCACCCAGGCCGTCCCGCACTCGGGACACTCCACCCGACCCGCCCCGTTCAACTCCGCCATCACCCGGCGCCGCAACCGACGATCCCGCCGCCATGACCTGGCACGACATGTCGTCGAGCAGAGCGGCGTCCGGCCGCGCGGCCGGCCTCAACCGGTCACCGCAGCCTTTGCAGACCCGCACTCCGGGCCGCCCGGAACCCTCGGACACCACTACAGGCTAGAGCTCCGGACGCCTCGAAAACCGAGATATGGAACAGGCACTTAGTACTCCAGCCGTAGATCGTGATCTTCATGCCTGAGTGGCTTGTCGAAGGTAGTGGCTGGCCTGGGATCGGGCCTGGTGGCGGCGCCGCCAGTCGGACCAACCGAGCCGGTGGGCGGCATCGTGGACGGGTCGGACAACGAGTGTGATGAACAGGCGCTGGATCTCGTTGCAGGTGAGCGGAATGAGGGCATCGGGTGCGGGGCGGGTGTGCTCGTCTGCGCGTACGACGGCGAGGAAGGCGTGCGCGAGCATGGCGAGGGTGACCCAGCGGGACCAGGAGGCATAGCGGCGGACCTGGTGCTCGTCGAGTGCGGCCAGGCCCTTGCCCGACTGGAAGAACTCCTCCACCCGCCTTCTTGATCCAGCGACTCTGACCAGCACGGTCTGCGGCACGGGTGCGCGCGAGTAGCAGCGGTAGTAGGCGAGTTCGCCGGTGCTGCGGTTACGGCGGATCAGCAGCTGACGACTCCCGGGTCGGGGGTCGGCGAGGTCGATGACTGCCCAGTCGTAGAAACGGTGGCCCTTGGCCCCGGCCCCTGCGGAGAGCTTCTGCCAGGCCCGCTTGGGCACCTTCTTGGCCAGGGTGTCCGCACGGAACCTCCCCGCCCCGGTGGTGACTTCGTGCGAGCAGGCCACCGCGAGGACGTAGCCGGTGCCGCGTTCCTCCAGTGCGGTTCGCAGCCTGGGGTTGCCGCCGTAGACCTCGTCGCCGGCGACCCATGCGGCCTGGTGGCCGGCGTCCAGGAACCGGGCAACCATACGAGTGGCAAGTTCCGGCTTGGTGGCGAAGGCGGTGTCCTGGTCGAGTCCGGCATCCCGGCAGCGGTCAGGGTCGGAGGTCCATGAACGCGGGACGTACAGTTCCCGGTCCACTGCCGCGTGCCCGCGCCGGCCGGCGTAGACCAGGTAGACGGCGACCTGGGCATTTTCGATCCTGCCCGCGGTGCCGGTGTACTGGCGCTGGACGCCGACCGTGCCGGTGCCCTTCTTCACGTCCCCGGTCTCGTCGACCACCAGTCCCGCCTGGTCGTCGTGCAGGTGGTCCACCACGTAGTCACACACATCGTCGCGGACCCGGTCGGCGTCCCACTTGGCCCGCCCCAGCAGATGCTGCATGCCGTCCGGGGTCCTCTCCCCGGCCCATTCGGCGATGGTCCAGCAGTTCTTGCGCGGCAGGTCCGACAGCACTCCGAGCACCAACTTCCGGACCCGGACCCGGGGTTCGACCCGTGTGAACCGTCCCGCTATCCGGCTCATCAGGCCCTCGAACGCCTCCTGCCAGCGGGCAGGGTCTACGCTGTGACCTGCGGCCACCGCGTGATCGTTTGTCTTCACACACCGATGATCAACGGGTGGCCGCACCCGTCTCCACAGCGCGTCGGGGTCGCGCAGCGTCCGCCCGCCGTCCTGTGTCAGGAGGCCATGTGCAACGTGGCGAAGTCTGGTGGGTGGAGTTCGACGAGCGGCGGCCGGTCGTGCTGCTGTCGGGAGACGACGCGTCCGGGATCCGGGTGATGCAGGTCGTCGCTCGGGCGGGTGTCGACATCACCGGTCTGGGCGTCGAAGTGGCAGTAGGCGCCGTGGAAGGACTGCCCTTTGAAGGCGTGCTTCGGTTCGCGTTCCCGCGTCCGGGCTTTACCCCTTGCACGTGGCTGACCACCGTGTCCCGGGACGACCTGATCGAGCGGGCGGGCGCCCTGTCCTCCGCGAAACTCAGCGAGATTGAGAACGCCCTCCGTCTCGGTGAGCAGGCGAAGGAGTGGACCCCGGCGACGACCGCGAAGCTCAGCGAGATAAGGAACGCCCTCCGTCTCGGTGGACTCGGGTAGGCGGAGAAGGAAACGAACGCCCGCGCCGGCGTGGTCGGTCTCGTCCAGATGATCGACGCTGCCAGCTGCCTCCTCGGCGCCCCTCACGATCGAGATCACGAACTACGGCTGGAGTATTAGGCAGCTGAGCACGACCGACTCATCCCCGACAGGGAGAGGACAACCAATCAAATCACCGCCCAACAAACCCCAACGACATCAAGGCAGCGGCAGGCACCTCCACGACACCCTCTTCCCACAAGGGAAGGGGAATCACCATACAAACCCCCCGTTATAATTGGCATGACGCCTCGTCAACTTCTCGCCCAGAAGACCGGGCGCCCCTCAGGTCCAAACGTAAAATCGCCCGACTTAGTCGGTTTTTTGACGTGACGTCAGGGAGAGAGAATTTTTTATGGAGACGTGCCAGATAGGAATATTGAGTTCGGTGTATTTGTACTAATGACCGATTTGGTGTCTCCCCGTCAGTTTGATGAATTAACTGAGTTTATCGCGACGCCGGTTAAGCAGCTCTTGTGTTGTGGCGAGTCTGAATTATCTGACTCGCAGCGCGCACGCCCCGCCAGGCTATGCGCGAGGCCGGCCTGCCTGTCGTCGATCGGACCCTGAAGGCATGGACGGAGGGTAAGAATACGGCTCCCTCGCGGCAGAAAGGGAGCGCATAGAGCCGCCTACCTGGCCGTACGGCGGTGTGCCCGCACCTTCCTGGGCCACCTGAACCGGCAGGCCACAGCACACGGGTTAAGTTTTACCCCCAACCAGTGTGCCCGGGTTCCCGGCAGCTTCAATGCGTCGTGGAATACAGGAATCTGAATGCACGTCGGTGGGAGACCGAATCGTCGGGGCAGGGAGCCGAGAGCGACTAAGCGAGTCTAGATGACATTTGGGTCAGCGAGGCAGCCATGGATCTCGGATCCCAATGGGGCCAATACGTCTACAGCATCGGAACTCGGCACTGAACTCACAAGTGCACAAGCATAATTCCAGGCCGCGCCAGCCTGAGTAGCCAGCCGCTTTTCTGGAATTCGCGGAGCGAATTCCAGAGGCCCTATCGCGGAGCGATAGGGCCTGGCGCCACGGAGTGGCGCCCCAAATCCCGTGCGGAGCACGGGATTTGACCGCCGCGTAGCGGCGGCGCGTCGTGTCTGCGGAGCAGACCGCGCGC
>NZ_JBVHXA010000016.1:0-66844 GCF_055563935.1 Streptomyces sp. NPDC029169
CCCCCCCCCCCCCCCCCCCCCCCCCCCCCCCCCCCCCCCCCCCCCCCCCCCCCCCCCCCCCCCCCCCCCCCCCCCCCCCCCCCCCCCCCCCGCCCGACCACCACACCCACCGGCCGGTGACCCTGCTCGCCGGCCTCGTCACCGACGACGGCGGTCTCGTCACGACCGCCTGGGTACGCCCCCTGGACGGTGAGGACGAGGAGTGGCTCGCCGCTCAGCCCACCGCTCTCGCCGGTGCGGAGGTCGTCACCGGCCTGCTCACCCGTACCGTCGTACGCCTCGGTCCGTGGGCACCCCCACCACCTGAGGTGCTCCTCGACCTCGCGATCGCCGACCGTGACCTGCTGCTGTTGTCCGTCCGCACCTCCACGTACGGCCACCGTTTCGATGTCGTCCTGTCGTGCTCGTCGTGTGCGCAGCCCATGGATGTCTCGTTCGCCGCGGCCGACATCCCCACCCAGGCGCGCCGGACACCGCCCGCGCCCCTGGTCAGCGAACTGCCGGACGGCCGGGGCGGCACGATCGGAGTCGCCCTGCGGCCGCCGCGGGGACGGGACCAGGAGGCCGTCGCCCTCGCGCGCGCGGCAGGCGATCCCACCGAGCCGGTCGAACTGCTGCTTCAGCGATGTCTGGTGGGCGTCGCCGACGGGCCGGGCGGAGCGGAGGGCTGGGATCGGCTAACGGCACAGACCCGCGACGCGTTCGCGGCCGCGGTCGACGACGCGAGCGCCAAGGTGGAGCTCGCGATGGACCTCACCTGCCCGGAGTGCGGGGTCGGCTTCGAGGCGGACCTCGACCTCGCCGGGTACGTCCTGGACGAATTCGTCGTCCCCACCGGCACCGTGCTGCGCGACGTGCACCTGCTCGCGAGCGCCTACCACTGGAGCGAACACGCCATCATGAGCCTGCCGAGCCCGCGCCGGCGGGCGCTCGCCGCACTTGTCGCGCAGGATCTGCGCCGGGCACAGGAGCGCGTGTGAGCGGATACCTGGAGCGGTCGGCGGCCGCGGGTGCCCGCTCCTGGCGGACCGCACCGGAGATGCGCCAGAGCGCCGCGGCCCGCGTCGCCCGGTCCGGGGGCCTCGGTGCCGCGGCCGTCCCCGACGTCGATCCGGCGACGGGGACGGCAGGGACCGAGCGGGCCGACGGTTCGCAGGCCGGCCGGGCACTCCTGCCGGGCGCCCGGAGCCCACGGGCAGCCGCGCCCAGCGGCCGCCCGGGGGGCGTGCGGGGCGGACACCGCGCAGGGCCCGCCCCGGACGGGGCGTACGCGGACGCCCCGCACCCCACCTCCGCCTCGGACGGCCCCGAAGGTCCCGAAGGTCCCCACGCCTTCGGTGCCTTCGACGGCTCGGGCAGGTCTGTCGGCAGCGCCCGGGGAACCGGCGACGGCCGGGACGGCGGCCCTCGCCCGTTCCCTTCAGGTCCCGCTCCCGACGGGCCGCGCCGTGACACCGAGGCGCCCGCCGCCCGCGCAACGCACCGGCAATCGGCCGGGCGGCCGCCCGAGCCGTCCACGCCGCCGCCACCGGGTGCGCCCGCCGGGCCACCGCCGCCCACGCCAACACGTCCGGAGGACCCCGCTCTCCGTGGCCCGGACCGGCTGTCCACCGCGCGGGCGTCCGGCCGCGGCGCCCTGCCCCCGGCGCCCTCCGTACCGCCCGCTCCGGCCGACGGCACGGGCGGTCCCGAGGACCTCGCCCCCGGCGGCCGGTCCACCGGCACACCCGGGCCCCTGCCCACGAGGGCCGGCCTGCCGGCCCACCCGGATCCCGCGCCTTCGGTACAGCACCGGACCAGTACCGGACCGTTCCCGGCCGAACCGACCGCCGTACCCGTCTTCGTACGCCGCGTCGCCGACGGCATCTCCGTAAACGGCCGTGCGTCCTCCCGCGACGACGACGGCACGGCCCGCACCGCGCGCGCCGACGGGCACGGCCCCGCCGCCACGGCCGCGGATCGCGACGGCTCGCCCGCACGGCCGACCGGGCGCGGGGAGTCGGACGCGCCCGGTCCCGACGGCACCGCGCTCGGCCCCGCATCGGCGCTTCCCGGTCCTGGCGGTTTCGCGGGCGATTCCGCCGTCCCGCCGGCCACGGACGCCCGGCAGACGCCGCGCGTGACCGTGGCCATCGGGCGTATCGAGTTGACCGTCGTCCACCGCCCGGCAGCGCAGCCCGCACCGACCGGGGCGGCTCCCGCGCGGGGAAGCGGCGGCCGGGACCGCGAGGCCCGGCCCGGGCTCGGGATGTCCCCGTTCGACCGCGCCCGGCTGGGCCGCTGACATGAGTGCCCAGGCCATCGCCGCCGCCACCAGGGCGCTGCGCGTCTTCCTGAAGTCCTCGCTGTCGCCCGGCCGTTCGGTCACCCTGCTGCCTCCGGGCGAGGACCCACCCGTCACCGGCAGCGGAGTCAACCTCTACCTGTACCAGGTCGGCGAGAGCCCCTACGCCAGGAACCAGTCCTATCCGGGCGACCGCGCCGGGGCGCCGCCCCGCGACCTACCCGTCCTCTCCCTCGAACTGTCGTACCTGCTCACGCCGTTCGGGCCCACCCCTGGCTCGGACGACGAGACCGACGAGGCGCACGCGGCGCTCGGTGAGGCGATGCTCGCCCTGCACGACGAACCGATCCTGAACCGGGTGCACCGTCCGGACTTCGACGCCGACACCGAACTGGCCGCGGTCCTGCGCGACTCCTTCGAGGACGTCCGGGTCCGGCTCCACCCCCTCTCGGTGGAGGACCTGTCGCGGATCTGGAGCACGATCGGCAAGCCCTACCGGCTCTCGGCCGCCTACCAAGTTTCGCTGGTACAGCTGCGCGGCGCCGGCCCGGGGCCCGTCGTGCCGCCCGCCACCCGGCCTCAGGTCACGCTCGGCACACACGCGGCCCCGCGGCTCACCGCCCTCGTACCCGCACGCGGACCCGCGGCCACCCTGAGCGGCGGCGCCCTCGTCACCGGGCGCGTCCGCGTGGAGGGGACGGACCTGTCAGGGCTCGGCCGGACACCCACCGTCACGATCGCCGGAGTACCGGCGCGCCTGGTCGGCCCCGCAGCCGCCGATGCCCTCACCGTGGAGCTGCCCCGTACGCTGCCCGCCGGGCCGGAGACCGAGGTGCGGGTCGTTCTCGACGGCGGTCCGGGAGGCGCCGCGCTCGTGTTCAGCGTCGACCCCTGGGCCGCCGCGGCCACCCCGGTCCGTACGACGCTGGGCGGCCCGACGACCGTCGCCGTCACCGGGAGCGGCCTGGCCACCGCCGCCGAGATCATCGCCACCGACTCGACCGGCGCCCCACGCTTCAGCGCCGCCGTCGACGCCGCCGCAACGGACGACGGCACCGCGACGGCCGTCCTGCCCGCGGCGACACCCGCCAATCTCGCACCCGGCTCTGTCCCCAACGGCCGCTACGACCTGCGTGTCCGCCTCGCTTCCGGGGCACTCACCAACCCCCGCCCGCTCCTCGTCGGCCCGGTACTGCACCCGGTCACCGGGGCACCGGGCGGCTCGGAGTACGACGCCGCCGACCGCAGGCTCACCCTGCGGGGCGCCCGGCTGGACGGCCACGACGTGCGGCTGAGTGTCGACGAGGCGGAGTACGCGCTCGGCCTCCACACCGATCCGGCAACGGTGACCCGTCAGTTCCCGCGCCCCCTGGCGCCGGGCGAGCACACGGTCGGGTTGATCGTCGACGGCTTCCGCTCCGACCTCCTGCGGGTACACGCGTGACCGGCCTGTGGGACGAATCGGGGGTCCCGCAGCACGGGGCGGACACCCCAGCCAGGGGGTTCGCCGACCACTGGGAGCACCTGCGGGCGGAGTTCGCGCTGCTCGACCACGCCCTGCGCGAGGTCGCCCGGCGCACCCGGCCCGCCCTCGCCGACGAACACCGCTCCGGGCGGGCCGAGAACGACGCCGAGACCGAGGCCGATGCGGATGCCGACACCCATGCCCTTGCCGCAGACGATCCGCCCGGTGCCCTGGCCGAGCTGCGGGCCGCACTCGACCGGCGGGTGGCGGCCACACCGGCGCCGGTCCGGCTGCCGCTGGCCCGGCTGGCCGCCGCGGCGGGGCTCACCCCCTGGGAGGTGACGCTCGTCGTCCTCTGCCTCGGCGTCGAGCTCGATGGGCGTTACACCCGGCTCTGTGGCCTGCTCCAGGGGGATCACGCGCACAGCCGTCCCGGCACCCTGCTCGCGCTCGACCTGCTCGGGGGCGGGCTGCACGAGCGGGCCGCCGGGCGCGCCGCCCTGGAACCGGGCGGCGCACTGTTCGAGGCCGGAGTCCTGCGCGTGCTCCCGGACCCGCGCGGGGGGCCGTCGCACCTCCTCGCGCTCACCGACCAGGTACGGACGCTGCTGCTCGGGAGTCCGCGGGGAACGGAGCGACCGTGGCTCCGCCTCGCGGCGCCGGGCCGAGCGCCCGGCGACGCCGAGGAGCCCCGCACTCTGAGGCCGGTCGTCGAGCGGCTCGCCCGCGCGGCCGACAGCCTGATGCGCGACGGGTCCTGGGCTGCCGACCCGGCCGGGACACGGCTCGTGGCCTGTCTGCACGGGGCACCTCCCGCCGAGTTGTGCGACACCGCGCACCGGGTCGCGTCCCGCCTGGGGACAGGACTGGTCGTCCTCGAAGCGGGAGCCGTCGACCGCACGGTGTCCACCCTGGCCGACGCGGTGCGGGAGGGCGTGCTCACCGCACGCCTGGAGCCGGCGCTGCTGCTCATCCTGCTGCCGCTCGCCGGGACTCCGGGAACGCCCGAGGGCGGAGAGCGGCCCGACGCGGGCCTCGACGCGACGGTCCGCGAGCTGGCCGCCGTACTCGACGGCAGCGGCTGGCTCACCCTGGTCGCCGCGCCCCATCCGGTCGCACCGCCGGCCGGAACCCTCACCCCTTGGGTGAATCTGGCCGTGCCGGAGGCCGACCCCGGCGACGTGGCCCGTCGCTGGTCGGCCGAACTCGAGGCCGCGGGGATCGCCGTGGACCGCGCCGACGCCTCGTCCCTCGCCTCCCGCTTCCGGGTGGGCCCCGCGGGGGTCGCCGGGGTCGTCGCCGGTGCGTCGGCGACAGCGCGGCTTCTCGGCCGGCCCGCGGACCTCGCGGCCGTCGAGGCGGTCGCCCGGGACGGCTCGGGCTCCGCCCTCGGCGCCACCGCCCGGCGGGTGCGGTCGGTGATGACCTGGGACGACCTCGTACTGCCCGCCGAACAACAGCGCCAGCTCAGGGAACTGGCCAGTGCCGTCCGAAGCCGGGACCGGGTGCTGTCGGAGTGGGGCTTCGGCGCCCGCAACCCGCGCGGTCGGGGCATCGCGGCCCTGTTCAGCGGACCGCCTGGCACCGGAAAGACCCTCGCCGCCGAGATCATCGCCTCGCAGCTCGGTCTCGACCTGTTCGCCGTCGACCTGGCCGCGGCGGTGAGCAAGTACATCGGGGAGACGGAGAAGAACCTCAGCCGTGTCTTCGCCGCCGCGGCCGGCACCAACGGACTGCTCTTCTTCGACGAGGCGGACGCCCTCTTCGGCAAGCGCAGCGAAGTCAAGGACGCCCACGACCGCTACGCCAACATCGAGATCAGCTACCTGCTCGCCCGCATCGAGGCGCACGACGGCGTGGTCGTGCTCGCCACCAACCTGGAGCGTCATCTCGACGAGGCCTTCCTGCGGCGGCTCGCCTTCTCGGTGAAGTTCCCCTTCCCGGGACCGGCCGAGCGGCAGCGCATCTGGCGTGTCCAGATGCCGGCCGGCGCGCCGGTGGATCCCGACGTCGACTGGGCGCTGCTCGGCTCCTTTCCCCTCTCCGGGGGCAGCATCCGCGGCGCCGTCCTGCACGCGGCGTATCAGTCGGCGGCCGCCTCGCGCCCCATCGGCACGGTCAGCCTGCTCGCCGGGCTGCGCCGCGAACTGGAGAAGCTGGGGAGGGTGGCCGTGCCGGGCGATTTCGGCCCGCACTGGGCCGAGATCGCCCGGGACGCTATCGACGGAACCGGTCCGCCATGACCGCCGGCCTCGACCTGCGCATCGATCGCCTGGCGATCGACATCGACGTTCCCCCGGACCACCGCCACCGGATCGAGCCCATCACCCGCCGCGCCCTGGCCCTCTTCGAGGCCCTCGCCCCTGCCGCGCTCGTACGCCTGGAAGCCCCCCGCACGAGCGTGCGCCACGAGTCGGTCGGTGCGGGCGAACTGACGATCGACCTCACCCGCGACAGCGACGAGGCCGTGGCCGAGCGGATCGCCCGCGCCTTGCTCGACAGCCTGCGGCTCACCATCGGCTGACAGAGCGTCGAACCCCGGGAGACAGACGCCCCTTGGAGGTGATCACCTAGCATGTGCACGCCATGATCAGGCATCGGAAGAGCCCCGACGGAAGCGAACCATTGCACTTCAAGCGGATACTCACTGCCACCGCGACCATCGCCGCCCTCACCGCACTCACGGCCTGCGAGGATGGCGACGCCGACCGTACGACCACGGTCACCGGCCCGACTTCCGGCGCTGACAAGGGAGCTGACGTCTCCTCTCTGGAGGAGGCACAGGCGTACGTCCAGCGCCACGCCTCGTGCGAGCGGATGGGCACGGACCCGAAGGACAGCCGACTGCCGCTCGTCGATCTCACGACCGTCGGGAAGTGGTCGGTGACCGAGCGGGGTGTGTGCAGCGACCGCGTCGAGAACGGCGAGATCATCTTCTACATGACCTCCGACATGAAGGCGTTCCAGGAGGGCTACAAGCAGCGCGTGATGGCGAAGATCGCCGCCGGGAACGCCACGTACGGCCTCTTCAGCCGTGTCCTCGTGGGCAGGAACTTCGCCGTCACACCGACGGAGACCAAGACGGCGCTCAAGCTGTCCCGCTCGGAGCTGCGCATCCTCACCTGCAATCCGACGGCTTCCGTACCTGAGGGTTACAAGCGGGAGAAGGCGCTGGTCGAGGGGTGCGTGCTGAGCGACTTCGTGGCGAGCGAGGACGGCGAGGGCAGCCCGAACTTCGAGACGCCGCGGGATCCGGCCGCGGGCGACTCGGCGTCCGAGAAGCCGGGGCAGCCGACAGAGGGCAGCCTCGGCCTGCCGCGCGCGGGGAGCCTGGCGGAGTTGAAGGCGATGCTTCACCCGAACCATGTCGACTGTACGAACTACTCGACCGACCCGGCCGCGCTGGCGGCCGAGTCGATCGACTACCAGCCGGTCGTCACCGGCGACCACCGCGCGTGGGGCGTCGACGCGCGGGCCATCTGCGGCGACCCGGGCGGGGCGCAGCGCGCGCACAACCTGAACTGGCTCGATGTCGTCGATGACATGACGATGCTTCAGGAGCGTGCCAAGGCCGCCCAGCAGGAGGACCTGAAGGACGACGGCCGCGTCCGGGCCACGGCGAGCAAGCTGCTCGTAGGCCAGAACATCGCGGTCGAAACGAACGACCCGTCCATCCGCCACGGCCTGTACCAGCTTCAGTTCCTCTACCTGAACTGCGAGCCGGGCTTCTCCGCCCCGGCGGGCTACCGCCTGGAGAAGGCCGGCGTCGCCGGATGCGTCCTGACGAACTACGAACCCGGAACCAACTGAGAACAGGTGAGGAGTACGGCTGACATCGGCTCGGGGAGGGTGACCCGTAGTCCCCCCGCTATCGGTTCGAGACCGGGGGCCGCGCCTCCCAGCGCGGCCGGATAGAGCCGGCGCGCGTCCCGGGCCCGTCCCGCCGGCAGCGGAATGTCGCACTGCGCGGTCTCGCCGCCCCTGCGCCAGACCGCCAGCAGGGTTCTTGCGCCCGTGTCGAGTGCGAGGGCGAGCCAGTCGTCGTGCCACCCGGGCAGACCCAGCGGCCAGGACGGCCGGGCTCCGGCCAGGTCGCGCCGGTAGGTCCGGTAGGTGTCGAGAGCCTCGGTGACGAGGCCCAGCCGCCGGCCGTCCAGGAGGTCGATCCGGCCACTGAGATGAACGCGGCCGAGCATCGCCGACACCATGGTGAACGCGATCTCCGCGTCGGACATACCGGCGTGGGGGTACGCCCACACCGCACCCTGCTCGGGCGGTACCGCTGTCGGGGCCGCGGCGGCGACCGCCGCGATGAGCCGCGCGTCCTGCTGGTCGGTGAGCGACTGTACGGCTACGCGGGCGAGGGTGGCGTGGTCGATTCGCATACCGCCCGCCGCGCAGCCCTCGATCACAAGGCCGGGGTGCCGGTCGAGTACGGACTCCAGCCAGGCCAGGTACGCGCGGTTGTGGGCCAGCAGTCCGTGGCCGGGTCCGTGCGGGGCGGCATCCGTGCCGGCGCCGATGTCGATGTTGTGGTCGAGCTTGAGGTAGCCGAGGCCGAACTCGGCGACGAGCCGGTCGACGGTCGCGTCGAGATGGGCGACAGCGGCCGGGTGGGTCAGGTCCAGGTGATGGCGGCCCCATTCGGTGATCCGCACGCCGTCGCGCCGGAAGAACGCCTCGTCGGGAAAGGCGCGGGCGATCGGGCTGCGCACGCCGACGACCTCGGGCTCCAGCCACAGACCGGGGACCATGCCGGCCGCCCTGATCGCGTCGGCGACCGCCGCGAGCCCGCCGGGAAACCGGCTGCGGGACGGTGCCCACTCCCCCACCGTGTCCCACCAGCCGGGCACGCCGCCCACGCCCTCGTCGCCGCGTTCCTCGTCATGCCAGCCGGCGTCGACGCAGAAGTACTCGGCGCCGGCCGTGGCCGCTGCCCGGATCAGTGGAAGGAGCTTCTCGGTGGTCGGGTCGCCCATCAGGCAGTTCATGAAGTCGTTGAAGACGATGGGGAGTTCATCCGTGTCGGTGTGCGGCCTGCGGGTCGCGCGACGGTGTGCGGTCAGCGCGGCGATCGCCCCGTCCCGGTCCTCGGCGAGCGCCACGGTCGCGGGAACGGTGGTGAACCGCTCGCCGGGAGCGAGGAGCACCGACCACTGGTGCTCGCGCTGCCCCGGCCCCGAAAGGAGCAGATACAGCTCGTCGTGGCGGTCGGCGACCTCGGCGTGCCAGGAGCCGTTGTGCTCGATCTGCCAGGCCAGGACGCCGGAAGGTCCCTCCAGCCAGCCCATCGGAAGTTTCTCCGAGGACGGCCAGGCACCGGTGCTGGTCAGCGCGACGCGGTTCTTCGATCCGGTCTGGCCGAAACGGGTCATGCCCACGTCGACGAGTCCGGCCGCACCCAGCGGCACGCCGTTCCAGCGGTACTCACCGCTCCACGGGTTGTCCGCGGACCACAGCCTGACGTCCCGCTCCCAGCTCCCCGCAGTGCCGAGCGCTCCGGCGAGCCCCGCCAGGGCGAAGGAGGAGACCTGCTCGATCCGTATCTCCCGTTCCCCGGCAGCGAGTTCGGCCCAGGCGGTCACGACGGGCAGGCCCGGGGTGAGCCGGAAGTGCGCGGCGACCCGCAGGTCCGTCTCCGGGTCCCGCATCCGTACGGTGAGCAGCTCGTCCCCCGCCTCGTGGCTCTCGTACCGCAGCCGCCGCGACACCAGGCCGTCGACGTGCCGTTTGCCGGAGGTGCCGCTGCGGCCGTGCCCGGCGGCCTCGATCTCCACGAGCGGCAGGGCCGACCTGCCCGCGCGGGCCGTGTTCAAACCGAGCAGCCGGGGCGGTCCCTCCGGGTCGTGGGCGGCGAAGTGGAGGGTGAGGGCGTCTCCGCCCCAGCTCTCGATCATCGGTGGGGTCCTTCCCGGCTACTTGGCGTACATCAGCGTGCCGAAGCCCAGTTGGTCGTAGCCGCCGCTGTTGGGGCCGTAGTCACCGCCGCCGCCCTCCGGGCGGACCTTCTCGGCCATGGCCCGGATGTACGGGACGTCGAGGCCGCGCCGGCGGCCGTAGTGGTACCAGATGAGGTCCCACACGGGCCTGAGCTGGCCGCGGGCCACGTCGGAGATCACGGTCTGCGACTGCCGGGCGCAGTTCTGGCCGCTCCCCCAGGTGTACGTGGTGTACGGGACGTCCTGGCCCAGGTTGTACTTGGCGACGTACTGGGCGGCCTTCATGAACCGGTTGCCGTCGTAGCCGTACAGGTCGTCGCCCTGGTTCCAGGCCGTCTCGCAGAAGGCGCCCATCAGGCCCATGCCCATGACCGTGTGTCCCTGGTCGCGGCCGGACTCCTGCCACTGGCCGAGGGCGTAGCCGTCGACGTTGTCGTACAAGAAGGGGACGGCGTTCCTGATCGAGCCGTTTCCGGCGCCGTTCTTGAAGTAGTTCACCGCCTGGTCGTACTTCGCGCCGTCGTCGCACAGGATCCCGATCGCGAGGATCGAGTTCATGGTGCACAGGTCCCAGTTCGCCCAGTAGTTGGTGATGCAGGCGTCGTTGTGGCCGGTGAGGAACTGGTTGTTGAGCGGGTAGAAGACGCCCAGCATCATCGCCTTGAAGCGGTCGAGGTCGAAGCCGCTGTAGCCCCGCATGAGTTCGGCGACGTTCGCGAACTGGTAGCCGTAGATGCCGGCGGCGAGGAAGCGGTCCGCGTTGCCGGTGACGGTGGTGAGGGTGGACGACCAGGCGTTGAGGATACGGACGGCGCAGTCGCCGTGGGCGGCGCTGCCGGTGATCTTCCAGCGCAGCGCGTTCTGGTAGGCGGCGTGGATGTCGTTGTACAGCAGGGTGTAGTTCTGACCGGTTCCGCCGCGGATGATCGTGGCCTGCGGGCGGGGGGTCCAGGTGGCGGCGGAGTGGGGGTTGCCTGTCAGGCGGTTCCAGCCGGACAGCCACGGGTCGTCGCCCGCGGCGACCCGCACCTTGGCGCGGTTGAGTTCGCCGTAGGCGTGCAGCATGCCGGGGTGGGTGAAGGTGACGGGCGCACCCTGGGCCGTGTTGCCGGTGAGGGCCGCGGCCGAGGCGCCGACGGCGAGGGCGGCGGTGGCGCCGCCGGCGGCCTTCAGCAGGCCGCGGCGGCTCACCGCCGATGGCCTGCGGTGGCTGTGGGGGGAAGGAAGGTTCATTGCTCGCGCATCTCCAATCCTGTGCGGATCTGGGTGGGGGTGATGCTGACGTCGCTGAATCGCGCGGTGCTGTGGACCAGGGGGCTGCGGGAGCACACCACGAGACCCACGTAGTAGGGGGCGTCGCCGAACCCGGGGAGCTCACCGGAGGCGAGGGAGGTCCAGGTGACGCCGTCGTCGGTGGAGATGGCCGCGGCGAAGACGGTCCCGGTGCGCTTCAGGCGCAGCAGGCAGGTCGGGGTGGCCGTCGCGTTCCCCGTGAAGGCCGACCTCCCGGCCACGGTGGTGCGCAGCATCAGCTGCGCGGTGGCCCCGCCGGTGACGATCAGTCCGGCCGCCTGGTCGAAGGGTGACAGGGACTTGGCCATCAGCAGGCCCACCCGGTCGGCGGGGGCTCCGGTGCGGGAGATCAGCCGGGCGGTGAACTCGCAGTCGCCGGTGACGGGCTGCCGTACGAACTGCCCGGTCATTCCCTGGTTGTTGACGGAGAGGTCGGTGCCCGCGCCTCGTACGACGAAGGTTCCGTCCTCGTAGGCGGTGCTGCCGGGGGTGCGGACGGCGACCACGCCGAGCGTCCCGAAGGCACGGTCGTCGAGGATGACGTCGCCGAGGTCGCCGTACGTCCAGGGGATGGGCGGGGGTGTGCCGACCGTGAGAGTGAGGGTTCCGGTGCCGTCACCTGCCGCGTTCCCCGCGCCGCAGGTGACCCTGAACTCTCCGGTCCCGGTGGGCGTTCCGGAGATCAGGCCGGTGCGCTGGTCCACGCGCAGGCCGTCGGGCAGTCCGGCGGCGGCGAACCGTACCGGCTCGTGCGTGCCGCGCAGCAGATGCCGGAAGGGGACGCCCTGGTTGGCGAACGCGACGCCCGCGGAGGTGAGTTGCGGTATTCCCGAGGGCTGTGGCATGCGGGCCGCGACGGCATCCGAGTTCGGTCCTCGGCCGCCGTGGTTCGTCTTCGCGACCGCGTAGTGGTACGTCACTCCGGGTGTCCCGGTCGCGTCCGCGAACCGGATCCGGGTGCCGAACCCGACCGGGCCGACGCCTGTCACGATCGTCGTGTAAGGGCCGTCGGCGGCGGTGGCACGAAGCACCTTGTACCGCGCGGAGAGGTCGGGGTCGGTCCAGGCCAGCTCCACGGCGTCCGCGCCGGTGATCGCCCGCAGTCCGGTGGCCGCGCGGGTGGGGCGGGGCACGCACCAGACCTCGCCGGCCGAGGAGGAGGTCACGCTCACGTTGTCGAAAGCGCCGGTGCCGGTCTCCGCGTACTCCTCGTCGACGCCGAGGCAGGAGGTGAGGACGAGTCCCGCGTGCACGGTGTGCCCCAACCGGACCTCGGTGGAGCCGACTTCGGTCCACCGGATGCCGTCCGGGGAGATCGCGCCGGTGCAGCGGCGGCCCTTCCGGACGACCCGCACCCAGTACGGTGCCCGCAGCCGGTAGCCGTCGCCCGCGGCCTCCACGTACGGGGCCTCCAGGGGGGTCGCCGACTCGGGCACGGCGCCGAGGTCGGAGATCGGGAAGGCGGCGGAGGTGGTGAGGGACTGCTGCTGGGTGGGCGGCACGGGGGTGCTGCCGGTGGCGGAGATCTCCGCACCGGCCGACGCCCGCACGCTCCACACCCCGCTCCAGGTGTGCAGCGGCAGCCCCTGGATCAGCATCGAGGCGTGCGCGGCGCCCGCGTCGAGGGAGTCGCGGAGGGTGACGCCGATCTTGGAGTACTGCGAGCTGAGCGGGAACACGATCCGCGCGGTGACCTCACCGTCGCCGGACAGCGGAAGGTGCGCCAGGCGGTAGGTGTCGGCGGTGCCGGACGCCTCGAGGACGAACCGCTCGCCGTCGAAGGCGGCGGCGCCTGGGATCTTCACCTCCCCGAGGTCCCGGGTGGACCAGGGTTCGGGGAGTCCGGCGGTGGCGGCGGCCGGGCTCGACTCGGCGCTGCCGCCGTGGGCTCCGGTGGCGGCGACGGTGTAGTAGTACGTCCGTCCCGCCCGGACGGCGGTGTCCGTGTACGCCGGCGTACCGGTGGTCGCGACCTCCTCGTACGGGCCGTCCGGACGGGTGGCGCGGCGGACGGTGTAGGTGCCGGCCCACGCGGACGGGAGCCAGGCCAGGCTGACCTCTCCGTCGCCGCCCACCGTCGTCAGGCCCGCCGGGGCCGTCGGCGCGGTCGGTGCGGGGGCCTTCGTCCCCGCGAACGTGAGGGTGCCGAAGCCGGGGAGGTCGTCGTTGCTGCCCTCCAGGAAGCGGGCTCCGCCCGTGCCACGGAAGACGGCCGCCTTCGTGTACGGGGTGTCGAGGCCGCGGACGCCCGCGTAGTGCGCGTAGTACATCTCGTACACCGGCGGCAGACTGCCGCGGACCTTCGCGGAGACGGTCGTCTTGATGTACTTGCCGGTGCGGTCCAGGTCGGCGGTGAACGGGACGTCGCCGCCGAGGTTGTAGCGTGCGGCGTACTCGGCGTTGGCGAGGATGCGGTCGCCGTCGTGACCCCACAGGTCGACACCCTGGTTCCAGGCGATCTGCGCGGCATCCCCCATGAGGCCGACGGCGAGCTGCTCGTGGCCCTGGTCGCGGCCGCTCTCCTGCCCCTGGCCCGTGTCGGTGACGATACGGCCTCGGACGCTGCCGTTTCCGGCGCCGGCCGCGGCGAAGCGCAGCGCGTCCTCGAAGAGCGTGCGCTCCTCGCAGAAGACGCCGATGGCCAGGATGGACTGGACGGCCGTCAGATCCCAGTTGCCGTTGGCGTACAGCATGTAGCCGGAGATCGCCGGGTACCAGACGTCCAGGAAGGACCGCTCGCAGCGCGATATGTCCGCCTCCGCCCACCCGTCGTAGTCGCTGTACCGGAGCAGCTCGGCCGCGTTGACGAACTTGAAGACCTGGAGACCGGCACCGAGCGGACCGTCCGCTCCGGTGACCGTCGTCAGGGACGTCGACCAGGCGTTGAGGATGTCCCGGGCCTTGTCCGCGTGGGCTCGGTCGCCTGTCACGCACCACATCAGGGCGTTCTGGTACGCGGCGGCGGAGTCGGCGACGGCCTGGTTCTGGAAGTTGGTGGGGCCCCGGCCCCAGGAGGTGATCTGGCCGGTGTTCTGGATCGTGTAGGTGGCCTTCGACCGCGCGTGGGCCGCGAACGCCAGGTAGCCGTCGTGGATCGGGGATTCCTGGGCGGCGACCGCGGCCCTCATGCGGGCGAGGTCGTCCGCGGTGTGCAGCAGCCCCGGGTGGGTGAAGGCCCTGGTGGCCGCGTGGTCGGTGGCCGCCTGGGCCGCGCCCGACGCGAGCAGACCGCTCGCGCCCGACGACAGCAGCAGGACGGCCGCGCCGCCGAGGAAGCCCCGGCGGCTCGGTGCGGGGGCGGTCACGACGCGGCCACCGCCTGCGCCTCGGCGGTGGTGAGGAACCTGAGGTTCGTCACGTGCTCGTTGGCGTGCAGGGGGACGAAGTCGGTGGTGAGGTACCAGCCCGGCTTCCGCATCGAGTCGGCGATGACGGTGCCGTTGAGGACGAGGTTCTCGAAGGTGACGTCCTTGACCGGGTGGTCGGCGTCGTAGCCGAGCAGCATGCACGTGGCAAGCGGCTTGCCGGTGTAGGTGAGGTCCTTGATGTAGACCTTCTCGATGCCGCGGCCGACCGAGGTGTTGTACTTCCTGTTGTACATGACCCGCATATGGATCAGCTGGCCCCAGCGGAAGTCCTCGACGCGGACGCCGTCGACACGGACGTTCCTGATCAGGTTGCTGTCGCCCGCGTTGAGCGCGATGCAGCCCTGGTAACCCATCTGGGGTTCGCGGTGGTCGCAGATGTCGATGTTCTCGAAGACGAGGTTCTCCATGACCTCGGGGGCGTCGGTGTTGCCGTGCGTGCCGACGTTGATGGGGTGGGCGACATCCGCCCAGAGGGTGGAGTTGCGGACGGTGATGTTCCTGGTGTCGCCGTAGTACTCCCAGCGGTGGGTGTAGAGCGCGATGCAGTCGTCGGAGTTGCGCATGAAGACGCCGTCGATGGTGACGTCGGTGCTGGAGAACACGTCGATGCCGTCGCCCCAGCCCTTGGAGCTGAACGAGGCCATGCCACGGATGGAGACGTCGGTGGAGTTGCCGACGGTGACGGCGTAGCCGTTGGGGTTGAGCATGGTGACGCCGCCGATGGAGATGTCCGTCGAGCCGACGATGTGGGCCCCGCCCCCCTTCGTCCCGGCGAGTATGCCTCGGCCGGTGAGCCGGGCGTCCCGCACGTCCCTGAAGACGACGGTCGCCCTGAGCACCGCGCCGCCGTCCACGTACACGGTCGTGCCGGACGGGACGTTCAGGAAGCCGTCGGCGGTGGTGTGGACACCGGGGCCGAAGTAGAGGACGTCCGGATCGCCCGCCTTGGGCCGGCTCTTCTCGATCTCGCGGGCGAACAGGTGCAGGCAGTCGAAGAGGTCGTCGTTGATCTGGACGACGACGTTGCGCGGCCGGTCCAGGGTGAACCGGAGCGTGTCGGCGAGGACTTCCGGCTTGATGCCGTACGAGTCCGGCCGCACCCGGACCTTCTGCACCCCGCCCTTGATGTACGTGACCTCGACCTCGACCTGGCCGGAGAAGTCGAAGTAGGCGAGGGACGAGTTGAACTGCCGCTTGCTTCCGGTGGCCGGGTTGATCTCGGCGAGGGTGGGTCGGTGGATCCCGAGCGTCTGCCAGCTGCCGCCAGGCGTACGGACCTTCACGGTGAAGCTGTCCGTCTTGACCGGGACCCCGGCCGGCACCGGGTAGGTCACCAGCGCGGGCTCGGCGGGGATCTCCTCCGCCTGGGCCGCCGTGGCCGTCAGGCCCGACAGGCCGGCGGTGAGCACGGTGGCGCCCGCCGCCTGGAGGGCGGTACGGCGGGACAGGGACGGGTTCATGTGCGACTCCTTGCGAGGGGGAGGGGAGCGACAGGCAAGACCGGCCGACACGGGATGTGTGTTTCGGGAACCGCTTTCTATCGATCGGAGAGGAGCTTGTTCCCGCGAGGACGGCACGTCAAGAGTTGTGACGCACTTCGATGCCTTCGACGCTCCAGGAGGACGAGCGCCCAGGACCCTTCATCGGCTCAACGACCAGTGACAACGGGCCAGCTGGGGCCGCTGTCCACGGGAAGCGATTGACCGCCCGTTCCTGCCGGACATACCGTAGAAGACGCTTTCAGAAAATGTTTCTGCGACCTGTCACCTTCAGCCTGTCAGGAGAGCCATGCCCAGCGCCCAGCTGCCCAGGGCCGTGTTCGCGATGGATCCGGTGCACCTCCCCCTGCTCTTCCCCCCGCCGCTCATGACCCGGCTGAGTCGGGCGTGCGACCTCGACCCCGCACTCGTCGTGCGGGACTTCTCCGATCCGGCCGCGGCCGAGGCCCTGTCCCGCGCCGAGGTGCTGATCACCGGCTGGGGCTGCCCCGCGCTCGACGCCGGCGTCCTCGCGACCGCGCCCCGGCTGCGTACCGTCCTGCACGCCGCGGGATCCGTCCGCTCGCTCGTCGGCGATGCCCTGTGGGAACGCGGGATCACCGTCTGCAGCGCGGTGACCGGCAACGCGCTCCCGGTCGCCGAGTACACGCTCGGCATGATCCTGCTCGCCGGGAAGGACACCTTCACCCACCGCGAGCGTTTCCGCGTCGACCATGCCTACCCGACCCACGCCGAGACCGCGCACACGGGCAACGTCGGCCGTCGGATCGGTGTCATCGGCGCCTCACGGGTGGGCCGCCGACTCCTGGAGCTGCTGCGGCCGTTCGACCTCGAGGTCCTCCTGCACGACCCGTACGTCGGCCCCGCCGAGGCCGCCGCCCTCGGCGCCCGTCCGGTGCCGCTGGACGAGCTGCTGCGCGTCAGCGACATCGTCAGCCTGCACGCCCCCGACATCCCCGAGACCTACCGCATGCTCGACCGCGAGCGGCTGGCCCTCATCCGCGACGGCGGCGTCCTGATCAACACCTCCCGCGGTGCCCTCGTGGACCACGACGCCCTCACCGACGAACTCCTCTCCGGCCGGCTGCACGCGGTCCTGGACGTCACCGAACCCGAGCCGCTGCCTGCCGGATCCCCGCTGTACGACCTGCCCAACGTCTTCCTCACCCCGCACATCGCCGGCTCACTCGGCAACGAACTGGAGCGGCTCGGCCGCATCGTCGTCGAGGAGCTGGAACGCCTGGTCGCGGGCCTGCCCCCGGCCCATGAGGTGCACCACGCGGACCTGGCCCGTGTCGCCTGAAACCGTCTCCGAACTACGCCGTCCCCTGGTGGAAACCATGGGATACGGTTTCCGCAAGGAAGCCGCGCAGGAGAAGGAGCCGCACAGGTGAGTCAGCGCAAGGCGTCCGGAGACACGGGTCGGGCCACCATCCGCGACGTGGCGGAGCGGGCGGGCGTCTCCGTCGCGAGTGTGTCGCGCGTCCTGTCCGGCAACTACCCGGTCTCGGAGGAGCTGCGGCGCCGGGTGATGAAGGTGGTCCGGGACCTGGACTACGTCACGAACGCGCACGCCCGCTCCCTGGCGGGCGGTGGCACGCCCACGGTGGCCATCCTCATCAACAACATCACCGGAGCCGCGTTCGCCCACGTGGCCAAGGGCGTCGAGAGCGCGGCCACGCTGCGCGGCTGGCTGTCGTTGGTCGGCACCACCGGGGACGACCCCGAGCGGGAACTCGCGCTGGTCAACCTCATGCGCCAGCAGGGCGTCGCCGCGGTGGTGCTGCTCGGCGGCGCCTACGACTACGACGAGTACCAACTGCGCATGGCCCGCTTCGCCCGCTCGCTCGACGCGGCGGGCTCCCACCTGGTCCTGGTGGGCAGGCCTCCTCTGGAGGGCGACGTACCGGCCACCACGGTCGACTACGACAACGAGGGCGGCGCCTACGCGATGGCCAGCCACCTGCTGTCCGCCGGCCACCGCAAGGTGCTGGTACTGCCCGGGCATGCCGAACTCACCACCGCGCAGGGCCGCCTGGAGGGCGCCCGACGGGCCTTCGAGGCGTACGGCGTGCCCTTCGACCCCGGAATGGTCCGGCACGGCCCGTACGACTACGAGCACGGCTACGGCGCGGTCCAGGAGAGCCTGCGCGAGGGGGCGGCCTTCACAGCGGTGCTCGCCGGCACCGACGTGGTCGCCGCCGGAGCCATGCAGGCCCTGCGGGCGGCCGGGCTCAGGGTGCCCGAGGACGTCTCGATCGTCGGCTACGACGACATCCCCCTCGCATCCCAGCTCACACCGCAACTGACCACCGTGCACGTGCCGTACGAGGAGATGGGGCGCGCCGCCCTGCGTGCGGTGGCCGACCGTCGCGAGGGCAGCTCCGGCCGCCGCACCGACGGCGAGCACGTGGTGCTCGGCACCCATGTCGTCGTACGTAACTCGGTGCGCCCGCCCGCCCTGCGCACGTGACAGGCAGATGACGCAGGCTCGCAGTCGGTGTTTCGTAACCGTTTTCCGAAACAATCCTGTGTAGACCTCTTGCTCTGGGCAGACCACTCGGCCTAACGTCCCAGCAACCGGTTTCTACAGCTTCCGCTCGGGCCGATCCTCCCACCGCGCGCCGCCGGATCCCGGCCGCCGTTCCCGGCCTGCATCAAGCCCCCTGCCTCTCGCTCCGAGAGGGCCCCGACATCCCGAAGGAACACGGTCAGATGAACTTCACCAGCCCCCGGAGAAGGTTCGCTTCCGCCGCCGTCGCGGGAATCGCGCTGACAGGTCTGCTCACCGCATGCGGTGGGTCGGACACGGGCGACACCACCTCGTCCGGACCGGTCACCCTCCCCTTCTGGGGCTGGGCCAACGGTCAGGATCTGGTCGTCAAGGCGTTCAACGCCGCCCACCCGGACATCAAGCTCGAGTACACCAAGGTCACCGACCAGCTGACCATGCAGAAGCAGCTGACCAACGCGGTCAAGGCCGGCAACGCCCCCTGCCTGGTGCAGAACACCGCCGAGTACGTGACCAGCTGGGTCTCGCAGGACGCGCTCGCCGACATCACCCCGTACGTGGAGGGCGAGAAGAGCAGGTTCAACGCCGGCTCCTGGGCGAGCGCCCAGGTGCAGGGCAAGCTCTACGGCGTCCCCACCAGCTCGTCGCCGAACTTCACCATCTACCGCACCGATGTCTTCGAGAAGCACCACCTCAAGGCTCCCGCGACCTGGGACGAGTTCATAGCCGCGGGGAAGGAGCTGAAGAAGCACGGCGTCAAGATCACCAACTACGCCGGTGAGGACCCGAGCACCCTGGAGGTGCTGGCCATGCAGGCCGGGGCACACTGGTACGCCGTCGAGGGCGACTCCTGGAAGGTGGACTTCCAGGACGCGGGCACCCTCAAGGCCGCGAAGGTCATCCAGGAAGTCATCGACAACGACCTCAACTCCACGCTCTCCTTCGCCGACTACGCGGCCGTGCAGCGCAACTACGACGACGGCGGCACCGCGACCCGGCAGATCTCCACCTGGCAGACCGCCGGCATGGTGAAGAACTTCACCAAGTCCTTCGGCAAGTGGGCCCTGGCCCCCTGGCCCACGTACGCCGGTGAGGCGCCGAAGACGCCGGCGGGCACCAACCTGACCGGCAGCGTCACCCTGGTGACCAAGCAGTGCAAGCACCAGAAGCAGGCCGCCCAGGCGGCGCTGTGGATGTCCACGAACCCCGGTGCCGTCAAGACCATGGCCAGCCCGGAGACCGGCAACGGCGTCATGCCGGCGCTGGCCGACAGCGACACGTACATCCCCGAGGCCATCTCCGAGAAGCTGCTCGGCAAGAACTACGCCCCGGCCCAGCAGATCGTGAAGGACAGCATGGGCACGGTCACCACCGACTGGACGTACGGTCCGAACTGGACCGCGATGTTCTCGGAGCTGCAGGCCGGCTGGGCCAAGGTCGTCAACAAGGAACAGACGGTCACCGACCTCCTTGCCCACATGCAGGAGTGGACGGTCAAGGACCTGAAGTCCCGCGGTATCAGCGTCAAGGGCTGAGGCACCCACCGATGATTCGCTCCCAGCGCTGGAAGGGCGCCGCCTTCACGGTGCCCTTCCAGCTCGGCTTCGTCTTTCTCTACCTGCTCCCGATCGGTTACGCGGTCTACCAGTCGCTCTACCGGGAACAGCAGTCCGGACTCGGGCTCGGAGGCGCCACCGAGCAGTTCGCCGGTTTCGACAACTACGCCCAGGGCCTGACCGACTCGGCCTTCATGGGGTCCGTGCTGCGGGTGGTGCTGTTCGCCTGCGTACAGATCCCGGTGATGCTGCTGATCAGCCTCGTCCTGGCCCTGCTCCTCGACGCGCTCACCTCGAAGGTGGCCGGCCGCTTCCGGATCGTGCTGCTCGTGCCGTACATGATCCCCGGTGTGGTCGCCGCCCTCGTGTGGATCAACCTCTACAGTCCCGAGGTCGGTCCGCTCACGCCGCTGGGCAGGCTGTTCGGCCTCGACTGGAACTTCTTCTCGCCCTCGATGGTGTGGCCGTCCATCGGCAATCTGCTCACCTGGCACGGTGTCGGCTACAACATGGTGATCATCTACTCGGCGCTCCAGGGCGTGCCCCGTGAGCTGTTCGAGGCCGCGCGCCTCGACGGCGCCTCCGAGTGGCGGATCGCGCGCAGCATCAAGATCCCCTACGTGCGCGGGGCGCTGGTGCTGACCGGCATGCTGTCGGTCATCCAGATGCTGCAGATCTTCAACGAGCCGGCGCTGTTCAGGAACGTCACGCCGCAGACGGTCAGCGACACCTTCACCCCGATCATGATCATCTACAACCAGGCGTTCAACGCCGGCAACTACCACTACGCCGCGACCCTGTCGGTGCTCCTCGCGCTCATCCTCGGTGTCGCCTCCTTCCTCTTCTACAAGCTGACTTCGAAGGAGGTCGACTGATGCTGACGACCGACTCCGGCACCGAGCGCCGCGAGGCGCGTCGCCCCGTGCGCACCGTCCGGCGCCTGGAGCGCCCGGACCCGGCCTCGCGCGGACGGGGCGGCCAGCGGTTCCTGCTGGTCGGGCTTGTCCTGGCGAGTGTCTACAGCCTGTTCCCGGTGTGGTGGCTGATCGTCGCCGCCACCAAGGACCGCACCGGGCTGTACCAGAGCAACGGCCTGTGGTTCTCCGGCTGGCACCTGTGGGACAACCTGCACCAGCTGTTCACCTACGAGGACGGCATCTTCCTTCGCTGGACGGCCAACTCGCTGCTGTACGCGGGCCTCGGCTCCCTGGGCGGCACCCTGGTCGCCCTCGCGACGGGCTACGGCCTGGCGCGGTTCGACTTCCCCGGGCGCAATCTGGTGTTCGCATGCGTGGTCGGCTCGTTCCTGATCCCGATCGCCCTGCTCACCCTGCCGCTCTACCTGCTGTTCTCGGCCATCGGCCTGGTCGACACCCCGTGGGCGATGCTGATCCCCTGCCTGATCAACCCGTTCAGCGTGTACCTGGCCAAGGTGTACACCGAGGCGTCGATCCCCTTCGAACTCCTGGAGGCGGCCCGCATCGACGGCGCCGGCGAGCTGCGGATCTTCTTCAGCATCGTGTTGCGCATGATGACGACGGGCGGAGCGACGGTGTTCCTGCTGGCCTTCGTGAACACCTGGAACGCCTTCTTCCTCCCGCTGACCGTGCTCCGCGGCGAGGAGAACTGGACCCTCAACCTGGGCCTCTACAACTGGTCCGGGAAGCGACTGGAGTCCGGCGTGGACCTGACCAGCCTGGTACTGACCGGCGCTCTGCTGTCCATCGTCCCGATGGCGATCATGATGGTCGCCATGCGCCGCTACTGGCGCACCGGCGTGACGCTGGGGGCCCTCAAGTGACGTTGCTGCGTAATCCGGTCATCCGCGGCTTCGCCCCGGACCCGTCGCTGGTGCGGGTGGGCGACTGGTACTACGTGGCGACCAGTTCCTTCCAGTGGTTCCCCACGATCCCGATCCACCGCTCCCGGGACCTCGCGCACTGGGAGTACGCGGGCCACGTGCGGGGCGCGGTCCCCGGGGACTCGCTGGCGGGGGTGCCCGACTCGGGCGGCGTGTGGGCGCCGTCGCTCAGCTGGGACGGCGAACAGTTCTGGATGACGTACACCGTCGTGCGCTCGGTCGGCACGCCCTACTTCAACCTGGACACCTACGTCACCACGGCCACCGACGTGGCCGGCACGTGGGAGACGCCGCGCCGGGTTCCGAGCCATGGTTTCGACCCGGCGCTCTTCCACCACGAAGGACGGCTGTGGCTGCTCAACATGCAGAGCGACCACCGGCCGGGCGGACAGCGCTTCGCCGGAATCGTCCTGACCGAGCTGGACCGCGAGTCGCTGCGTCCCGTCGGCGGCACACACCTGCTCCTCCAGCACGAACGGCTCGTCGAGGGGCCGAAGCTGCTGAGGCGCGACAGCTGGTTCTACCTGGTGCTCGCGGAGGGCGGCACGGGCTTCGAGCACGGGGTGCTTGTGGCGCGCAGCCGCGCGCTGACCGGCCCGTACGAGCTGGACAGCGAGCCCTTGCTGACGACGCGGGACGATCCTTCGCTGCCGTTGCAGAAGGCCGGCCACGCGGAGCTGGTGGAGACGCCGGGCGGCGAGTGGGTCATGAGCCATCTGACGGCCCGCCCGCTGCGTACACCACAGGGCCCGCGCTGCCCCCTCGGCCGCGAGACGGCGGTCCAGGCGCTGGCCTGGGACGAGGAAGGCTGGCCGAGGCTGCGTCACGGGGGTTGGCACCCGGCGGTCGAGGTCGACGTACCGACACCTCCCGGTGCCGAAGGGGCTCGACCCCCGACGGACGGCCCTCTGGGCTGGCCCTGGAGCACCCTGCGTGCCGCGCCGGACCCGTCCTGGGCCGACACGGACTCCCGGCCGGGCTGGATCCGCCTCCGCGGCCGGCACGGCCCGGAGTCGCTGTGGGCGCACAGCCTGCTGGCCCAGCGGATCACCGAGCACCGGGCGGAGGCCGAGGTCACCGTCGAGGCACGGCCGCGTACGTTCACCCAGGCCGCGGGGCTGGTCCTCTGGTACGGCGCAGATGCCTACCTCAGCCTCGACCTCACCTGGGCGGAGCCCGCGGGCGAGGGTCAGCACGGCCAGCAATGGCGGGGCGAGGGCCGTACGGTGCTGAGCCTCGTGGAACGCGACGCGGGTGACACCCGGCAGGCGGCGATCGTGGACGTCGACGGGGACGAACAGCTCACGCTGGGCGTGACCGTCGACGGCGCCGAGGCGCGGTTCTGGTACCTCCACGACGGCGTACGCACGCCGGTGGGGCCCCCGCTGGACTTCAGCCGGCTCTCGGACGACCACGGATCCGGACTCCGCTTCACCGGATCGATGGTCGGCATCCACGCGCGGGACCTGGTCGACGCCTCGTACACGGCCGACTTCAGGGACTTCCGGCTCACCTGCGGATGACGACATCGCGTACGTCGTTGCCCGGCGGTGGTGATCAGCCGAGCGGGGCGGGCGAGTGGGCGTCGCGCAGCAGCAGCTTCGGCTTGCCGGAGCCGTCGGCGCGTACGGTCCAGAGGTCCTTGGTGCCGTCGTCGTGCTGCTGGACGTACGCGAGGGTGGAGCCGTCCAGCCAGGCCGCCTGATCGTCCACGCTGCGGGTCTCGGCCGTGCGCGTGACGCGGCCGGTGGCCAGGTCGAGCACGGAGAGCCGCCAGCCCTTGGCCGAGTCCCCGTCGATGGGCGACTTGAAGGCGATCCTGGTCCCGTCGGGCGAGAGCGAAGGACATTCGACCCGGTCGCGCAGGGTGCGTACGGTGCGCGCGGCGAAGTCGCCCTGGACCAGGTAGCGGTGGCCCTTGGTGTACATGGTCGCGTAGAAGGTGTTGTCGTCCTTGGTGAACGTCACCCCCCAGAAGTTGACGTCCACCGACTGATACGGCTTGCCGTCCTTGGTGACGGCGAAGGTCTCCAGCGTCTTGAACAGGGTGCCCGTCCTGGTGTCGTAGATTCCGGTGCGAGTGGCGAAGTCGAGGGTGGCGTAGCTGTCGCCGCCGACGAAGGCGGTCCAGGAGACCATGCGGCCACTGGCCGAGACGCGGACCCGGTTGGGGATGCCACTGACCGGGATGGCCTTCCGCTCCTGAAGGTCCGCGTCGAGGACGCGCATCGAGACGGTGCCGAGCACCCCGTCGGCGTAGAGGCAGGCAACGGTTCCCGCGGCGGCGTAGACCCGATCGCACTTCGTCGTCGACACCGCGCGGGCGCCGTCCGGATCGGCCTTCTCGACCGTGGTCACCTGCCCGGTGCTCATCACCGTGAGCAGCCGCGGGCCGGGACCGAGCGACACCTTCTGGGCCGTGGCGGGCGCCTCGGGGGCCTTCGCCGACGCGCTGAGCCGGACGTATCCGATCGCGACGGCGGTGAGCGCGAGGGCGGCGACCACCGTGGTGGTGACACGGGCCGTGCGCCCGAACCGGCGACGCGGCGCGGGCGCCGGGACCGGCTGCGGCTCGGCGTCGGTCTCGGTCTCGGTCTCGGTCGTGGACTGCTCGCTCATACGGTCACCTCGGTGTCGGTGGAAGTGGTGGTGGTGGATCGGTTGATCAGCAGGAATGCCGTGGCCACGACGGCCAGTGCGGCGACGGCAGCGGCGCACCGGCTGGCGGTGACCGGGCCCCACAGCTGCCAGGCGAGTCCGAAGAGGACGGAGGAGGCGAGGTAGGCGAGGGCCTGTCCGGTCTGGATCAGCGCGAAGCCGGTGGTGCGCAGATGCTCGGGCAGCACCGGACCGGCCAGCGCCATCAGGACGCCGTCGGTCGCCGCGTAGAAGAAGCCGTGGAGGAGCAGCACCAGCGCCAGGAGCGGCCAGCCGTGCAGGGGGCCGAACAGGAGCAGGTAGACGACGACCAGGACCGTGTAGCCGGCGAGCACCACGGGCAGTCGGCCGACCCGGTCGGCCAGCGCTCCGACGGGGATCGCCAGCAGGAGATAGGCCAGGCTGGTACCGGCCGCGAGCAGGGGGAAGCTGCCGATGGACACCTCCTCGCGGCGTTGCAGGAGCAGGTGGACGAAGCCGTCGCCGATGACGGCGAAGCCGAGCAGACACGCCGCGGCGAGCAGCCGGCGCACCGGCGCGGCCCTCAGCAGGGTCAGCGCCTCCCGGCGGGAGACCCGGGCGGCGGGCGGGCGTTCGTCGTGCCGGTCCCGGACGAAGAGCACGAGGACGAGCACGCCGAGCGCGGCGATGCAGAAGCTGGTGACCAGGACGGCGTCGATGGCCTGGCCCGCGGCCGCCAGGACGGCGAGGGCGACGATCGGGCCGAGGAACGCGCCGAAACCGTCCATCGCGCGGTGCACGCCGAACGCGCGCCCCAGCGCCTGCGGCGGGGCGGACAGGGTGATCAGAGCGTCCCGCGGCGCGGTACGGAGTCCCTTTCCGGCCCGGTCGACGGCGAGGACCAGGCCGATCGCGCCGGCCGATCGCCCCGCCATGAGCAGCCCGAGCTTTGCCAGCGCCGACATCGCGTATCCGATGCCCGCCACCGCCTTGGGCTTGCGGATCCGGTCCGCGATGTATCCGCCGACGAGCCGCAGCAGCGCGGTGGCTCCGGTGTAGAGCCCGTCGATCATGCCATAGGCCAGCGGGCTCATGGACAGCCCGAACACCAGGTACACCGGCAGGATCGCGGTGACCATCTCTGCGGAGACGTCGGTCAGCAGGCTGACCGTGCCGAGCGCGAACACGTTGCCGCCGACGACCGTGACCCCGCGCAGACGGGAGCGCCCGGCCGAGGGCGGATCGTCGGCCGAGGGCCGGTCGATCGAGGACAGATACATGCGGGCGGGCCTTTCGGGCGGGAGACCGGAGGGGAGACTCGGCCGGGAGCGGGGGCGCCCTCCCTGGCGGGGAGGGCACCCGTGATCCGGAGTGCCGTTCAGTGACAGCTGTTGGTGCCGCTGTCGGTGAAGGTCTTGCCCGCCTCGGGGACGAACTGCCAGTCGTAGCTGTTGGAGTGCAGCGTCAGCTTCAGCACGCCCCAGGTGCTGCTGTTGCGCGCCTCGCTGTTGGGCTGGATGGTGCCGAAGCCGCCCAGGCCGGTGCCGCCCATGCCGGCCACGAACTGCCGGATGCCGCGGGAGGCGTCAGCACCGCCGTTGGCGTCCATCGGGGCGAACCGCTCGTACTGGTGGTTGTGTCCGGTCACGACGACCTCGGCGTTGTTGTCGTACAGCGCCTGGTACAGGGGCTTGACCGAGGTGTTCGGGCCGTGGCTGGAGCCGGAGGTGTAGCGCGGGTGGTGCCAGTAGGCGACGGTGCACGGCTTGGTGCTGGCCGCCAGGTCGGCCCGCAGCCACTGCTCCTGCGCAGAGCCGGTCGAGCAGGAGACGATCGAGCAGTTGGAGTTCAGCGCCACGACGTGCCAGTTGCCCACGTCGAAGGAGTAGTAGCCCTTGGTCGGGTCTCCCGCGGAGGCGCCGTAGTAATTGAAGTATCCGGCCGCACCCGACGTGTGGTACTCGTGGTTGCCGGTGGCCGGGCGGGTCCGGGCCTTGTGCCTGCCCCACGACGGCTGGTAGCAGTTCGTGTAGTCGGCGGCCGTGCCGTCCGGGTAGGCGGTGTCCCCGATGGCCATGACCGTGCCGGTGATGCCGTCCAGGAGCTTGGCGGTGGCCTCGTCGCCCGCCGTGCCGCAGTTGGCGATGTCGCCGGCGCCGACCAGGACCGGGTCACCGGACGACGGCGGCGGCGACGACGTCGTGGCCGTGGGGGACGGAGCGGTGCCGGTGTCGACCACCAGCTGCGGAGCGTCGGCGCCGGATTCGCGGGCGTCGTAGTACGCGCCGTTGGTGCTGGTGGACGAGCCGCCGAAGCTGAACGTGCCGTTGCCGGTCACCACCGAGGTCACGTCGATCTCGACCCACTGGTCGTTGGCGACCGAACCGAGCGACGCGAGCGTGGCGCCGTCGATGAGCGGCTTGTTGTTCCACGTGACCGCGGTCTCGGACCACGTGGTGTCGGTCATCGACTTCCAGGTGCCGCCGTTGGTGCTGTTGCCGCTGCTGGTGACGCGGATCCGCAGCTTGGCGCTGGTGACGGCGGCGGTGAGGCCGCTGACGGTGAACTTCACGAACGACTGGCGCACCGGCGAGTTGTCCACCGTGAACTGCGACGAGGTGCCGTAGTTCGTCGAGGGCGTGGTGTCCTGCGCGTAGGTGTCGGCGACCGCGGTGAAGGTGGTCGTGGCCGCGACGGCCGCGGGAGCGGTCGCGAGCAGAGCCGCGACGGTGGCGATGGCGGTGGACACGGCGAGTGCTGCCGTGCCCGCGAACGATGCTCTTCGGATGTGGCGGGAGCCCATCACGTGATCCCTTCTGAGGTGAAGGCTGTTGCCCCGTACGAGAGGCGAAGGGGAACCTAGGGATCCGCTGTGAGCCAGGGCTACAGCGGGACAGTGAACGTTCGGGGTGCGGCAGATGATGTCCTTCGGTACCTGATAAGTAAGTTGACGCTCCATCAGCTGGCACGGCGCCCCCGGGCACGGAAGGCCGAGAGTTCACCTGGGAATCGCTTGCGGTACACGAGCGGGATACGCGGTGCCCCCTTCGGACCGCTGCACTCCTCCGCGTGACGAAGTGGACTCCGCCGCCGGGCTTCCGAGGCACCCCTGGCCGCATGTTCGGCATGCTTCGGGTCGCACTGGGCGCCGTGGTTCTCGCGGCGGTCCTGGTGTCGCTGACGGGTTCGCCGGCCTCGGCGCACGTCCCGACGACGGACGGCACGTCCACGATCCGCCAGGACGGGTCAGTAGTGCGCTACGAGCTGGAGCTGGACTACGACACGCTCACGAAGGCCGTCGGTCTCGGCAGCCTCCCCCGGAACGCGAAGGACACCGAGCACGAAGCCTTTCTCGTGTCGCACCGCGCGCGGCTCGCGTCCTACCTGGCCGACCGGCTGACCCTCGCCCTCGACGGCGCCCCCTGCCCCGCCGAGCTCGAGAGCACGGGGATCACGAAGCGCCAGAACTTCCTCTACGCCCGCATGCTCCTGGTCTTCCGCTGCCCGGGCTCGGCGAGCGGCGAGTTCACCGTGCGCTACCAGGTGTTCTCCGACACACAGGCCATCGGAGCCGAGCACACCAACATCGTCGACTACGAACTCGGCGGCTCCGGCGGGAGTGACGTCTTCGACACCGGACATCGTGAACTGCGGGTCGGTCACAGCGCCGCCGGCACACGCGCGTCGCGCGCCGACGAGACGGGCGTCCTGTCGTCGGCGGGCCGGTTCGTGTCCATGGGCCTCGAACACATCCTGCTCGGCATCGACCACGTGCTCTTCCTGGTGCTCCTGCTGCTCGGCGCGCAGGGATGGCGCAGCGTCGTCCGGCTCGCGACCGGCTTCACCGTGGCGCACAGCGTCACACTCGCCCTGGCCGCGCTCGGGTGGGTCGAGGTCCCGTCCGCGATCGTCGAACCGCTGATCGCCGCGTCCATTGTGTACATCGCGGTGGAGAACATCGTGCGCGGCGAGTCACGGCACCGGGCCTTCGTCGTCTTCGGCTTCGGCCTGCTGCACGGGCTGGGCTTCGCCGGGGCGCTGAGCTTCACCGACGGCGTCGACGGCCGGACGCTCGTCTCCCTCCTGAGCTTCAACCTCGGCATCGAGCTGGGTCAGCTCGCGATCGTCCTGCTGGTGTTCCCGCTGCTCCTGCTGGCGCGCCGCTACTCCTGGGCGACCGTCGCCCACACCGCCGCGGCCGCCGTCGTCGGCGTCATCGCCCTGCTCTGGTTCGTCGAGCGCCTGCTGGTGCCGAGCGGCACGGCGTAGCTCGCCCCGTCGGGAGATTCGACCGCCACACGCACTGCACTCCGACGGGCGGGAGCCCTGGATGACGCGCCGGGACGGTCGCTACTTTCTGTAGCTGATGTGCGACGCTTGGTCAGATCGGGAAGCTCGCCACCGCCGGCCACGCAGTGACGTCCATCCCCAAGCCTCTCAAGTCCGTTCACGAGGAGCCGCGTTCGATGACCCGTTCCCTTCCTGGCACCCTGGCCATGGGCGTGGAGGAGGAACTGCTCCTCGTCGACGCCGCCACGCTGCACGCCACCCCCGGCGCGGCGGCGGTGCTCAAGCGGTGCGCGGCCGAGGCACCGGACCGGGTCTCCGCCGAGATCACGACGCTCCAGGTGGAGACGAAGAGCATCCCGCACCTCCACACGGGTGAACTGCGGGACGAGCTCGTCGCGTTGCGGCGCATGGCGGCTCGATGCGCCGAGCGCGAGGGCATGCGGGTGGTCGCCTCCGGGCTCCCGGTGCTCGGCGCTGTCGTACCGCCGCCGATCACCGAGGGCGACCGGTACGCCCACGGCATGGACACGTACCGGGCGCTCCACGACGAGATGTCGATGTGCGCGTTCCAGGTGCACATCGACATCCCCGACCTGGCCTCCGCCCTGGACGTCTCCAACCGCCTGCGCCCCTGGCTCCCGGTCCTGCTCGCCCTGTCCGCCAACTCGCCGTACTTCGCGGGGCGCGACACCGGATACGCGAGCTGGCGTGCGCTCGCCTGGGGGCGGTGGCCCGTGGCGGGGCCGCCCCCGTACTTCCGTTCACCGGCACACTACGAGGATGTGCTTGCCGTACTGGGCGAGTCAGGCGCCCTGGTGGACCCCGGCACGGTCTTCTGGGACGTACGCCCCGCTCCGCGGCTGCCCACCCTGGAGGTGCGGGTCGCGGACATGACCACCACCGCCGGAGAGTCCGCCGTCCTCGCCGCGCTGATCCGCGCCCTGGTCGCCGTGTCCCTGGAGGAGGCCGAGCGGGGCGAGCCCGCGCCCGCGCCCTCCGCCGAGGTGCTGCGCGCCGCCTACTGGCGGAGCGCGCGCGACGGCCTGGAGGGCATGGGACTCGACGTGATCACCCAGAGGGCGGTGCCCGCCGCCCTGTTGGCCGAGCGCATGGTGACGCACGCCCTGCCCGCCCTCGAAGCGTACGGCGACGCCACCCTGGTCACCTCGGGTGTGCGGCGGCTCGTCGGTCAAGGCTGCGGGGCGGCCCGGCAGCGCGCCGCGGCCCGCGGCGGGCAGCTCGACGACGCCGTACGCCATCTCGTCGAGCAGACCGTGTCGGATCAGGCGTGACGGCGAGCACGGACATGGGCACGAACGCGAACGCGGCGACGGAGCACCATCGTTACGTGATCCTCGGCGCGGGCCCGGCGGGACTGCAGCTCGGCTGCTTCCTTCAGGCCGCCGGGCGCGATCATGTCGTCCTGGAGCGGGAGAGCACGCCGGGGGGCTTCTTCCGCCGCTTTCCGCGCCACCGCAGGCTCATCTCGCTCAACAAGGTGCACACCCTCGACCCGGATCCGGAGATCCGGCTGCGCTGGGACTGGAACTCGCTGCTCTCCCCGACCTCCAGGCCGGTCTTCGCGGACTACAGCACGGAGTGGTTCCCCCACGCGGACGCGATGGTCGCGTATCTCGCGGACTACCAGCGGGCGCATGTGCCGGCGGTCCGTTTCGGCACGGACATCCGCGAGATCACGCCTGCGGGATCCGGCTCGGGCTCGGGCTCCGGCTTTCGGCTGTGTGCCGCCGACGGACGCGTCTTCACCTGTGACTGCCTGATCGTGGCGACCGGCTGGGGCGGCCCGTACGTGCCCGACATCCCCGGCATCGAGCACGCGGTCGGCTACGAGGACGCGCCGGTCGCCCCGGAGGCGTACCGCGGCAAGCGGGTGCTGTTCATCGGCAAGGGCAATTCGGCGTTCGAGTGCGCGACGCCCCTGCTCGACCACGCCGCACTGGTCCATCTCGCTTCGCCGCGGCCGACGCGCCTGGCCTGGCACAGCAAGCACCCTGGTGATGTGCGCGGGCAGTACGGGGCACTCCTTGACGGCTACTGGTTCAAGACCCTGCACGGGGTTCTGGAGTGCGAGATCGAGGAGATCCGGCCGGCCGGAGACGCCTTCGAGGTGTCGATCGCCTACACGCTCGCTGACGGGGAGCGGGACGTGCTCGTCTACGACACGGTGATCCGCTGCACCGGTTTCCGCATGGACGACAGCGTGTTCGCCGCCGACTGCCGCCCCCGGCTCGACCGGGGCGGCCGCTTTCCCGCGACCGGCCCCGACTGGCAGTCCGTGGACGTCGACGGGATGTACGTCGCGGGCACGCTGGCGCAGGCCCGCGACAGCCGGCACGCCTCGTCGCCGTTCATCGACGGCTTCCGCTACAACCTGCGCACCCTGTCGCGGCTCCTGGCCGAGCGCTACGACGGCCTCCCCCTGTACCACCACACGCTGCCGTACGATCCGACGGTCCTGGCCGACGCGATGCTGGACCGGGTCAACTGGTCGTCCGCGCTGTGGAGCCAGTTCGAGTACCTGGTCGACGTCTTCGTGCTCGACGAGGACCACGGCCGGATCCTGCACTACGAGGACCTGCCCGAGGACTACGCCGTGGAGCGCTTCGGCGACCGCCGCCACTTCTACACCCTCGGGCTGCGCTGGGGCCGCCGGGATCACGCCGACGTCTTCGCGATCCAGCGCCGCCCCCAGCCCGAACACGCCGCCGAATCAGCCTTCCTGCATCCGGTGATCCGCTGCTACCGCCACCAGGAACCCATCGCCGAACAGCACCTGCTGGAAGACCTGCTCGCCCGCTGGCGCCGCCCCGACCGGCACGTGGAACCACTGCGCGCGTTCCTGCGGCAGCAGCGTGCCGGCTCGCTCGCGCGTTAGACGTCGCGGGTCCGGCGTCAGCCGACGTTACGGTCGTGGACGGCACGGGCCTGGTCGGTCACCGCGATCCACTCCTCCTCGCTCGTGACATCGTGGGCCATGAACGCGGCCGCACCACCCGCCGCCGTGATGCGCTCGACGACACCGCTTCCGGCCTCCTTGTCGATGTCGGTGGCGATCACGGTCGCTCCTTCGGCCGCGAAACGGATGGCCGCGGCGGCACCGATGGATGGGGTGACGGGGATCGGGCGGGGACTACGCGCCCCGCGCGACCCGCCGCGATCAGCGACGCGACGTGCGGGATAATGACCTCATGCGGATCTCAGCCAGGGCGGACTATGCGGTACGGGCAGCCCTCCTCCTCGCCGGCGCCGGCGAGGCCGGCCCCCTGAAGGCGGAGGCCATCGCCGAGGCGCAGGAGATCTCGCACAAGTTCCTCGAAGGCATCCTCAACGACATGCGGCGGGGCGGACTTGTGGTCAGCCAGCGCGGCGCCAACGGCGGCTACCGGCTGGCCAGGGCCGCCGAGGACATCTCCGTCGCCGATGTCGTGCGGGCGGTCGAGGGCCCGCTGGTCTCCGTGCGCGGCGTGCGCCCGCCGGAGCTTTCGTACAGCGGCCCCGCGAAGTCGCTGCTGCCGCTGTGGGTCGCCCTGCGCGCGAACGTCCGCCAGATCCTGGAAGGCGTTTCGCTGGCGGACATCGCCTCGGGCGAGCTCCCCGACTTCGTGCACTCCCTGGCGCAGGATCCGGCCGCCTGGACCAATCCCTGAAACGACACGCGAGGCTCCGCCTCGCCATCGTCTCTGCACCCGAGACGAAGTCGTCCACTGTTCGGTCACCCTCTTGTCAGGCAAGCACCCTTCCGCCCAGTATTCCTATCAACTCGATGGGAAAACTAGGAATTTGAACGCGGATGCGGCGCGAAGAGCGCCCCGACGTCCTCAACACACCTCGGGAGTAGCGCACATGACCACCACCGCCCACCAGCGTGGCGCCACCGTCCGCCCGGCCCCCGGGCCGCGCTCCTGCGCCGCGGCCTGCCGGTGAGCGCCATGCCGACGACACCGACCACGACCCTCCCCCCGTCCGCCGACGAGCGGCGGCGCTCGCTCCTGCGTACCGCCCGCGACGTGGCGGACGACCTCGCCACGGACGCGATCATCCGCGACCAGGCGGGGAAACCGCCCGTCGACGAGACGGCCCGGCTGCGCGAGGCCGGCCTGCTGGCGGCGCTCACCCCGCCTCTGCCGGGCGGCGGGACGGACTGGCGCACCGGGTGCGCCGTCATACGGGAGGTCGCCGTGGCGGACAGCTCCCTCGGCGAGGTACTCGCCCGCCACTACGCACACGCCTGGAGCGGCCGCTTCTACGCATGGCACGACAGTGCGTCCGCCCTCGAAGAGGAGGCGGTGCGCGAGCAGTGGCTGTGGGCCGGGACGGTCCGCTCCCCCGGGTCGGCACACGACACCGGCGGACCGGACCTCACCCTGACGCCACTCGACACGGGCTACATACTGAACGGGCGCCGGCTGGTGGACACCGCGGTCACCGTCGCCGACCAGTTCATGGTGGACGCCGTGAGCGCCGTGACGGGAGACGTGCTCGTCGTACGGATCCCGGCCGACGACCCGGGAGTGATCGCCGAACCGGCCCACGACCGTCTCGGCCAGCGCCTCGCCGGCGCGGGCGCGGTCGTCATGGACGGGGTCGCCGTAACCTCCCGGCAGGTACTGGGGCACCGGCCGCAGGACGAGGAGGCGACCGCGCCCTTCACCGCGCTCGCCGAGCCCGCGCTCCGCCTCGCCCTGTGCCACGTCGGCCTCGGCATTGCCGAGGGTGCCCTCACCGAAGCCCGCGACCTCGGCAGGAACGCCCGCATCCCCCGACGGCCCGGCGACGACCCCGACCTGCTGCTCACGTACGGCGAACTCGCCTCCGCCGCCCAAACGGCCGCCGCCGTGGTCGAGAGGGCGACGGACGCGATGACGCTCGCGCTGAGCGCCGGAGCGGACCTCGACCCCGAGGAACCGGCGGCCGTCGACGCCCTCGTCGCCATGGCTGAGACCGTCACGACGAGGGCGGCCCTGCACATCACCACCCGAGTCCTGGAGCTCGCGGACGCCCTCGGCCTGGACCGCTTCTGGCGCAACGCCCGCACCCTGACAGCCCACCACCCGGCCGCCCACCGCCTGCGAGCCATCGGCGACCACTACCTCAATGGGCGCCCGGCGATGGCAAGGGCGGATATCTGACGCCGACCTGCGGCGTCTCGAATGACAAGACGAGATTGCCCATCATATGAACAGCCTCTTGGGGCCGAAACCCTCCTCTGCCAATATGCCTACCAGCCAGGTGGGAAAACTAGGGATTCCGGAGGTGGTAGCTGTGCGCACGCTGAATCACGCAGGCGACTCGCCTCTCCTTCTCACCTCCCGCCGGCACATCGACCTCGGCCGCACGTCCAGCGCCATCTGTCTGCCTCTCTAAGGCCGTTCAGCGGATCCGTCTCCCCGCCCGCAGAACACCGCCACCGCCGTACGCATCCCGGCCCGAGCACGCGTCAACCGCTTGAGGCGCGGCCCGGCGATGCACGGCGGTCCGGCATCCACCCTCGGCGAACAGCACTCACACCCCCACGTCGGCCCACAGCGAGGGCCGTGGGGTGGTTGGCGAGGGCATCGCGTCGCATGTCGCCGCACCTCCCTGAAACCCATTCCGTGAAAGGACACCCCTTGTCTGCCGCAAGACCGCTCACCGCCCTGCGCACCATCGCCGCCGCAGCGGCGACGCTTCCCTTCCTGCTCACCGCCTGCGGCTACGGCTCCCAGGCGACCGAGGACGACGAGCAGCCCAAGGTCGCGGCCGACGCCAAAAAGCTCTCCGCCGGCGAGGTGAGGATCGGTTACTTCCCGAACCTGACACACGCCACCGCTCTCGTGGGTGTCCAGGAGGGTCTGCTCCAGAAGGAACTCGGCGGCACCACGATCAAGCCCTCGACCTTCAACGCCGGGCCGTCCGAGATCGAGGCGCTGAACGCCGGCTCGATCGACATCGGCTTCATCGGCCCCTCCCCCGCGATCAACGGCTACACCAAGTCCAAGGGCAAGAACCTGAGGATCATCTCCGGTTCCGCCTCGGGCGGGGTGAAGCTGGTGGTCAACCCGGCGAAGATCAAGACGCTGGACGACGTCAAGGGCAAGCGGATCGCGACCCCGCAGCTCGGCAACACTCAGGACGTCGCGTTCCTGCACTGGGTCGCCGAGAAGGGCTGGAAGGTCGACTCCCAGAGTGGCAAGGGCGACGTCTCCGTGCTGCGCACGGACAACAAGGTGACCCCGGACGCCTACAAGTCCGGTTCCATCGACGGGGCGTGGGTGCCGGAGCCGACCGCGTCGAAGTTGGTCAGCGAGGGGGCGAAGGTCCTCCTCGACGAGTCCGAGCTGTGGCCCGAGAAGAAGTTCGTGATCACGAACATCATCGTGCGGCAGGCATTCCTCAAGGAGCACCCGGACGTCGTCGAGGCCGTGCTGCGCGGCACGGTGAAGACCAACGAGTGGATCACCGCCAACCCGGACAAGGCCAAGGAATCGGTGAACGCGGCGCTGAAGAAGGAGACCGGCAAGCCGCTGTCGGCCAAGGTCATCGACGCGGCCTGGCCGTCCATCACCATCACCGACGACCCGCTCGCCGCCACCCTCCAGGCGCAGGCGGAACACGCGGTGGACGCCGGACTGCTGAAGCAGCCCGAGCTGGCGGGCATCTACGACCTCACGCTGCTCAACAAGGTACTCAAGGCCGGGGGCCGGCCGGAGGTCTCCGACGCCGGACTCGGCGCGAAGTAAGCCCGTAGCAGCCCGAACTCCCAGGAGGTGACGACCATGGCCACGACCGCAACGCTCGCCAAGGCCGAAGACCGTACCGAGGCGGCCGGCCCCGCCGCCCGTATCGAGCATGTCTCGAAGTCCTTCGGCGGACCCGCCGGCGGGCAGCTCGTCCTCGACGACATCTCGCTCGATGTCGCCCCGGGCGAGTTCGTCACCCTCCTGGGGGCCTCGGGGTGTGGCAAGTCCACCCTGCTCAACCTGGTCGCCGGGCTCGACCGGCCGTCCGCGGGGTCCATCGAGACCCCCGGCGGCCGACCTGCCCTGATGTTCCAGGAGCACGCCCTCTTCCCGTGGCTCACCGCGGGCAAGAACATCGAACTCGCGCTGAAGCTGCGCGGGGTGCCGAAGTCCGAGCGCCGCCCGGAGGCCGAGCGCCTGCTCGACCTGGTGCGGCTCGGCGGCTCGTACCGCAAGCGGGTGCACGAGCTGTCCGGCGGCATGCGCCAGCGCGTCGCCCTGGCCCGGGCGCTCGCCCAGGCCAGCGACCTGCTGCTGATGGACGAGCCGTTCGCGGCGCTCGACGCCATCACCCGGGACGTGCTGCACGACGAGCTGACCCGGATCTGGCGCGAGACGAACCTGTCGGTGCTGTTCGTGACCCACAACGTGCGTGAGGCCGTGCGCCTTGCCGAGCGCGTGGTGCTGCTGTCGTCCCGGCCGGGGCGGATCGCGCGGGAGTGGACCATCGACATCCCGCAGCCGCGCCGTATCGAGGACGCCGACGTGGCGGAGCTGTCCGTCGAGATCACCGAAGAACTGCGTGGGGAGATCCGCCGTCATGGCCAGCACTGAGACGAAGACCGACGACCTGGCCGGTCTGGAAGCGGGCCTCGACGCGCTCGACGCGGTACAGGTGAACCGCACACCCGTCCGCGAGGTCCTGCTGAAGAAGGTGCTGCCGCCGGTCACGGCCGTCGTGCTTGTGGTGGCGGGGTGGCAGCTGCTCGTGACCCTGAAGGTCACCGACGAGGGCAAGCTGCCCGCACCGTCCGCGGTCTGGGACAGCCTTGCCACGATGTGGGTGGAGGGCACGCTCCTCGGCATCCTGTGGACCAGCGTCTCCCGTGCCCTGCTCGGCTTCCTGCTCGCCCTCGCGATCGGCACCCCGCTCGGCCTGCTCGTCGCCCGGGTGGGCGTGGTGCGCACCGCGATCGGCCCGATCCTGTCAGGTCTGCAGTCCCTGCCGTCCGTGGCCTGGGTCGCCCCGGCCGTGCTGTGGATCGGCCTCAACGACAGCATGATGTACGCGGTGATCCTGCTGGGCGCGGTCCCCTCGATCGCCAACGGCCTGGTCGCCGGCGTCGACCAGGTCCCGCCGCTCTTCCTGCGGGCCGGTCGCACGCTCGGCGCCACCGGCCTGAAGGGTGCCTGGCACATCGTGATGCCGGCCGCGCTGCCCGGCTACTTGGCTGGTCTGAAGCAGGGCTGGGCGTTCTCCTGGCGCTCCCTGATGGCGGCGGAGATCATCGCGTCCTCGCCCGATCTCGGCCTGGGCCTCGGCCAGCTCCTGGAGAACGGGCGGAACAACTTCGACATGCCGGGGATCTTCCTCGCGATCATCCTGATCCTGCTCGTCGGCGTCGCCATCGACCTGCTGATCTTCAGCCCGCTGGAGCGCGCGGTGCTCCGCCGCCGCGGCCTGCTGGTGAAGGCCTGAGCGCCCCCTCAGCTTGACCCGTAGGAGGCGTCGGAGGCGCGCCTCGTCGAACAGGGCCGGGCCGTCCTGCGCCACGGTCGGCGAGTCGCCCGACTGCGGGTTGAGTTCGACGAGTTGGTCGATGGAGAGGGCGTTGACCACCCGGCCGAGCCCGGAGCGCACGAGGGCACCGTTGCACATGCCGCACGGCCGGCAGCTCGTGTACAGAGTGGTACGTGCGGCCCCGACCGCCCTGACAGCCTGCGGGCGTTGCCGCCCGACACCGCCCAGCATCCCGTGGACGGCCCCGCCGCTGGTGGTGCGGGGCCCCCGTCGCAGCCAAGGGCAGTTTCCTCATGAGCGTTTCCAGCGTACTCAGCGTCGACGAGGCAGAGCCACGGTTGCCCGAGCTGAACGTGGTCGACGTCCGTACTCCCGGCGAGTTCGCCTCCGGCCACGTGCCGGGCGCCGTCAACGTTCCCCTCGAACGCGTCGAGGACAGTCTGGCGGAGCTGCGGCACGTCGCCGAGAGCGGACCGCTGCTCCTGGTGTGCGCCTCCGGCGCCCGCTCCGAGAGGCCGGCTTCCCTTCAACCGGCGCGGCGCGGCACCTCACGGGTGACCCGCGCCGCCGCTTTCGGCGCGGTCATCCTCTGCGCGACGGTTCCCCGGGCCTGAACCGGCCGAGCAGCGCGGTGAGGAGGACCGCCGTGAGGGTGCCGGCGACGACGCCGCTGCCCAGGATCGTGCGGGCCCATCCGGGGAACCCCGCGTACAGGTCCGGGCTGAGCAGCGGCAGCAGTCCCGCGGTGAGTGCGAGCGCGGCCGTCAGGTTGCCCGTACCCGTACCGGACAGGTCGGCGCGGCGGAGCATCTCGACGCCCATCACGGCGATGACGGCGTAGACGACGAGGGCCGAGCCGCCCACGACCGCTTCGGGTATGCCGGCCAGCGCCCGGGACACGGGCGTGGCCAGGCCGAGGGCGATCAGGAGCACTCCGGCCCCGGCGGTCACGAAGCGGCTGCGGACTCCGGTGAGGCGGCCGATGCCGATGTTCTCGGCGCTGGTGACCATGAGGGACGTGCCGAACAGTCCGCCGGCCAGGGAGACGAAGGCGTCGGCGCGGGCGACGCGCGGAACGTCCCGTTCGGGAGCGGGAGTTCGCCCGACGGTCTCGCTGTTGAGCACGGTCTGTCCGGTGATCTCGGCGAGTGTGGTGAGGCTGAACACGAGCAGCGGAAGGGCGGCCACCAGGTCGAACCGCGGTGTCCCGAAGGGCAGGAACGCGGGCAGCGCGAAGCCGCTCCCGGCCGCAGGGATGAAAGCCCCCAGGCCGGTCGTCACCGCCACTACGGTGCCCGCCGTCATCCCGATGAGGACCGAAGTCTGGCGCCAGACGCCACGCAGGAGCACGTACGCGGCGACGGTCGCCGCGACCGTGAGCGCGGCGAGGAGCACCGCACGCGGCTCGCCCGTGCCGTCCGGGCCGGTGACGAGCCGGGACGCGACCCTGATCATCGCGATCCCGATGAGGAGCACGGTCACGCCCATGACCAGGGGCGGGAAGAGCCGTACGACACGGGCGTACAGCGGCGGTACGGCCAGGAGCAGCGCCGCCGCGAGGAGGACGGCGCCGGCGGCCGTCGGCGCGCTGTGTTCCTGGGCGATCTGGAGGAACAGCGCGGTCGCGGTGCCGCCGGGCAGCATGACGAACGGAAGCCGGCCACCGATCCGCCACACGCCGAGGGACTGGAGCAGGGCGCCCGCTCCGCACAGCAGCAGGACGGCGCTGAGCAGCGAGGCCGTCGCACCGGGCGGCATCGTCAGGGTGCCGGCGACGAGGAAGACGGTGGAGACCGGGGCGGCGATCATCGCCAGGACGTGCTGGGCCGACAGCGGTACGAGTCGCCGCAACGGCACCCGTGCGTCGACGGCGTCGGCAGAGCGGGGGACAGCCGGGGCCGGGGTGGTGGTCATGCCGTCGCCTCCAGCCACGGGATGTCGGCGGCGGCGTAACGGTAGGCGCGGAAGACGGCGTTGGGCTCGGACGGGAACAGGCCCCGTACCTCGCTCTCGCCGTAGCCGGCGAAGTACGGGACGACGTACTCCCAGCACAGATAGCCGTCCTTCGTCACCTCGAACAGCCGCCCGGACGGAGAGTCGGTGACAAGCGTGTTGCCGTTCGGCAGGCGCTGCGCGGAGCCCATGAAGGGCGCGAAGAAGAACTCGCGGGCCGGGTCGTGGTACTCCCACACGACGTCCCCGCCGGCCCGGTCGATCTCGATGACACGGGAGTAGGGGACGTCGTGGCCGGGCCGGAAGACGCCGTTGTCGAAGACCAGCAGCCGGCCGTCGTCCAGTTCGGTGGGCGCGTGCTGCTGGCTGACCGTGCCGGGGCGGCTGCGCCAGAGGATCTCGCCCGTGTCGCGGCTGATGACGACGACGGCCGAGACGCTGCGCAGACTGGCGAGGATGTTGCCGTCCCGCAGGGGCGTGACGCTGTTGATCAGGGGCCAGTGCTCGCGGGCGTACGCCTCGTGCAGCGGGAACGCCTCGCGGTCCAGGTGCTCCGCCGCCCGCCAGGACCACAGGAGTTCGCCGTCCGGGCCGACTTCCCTGATGGTGTCGGCCCAGACGACGCCGCCCGCGGCTTCGGAGCCGGGCACTCCGCCCCGTACCGCCGCGGCCTCCGCCCCGGACAGGGGTTCCAGGGCGGTGTAGAGGATGCGGCCGTCATCGAGGTGATGGGCGTCGTGGTGCTGGAGAGAGTCGCGGTGCTCCCGCAGCACGGTTCCGTCGGGTGCCGCCCGGAGCATGATGCCGCCCCGGTACTTGTGCCACATCGGGAAGAGGGCCTTCTCTCCCGGGAGTACGCCGTTGTAGGCGAGGGTTCCGTCGGCGAGCATGCGGGCGTGGCGGCCGGGGCGGTAGGGCAGGTCCCAGCGGTGGACGGTTCGGCCGTGGAGGTCGATGAGGTAGACCTCCCCGGTGCCGGTGAGCGGTGCGTAGAGGGTGTAGCCGTCGTACGCAGCCGTCTCGTCGAGGGCCATGAGGCCGGTGGGACGTCGGCGGCGTGAGTTCTGGTCGATCGGGGGCACGTCGGAGCTCCTCGCGTCAAACTTTCTTTGATGAGAACAACCGACTTTGACGGTAGGGGCGTTGCGTGACGGGCGTGTGTCGGGAGTACGAAACCGTCTTCGGGTTCCTAGCGCGGGCCGCGTAAGGTGCCGTCAGGCGCCGTCGACCAGGGAGAACGGCGCCGCGGGGCGGGGAAGGACGGGACGATCCGTGGATGCCGCGAACACACCGCGGGTGGGCGCTGCCGTACGCCGTCGACGGCGGGCACTCGACCTGACGCTCGCCGAGGTGGCGCGGCGCAGCGGGCTCTCCTCCCCGTTCCTCAGCCAGATCGAGAACGACCGGGCGCGCCCCAGCATGCGTTCACTGCAGCGGATCGCGGACGCCCTCGGCACCACGGCGGTACAGCTGCTCGCGGCCTCCGACGAGACGCGCACGATCGACGTGGTGCGCGCCGGCGACGACAGCGGCCTCGACCGGGAGGCGCGCGTCCGGCCGGTGGTGCGCGGCCGCCATCAGCTGCACGCGCTGGAGTTCGTCGGCGAGCACGAGGCGGACCGCGAGTTCCAGCACCGCAACGACGAGTTGATGTACGTGGCGGACGGCGCGGTGGAGGTGGAGGCCGACGGCCGGATCCACCGGCTGGGCCGCGGGGACACGCTGCTGCTGTCCGGCGGCGTCCGGCACCGCTGGCGCTCCACCGAACCGGGGTCGCGGGTCCTGGTGGTCGCGATCGGCGACCATGTGGAGGTACTGGAGTCCTGACGGGGCGGTGCCGCTCCCGCGTGCCTACGGCTCGGTCCGCCGAGGCCCGTCCGCCGGACCTCCGGACGACACCGCCGCCCCGGAAGCCGCCGTGGAGACCGCCGGGGCCCGGCCGACACGAGTCCGGAGGCCGCACGCGGAAGCCGCCGGAAGGTCCGACGCGGCCGGCTCAGCCCCGCGACAGCTCGCCGAGCAGCTTCCAGGTACGGCGCCGGTCGTCCTCACCGCTCAGGTCCGTCGCGGTGAACACCACCTCGGTCGCCCCGGCCTCGCGGTAGCGCCGCACCTCGGCGGCGACGGTCTCCTCGTCGCCGAGGACGGCCACGTCGGCGGCCCGGTCGACGCCGGAGAGCTCGATGACGCGCTGGTAGGAGGGCACCCGCTCGTAGAGCGCGAGCGCCTCGGTCGCGCGCCGCCGCGCGCCCTCCACGTCGGACGTGACCGCGCCGGGCACGAGGGCCACGATCCGGGGCGCGGGCCGGCCCGCCGCCTCCGCGGCGGCGGTCACGGCCGGGACGATGTGCTCGGCGAGCGCACGCGGACCGGCCAGGAACGGCAGGATGCCGTCGGCGAGTTCACCGCTGACCCGCAGGGCCTGCGGCCCCATGGCGGCGACCAGCACGGGTACCGCCGGTTGCGTCCCCGGAACCGCCGCCGAGTACGGCGTCGTCGCGGTCAGCAGCTCCCCGTGGAAGTCGGCTTCGCCCGTTTCGAGCAGGGGCCGCAGGGCGATGAGGAACTCCCTGAGCAGTCCGATGGGCCGCCGGTACGGCAGGCCGAATCCGGTCTCGGTGAGGTGCCGGGTGCCGAGGGCGAGCCCGCGGTGGTAGCGGCCGCCGGTGGCGGCCTGGGCCGTCTGGGCCTGGCTGGAGACGAGCAGCGGATGGCGGCCGAAGATCGGGATCGCGGCCGTCCCCACGTGCAGGCCCGGCACCTCGCGCCCGACGATCGCGGCAAGCGAGGGCGAGTCGTACGCGAAGGACTGGCCGAACCACGCGGAGTGCAGACCGGCGTCCCGCGCCTCGCGCGCGAGCCGCACGGTGCTGTCGATGGGGAGCTGTCGGGCGGTCGAGCCGAGCGTTACTCCGAGAGTCATGTTCGCCGCAACCGGCGGCTCCAGTCCGGGAATTCCGGCTCCGTGTGAACAACGTATGGCGCGTTCTCTCCCCGTCCGGTCCGGTTCGGGTGCCGTCACATGTTCTTCACAACGGCTCCGTATCGGAACGATGGGTGGCTGGCACCCGTGCCTCGCGACACGGGTGCCGGCCGGCGGTACGGAGTGCGGGTCAGGCCACGCGGTCGGCGGCGAGCTGGGCGGCCAGGGCGGGGATGCCGAGGGCCTGTTCCTGGGCTGGTATGGCTTGGTACAGCTGGTTGGTCAGCTGGTAGGGGTCGTTCACCAGGTCGTAGTACTCGCGGAACTTCACCTGGCCGGTGCCGGTCACGGCGCCGTTGGCGTCGGTCGTCAGGTCGTAGTACTCGGTGTACTGCCTTGTCCTTGGCCACGTACGAGGACCAGGTGGGCGCCCCACCGGTGCCGGTGCCCTGCTTCCACCACTCCACCAGCAGGTGGTCACGGTTGTAGGAGGAGAGCAGGTCCTGCGGGGCGCTCGGGGTGATGCCGGCCGCGTCGAGGATGGTCGGCGCGATGTCGATGTTGGCGACGATGCGGTTGTCCACGGTCCCCGCTCCGCGCCCGCCGGCGGGCCAGGAGAGGTAGAACGGCACCTCGTGCGCCAGGCGGTAGGGCACCGACTTCGCGGTCCAGCCGTGATCCCCCCAGCTGAAGCCGTTGTCGCCGATGTAGATGACGAGGGTGTTGTCGAGCTGACCGAGGGCCTGGAGCTTGTCCTTGAAGGCCTGGACGGCGTCGTCGACAGACAGCAGGGTGCGCAGCTGCTCGGCACGGATGGTCTGGCCGTCGGCGAGGGTGCCGGTGGCGTTTCGGATGTAGGCGGGCTTGTCGCTGCGGTCGTTCTCGGGGACGGAGGGGCGGCCGTTCCAGTCCGGGACGGGGGTGCCGGCGTACTGCGCCTCGGGGGTGCGGGGGCCGTGGGACGCGTAGGGCGTGACGTCCGCGAACCAGGGCCGGGGGTCGGTGGCAGCCTTGTCGAGGAAGTTCAGGGTGCGGTTCTTGACGATGGTGGTGGTGTAGCCGTTGATCGTCTGGACGGTGCCGTTGACGTTCCACTGGGCATCGACGTATCCGGGCTGGAGGAGTGCGAACTCCTCGAAGTGCGGCGGGTTGTCCGCCAGGGCCCAGGAGTTGAGGTACTTGCCGAACAGGCCGGTGCGGTAGCCCGCCTGCTTGAGGTACTTCTGCACGGTGGTGCTCTGGTCGAGCGCGTGCGAGGCGCCGTTGTTGCGCACGCCGTGGTTGTGGGCGTGGCGGCCGGAGAACACGCTGGAGCGCGAGGGCGCGCACAGCGGGGTGGTGACGTGGCCGTTGGTGAACTTCACGCCCTGGTCGGCGAGCCAGGCGACGGTCTTGGGCAGGGCCCACTCGGTGTGCTTGGGCTGGTCGTCGGTGACGATCAGCAGAATGTTCGGCCGACCGGCGGCAGCGGCGGGGCCGGCTCCGGCGACCTGCGCGAAGGCGGGTACGGCGGTCGCGGCCGCCACTGCGGCGGCGCCGCCGAGAAAGCCTCTTCGGCTCACCGGCGGACGTCGGTTCTCGCTCATGATGTCCATTCCTCCTGGGTGCGTCTGCACATGGGGGCACAGCGGACGAACGGACGAGGGGTCAAGCCGTCGGCCGCAGTGCGGAAGGGGGAGAGACGGGAGTCAGGCGGGGGCGCCAGGTGGGGATCCCGTGGGGGGAGGGCGCGTTCAGCGCGCCGGGGCGACCGTACACAGGGCGCTGGCCACGTGCCTTTGGTCGACGTGGCGGCGCGCAGTGAGGATTCCTGCTGCCATGACCACGACAGTAGGCGACACGGAACCGTCCTTCCATGTACGGCAGATGAAATAGGCGGCCGGCCTACAGGAACCGTGAACAGGATCGCCCGCAACCGCAACAGCCACTGGGACCGCGACCGCGACCGACCATCCGCTTCGTCGAACCGCTTCTTGAGCGCCGCACCCCCGCTACCCGAGGAACGACAGCCGCACCTGGCTCGGGGTTGTCCTTGTTCGTGTCCACCAACCTCCGTTAGGACAACCCCAGCCTATCCGGATTGCGACGGGCACCAGCCTGATGCCGTGGACATCCCCTTCCGGGATGACCACGGGGCTGGAGCACCAGCGAGGCGTGCAGAAGTCGGCCATGGCTGGTCTCGCCTCGCTGACTTCGGTCGTGTCCCGCGACGTGGTGTAGGGATCAAGTGCCTTGACGCTCCGGTTCGTCTCAGCGTCGCCCGAGTTCAGCCGCCCGAAGCCGCTGACGAGCCGCCTCAAGCCGCTGGTCATAGTCGGATGCGAACAGCTCAGGAAGCGCCTTGTCGAGCGTTCCGGCGATCCAATGGATCGGCACCCAGACCGCCGGATCATCGACAACCCGACTGAGATCCGTCATCTGGAGCTTCTCCAGCCAGTGCGACAGCACCAGTGCCTCGTCACTCGTGAGCTTGCTCGTGACCTGGCTATCGCTCATGCACACCCTTGCGGCTCGGCCCCATCCTCGACCACGCGAACCTACTGGTCTTTGACCTTGACCAAAACGCATAGGGCCCGCCGCAGGGTCGTCACCTCGGCGAGGAGGTCGACCACAGCCCCTTGCCGACCCAGGGTGAGCCCCTGCACGCGGTCCGTACGTCGGCCGCGTCCACCAACCGGGTGAGCACCTGCGCCCGCTGTCGGTGCGCCATGCGACCCTCAACCTCGTCCAAGCGCTCGCGCAGCCGGCGCGCCCGTTGAGGTGGAGGACGACATGAGTGACGACACACGGACCGCCGCGCCTTCGCCGGAGGACTCGCTGCGCTCTGCCCGGCTGCTTGCCCGTGCCGAGGCGGCCGTCATGGCGGTCTTCGCCACGCGGGCCTACGAACTGGGCTGGACGGTACGGAGCAAGCTGAGCGGCATCCTGGACCACGTGACGCTGTCCTGCGACGCGGGACATTCGACTCAGGTAACCCCCGTGACCGCGCTGCACCCCGAGCTCGGCAGCACGATCGTCCGGGCACCCGCAGGGGGCGCGTTCCTCATGGCGACGGGAATGACGACCCTGGGGGCTTTCCCCATGGCACTACAGGAGTGCCAGCACTGCGCGCGGAAGCGGTGGGAGGAAGCCGCCCGTGCGTCGTTCGCCGCCTACGCCATCGAGACCGATCTCCGAATCCTGGCCAACGCCGCATCCCCTGACGGGTATCCGGCGAAAGAGGTTCGCTGCCTACACGGGCATGAGTTCACCATCACCGCGATGAATCCACGTACCCCCGGGCGCGTGCCGGGGGGTGACTACGGATTCACAACAGGATTCGACGGCGCCGGCGACCCCTGCGTTACGTGTCTCGGCATCTCCCAGACGCCCAAGCTCGTTGAGTTCAGGCGCCGCGCCCGCGAGCAGAACGTGATGATCCTGGACGTCATGTCGAACCGCATCGCCCAGACTGTGCGCCTGTGCTGCATTGCCGGGCACCTGACTTCGGTGGGCATCAACACCGGGTTGAAGCGCGAGTTGCTGTGCGCCCGATGCAGCGGAGCGGGCGTTCGCCCCGAACCAACCGTGTACTACGTGGTGACCGACGGGGCCATGGTGAAGCCCGGAATCTCCTCGGGTGACGGACGAGGGCGGCTTGATACCCATCGCAGCCAGCACGGTCTGGGTCAAGTCCGCAGGTTCATAACTGACCTGCCCGTCGGCGCAGCTCGCGATATCGAGCGGCATGTCCTGGACTGCTTGGCCGGCCAGGGCATCCGACCGGTGATGGGCTCTGAGTATTTCGATGCCGCGCATATTGACCGGGTGCTGGAGCTGGCTGACGGGTGGTTCACAGCAAACCTGCCGAACTTCCCGTGGACGGTGACCGCCTAGCGTTCCCGCTCGGATCTCGCCCCGGCGACCCGGAGCTCGGGCTCCTCGATCCGCGGCGAACAGCCCTCCCGGCGGGGAAACAAGCAGCTCAAGCGGTCCTTCTTCGACGCCGGGCTGACGTCCCCTTCGCGATGCTTCATGACGGAGCCTTCTATGAACCCCAACCCGCCAGGCTAAGGGTTGTCCCGTAAGTGATCTTGCTGTGGGATGATCTTGGGCCGTGGCTGGTGTGATCACGGCGTCTGAGCCGTCCTGGATAGCCCCGTTCGCCGCACTGAGCCCGCGCGCCTTCGGCAAGTTGATGACGCAACTGCGCCGCGAGGACGGCGACGCGCCGGGCCGGGGTCGGCCGTGGAAGCTGTCCCTGGAGGACCGGGTGCTACTGGTGGCCGCGTACTGGTACACTAATTTGACCCTGCGCCAACTCACCCCGCTCTTCGGGGTGTCGAAGTCCACCGCCGATCGCGTCGTCGGCCACCTCGGCCCCAAGCTCGCGCTGGCTCCGCGCAGGCGCTTCGCTAAGGACGCGGTGCTGATTGTGGACGGGACACTGGTACCCACACGCGACCACAAGGTCGCCGAGCAGTCGAAGAACTATCGCTACTCGACCAACCACCAGGTGGTCATCGACGCCGACACACGCTTGGTTGTGGTGGTCGGCCGGCCTCTGCCGGGGAACCGCAACGACTGCCGGGCATGGGCCGAGTCCGGTGCCAAGCAGGCAGTCGGCGGCACTACAACGATCGCGGACGGTGGCTACCTGGGCACCGGGCTGATCATGCCGCACCGCCGACGCAAGGGCGAGGAACTGCCCGACTGGAAGCAGGCCCACAACAAGAGCCACAAACGGGTCCGCGCTCGCGTCGAGCACGCCTTCGCCCGTATGAAGACCTGGAAGATCCTGCGCGACTGCCGCCTGAGAGGAGACGGTGTGCGCCACGCGATGCACGGCATTGCACGCCTACACAACCTCACTCTCGCGGGATAACTCCCGCCGCATGCGGGACCTGAGGGGTCCAGGGGAGAGGGCTCGCCGCACCGCAGTCTCGGAGGAGATTCAGTCGAGGCAGAACTCGTTGCCCTCGATGTCCTGCATCACAATGCAGGACTCGTTCTCTCCGTCGGCACGCATCGTGCGCACATGTGTCGCGCCGAGCGCGACAAGCCGTGCGCATTCGGCCTCGAGCGTGGACAGGCGCTCCTCCCCCACGAGTCCCAGGCCGGCCCGCACGTCGAGATGCACGCGGTTCTTGACCACCTTCCCCTCGGGAACGCGCTGGAAGAGCACGCGGGGCCCGGCACCCGAGGGATCGCTGCACCCGAAGTAGACGACCTGCTCCTCCGTCGGCAGCGAACGGTCGTACTCCTCCCAGGTGGTGAACCCCTCCGGGACCGGAGGTACGACGTACCCAAGGACTTCGCACCAGAATGCGGCGAGGCGCGTGGGTTCCGCGCAGTCGATGGTCACCTGGAGCTGCTTGATCGTTGACATCGGCGCACGATAGCAGGGTCCCTGCTCATCTCCCCAGGTGGGAAGGTTCGCACGTTGCCGGGAGGAGGGCCCCGATTATCCGCTGCTGTGTAGTGCGGCGGGGGTGAACCGAGGTCGGTGCCTCCCCAAGAAGGGGAGACTTGGGAAGCGATCCCGGCCAGCCACTCGCGTGCTGCCAAAGATCAGTTACGGGACAACCCTTAGGCTGAATTGCCGAGAGCCCGCCTTGCTTCAGTCTACAGCCGTTCGAACTCCTCCGCGGGGATCTCGGCTGCCTCGGGCTGGTCCTGCCAGCCGTCCATGGGCCCTTCGGCGAGGACGCCGTACTGCTGTTCATAGCGGCTCATCGCCGGGAGATCGGCATGATCACGCAAGTTCAGCACCTCTTCCAAGGAGGCCGCTGTCACCGCCCGCCGGTCCTTCCCCCCGACCTCAACCTGTCGCGCTGCCCAGCCCTCGTCATCGGCCTCGAAATACAGCCATAGATCTTCGTCCTCGTAGTAGGTCCGAAACCAGATCGTCATGCCGCCATCCTGACCCACCACCTTGACCAAAGACATAGACACCTCACGTCTCTAACGCGTCAAGTTGTTGGGGTGGGCTCGTCGAACACGGCACGGTTGTAGAGCCGGTGGTGCCACTCGTTGGCGTCCGGGGCAGGCTTGGTCTTGAGGACCGGGTTGGGGCCGGTCTCGATGAGGTGCAGGAGTGTCCAGGCGACCCCGTAGCAGTCGTCGGGGCCGAAGTAGGTAGCGAGGGCAGCCGCCTCCTCTCCTGTCACCGGCTTGCTGATCGCCTCGAGCTGGGTGACACGCCGGTCGATCTCTTCCTCCTCGGCGCCCCAGTCGGGCAGTGGCCGTCGGCGACGAAGGTGAGGACTTCTGGTCTCATCCCCTGATCATCGAGGCTCCCGCCCGGCCCGGACCAGCCTTCCTGGCAGGTCAGGCCGCGTTCTCAACGGGTACTGGCCTGATGGGGAAGGCCTCCTGCTCGTCGAACAGTTTGTGGTGCTGGAGGCAGTGGTGGAGCTGGCCGATCATGCGGTTGAAGAGGTTGCGCAGGGCAGAGGCATGCCAGCCTCCGTGGTCGTCACGTCGCCAGCGGTAGTGCGCTTTGGCGCCGGGTGAGGAAGTGAGAGCGGCGAACGCCCAGAGGTATCCGGTGTGGTTGAGGCGGTCGTTCTTGACCCACCTGCGGGTGATCGCGGACTTCTTCCCGGAGGCCCGGGTGATGGGCGAGGAGCCGGCAAGCCTTCAGGCCGCGGGCGTCGGCGAACCGTTGGCGGTCATCGCCGATCTCGGCCAGGACCCGGGCGACGAGCTGACTGCCGAGTCCGGGGAAGCTGAGGATGATCTCGGCGTCCTCGTGCTGGGAGAAGGTCTCCTCGACCGACTGGGCGAGGCTGTCGGCGGCGGTGCAGGCAGCTTCCAGCTGGAGGAGAAGGGCAAGCATCTGCTTGCCGAGGGCGTCTTCGACCAGCGGTGGCTGACGGGCCCAATCGGCGCGGATGGCCTCTCGGAGCCGCTCTGTGTCCGCCTCGATGCCGCGCTTGCGGCCCGCCCGCTTGAGGACGGCGGTGATCTGTGTCCTGGTCAGCCGGCCCGCTTTGGCAGGGGTCGGGGCGGTCCTGAGGAGTTCGCGGATCTCGGGCCGGCACAGGCCGTTCTGCCAGTTCGCGGCGGCGGCCAGGGCGGCGGGATATTACTCGCGGAGCAGAGAGCGGAGCTGGTTGGACATCTGCTGCCGGTTCCAGGTGGCGTCCTGCTGGGCTCGCGCCAGGGCGGCGACGGCGCGGGCCAGGTCGGAATCGTTTGGCAGGGGCCGGTGGGCGTGCATGTCCGTGCGGAGGATGTTGGCCAGGACCAGGGCGTCGCCGGGGTCGGACTGGAATTAGGGGCCCCGCACCAGCGTGCGTTGGTCGCCCTGGCGTACCTGCGCACGCACGACACCCTCGCACGGATCTCGGCGGGGTTCGGCATCTCGGTGGGAACCGCCCACGCGTACACCACGGCGGTGGTCGACCTCCTTGCCGCCCGGGCGCCGGGTCTGCTGAAGGTCTTGCGGGAGAACAATCCAGAGTTCGTGCTGCTGGACGGGACCCTCGCTGAGTGTGACCGCGTCGGCGACAGCCGCGCCGACTACTCAGTCAAGCACCGCGGGCACGGCGTGAGCGTCCAGGCCGTCACCGACCCGAGCGGGCACGTGCTGCGGGTCTCACCGGCTCTCCCGGGCCGGGGCCCACGACCCGACCGCCGCCGGCACGCACTGCATCATCCGGATCTGCGATGGAGGGGCCCTTTGCGTGTCAAGCGAGCGGATGTCCTCCGTAGCCGGCTTGGCCCGGGGGCATGACGTCGCGCTCCCATGGCGAGACGCGGTATGCATTGAGAGCCTGTTCGTCTTGGTCTACGGTCTCCGCAACCCCGACGTCGGAGGGGTCCACGCGGATCGTGGCGAGGGACTCGCGCTGGTCTCGGAAGTTCTCCATGATCCCGGAAAAGTCCTCCAAGAGGCCCTGATCCAGCATCAGTTTGGCCAGCACCAATTCCCCTTCCCTTTGCGGATCATCCTGCTCGGTCGCCCGAATGTCCCTCAAGAGGACGAGAACGTCAGCGACGGTGTCGGGGCTCGATGCCCAAAGGTGCTCTCGGAAGTCGCGCGACGTACTCCCATGCTCAGGCCGCACAGTGGGCTGTGTGGGCACCATTGGCCCCTCAGGCAACACCCCTGGCAACTTCCAATACTCAAGCCCGCCCCGCATAGCCTCCGCTACGGACTCCTGAAGCTCCGCCGGGAGCGACGGCACGTCTGAGACGAGTTCGGCGATTTCGTCCACCGCCGCCGCCTGCCACAGCGCATCGAATCGATCGATCTGCTCCTCTGGAGTGGTCCTGCGGGCACGCGCACCCAAGACCTCGACAAGTGAGTCCAAGACGTCCCGGCTCGGCAGTACCGGGCTGGTGAACGCGGCGTGGAGTGTGCTTCGCGAGGCCCGCGTCGACGCATCCATGGCCTGGAGCATCACACTCAGAGACGGCCGCCCCGCCCAGAGGTGGAGCGTGTGCAGCGCATCGTTCAGAGCCTTCAGCGGCCCCTCTGGCAACTCCGGCCTCTTGAACAGACCCGGCTTCCCCATAACACGCCCCCCTGCGTCCAGAACCGTCCAGAACCGTCCACCAGCATCTCACCTCGTACGCCGCCGTCGGATTGCTTCCTACTACGTTCAGGTTCGTGGGAATCCGTAGCTGTCCGTCTCCATACGTCCTAGCAGGTCACAGCCTCGTGCACCCTGGTCTCGCAGAGCAAGTCACCACGGTTTAGGGGAAGTTGACATGCACGAGTTGCTGAACCTCGCCCTCGAAGGGCTCCTCACGAACATGCCATCGCAGATCCTCGGCGGCGCAGTAGGAGCCGGCGTCGCTTTCGCCTGGAAGCGGTGGCAATGCCGCCGCCAGGAGCAGCCGCAGAAGTAGCAGCATGGCCCCCTTTGCCGAGTTGGCAGAGGGGGCCCTTCTTTGCCTTGTGCGCACTTCGGCAACACGCCACCGGACGTGTCCGCGCGGGTGTCCGGGCAGGGGCGGACGCGCGTGGGGGCGCGCCCGCACGGTGGGTGCCTGTGCTGATGGCAGGGGCGGACAGGGTCCGGACACGGGGGGGTTGCAGGGGTCCGCCGGTGGTTCGGGAGAGAGTCCGGACCGAGGACGGACGCCTCCACGGACAGGGGCGGACAAGTCCGGACACTGGGCGGGACAGGGGGCCAGGGGCGCAGGTCGGCGACGAGGGCGGTCGCGTTGTCCGGGCGGTCGCCGGCCCAGCTGACGACGGTTTCCACGAGGTCCTGGACCGCTTCGTGCGGGTCGCCGAATAGGTAGGTCGACAGGTGGGCGGCGTTGTCCTCGATCGGCTCGTACGCGCCGTCGGAGGCGAGCAGGCGGCAGTTCCCGGCCGGGACGGTCACGGCCTCGACCGCCGGGGGTTGCACGGGTCCATCACGTCCTGGTCGCTGCGGCAGGAGGTGATGCGGTGGCGGTTGCCAGCGTCGTGCCAGCCGCGCGGCGGGTACACGCGGCGGAGGTTGTGGTCGTTGGTCAAGCACCGGCTGGTGCCGCACACCAGAACGTAGGCGCGGGAGTCTCCGCACCATGCGACCATCAAGGGCTTGCCGGGGGCAGTGACTGCCACGCTGGCGGAGGCCTTCCGCATGTAGTCCCGGGTGTACGGGTCGAGTTCGGCGCGCTCGGCGGCGAACCAGGCGTACACATCGCGCAGTGCCGTCTCGGCGTCGCCTCGGCGGGCGGCGGTGCGGGCGAGGGGCACGGCCGCGGCCCGGTACAGCACCGTACGGATGGGGTGGAGCCGATGCCGTCAAGCAGGGCGTACGCGAGGGTGCCGTCGGGGCGGTGCGTACGGCGGTGGCGTCACAGTGAGCGTTTTCAGCGTTGCCTCTCCAGGGTGGTGAGGACGGCTCGCGCAATGGACGTCATCCGGTTCGGGCTGATGCGTGATCTGCTGAAGATCCGCCATGACTTCAGCCGGGCCATGCCTCGTTCGATCGGCGCGCGGGCCTGGGCGAGCGCGTGGTTGACGGTGCGCTGGGTCGGGTTGAGTTCGCCGCCGGGCGGGCGCTTGAGGCCGGTGGTCACCCAGGGGCCGGCCCCCTCGCACGGCCACCGTCGAGATCTCCTACCTCGCCCGCAGCGAATCCGGCACGGCAACGATCGAAAAAGGTGTCACCCTTCCCTGGAAGAAGTCGGTCCAGGTCCCCCTCGGCAAAGGCCGGACCGCCGCCATCGTTCTCGACGGCAAGGACGGCCAGGCGTCGTGCACGCTGACCATTCGCGGCAAGCACGTCCAGCGCGCCACCGCGATAGGCGAGTTCGGCCGCGCGACGTGCACGGGGCAACTGCCCGCTGTCGACGGTGTCGGCGCCGACACCAACGCAGGTTGATCCTCGGATCCCTGACTCTCCGACGAACGACTACAGGTATCGCTGTCGGGCCTGCGTGCCCCGGGTGCGCAGCGACGTGGCCGTCGTGTACAAACGCGAGGCCATCGAAGGGATGCGGATCCCTCAACTCCGTGTGCCCGAGACAGGACTGCGGCCCTGTGCCGACCCGGCCGCACTGTCGCCTCCTCGTTCGGCCGGGGCTGTCATCCGCACACCCCCGCACATCTGAACACTCGAACTGCCGTCGGCCGCCGTGGCCCGCAGGCACTGCGCTGTCTCCAATCTGACTGTGGGCCGGCCAGTTGGCGAGCGTCGCCCACGGGCCACCTTCCCGTACATGACGGCAAGGTGGTCGGTCGGCGACCGCTCGCCAAGTCGGTTCAGGCGAGCGGTCTCGCTGCTCACCGACACGCTCTCGGGGTCGGCGAGGATGCGGCTGGCGACGGTCCGAAGGACCTCGGCCGCATGCGGGTGCAGCTCGACGCGGTCGACCCGGCCGTTCGGCACGGTGCGGACGTACTGGAAGCCGTACGACAGCTTGCCCTTCGGGCGGCCCGCGGCGCGTATCTTCTTGGTGGCGTCGCGGTTGCGTCGCTGGATGGCGCGCAGCTCCATCTGCGCGCCCCTCGCCTCCATCGTGAAGCGGTTCTCGTCGTTCGGGTCGTCGAGGTTCCAAACGCCCTCTGGCCCGTAGGAGACGAGGAGCTTGCCCTCGTCGCGCATCTTGTAGCCGGTGTTCAAACAGTCGACCACGTTGCGGCCGAGCCGGTCGACGGCGGCGGCCACGAGCCCGTGGTACGTGCCCCGCTCGTCGCGGAGCCACGGCGCGAGCTTGGGGCGGGTCAACGGATCGGTGGCCCCGGACACCTCCCAGTCGTCCACCCACGCGATGATGTGCCCGCCAATGGCTGCGGCGGCGGTCAGCCCGTCCTCGCGCTGCCGCTCCGGCAAGGACGTCGCGGCCTTCACCGCTACAGACGACTCCCTTCTCCCATTTCGCCGGAGCGTAAGGACATTCGGCGGCCACACGCAGGACGATCCTGGCCCCCGTGGTCAGCCCAGGAAACTCAACCGCACGTGACGCTCCGGGTTGTCTTTGTTCGTGTCGACGAGGCAGATCGACTGCCAGGTCCCCAGTTCCAGTCGCCCGCCCAGCACCGGCACCGTCGCGTGGGGCGGGACCAGGGCCGGGAGGACGTGGTCGCGGCCGTGGCCCGGGGAGCCGTGGCGGTGTTGCCAGCGGTCGTCGGCCGGGAGGAGGTGGTGGAGCGCCGTCAGGAGGTCGGTGTCGCTGCCCGCGCCCGTTTCGAGAATGGCCAGGCCGGCCGTGGCGTGGGGGACGAAGAGATGGAGGAGGCCGTCGCGGTCGGGGGCCGTTTCGGTGAGGAAGTCCGTGCAGGCACGGGTCAGGTCGGTGACCGTCTCCGTGGTGCCGGTGGTGAGCGTGAGCACGCGGGTGGTGAAGGTCGACATGGGGGCCATCCTGCCGCTCGCGGCGCACCATCGCGCGTCCACGCTCACGTGCCCTCGGGAAGATCCCCGCGTCTGCCACGGTTAGTGGAATCGTGAACGATTTCGGGGTACGAGATGTGGACGTCGTCGTCATCGGTGCCGGGCAGGCGGGGCTCTCCGCCGCCTACCATCTGCGCCGTACGGGCCTCGTGCCGGACCGCGACTTCGTCGTCCTCGACCACGCTCCGCGCCCCGGCGGCGCCTGGCAGTTCCGCTGGCCCTCGCTCACGTACGGCAAGGTGCATGGCATGCACGCACTCCCGGGCATGGAGCTGACCGGCGCCGACGACCGGCGGCCCTCGTCCGAGGTGATCGGCGCGTACTTCACGGCGTACGAGCACCGCTTCGACCTGCGCGTACACCGCCCCGTGGAGGTGAGCGCCGTCCGGGAGGGCGAGGGCGGGCGGCTGCTCGTCGAGACCTCGGAGGGGACGTACGCCACGCGGGCCCTGATCAACGCGACCGGCACCTGGGACCGGCCCTTCTGGCCCCGCTACCAGGGCCAGGAGACCTTCCGCGGCCGCCAGCTGCACACCGCGAACTACCCGGGCCCCGAGGATTTCGCGGGGCGGCGCGTGATCGTCGTGGGTGGCGGCGCCTCCGGGACGCAGCACCTGATGGAGATCGCCGAGGTCGCGGCGGAAACGACCTGGGTGACCCGGCGCGAGCCCGTCTACCGCGAGGGACCCTTCGGTGAGATGGAGGGCCGGGCGGCCGTCGCGATGGTCGAGGAGCGGGTGCGGCAGGGGCTGCCGCCGCAGAGCGTCGTCTCCGTCACGGGGCTGCCGCTCACCGACGCGATCCGCAGCGCCCGCGAGCGCGGTGTCCTGGACCGCAACCCCATGTTCGACCGCATCACGCCGACCGGGGTGGCGTGGGCCGACGGCCGGACCGTCGACGCCGACGTGATCCTCTGGGCGACCGGCTTCCGCGCCGCGATCGACCACCTCGCCCCGCTCAGGCTGCGTGAGCCGGGCGGCGGCATCCGGGTGGAGGGGACGAGGGCGGTACGGGACGAGCGCGTCCATCTCGTCGGGTACGGGCCGTCGGCCTCGACGATCGGCGCCAACCGGGCGGGGCGCGCGGCCGTCACCGAGATCCGCCGCCTTCTTGAGCGGGAGCCCGTACCCACCCCGTAGCTCAGCCGGCCTTCGCCGCGCGGCGGTTCTCGTTGAACTCCGCCACGTTCGCCTGGTGTTCGGCGTAGTCGGCGGTGAAGCGGGTGTCCCCCGGCTTCACGGTCACGAAGTACAGCCAGTCGCCCTCGGCCGGTGCGATCGACGCCGTCATCGCCTGCTCCCCCGGGTTCCCGATCGGGCTGGGCGGCAGGCCCGGGCGCTCGTACGTGTTGAACGGGCTGTCGATCCTGGTGTCAGCGAGGGTGGTGTCCACGGTGGAACGTCCCAGGGCGTAGTTCAGGGTCGAGTCCATCTGGAGCGCCATGCCCCGGGCGAGGCGGTTGTAGACGACCCGGGCGACCTTGCCCATGTCCTCGCCGGTGTCGGCCTCGGCCTGCACGATGCTGGCGATGATCACCGTCTGATGCACGCTCACCCCGTTGCGCTGGGCTCCCGCGGTGATGTGGTCGGCGCCGAAGCGCTTGCCCGCCGTCTGGACCATGTAGCGCAGCAGTGCCTCGGGGGTCGTCGTGGACACGACGGGGTACGTCGCCGGGAAGAGGTACCCCTCGGGGTTGCCCTGTGCGGCGGCCGGGAGGCCGAGGGCGGTGGCCGGGGCGCTCGCGGCCCTGCGGGTGGTGCCTGGGGCGAGGCCGAGGGAGCGGTCGACGGCCGCGTACACCTGGCCCGCCCGCCAGCCTTCGGGGATGAGCAGGGTCCGCTGCTTCTCGGGGACGGGCTCGTCCTCGCCGAGGAGCAGCAGGGGGACGATGATCGCCGCGGCCACGGCGAGGGCCGCGCCGATCAGCAGGGCGAACCGGCCGCGCCGGGTGAGCCGGTTGCGGCGGCGACGGTGTTCGGGCTGCCAGGTCCGGTGCGTCATGGGCGCACGCTAACCCGGCCCGCCCGCGAAACCTCGGAGCCCGCATGCGGCGGCGCCGCATCCCCCCTGGGAGGACGATCACACGTTCTGAGGAACAACGTTCGTGTGTGCGTCGCGGCGCACCAGGGCCGCGTACCGCCCGTCCCGTTCGACGAGCTCCTCGTGCGTGCCGCGTTCGGCGATCCGGCCGGCTTCGAGGACCACGATCTGGTCCGCGTCCCGGACGGTGGAGAGCCGGTGGGCGATCGTGATGGTGGTGCGTCCTGCGGAGAGGGCGTCGATGGCCTGCTGTACGGCGTGTTCGGTACGGGTGTCCAGGGCGCTGGTCGCCTCGTCGAGGATCAGCACGGGCGGGTCGCGCAGGATGGTGCGGGCGATCGCCAGGCGCTGCTTCTCGCCGCCCGAGAAGCGGTAGCCGCGCTCGCCGACGAGGGTGTCGTACCCGTCGGGCAGTGCGGCGATGTGGTCGTGGATCTGCGCGGCGCGGGCGGCGGCGCGGATCTCCTCGTCCGTGGCGTCGGGCTTGGCGAAGCGCAGGTTGTCGGCGACGGAGGCGTGGAAGAGGTACGTCTCCTGGGAGACCACGCCCACCGCCCGGGCGAGGGTGTCGAAGTCGAGGTCGCGGACGTCGACGCCGTCGAGCAGCACTCGGCCGCCGGTCACGTCGTAGAGCCGGGGCACGAGATAGCTGAGGGTGGACTTGCCGGAACCGGTCGGCCCGACCACGGCGAGGCTGCCGCCGGCCGGGACGGTCAGGTCGATGGTGGCGAGCGTCGGGCGGCCGGCCGCCTCGGGGTCGTAGCGGAAGTCGACGTTCTCGAACGTCACCTCGCCGCTGATCTTCTCCAGACGGACCGGCTTCTCGGGTTCGGTGATGTCGACGGGCAGGTCGAGGTACTCGAAGATCCGCTGGAAGAGGGCGAGGGAGGTCTGTATCTGGACGCCGGTGGAGAGCAGGCTCACCGCGGGCCGGAACAGGCCCTGCTGGAGCGAGACGAAGGCGACCAGCGTGCCCAGCGAGATGGCCGGGCCTCCGGCCTGGAGGGCGAGCCCCGCGGCCCAGTAGATCAGCGCGGGCATGGCGGCCATGACGATGCCGATGGTGGACATCCGCCAGCGTCCGGCCATGGAGGAGCGTACTTCGAGGTCGACGAGGCGCTCGGACTCCTCGGCGAAGGACGTGGTCAGAGAGTCGGAGCGGCCCATGGTGCGGCCGAGGAGGATGCCACTTACGGAGAGCGACTCGGTGACGGTCGCGGCCATGACGGCCATCTGCTTCTGCCGCTGGGTGGTGATCTTCTTGCGCTCGCGGCCGACGCGTCTGCTGATCCAGACGAAGACGGGCAGCAGGAGCAGCGAGACGAGGGTGAGCCGCCAGTCGAGCGCGAGCATCGCGACGACGGTGGCGACGACGGCGGTGAGGTTGGAGACGAGGGAGGTGGCGGTCGAGGTGACCGTCGCCTGCATGCCGCCGATGTCGTTGGCGATCCGGGACTGCACCTCGCCGGTGCGCGTACGGGTGAAGAAGGCGAGCGGCATCCGCTGCAGCCGGCCGTAGACCGCGGTGCGCAGATCGTGCATGACCCGCTGGCCGACGGTGGTGGAGATGAGGGTCTGGAGCACGCCGAAGACGCTGGTGATCACGGCGGTGGCGATCATGCCGAGGGCGAGCAGGCTGAGCAGCCCGGTCCGGCCCTGCGGGATCGCGGTGTCCAGGATCTCCTTGAGGAGGAAGGGCGAGGCGACCGTCACGAGGGACGAGGCGCCGACGAGCAGGCCGACGAGGGCGAGACGGCCGCGGTAGGGACGGAAGAGCCGCAGGATGCGCCGCATCTGGGCGGGCTCCTTGGGCTGCACGGAATCGCGTGGTGGTGGTGTCCAGTCGGACTCTTCGTGGTGACGCATGGGCTCCTACGAGGGGTGCGATCAGTCAAGTCGATCAGAGCATAGCTCATTGTTACCTATACTCACAATGAGCCAGGTCCTGATAATGTTCCCTCATGAACACGCCCGACGCCGACGGCCTACTCGCCGAGCAGTTGCTGCGCCTCACCCGACGCCTCCAGCGCAGTCAGAAGCGGCTTCTGGAGCCGGTCGGCATCACGCCCGCCCAGTCCCGGCTGCTGCGCACGGTCGCGCACTACGACCATCCGCCCCGGATGGCCGATCTCGCCGAGCGTCTGGAGGTCGTCCCCCGGGCTGTCACCAGTCTCGTGGACGGACTGGAGGCCGCCGGCCGGGTGCGCCGCGTCGCCGATCCGACGAACCGACGGGTGGTCAGGATCGAGCTCACCGACGCCGGACGCGACACCCTGCGCGCGTTGCGCAGCGCGCGGAGGGCGGCGGCAGAGGACATCCTTGCTCCATTGACCGTCGATCAGCGCGAGGTGCTCGGAGGTCTGCTGTCCGCTCTGGTCGACCACGTGCCGGAGCGCCGCTGCTGACCGCGCGGGCGCCGGGAGCGCCGAGGGGAGCCGTGCCATGCCACTGCTGGAGCCGAACCCGCAGGCCCTGCGCCCCGGTACGAAGCGGCAGGCCGCCCCGGACCGGGTCCCCGACCTCCAGTCACGGGGGACCCCGCGCGGACTGCGGGAGGAACTGGTGGCGCTCCTCGGACCGGAGAAGGTGCTCTCGAAGATCTCCGACCTGGTGCGGTACGCCTCCGACGCCAGCCCCTACCGCTTCGTGCCGCAGGTCGTCGTGGTCGCGGAGGACATCGACGACATCTCCGCCGTCCTCTCGTACGCCCACGGCAAGGGCCGCGAGGTGGTCTTCCGGGCGGCCGGGACCAGTCTGAACGGGCAGGCGCAGGGCGAGGACATCCTCATCGACGTGCGCCGCCACTGGGCCGGGATCGAGGTCCTCGACGACGGCGCCCGCGCCCGGATCCGCCCCGGCACCACCGTCGTCCGGGCCAACGCCGCCCTCGCCCGCCACGGCCGGGTCCTCGGGCCCGATCCCGCGAGCGCCATCGCCTGCACGATCGGCGGGGTCGTCGCCAACAACGCCTCGGGCATGACGGCGGGGACGACCAGGAACGCGTACCGGACCGTCGCCTCCCTCACCTTCGTGCTGCCGAGCGGCACCGTCGTCGACACCGGCGACCCGGCCGCCGACGAGGAACTCGCGCGCGCCGATCCGCGCCTGTGCGCGGGGCTGATGGCGCTCAAGGCGGAGATCGAGGCAGATCCGGAGCTAGTCGCCCGCATCCGCGCCAAGTACGCCATCAAGAACACCAACGGCTACCGCCTGGACGCGTTCCTGGACGGCGCGACCCCGGTGGAGATCCTGCGCGGGCTGATGGTCGGCTCGGAGGGCACGTTCGGGTTCATCTCCGAGGTCGTCTTCGACACGCTTCCGCTGGACCGTCAGGTCTCCACGGCCCTGCTGTTCTTCCCCTCACTGCCCACTGCGGCCGCCGCCGTGCCGCGCTTCAACGAGGCCGGGGCGATCGCGGTCGAGCTGATGGACGGCAACACCCTGCGCGCCTCGGTCCGTGTCCCCGGCGTGCCCGCCGACTGGGCGGAGCTGCCCAAGGAGACGGCGGCGCTGCTCGTGGAGTTCCGCGCCCCGGACACCGCCACGCAGGAGGCGTACGAGCAGGCGGCCGCGGAGGTCCTGGACGGGCTGGAACTGGTCGCGCCCGTCGCCTCGGTGGACAACGCCTTCACCCGCGATCCCCGGACGATCGCCGGCTACTGGACGGCGCGCAAGGCGTTCGTGACCGCGGTGGGCGGCTCGCGTCCCTCCGGTACGACGCTGATCACCGAGGACTTCGCCGTACCGCCGGCCCGGCTCGCCGAGGCCTGTACGGAGCTCCTGGAGCTGCAGTCACGGCACGGTTTCGACGCGGCCGTGGCCGGTCACGCCGCCCACGGCAATCTGCACTTCCTGCTGGCCTTCGACGCGGCCGACCCCGGCGACGTGGAGCGGTACGCCGCGTTCATGGACGAGTTCTGCAAGCTGACGGTGGAGCGGTTCGACGGCTCGCTCAAGGCCGAGCACGCCACCGGGCGCAACATCGCCCCGTTCCTGGAGCTGGAGTGGGGGCCGAAGGCGACGGAGCTGATGTGGCGCACCAAGGAGGTCATCGATCCCGACGGGGTGCTCGCCCCGCGGATCGTCCTCGACCGCGACCCGCAGGCCCATCTCCGCGGTCTCAAGACGATCCCGACGGTGGAGGCGATCGCCGACCCGTGCATCGAGTGCGGCTTCTGCGAACCGACCTGTCCCAGCAACGACCTGACGACGACTCCGCGCCAGCGCATCGTGCTGCGCCGGGAGATGATGCGGCAGGGCGACGGTTCCGCGGTGGAGGCGAGCCTCCTGGAGGAGTACGGCTACGACGCCGTGGACACCTGCGCCGGCGACTCGACGTGCAAGCTGGCCTGCCCGGTCGGGATCGACACCGGGGCGCTGATGAAGGAGTTCCGGCACCGGCGGCACTCGCCGGGCGAGGAACGGATCGCGGCGCTCGCGGCCAGGAACTTCCGTGCCGTGGAGGCCTCGGCCCGGCTCGCCGTCGCCGCGGCCGACCGGATCGGTGACCGGCTCCTCGGCTCGGTGACGGGCCTGGCGCGCAAGGCGGTGCGGCCCGATCTCGTACCGGAGTGGCTGCCGGAGATCCCGGGCCCGGCGGCCCGCCGTCTCCCCCGCACCCACCGCCCGGCGGCCGTCGCCGTGTACTACCCGGCCTGCGTGAACCGGATCTTCGGCGGTCCCGAGGGGCTGCGGGGGCCCTCCCTCCCCGAGGCAGTGGTGGCGCTCTCCGGCCGGGCGGGCAGGCCGGTGTGGATCCCGGAGGACGTGGCGGGTACGTGCTGCGCGACGATCTGGCACTCCAAGGGGTACGAGCGCGGAACCGAGGTGATGGCCAACCGGATCGTGGAGGCGGCCTGGGGCTGGACGGCGGGCGGGCGGCTGCCGCTGGTGGTCGACGCGTCCTCGTGCACGCTCGGCATTGCACACGAGGTGGTGCCGTATCTCACCGAGGACAACCGCGCGTTGCATGCGGAGCTGACGGTCGTCGACTCGCTGGTGTGGGCGGCCGACGAGCTGCTGCCCCGTCTTGATGTGCGGCGCACGGTGGGCTCGGCGGTGGTCCATCCGACCTGTTCCATGCGGCATCTGGGCGACGAGGAGCAGTTGACGGCGCTGGCCCGGGCGTGCGCCGAGGAGGTCGTCGTACCGGCCGACGCGGGCTGCTGTGCCTTCGCCGGCGACCGGGGCATGCTGCATCCGGAGCTGACGGCCTCGGCCACGGCGCGCGAGGCGGCCGAGGTGACGGCGCGTCCGTTCGACGTCCATCTGTCGGCGAACCGGATGTGTGAGATCGGCATGGACCGGGCGACCGGCCGGAGCTACCAGTCCGCGCTGCTCGCCCTGGAGCGCGCGACGCGCCCCTGACACCCACGCGACACGACGAGGGCCCCTTACCCCATGTGGGTGAGTGGCCCTCCTCGTCCGCATGGTCCGGTGATCAGGAATGGAAGAGTCCATCCACCCGTCGCAAGAGTCCGATCCGCGCCCTTGCGTACCACCAGTCTCAACGGCCAGGGTCCTGAGCGGGATTCATGAGCCGGCCGTGCACACAGCCACTGGAGGTTCCATGAACGACAACGCACCGCAGCCGCCGAGCCGTCGCTCCGTCCTGCGGACCACGGCCGGGGTCGCGGGAGCGGGCATCGGCCTCGGCGCCCTGGGCGCCGGCAACGCCGAGGCCGCCTCGCCCGCGGCCGCCGCGGCAGCCGCGGAGACCTCCGCGCAGACCGAACAGACCGTCGGGGCACCTGGGCGCAGAGGCGCCACCATGGCCGGTGTCCCCTTCGAGGGGCGCTCCACGGTCCGGGTCGGGATCGTCGGCCTCGGCAACCGGGGCGGCAGCATGATCGACCTCTTCCTCTTCCTCCCCTGGGTCCGGGTCGTCGCGGTCTGCGACCCCGTCAGGCAGAAGACGGAGCGTGCCACGGCCAAGGTCGTCGCCGCCGGACAGCCCGCGCCCGCCGTGTACGCCCACGGCGAGGACGACTACGAGAACCTCTGCACCCGCTCCGACCTGGACTTCGTCTATGTGGCGACGCCCTGGGAGCTCCACTTCGAGATGGCCAGGACGGCGATGCTGAACGGCAAGCACGTCGGCGTGGAGTGTCCGGTCGCCATGACGTTGGACCACCTGTGGGAGCTGGTCGACCTCTCCGAGCAGACCCGGCGCCACTGCATGCAGCTCGAGAACTGCTGTTACGGCCGCAACGAGATGCGGGTCCTGCGGATGGCGCACGCGGGCAGGTTCGGGGACCTGCTGCACGGGGCGGGGGCGTACAACCACGATCTGCGCGAGCGGATGTTCTCGCCCACGTACTACGAGGGCCCCTGGCGCCGGCTCTGGCACACGCGGCTGCGGGGCGAGCTCTACCCGAACCACGGCCTCGGTCCGGTCGCCAACTACATGGACGTCAACCGGGGCGACCGGGTGGTCAGCATCAGCAGCTTCGGGACGCCGGCGCTGGGGCTCGCCGAGTACCGGGCGGCGAACATGCCGCCGAGCGACCCGAGCTGGAAGGAGACGTACATCGAGAGCGACCGGACGATCAGTCTGGTCCAGACGGCGAAGGGCCGCTTGATCCGGCTGGAGCACGACGTCTCGACTCCGCACCCGTACAGCCGGATCAACAGCCTGGGCGGAACCCGAGGCGTGTTCGAGGACTACCCGGCCCGGATCTATCTGGAGCCGGACCACCAGGGTCACCAGTGGGGCGACTTCGAGACGTACGCCGCAGAGTTCGACCACTGGCTGTGGAAGGAACACGCCAATCCGCCCGGCGGGCACGGCGGGATGGACTACATCATGATCTACCGGCTGATGCAGTGCATGAAGCTCGGTCTGGTCCCCGACTTCGACGTGTACGACGCGGCGACCTGGACGGCCCCGGTGCCGCTCAGCCACGCCTCGATCAAGGCCAAGGGCGCGCCGCAGGCGATCCCCGACTTCACGCGCGGCGAGTGGAAGAAGGCCCGCTCCGGCGTGGACTCGGCGAAGCCGGCCCCGTAGCGACCCACGCGGGGCCCGGCTCGCACCTGCCGGGGCCCGCGGTCCTTCGGGAAAGGAACGGGGTCCGGGTGGCGGGGAGCGTCGGGAGGGGCGGGGGCACCTTGGCCGGTTCTGTGCCTCGATGCGGGAAATTCGATTGCCGCGGGCGGTCCATCGGCGCGAACCTTGCACGGTTTCAGCCACCCCCGACAACTCCGCCCGCCGAACCCGAAGCCCCTGGGAAGCCATGCAGATTCGCGATCTACCGTACGCCGACCCAGGAGTCCCCGATGTCCGCTCGGGCACCCGGTTCCTCGTCTGGCTCGGCCGCAACCAACTCGGCGGGCAGGCGAAGTCGTTGCTGTGGGGACTGCTCCTCCAGCTCAGCATCGCCGGTCTGTCGCTCGCCGTCGGCCTCGCCGTGCAGGCCGTCGTGGACCGCGACGGCGGACGGCTCGCGCTCGTGGGCGGGCTGCTCGCCCTGCTCGGCACGGGCATCGCGGTCGGCGACATGATGCTGCACCGCACCGCCGTCACCAACTGGATCACCGCCGCGGCCCGCGTCCAGCAGCTGCTCGCGCGCAAGACCGCCGAGCTCGGTTCCGTCCTGACCCGTCGGGTCGCCGCCGGCGAGGTCGTGGCCGTCTCCACCGGAGACGTCGAGAAGATCGGCTGGTTCGTCGAGGCGATGTCGCGGTTCGCGGCGGCCGCGCTGACGATGGTCCTGGTCTGCGTCGGTCTCGTGGTCTACCAGCCGGCCCTCGGCGTGCTGGTCGTCCTCGGCCTGCCCGTCCTCGCCCTGGCCGTGCTGCCCCTGCTCCCCCGGGCCACCCGGCGGGCCGACATCCAGCGCGAGAAGGCGGGCCGGGCCACCGAGCTCGCCTCGGACACCGTGGCCGGGCTGCGCGTGCTGCGCGGCATCGGCGGCGAGGAACTCTTCCTCGGCCGCTACCGGGCCGCCTCCCAGGAGGTCCGCCGCGCCGCCGTCCACAGCGCCCGGATGTGGGCCCTGATCACAGCCGTCCAGGTCCTGCTCCCGGGTCTGCTCCTGGTGGGTGTACTCGCCTACGGGGCGCGGCTCGCGCTCGACGGGCGGATCGCGGTCGGCGAACTGGTCACCGTCTACGGCGCGGTGGCGCTGCTGCTGCATCCTCTGCGGAACGTGGAGGAGATCGCCATGGCTTACTCCTTCTCCCGGCCTTCCGCCAAGCGCGCGGCGCGGGTCCTTTCGCTGACGCGGACCACCACCACGACGGGCGGCCACGCAAAGGCGACGGGCGATCTGTACGACCCGGTCACCGGGCTGCTCGCCCCCGTCGGCTGCTTCACGGCCGTCGTCTGCGGCGACCCGGACGCGGCCGGGCGGCTCGCGGACCGGCTCGGCGGGCATCCCACCGAGCCGGGCGAAGGGCACACCTCGGTCCTGCTCGGCGGGGTGCCGCTCGACGAACTGGCCCTCGACACGGCCCGTACCGCCGTCCTCGTCCAGGACAAGGACCCGGTCCTGCTCTCGGGCACGCTCCACGAGCTGCTCGACGTGCCCTCCTCGGGCGCGGTCCGCCCCGAGGAGGCCCTGGCCGCGGCCCAGTGCGGGGACGTGCTGGACGCGCTCGCGCTGGCGTCCGTGGACACCGACGGCGACCCGATGCGCACCCGGATCACCGAGCGCGGCCGGTCCCTCTCCGGTGGCCAGCGCCAGCGCCTGGCACTGGCCCGCTCCCTGGTGACCGACCCGGAGGTGCTGGTGCTCGACGAGCCGACCTCGGCGGTCGACTCCCACACCGAGGCACGCGTCGCCGCCGGAGTGCGGGGGCTGCGCGAGGGCCGTACGACGGTGGTCCTGGCCTCCTCGCCGCTGCTGCTCGACCGGGCCGACCGGGTGGCGCTCGTCCACGACGACGAGGTGGTGGCCGTCGGCACGCACCGCGACCTCCTGCGTACCGAACCGCGCTACCGGGCGGTCGTCACCCGCGAGACCGACGACGAACAGGCGGCCCCGGCACTCAAGCGGGAACCAGAGCTCGAAGGAGAGTCCGCATGATCGGCCTCGCGCCACCGGCGTACGACCCGGCGGCCCCCACCTCGGCGACGACCCTGCCCGTGGGCACGGCCGCGACCGTGCGCTCCTATGTACGGGAGCTGCTGCGCCGCCACCGCACGGCGTTCGCGCTGCTCATCGGCGTCAACGCGGTCGCGGTGATCGCCTCGATGGTGGGCCCGTACCTGCTCGGCTCGCTCGTCGACCGGCTCTCCGAGGGGGCGCGCGAGCTCCATCTGGGGCGCACCGTCGCCCTGTTCGTGCTCGCGCTCCTCGTCCAGACCTTCTTCGTACGGCTGGTCCGGCTGCGCGGCGCGATGCTGGGCGAGGAGATGCTGGCCGACCTGCGCGAGGACTTCCTCGTACGGTCGGTCGGGCTGCCGCCGGGCGTTCTCGAACGGGCCGGGACCGGCGACCTGCTGTCCCGTATCACCACGGACATCGACCGGCTGGCCAACGCCATGCGGGAGGCCGTGCCCCAGCTGGCGATCGGAGTGGTCTGGGCCGGGCTGCTGATCGGCGGTCTTCTTGCCACGGCACCGCCGCTCGCCCTCGCCCTCGTCGTGGCGGCACCGCTGCTGGTGGTGGGCTGCCGCTGGTACTTCAAGCGGGCACCGTCGGCGTACCGCTCGGAGGCCGCCGGTTACGCGGCGGTCGCCGCGGTGCTCGCCGAGACCGTCGACGCGGGCCGCACGGTCGAGGCGCACCGCCTGGGCGCGGGCCGCATCACCCTGTCGGACCGGCGGATCGCCGAGTGGACGGCATGGGAGCGGTACACCCTCTTCCTGCGCTCGGTGCTGTTCCCGGTCATCAACCTCACGCACACCATGGTCCTGGCGGGCGTCCTGCTGCTCGGCGGGGTGTTCGTGCTCCAGGGCTGGATCGACGTGGGGCAGCTGACCACGGGTGCGCTGCTCGCCCAGATGCTGGTCGAGCCGGTCGGGATCATCCTCAGGTGGTACGACGAGCTGCAGGTGGCCCAGGTGTCGCTGGCCCGGCTCGTCGGCGTCCGTGACATCGAGCCGGACGCCGGTGACGGGAGCGTACGTCCCGAGGGGCGGGCCGTCCGCGCGGACGAGGTGCACTTCGGCTACCGCGAGGGGGTCGACGTGCTGCACCAGGTGTCGATGGACGTCGCCCCTGGCACGCGTCTCGCCCTCGTCGGCCCGTCCGGCGCCGGCAAGTCGACGCTGGGCCGGCTGCTCGCGGGCATCTACGCCCCGCGGACCGGCTCGGTGACGCTCGGCGCGGCCGAGCTGGCGAAGATGCCGGCCGAGCGGATCCGTGAGCACGTGGCCCTGGTCAACCAGGAGCACCATGTCTTCGTCGGTTCGCTCCGCGACAATCTGCTGCTCGCCCGGACGGGTGCGGGGGACGCCGAGCTGTGGGCGGCGCTCGGCGCGGTCGACGCGGACGGCTGGGCACGGGCGCTCGACGAGGGTCTGGACACCGAGGTCGGCTCGGGCGGGCTCGCGCTCACCCCGGCGCAGGCCCAGCAGATCGCCCTCGCCCGGCTGGTGCTCGCCGATCCGCACACCCTGGTCCTGGACGAGGCGACCTCGCTCCTCGACCCGCGGGCGGCCCGCCATCTGGAGCGCTCGCTCGCCCGCGTCCTGGACGGCCGCACGGTCGTCGCCATCGCCCACCGCCTGCACACCGCGCACGACGCGGACGTGATCGCGGTCGTCGAGGAGGGCCGGATCACCGAGCTCGGCAGCCACGACGAGCTGGTGGCGGCGGACGGCGCGTATGCCGCGCTGTGGAGGTCGTGGCACGGGTGACACGACGGTGGGGGGGGGGGGGGGGGGGGGGGGAACACGAACCACCGCGGAGAGCTCCAACCGACAAAAGACGCAGAACCAACCAACCACCCCACACCCCACCAAAGCCCGGATCACCCCCCCCCC